>NZ_JBFUHE010000001.1:0-871012 GCF_056402535.1 Mucilaginibacter sp. P4_A11
GGTTAGAATACATGCCTGTCACGCATGGGGTCGCGGGTTCGAGTCCCGTCCATTCCGCTAAATCAATATTAAAATTGAGCAAAACCCTTCAAATGATATCATTTGAAGGGTTTTTTGTTTTCAGCCACACCAAATTATTCATTTGGAATCATGATTCAAGTGAGTAATGCGGTGAGTCAATCAAAGTAGCTCAACGACTCACCAACTCTTCTGCAACTGTTTGATATGCAGGCGGTTCAGTATATGAACATCTTGCGCTCAAGTGATGAGAAAATTAATTTTGTTTCACTATTAATCCTCATTTCCATGAGAACAAACGTCAATCTGCTTTTCTATTTGAAAAAGCCAAAGAACTATCAATCAGGCCCAATGCCCGTTTATCTCCGGTTTACTGTTGATGGCAAACGATCAGAAGCCACTATCGGGAGAACCTGTGAGCCGTCCCGCTGGAATAATAAAGCCGGAAGACTTACAGGAACGAAAGAAGATGTCCGCGCCTTAAACAATTATCTCGATGGATTACAATCCAAGGCCTTTGATTGTCACCGGGTCATGACCCTGCACAATGAATTAATCACTGCTGAAACTTTGAGGAACAAGTTTATCGGAAAGGTCGATAATGTAAGAACAATTACAGCAGTATTCGCCGATCATAATCAAAAGATGCAAAACTTGGTAGGTCAGGAGTTTGAGAAAAGCACTTTGCAGCGCTACGCAACTTGCCTGATGCATATCAAAGATTTTATGCAATGGCAATTCAACGTGTCGGACCTGCCTGTTACCAAAATCAGCTTTTCCTTTTTAAATGATTTTGAATACTATCTAAGAAGTATCCGCAAATGCGGTAATAACTCTGCGATCAAATACATTAAAAATTTTGGAAAGATCGTGAGAATATGCCTCGGCAATGGATGGTTGACCGTCGATCCTTATCTCAACTATAAACCGAAGACTTCTAAGGTTAACCGAATAGCGCTAACAAAAGACGAGCTGAAAGCCCTCTCGGAAAAGGAGATGCCAATGGAGCGACTGAAATTGGTTAAGGATATTTTCCTGTTTAGTTGTTATACCGGCCTTGCCTATGTAGATGTAAGTAAGCTTAAACGTTCTGAAGTGTTAAGGGGAATTGATGGCGAAAGTTGGATTTACACCAACCGCAAAAAAACCGATACGCTATCCCGGATTCCCTTGCTTCCCTCCGCACTCGAAATTATGGAACGGTACCACGAAAACCCACAATGTCAATGCGATAACAAGGTATTGCCGGTATTAAGCAATCAGAAGATGAACGCCTATCTCAAGGAAATAGCTGATCTATCCGGTATAAGTAAAGTACTCACTTTCCATATTGCCAGGCACACGTTTGCTACTACCATAACGCTAAATAATGGGGTGCCGATAGAAAGCGTTGCTAAAATGATGGGGCATACCAATATTAAAACTACACAGATCTACGCTAAGGTGATGGATCATAAGATCAGTGAAGATATGAGCCTCCTGAAGCAGAAGTTAGCTGCAAGCTGATCAATGATCGAATACGGGATGGTTCGCTATCCCGTGTATTTTGACTCATAATAAGGTTCTGATAATTTAAATATAAAGATGACAATGGCAAATGGTGAATTAATACCCGAGGAGATCGTAGTAAAACAGATTTACTACATAAGAGGCCAAAAAGTAATGCTGGACAGCGACTTGGCGGCGCTTTATCAAGTAGAGACTAAACAATTGAAGAGACAAGTCAGGAGGAATATAGAAAGGTTTCCGGGTGAAGACTTTATGTTTGAACTAACGCCGGATGAATATGCGCTAATTTCAAGGAGCCAAAATGGCACCTTGAAACAAGGTTATAATATTAAATATGCGCCGATGGTTTTCACTGAATTAGGGATCAGTATGCTTTCAAGTGTTTTAAACAGCGCATCAGCGATTCAAGTAAATATCAGGATCATGCGAATTTTTATTCGCTTACGTCAAATACTTATAGACAACACAGAGTTGAAGCAGGAGATAGAACGTATCAGAACAAAGCTTGACGTCCAGGATAAAAATATTGAAGTTGTGTTCTCTTATCTAGATGAACTATCGAAGCGCATAGATAATTCCAAATCTGAAAAGCAACCAAGAAAAAGAATAGGCTATATGCCAGATACTGATTGATATTTTCGTGTTGAACTTAATAAAAGTCCCTAAACGCTCGCCGTCGGGACTTTTTCCTAAACCTTATCACAATGAAACTTAAACAAGTTTCAATTCTTCAAATATGAAGAATTATCCATTAATTAACAGTGATTTAATTGATAGTAATAAGAAAAAAATAGGATGGGGCGAGTTGAAAATACTACAAGACTTCTTTCAATTCTTCAACTATATTCATATTGAACTATCACAATTGAACGTTTAAATATTATTTACCCTTTTATTAAAACGATTTCGGACGTGATAATAATCCAAAGGGTGAGCAAGATCACTATTAGGTGATCTTGCAACACCTCATTGACCTACCAGTCCTCGGTTGAAATTTATTTACATTATAATATTGAATTGAGTTCAAAGTTAAGCGGGCCAAATGGCGGGGCAGCCTGAGCAACAAAACCGCCCGCCAACGCTGCGAAATTTTAATTAAATGTGCAATTGAATCTTTAGTGGTTATTTAATCTTTTTTTTAAAAGCCACCCTACATCTATTAGACGCTTAATTGATTCGTGAAAAGATATAACATCGTCCGGTGGTACGACATCATAATTGGTTTCAGTAGACAAAGCAAAATGTAACCACTCATGTAGACGATCCCGGTAAAGTTGAGGAGGATATTCTTTGAAACAATTTTCCAATGTTATGTATGGGTCAATGATTTCTTCATCGGAAAGTGTTACCGGATAATATTCCCACTTTCGCCGTTCTACATCCAATTCTTTCTCAGAAATTCTTCCTGGAAAATAAGTAAGATCATTCTGGTTTAATAGAAATAGATATGCTGCCTCCATAAACCTCAAATTCTCATCGTAAACTGAAAGTAATGGCTCGGGTCCGAGATTTGGATCGTTGTAACAATCATATTTAAGAACGAAATCCCGCCATTGATCGATCTTATCAAATTTCTTTCTTGGTAGTTCCGTGTTAAAATATTGCTTTATTATTTTTAACGGATTAAGCAATTCGCTTATAGTTAATGTTTTTGGAAAATGCTCCCATGGTGCTATTGGTCTGTCGTACATCTTTTTAATTTTAAATCCGTGTCATTATCCCTGATGAAAATCACAGCGAAGCTGGCAGGGCCGGGAAAATTCGCGACCTCTGCCGATACTTTCGCTGCGTCCTTAGCGGTACCCTGTGCGGTTTCTTTATAATCAATCGTCAATCATATTAAATTACATTACTGACTTCATTAGCCGATACCAGTCCCTGTTTTATGAAGTTCCATGGACACCCCTTAGAGCAATCACAGCGAAGCAGGCAGGGCCGAGGAATAATCCACGACCTCTGCCGATGCCTCAACTGTGGTCCTAGCAGTACCCGGTGCGGTCTCTTTTTTTGCCAGTTCTTCTATGAGATCAAGAAAGGCTTGCACTTGAGTGCATAATAAATCAGCTTCATGGTCAACTACCTGGTAGTTATCTTTATAGCGGGCATCCGAGTAGCTTGCGGAAAGTACCTTAAACAGGTGTTTCTCTTTTGCAAAATGTCGCCGGAATAGCGCTGACGGTTCCGGTGAAAAGCAATTGCAGAAATCAATCAACCGGCTGATATTATGAATGTCAGAACGGTATCCCGTAAATAACCTGATTAATGCCCGGCAACCTTGCTCAACGGCTTGATGAAGTAAAAAGATTACATTATTGTCAAAATCGTTTTCAAGGCAGTGCCATGCACTTTCTAAGAAACCAGATGCCAGGTTGTTGATCTGTTTAAAAGCTTCACGATCTTTCAATATCGCTTCTTCAGCTTTCGCTTCGTCAAAATCAGGAATCATCGTAAACCCATCGAATGTATAAATTAATGCGCCGTTTAAACAGGCATTCAAAAAGAAAGTGTCGTATTTGTAAACGAGGTTCATTACTGTTTCAAGGCCGTGTGCGATCACAAATGTACCTGGGAATAATTTACTGATATAATCCTGCATTGCATGCTCTATGCGGGTAATTTCAGTAGTCATTACCAGTAGATAATAATTGGTTGCAGAAATAACATTTGAACGATCAAAAACAGTTGTTTCCTCGCTTGATCTGTTTATTGCAGCAAAACAAATGATCTTCTGAATTTGATACTGATTGGTTAACGTTTTGGCAATTTCCTGCAATTCTTTAGTTTGTAAATCAGTAAGTTTAATTGGGTCGTTTTTCATATTGAAAATTCATTTTATATACTTTGCTCATTTGTAAACTGGCGTCTCAGTTTCACGTTGCCGAATTATCCAGGCTACAGAAATGAGTTTTTTGATTTTTTTAAATAAAGAAATAACTTCCTTTGCAGACATTGAATTGACAGGGTTGGGGCCAAGTGCAAAATCTATACATTCCATCAAATAGTCCCGGAATTGTTGGGGTTTAATTTTTTTGAAAATGCGCTTAGTAAGCAAGTACGGCTTCAGTATTTCTTCTTCTGAAAGATTTTCAGGCATCCAATGCCAATTGCTTCGTTCGCCAATTAACTGCTCTTCGCTTACTGCCTCACTTGGATCCTCCCGATTTAATAAATGCAGGACGTATAGTGCATCAAGTAGTTTTAAAGTAGAATGATACTTGCTTAGCAGCTTCCCGGCACCAAGTTTTTCGTGAGTATAGTATCTATGTGAAATCACAAATGATCGCCAGGTTTTCAGATCTTCGATATGCCCTTCGGGCCAGTCAGAGTCGAAAAACTCTTTCAAAACGGATAGTGGGTATTGTAATTCTTGAAAGCTTAGGCTTTTAGGAAAACTATCCCATGGGACATATTTGCCGCTATACATCATAATACAATTGAAAATTTAAAAATTAATAATATTGGCTGTATCCGTTTGGATATTGCCTATGCTCATTAGGTTTCGAACGATCATTCGTTGATTAACAAGCTCAATTTTTAACTTCAAAACTTCCGGGAGTGATATATCAGGTGCATTACCAATAATATCAGGTTGCGCACTCATTAGTTGAGTATATAAATCACCCTCTAATGTGGCAAGACGACAAAAACGTTCTTCGATATCATTGGTAAACAGCTGTGTTAACCAAGTTAATCTCTCAATTTCAGCCATATTAGTTTTGTAACCAGTCATGAAAAACAGCAATCCTTGTAATGTTGCAATCATAGACTGGGCGATCAACGAAAGCGATTCAAATGGCTTCTGGGCTTCGATCTCATAGTCTATGAGGTCGTAACACATACTGCCTTCTCTTAGCTTTTGTTGAAGATAGCCTCCCTCAGAATTAACATTTTCATAAGGAACTACTATCGGCAACTCATTTAAAACTACACCCACGGCTTGATAAACGATAACACCTTTCGCTATTACATATCTGAGAAACGCCGATTTTTCGTCACCTTGTTTCTGTAAAACGTCTATGTTTTCAATTACGGTTATGATTGTGATCAGATTTTCGACTCCATTTTCAATTATCTTGTTAAGATTACGGTCAATAGGGGTTTTAGCATCGTCAACTATTAAGTATAGCATAAATGCTTCCGGGTTTTTAAGCCTGCCGATATGAATTATAGCCTTAACCGAAGGCACTATTTTAAGTATCGCATTAGTAACCTCCTTGAGTGCAAGCCTTTCTGCAGGTGTTTGTACGACCCTAAGGATTGGTTGATTCGATTTTATAACTTTCGTTCCTCTAATGTTTTCAGATTCATTATTTCCCAAGAGTGGTTTATCGTGTTCGCGTTGCCTGATTATCCAGGCGGCAGAGTAGAGTTTTTTAAGATGCTCGAACACTGTGATAATCTCCCCCGGTGTCACAGATTCATCAATTGCTTGAGTCGATAATGCCGCAGCGAGCCATTCGCTAAGATGATCCCTAAACTCCTGTGGCTCTATTTCTTCAAAAGCAGCTTTTATTATGATGTAAGGGTCATATAATTCTTGTTCTGATAAACCAGACGGAAACCAATCCCATTTCTCCTTTTCGGTATCTAATTGTTCCGCGGTTACCGACTCTTTAAGATACGACGTACTTTCATGCTCCAGCATTAGTAAGTGCAAAGCCTCTATAAGCCTGACATTTAATTCGTAATCGTGATAAATAACTCCTGGCCCAAACCTTTGATGATTATAAAATCCGTCATTTACGACATGATCACGCCAAAGCTTTAATATTCCTTCATGACCTTCAACATCATGCGCATCAAAGAAATATTTTACAGGTAGCATGGGATTCTTTACCTCTGATAAACGCAGAAATTTTGGAGCGTGATCCCAGGGAGCATAAACACCGCAATACATAAGCCTTCAATTTGATGCCGCTCTGCATTGACCGGCAAAACAAAATTGATAAACCATAACATGCTAAACCATCTTTAAAAGGTTTAACTTAAACACGGGAAGCGATATCTTATCGGGTATTATTTCTATTTTAGATAAACAGCCTATATATTATTTTTCTTATTTTTGACCAAAACAACCCCCTATGAGTACTACCAGCGAAAAACCAACCCAGATTCATCACGGTCGTAACGTCAAACGTTTCAGGGAAATGTTGGGCATCAAACAGGAGGGCTTGGCTTTGGAGTTAGGAGAAGACTGGAGCCAAAGGCGTGTTTCGTTGTTAGAAGCCGAAGAAACTATAGAAGATGATATTCTCGCACAGGTAGCCGCCATACTCAAAGTGCCTGTTGATGCGATTAAGAACTTTACTGAAGAAGCTGTCTTTAATATTATTGGAAACACCGTTAACAATCATGATCAGGCTGCTTTTTTCAACTATTACCCGACTTTCAATCCAATTGATAAATTGATAGAGCTTTTTGAAGAAAACAAGAGGCTTTACCAAGAATTACTTCAAAGCGAACGTGAAAAAGTAGAAATCTTAAAGAACAAGAGTTAATGGATGATCATGCTGGTGAAAGCAATTACCAGGATAGGTTATTTGCATTTATCAACGATAAAGAATTTGCTGTTATAGGTCAACGATTTGAACCTTACTTCGAACTTCATAAGATTGAAGGAATTTTTGATCTGTTTGACGTTGTTCAATCTGCTTCCGGTGATATTAATACAGCCAAACTCATTTGGAAGATACAACGGGACTTACCTATTGAACTTAAGAAAGCAGTTATAGACGTTTATAACAGATATTTCCAGAATTGAGTCTGCCTGTACATGTTAGCCGACTGGCTATATAATCACAAACACACCCAGTCATATCACCGCTTAAACAACCGGAGCTGTTAGCAGGAAAGCTGTCAAGGGCCACGGCGATAGCCGTGGTTTAAATACCCTTGACCGTTTTCCTGCGTAGCTAATTTTGTGACTGCGGTGCTGTGACTAACCCATAGCCTGTGCGCCGGAAAGGCAGGTGTGTAGGAGGAACGAGTACACTCCTGCACGTGCGGAGCGACACTTGTTTACCATGGGATTTTTTCTTTCGTCGTTTCTTTTCCTTCGTCTCGCTTTCCTGGATAATATTAGTGCCTCGGTAAAATCGGTTCCAGCGTCACTTTCAAAAAGCTGGCAGCTGTCTTCCTGTTGCCAATAGCATCTCCGCAGTTGTAGTAAACAAAGCCCGATGTTCTTTATCAGGAACAAATTACTTGGAAATCCTTTTCAAAGTCCCGCTCATAAATAGATTTGTAGGTTTTACTGAAATTCTCGAATGTATGTTTGGCCAATGAGTGCTTGCCTAAAGCCGAAAACGCTTTACACTTCAACATCATGGCATCTTCATTAACTGCATCAAAGTAAAAAATGAAATTAGCCAGTTCTATTAAAAATTCGGAATCGTGGCTAAACTCACCCGAACGTGCGTGATAGAGATAAGTATTAATCACATCGTTCGAAATCTCGGATTTGAACGTTTCCAACCACTCATAATCGCTGTTAGAAAGGAACTGGCCACGTTGGGTAATGCCTGAAAGCTCTTTGATCTTCTCTTTATTCAGCTTCCGCTTGTTTTTAACCAGGCTTAAATAGTTACGATAATCAACGTACACCAATTCCAAATCAAGATCGATTGTCCAGGTGCCGGTTTCTTTAGATAGCTGGCAATGATCCATCCGTTCTAACAGGGTTTTGAGTTTTACTATACTCACCGAGCGGTTGTTCCTGGCACTTTTTTCAGATTTATCTATCCAGAACATTTCGTTTAACCGTTCAGAGCTTATCCCCCGGCCAAGCCTGATGGTGTTGAGCAATATCAGCAAAAACATCTCTTTAATAAGCGGGGTAAACAGTTTGGTCATTTCTACACCCTGCGCATCAAATATCTGCAGATCACCAAACAGCAGGATAGCATTTTTTAACGGTTGCTGCTCGATAGATGGCTGCTCGGGCTCTTCTTCTATTATAATTTCGGGATGATGATCAATCGGCTGTGCCTGCATTGCCGAAGGTTCAACAACAACGGGGGTGGCCTTAGCAGTTGCGGGGGGGGGCATTTTCCCGCCTTTTTTGCGGATTAAATAAACCACGCCTCCTCCAACTATAATTACTGCAAAAATTACCCAAAGCATCGAAGCGTGATTAGTAACATTGCTTCCTGACTGCACGGTTTGAAACAGCGGCGGCCCAAGTAAAGTGTACACCTCAACCTGCGTTTGCCCGGCATCGCTCCGTAAAAGCGTAACCGCTATAAATTTGTTTGACCGTGGAGCAAAATACAGATCAGCAAAGGAGTGTACATCATGAAACTTATAAGGGATCCCGCTTTCAAGCACCTCATATGCAGGATTATTAAGCGAACCGCGGATCAGTTTTAACGTAGAATTATAAATATGCCGCGGAAAAATCAGTCCATAATAACTTTTATTCCCTTGATCAATAATAAGCGAGTTGGCAAAAGTGAAACCATCAGTACCGCGCGGCGCTATATCGAAAAGTTTTTTAAATGTATGGTCGCTAACCGTATAGCGCATCATATCATACATATACTTTGGCGTAAGGATCTGTTTTCCGCTGGCATTGCCGTAGCCACCTAAAATATAGGCAGTATCACCTTTTGCGGTAGCGCCGGTAGCGGCCAGGTAACGTGGCATGTAAAAATCACCTTTGTAAATGATGCTATCCCATTTATTTGTATTAAAATGATACTGAAGCACCTCGTTATGGTAAAGCAGGTAACCATATCCCCCAAAATCGTACATGGATGAATCGCGCTGCGAAATGATTTTATTGATGTGCCAGTAACGCGTAACCTGCCCCGGCTTAAAATTACCCGACCATGTGTTGGTGTTAAAATCAAACTTTTCGGCCTGCTTGGCATCCGTATAAAAGCTGTACAGACTTTTATTAAGCGGATTAAATATGGCCCGGTTACCCTGTACAAGGTTAAGTTTTGTGGCGGCCGCATTTTTTTTGATGATACCGCTGTTAATATCATAAGTATAAACAGTATCAGTCCCGATAACTAACAAGGCTTCCTCATCGGCATCAAAGCTTACGCTGGCCATACCGTTGGCGGTGAAAGCCTGTGCTTTGCTCCAGTTTTGGTGCATGGATGATACCCATGTAGGATTAATGATGGCAGCGTCCTGATGTTTTACCTTCTCGTGGGCAATAGTTCCGCCCGTTTCATTGAGGGGCCAACTGTATTGGGTTGTCCCTTTCTGTTCAACCCGGATGTCCCTGATTTTCATGGGCGGCACATCGGTAGTCTCAAACTCGCCATGGTTGTTGGTCCCGAACGTGATATGGTAACAGGCATTTTTATTTAAGGGGATATTTTGTTGAGTATAGATTTTTCCTGCTGAGATAACCTGTAAACGATTATTACCGGCATCAAACTGTATTCGCACCCGGTTCCATTTATTATAGAGATTATTTTGATCGATACCGAAACTAATCTGCGGCTCCCTATCGCCCGTTACCAGTTCGAAATGATTTTTTGCCGTATTATAAACCAGGTCGAAATTGTGCTTATCATCAGAAATAATCCTAACCACATAACCGAAATAAACATTATACGCGGGAAAGAAGGAAACATCAAAGGATAGTTCGAAATTATCATTAAAGCAGAAACCTTTTTCGGGACTAAGCTCAAGCGATGTTCTTTTATCCTGCACCACCTCATGGCTCGCGAACCTTAAGCCATAGTTTTGAGCAAGACTATCAAGGCCCCAAAGGCAAAAAAATAGCACAAAAACAACTTTACTAAAAAGCAAATAAAACTTCCCCATGCTTGTCCCAAACAAATATCTATTAATTGGCAATGCTACAGCAACGCTTAAAATTGGCTGCCATAGGTAAATGGCATGGGTAAATTTAAATTAAAAACACGATGCTGCATAGCAAATTCATGCAAGGGGGCAAGAATTTCGATTTTCGTAAAAAAGGGGATGGTTAGGTTAAAAATGTATCAGCCTCATAATTTAATGTAACAAAACTATTATGCTGTTCGGAGTCTCTGACTTCGAATTAACTATGCCAGGAGTTTGCAACTCCAGGCATAGTTATGAAATAAATATATTTTTTTGCTTGTTACTGGAGTTGTAAACTCCTGACATAGTCGTCCGAAGTCGGAGGACAGCAAAACAGCTATATACAGGTCTTCTACGGCTTTTGCACCGCCGAACCAAGTGTTTTAATAAACTCCGGCTGATTGGATGTCAACTTGCCTGCTAACTGCCAGTTACTGCCATTACGTACAAGTTTGATTAAAAAATGGTTCCATCCCCGTTTTAACTTAAGTTCTTTTGCTTCGCCGCCGGTTTCGGCATCAAGTATTTGTTTACCGTTCACAAACACCGTTGCGCTTCCGCCTGTTTTTACCTGCAGGTTCACAACCGGCAAATTCGGCTCGGCAAGCAAATCTTCAAGCGAACGTTGGCTTGATACCCAAAAACTTAAATAGGCTACCTGCTGTCTGCCGTTGGTTGCACCGCCATCCAGGGCCGAAAGGTCAAAAGTTTCCTTATCGGCATGAAGCGATGTCCAGATTTTACGATGAATTTCAACACCGTCTTTCATCTCATCGGCAGCTTCCTGATCAACGAAGTTTCTTGTTTTAGCTTCTTCTGCCGATCTCGCCGTAAAATTGCCTGCATATAATACACCGGTAATATTACCATTGGAATTCAGCACGCTGCCTTCGGTACCTTCAGCCAGGGCCACTCCGGCGTTACCTAAAAGTTGCCTCACAAGCCTTATCCCCTTTAACAGCTTAGGGATGGCGGGCAAAGTGGTAACAACCAGCTTTCCGGCTCCTTTTTCATAAACTATCATCGCCGCGCCCGATGGTTTAGCTTCAAATTCGGAGCGTACTACCATAGCGGTTTTGGCGTACTCGGCTTGCTTGTTCCATTTTTGCCAATCGGTATTGTTGGCGATTAGCAATATTTTGCCCTGTTTAACCAGTTCGCCATCCAAACCATTGCTAACTATATCGGCAGGGTTAAGTTCAGAAAAATACATATCCGCTGCGCCCATGCCATTTGTTATACTATTAGCCGATACCGGCAATAATGATGAACTTTTACGTTCTGTTACTTCTATCGTCGAAGGCAAAAGTTTATTCAAGGTCGCGGTACCTGTATTGCTTACACCCCAAACCAGTACAGTACCGCCGCTTGCCAGCACTTTATCAATGGTTGATTTATTTTGTGCCGATGGTGGATTGCTGCCATCAATAAATAAAATATGTGGAGTAGCTTTGTCGATTTGTTCAATAACACCTAACTTTTTCAAATCGGCGGCTAAAGTGCTACCGGCCCCTCCTATAATTGTTGCAGGAGAACCTTTACCTGATACCGCAGATTTAGCATCGTGGTTAGCAACCGGTTTACCAACCCCATAAGGCTTATTCTCGGCAGCGGCTTTAATGGCATCAAACAACGGCCAGGCTTGGTAAAGCGGCAGTGCAGGATCATAACCCGGGTTTAGCGTTGTGCTGTAAGGACCAAGCCTTTCGGGCTGCACTCCGGGGCTATCCTCTTTATAATTTGTAAAGTACACCCCATCTTCAAGCGTAGGGGCTTTGGTTTTGTCTTTAAGGCCGATTGGCAGCGGTTTTAAGCCATACCACACCAGGTTAAATACACTATTATAGATAGATTCTCTCTCGCGCTGCTGCATCAGGTTTTGGTAGGATGATTGGGCTACGCCTTCCATGCGGCCCAAAAAAGATTCGTAGGCACGGTTTCCGTTGGTTTCGGCTACCTGCTCGGGGGTGCCGTAGTAGGCGTTTCCGGCTTCGCCTACTCCCCAGGGTTTACCGCTTTTGCGCGCACGGTCCATGGTGCCTTGGTCGCCGTAGTGGATGATGTAGGTGGGTAGTTTACCTTCAGCATCATCTTCGCCATCGGCCGAGATCCAGGCACGGGTGGGATCGAGTTTGCGGCAGATATCGGCCCAGATGCCATAATAATTGATCAGGGTATCTTTTATCCAGGTAGGGTTACGCATCACATTCACTACTACGGGCATTACCTCGTTTGATACGCTCCAGCCAAAAACTGATGGATGGTTACGATCACGTAGTACCAGTTCGGCAACATGGTGTTTGGTATCCTTCCAATAGTCAGGATCATCCACTTTCGGGCCACCATCACTGGCCCAGATGGCGGTTTCATCTAACACCATGATGCCCATCTCGTCGGCAACATCCATGTAAAAGGATGGGTATGGCTGGGCGTGCAAACGCACGGCATTCAACCCGGCATCGCGCATGGCTTTAAACCATGCTACGGCATAGCGGCGGGTCATTTGCGGGATACCCAAAAAATGCCACGAATCGCCGCGCATAATTATGGGTTTGCCGTTCATCAACACCTGCCCACCGTTAATGTTTACGGTACGCCAGCCAAAGCGGGTGTAGCGGGTATCCACCAATTGCTTACCATTGTTAACACGGACCAGCAAAGCATACAAATTAGGCTCATCCGGCGACCAGCGCGCAAGCTTATCACCTACCAGCGAATTAAGCGTTATTACTTTCTCGGTATGCGCCGGAACTTTAACTTTCACAGCCGATATATCCAAGGCAGAGGCAGTTGCAAGTTTACCTGCGGGCTCGGCGGCATCGGCAGGATTATCAGCCTGCCATTTATAGGCTCCGGCATCTACCGTGATGTTTGCATCCCGGTCGCCATCGTTTTTTATGGTGATCTCGGCAGCAAGATGATCGCCTTGTACGTCCGGCTTCACAAAAACATCTTTAACATACACCTGCGGCACAGCAATCAAAGCAACATCCTGCCAGATGCCGGCAATATGCTGTCCCCAGAATGAGCCTGCCTGGTAAGTACGCCTTCCGTAATTTCCATTTTTATCAAATAATGATGCCTTGCGAACGCCAACTGCTATTTCATTTTCGGCACCAGGCTTTACCAGCTGAGTCACATCTAAATCAAAAGGGAGGAAAATACCAAAATGTTCACCTGCGGGTTTGCCGTTTATCAGGATTTGAGCATCACCCGCCAAGGCCTCAAAATGCATTAATAAACGCTTACCGTTCCAGTTTGCAGGCACGCTGAACTTGCGGCGTAGCCAGCCTATTTTTATATGTTCCCATTCTTTGGGGTATGATGGAAAGGTGCGGAAATCGCCGCCTTGCCCGTGTTCATCAGCAAAGCTGTTCACGTTCCAGGGTGAGGGGATGCGGATGGGGGTTTTATCCCATTGATCGGGCTGCATGGCCGGTAATGCATGTGCAGGGTCACTACCCTCACGGAAACCGGCAGTCAATTGTACAGGCTGGAATTGCCAGGAGCCGTTCAGGCAGAGTTCCTGTCGATAGGGTTTTTCGGCTTCTTTAACAAAACCGGTAGATGGGGCAAATATGCCTGTGTATTGTAACCGCTGGCTGAAGCCTTGCAGCACGGTTGCGGTAAACAGGCTTAATAGTAGTAGTTTCTTTTTCATAGTGTGATCAATCCGGATGGGCGGGTTGAATTTTTTGGGGAAAGCGGTTGAAAATGTTATTGCAAGTAGGTAAAAGCCGAGGCATATGACATTAGGTGGGTGGGTCTGTCACCCTGAGTAAATAAAAGCGTCCGCCTCCGAAGGAGATATGACATTAGACGGGATGGCCTGTCACCCTGAGCTTGTCGAAGGGTCGCGCGTAAAGGCCTTGCCCACAATGCTTCGACAGGCTCAGCATGACACCCATTTTTAATTATGTCATGGGTAGCCTGTTGAAGGGTCGCGCGTAGAGTCCTTCCCCACCATGCTTCGACAAGCTCAGCATGACACCCATTTTTAAAGATGTCGTGCTGAACTTATTTCAACATCCCACTCGCTAAGCAACCATGCTAAGCAAATCGTCTACCTATCCTGTGAGATGCCGAAACAAGTTCGGCATGACGATTCGGGCATGATGTTATTTCCTTCAAATGCCCCCGTTTTTACCTACTCGCAATAAATTATTAATGTATTATTTTAATGCACCGTAGCCTTAACCACCGGACTATAGTTATAGGTTGAGTTAGGCGAATTAGCTGCCCTCGCCCCCATCCTGAAATAATACTCGCCTTTAGGCAGCCTTGTATCAGCCCAGTGGAAAGTAAAGGTTTGCGGCTTGCCTACAATTGTAGCATCCGGTGTGCCGTCTGTAGGTACTTTCCATAAATTGGCGTAGTAAGTACCCGGCCCGGCTACGTTCGAGCTTACATTTTCGTTCACTACCGGGTCTTTGCATACCATAAATATCAACTCAATCAGTTTCGAATCGTTTTCGGGTGCTTTGTTTACCGTGTAGCTGAATGTACTATCCGCAACAGCCGCGGTTATCCTGTAAAAAGGGATCACCTTAAAATCGAGCTGTGTTTTTTGGTTATGATTTAATACCACGCTTACCGAATCGTCGGCATAAATAAAAGGGCCGTTCAAGGGGAAAGCTTTATAATTGTCTGCAAAAAACTGCGTGGTCGAATATGAACCATCCGCCTTGATGGATATATCAATAGGCTGCGGACTTGGATATTTGGCTTTGTTATTTTGCAAAAACCTAATATCGCCGCCGCCGGGCTGCTTGGTTTCAATGCCACCACCGGTTCCGGAGTCTATTACTTTTCCGTACACACCGGCATCAGGGGCCGCGTAATTATCGTACTTTTTGCATCCCGAATAAAAAAGCAGCATGCAGGGAATTAAGGTATATATTATGGATGATCTCATGATTTCAATATTTTTTAGTAGCCGGGGTTATCAATAAGTGCCGTATTTAACGAGCGTTCGCCGCCCGGTATTTGCGAGTAGTAGTTACGGGCCTGGTAAGTTTTACCGCCGCCTACCGGAACTTTTTTGAATACATAATCTTTGGTGTTTACATCATAGTAAATATCCAGTCCGTATTCCTGCCTGATGTTAAACTCGGAGGTAAGGGTACGCCACCTGATGTAATCCCAAAATGTGCGATTCTCGAACGAAAGCTCCACCATACGCTCGTGCCTGATCTTTTCACGACTGATTGCTGTTAATGATGCAACGCCGGCTCTTACACGTAACTGGTTAACGGCACCCAAAGCTTCGGATGGGTCTTTACCAAGTTCGAAAGAAGCTTCAGCATAGTTAAGCAATACTTCGCCGTAGCGCAGATCAAGCCATGAGGTGCGTGATGAATAATCATACAACAGGTTACGATCAGTAACGGGATCAGTCCATTTTTTGAGCCAGAAGGTAAGCGAATTTGAATTGGAGTTACCCGTACCTACCACGTTGGTTGGTGTTAAGGTGAACGATAACGTATTCACATCAAAATATTGAAGCACCTGGTTGCCGTTGTATTCCTTGTTATTATAAATAACCCCACGCTGACCGGTAATAGTAGCGCCGCGGAACGATGTGCCGGTAACTACTATAGATCCCATCAACCTTGGGTCTTTATTTTCAAAAGGGCCGCTTAGCGTTGGATAATGTACATAGCTGGCCGGTGTGCCGATATTTAACGGCTCGTTGGCACCGGCGGTACTTGTTTTTGATTCGAATTTTTCAACCAGGTCAAGCGTTGGTTCGAGGCGGTTATCATAGCCTATCGGTGAGCGGATATAATCGGGCAGCACCATCAGATCCTGCGAGTGGGTGCGCTGGGTTGCATCGTAATCATAGCCCTTACAAAATATGGCCTCGGTATTAGAATCACCGGGTTTGCATTCGTAAAACAGGTACTGGAAGTTTTTGGATAGATCTGTAGGGTACTTATTGAACAGGCTGTACTTACCATCTGTAATAATGGTTTTAGCCGAATTATAGGCAGCTGTTAAATATTCGGTAGCCTTAGCCGGGCTTACTCCTACTACGCCGCCTAACTGTACGGTACCAAATTTACCTATCGAGCCTGCATGCAGCATAGCGCGCGATTCGAGCGCGAGGGCGGCATATTTATTGGCACGGCCATAATCGCTGGTTTCGGGCAAATCGGCGGCGGCTTGCTCCAGGTCGTTTTTAATCAGGTCCCAAACTTCCTCTTCTTTGTTACGGGGTTGTTTCAGTAGAGCGTTAGGATCCGTTGGCGGTTCGGTAAGGATAGGTACACCACCATAATATTTCACCAGCCCGAAATAATAGTAAGCTCTCACAAAATGAGCCTCAGCCGAATAGCGTTTTTTAGTTGGCGCATCAACATTGGTTACAGCCGCTATCTCCTGGATAAAAGTGTTCACGTTACGGATAGCCTTGTAAAGGTTACCCCAGTTTTCCTCATTGATGCCCGCGTTGTTGGAGTTGAAAGCCTCGTCGCTCCAGTTGGCGGTATATTGATGGCCATCGCCGGGAAATTGTCCGAAACGTCCGTTGCAAAACGAATATTCTTCGATAGGCATATCTTTATACAGGGAAGCGAAATAGGCCGTTACGCCGGCCGGGCTTCCGTAAATCTGGTCTTTGGTGAGCAGCGTGGTTGGCTGCACGTCGAGCAGGTTTTTGCGGCAGGCACTTAATCCCGCCAGCACAAAAATCGCGATGATATATTTATAGTTTTTCATGATATCGGGTTTAAAAAGTTGCCTGTACACCTGCGTTAACATTAAGGGTGATAGGATAGCTATAACTGTAAAGGCGCGTGCCTGACGATTCGGGATCGATAAAGTCAAGACCTTTACCGGTAAAGGTGTACAGGTTGTAAGCATTGGCAAATACCCTGAACCTGTTGATGCCTAATCTGCCCAGTAGCTTTTTACCGAAAGTGTAACCCAACTCTATACTTTTGATCCGCACGTAGCTTCCATCAAAAGTGCTGAACGAGTTAGGTACGCCATCCTTATAATTTTGCCGCTGACCGGTTGACGGGAACCTCCCCGGTACCCAGGGACTGTTAGGATCAAAAATGTCCTGGCGGTGCCACCTGTCAGCATAAATTGAAACCGGGTTAGCATACTGAAAATAGAACGGACGGGAAAGCTGATCGAGATAAGAAACAGAATACATGGTAGCTCCCTGTACCAGCATCGAAAAATCGAAACCTTTATAACCCAGTTCAAAGTTGGCACCGAAATAAATGGCCGGTTTACCGCCGTTGCGGGCAATAACGGTTTGGTCTTTACCATCAATAACATTATCGCCGTTCAGGTCTACATAGTTTAAGTCGCCGGGAAGCAGGCTGCGGTTACCTGCACCATCCTGGATGGGCGCGGCATAGATCTGCTGAAAATTCTGGAACTGGCCGGCCACTTTGTAACCCCATACAATATCGTTGTAGCGGTAAGCGCTTTTATTGCGATAGTTATCGGCATCGCTGCTTGCCGGAGTTTGTTCGATGTAACGATTTTGTGTACGTGCGTACGACATATTGCCCGATACCGAAAAATCAACAGCGCCTATTTTGCTGCGGTGACCTAATACGATCTCGAAACCTTGGGTGCGGTCGCCATTCAGGTTTACCTGCGGCAGGTTTACACCATAAGTGCCGGGGATGTTAGAGATTGGTGAACCTAACAAACCGCTCCGTTCACGGCGAAAAACATCACCCTCGAAAGTAAGCTTGCCATTCCACAGTGAAAAATCCAAACCGATATCTGTTTGGGTAGAGGTGTACCAGGTGATATTGGCATTGGCCGCGTTTTTGAAATCGACGCCTTTTACAAATCCCGGCCCAAATACTGAACCCGCCAATGAGCCGGAGCCCGAGCTTGGGTAAATATAACCGGTTAAGTAAGCGAAGGTATTGGCAGCTGCCTGGTCATCGCCCTCTTTACCGTAGGTAGCCCTTAGTTTGATATTATCTACAAACTTTAGTTTATCCTTAATAAACGATTCTTCAGAAATACGCCAGCCTACCGATCCATAAGGAAAAAAGCCCCAGCGACTTTTGGTTGGAAAGTATGATGAACCATCTTCCCTGAAACCAAATTCAGCAAGGTATTTACCGGCGTAATCATAGTTAAACTTACCGGCGTAACTGCGATTACCACTTTGGCTGTAGCCAGAGCCTACCACATCCGTAGCGCGGTTACCAGCCGAAAGCTGATCGATAGCATCGATCACAAATTGGGTTTGGGCGTTATTGCTATTACCCTGACGATAGATCTGCTCGTAGATTAATAAACCGGATACATTGCTTTTGCCAAAACGATGATTATAATTCAGCGACAATTGCAGATCATTAGTTATACCCTGACCGAAATACTCATTCAATTGTGATGGGCTCTGGTGCGAGAATGGGGTTTGCAGTTGCGTGGTATTATCATACTGGTACTGGTAAAACTGCTTGCGGAAGCTGCGATTAAAGGTATAGCTGTTATCATAAGCAAAAAGGCCTTTTATGCTCAATCCTTCAACAAAGGGCAGCTCGTAGTTTAATGAAAAGGTTGAGGTAAGCGCTTTATCGTTAGTTTTATTGTAACCGGCTAAGTTTTCAGTGATCTGCCCCAGCGGGTTGTCATTTGGCTGATTGTAAAACTGGTTAAGGTATTGCGTATCGCCATTTGAATAAAGCGATTGCGTAGGGCTGATAGACCAGGCATTCTTCATTAACGACCATATAGCAGTATTAGGGCTTTTGCTCATTACGTTGTTCAGGCCCAGGTTAATACTAAAGGTGAGGCCTTTGCCCAACTGCCCATCAACAGCGGTACGGAAGTTGTATTTTTTGCCGTATTCGATATTGGTTTTCAGCAAACCGCCTTCGTCAAAATATCCTCCTGAAACAAAAAACCTTAACTTTTCATTACCTCCGCTAACAGTAACATTATGCTGCTGCTGCGAGGTGGAGTTATTAAGGATGGCTTTCAGGAAATCAGTACTCGGCGTTTTACCCGTGCGGAAATCTTCAATTTGCTGCGGGGTGAATTGCGGCGGTGTTATTTGTTGGTTTCCGCTGATGAAATTATTGATCTGCTGCTCATCAAAAAGCGTGGCATACTGGTATGCACTTGATAGTTCGGGATACTTGGTGATAAACTGTTTGCCGAGGTGCATGGTATAAGCAACCTGTATGGCTCCTTGTTTACCTTTTTTGGTAGTAACCAAAATTACACCGTTAGCCGCCTTAACACCATAAATGGCCGCGGTTGCATCCTTCAACACGCTCACGCTCTCTATCTCATTTGGGTCGAGGTGATCGAAGCCGGATTTATCGCGCTGTACCCCATCGATGATAAACAACGGACCGCCCTGCTGATTACCTTCCACGTCGTTAGGATCGACATAACTGAACCCACGGATATCGATCTGGCTATCAAACTTACCCGGCTGACTCGATAACTGCGCTACCCTTACACCCGGCGCACGACCGGTTAAAGTATTGGTAACATCATTATTGGAGTTCTTAACAAGATCTTTTGCAACCACCGTTGATACCGCACCAGTAAGATTGGCACGTTTCTGTGTGCCGTAGGCTACCACCACCACCTCGTCAAGGCTGCCCTGCTGCGCCGTTAGGGTTACGGTGATAGTACGGTTGTTCTTCAGATCTACATCGAGCATGTTATACCCGATGTAGCTAACGGTAAGGGTACCTTTGGGGTCGGCTACTTTTAAGGCGAAGGCACCTTTGGTATCTGTAACCACGCCCTGGCTACTCCCCTTTACTTTTACAGACGCGCCGATCAGCGGCTCGCCCGATTGATCAATGACTTTACCGGTTATCGGTACGTCTTGCGCAAACAACGGCACCGAGAGGCACCATGCCAATAGCAATAATAAAATTTTCTTCATAGTACATAATTTTGGTTAACTGGTTATAGTTGATTATGACCCCAAAGAAATTTGTAGTAATTAATAAAAAGTTAATATTGAATTAGTTGGAATAATTTTTATTAATTGATTTCAAGCAGCTGATTATCAATACATTTAAAAGCATCAAAATCGCACAATTAATTTACTTAGTGTAGCGAACCTGGTATATTAATCTTTTAAGGCCATCTATGTTTAGTGTTAAAGCGACGAAAGCCATCACCTAAATTGGTAATGGCCTTCGTGTAGCCGGCTATTTGCTTTTATTTTCGTTCGGGCATTTTATATACCAGCGGTTTTTCGTGGCGTAATATTTTGGCTGCCTCACCGGTTAGCCATAAATAAGTATCAGATGGTTTTCCATCCATATTGATGAAAGCCGTACCCGTACCATCTCCCACCTTAGGCGGATTATCTGATCCTTTAAATATAGCGGTCCCTTCGTTCACCTCATCAAACATTGCTACGTAGATCATCTCGGCACCGGCAGATATGGCGGTTGATAACATTTGCCAGTAAAACCTGCCGCTCTGCCGTGGGATAGATCCAACCGGCTTTACATCATCCGGAAATTCATAACGGCTCAGGTTATGCCAGCTGAAACCGGGGTATACGCAAGGCACATAATCCAAATGGTTATCGCGGCACCATTTGATATCGTCAATCACATCATCGCGGTACCTGTCCATATCATTATGCAGCAGCGGCGAGTAGCGTTGTACGCTCCATGGTAGTACGATATCGCACCTTTTAATAATATCGTGTAAATAAGGATCATTAATACAATCGGCCCGGAGGGTACGCCATGAGTTGGGCACGCCTAACATTACCGCGCAGCCACCGTAAACCGGATCGTTCTTTAAAAAATCAATAAAACGTTCGATACCGATATTGCGGATATTGTATGGCCTATCCGGAAAACCAACGCCCCAAATAGTTACAACCGGCTTGCCGTTATGATACAGGTAAGTGTTTGTTGCTTTGGGGTTAGTTACTTTTAGTTCATCAACCAAGTATTTCCAATCGTCAATCAAGGTTGAGCAATCCTCACCTTTGCCTGCAAGGCCCGACAAATCATACATTACGGCAATAGCCCTTTTGTAGGTTGATGCAGCTTCGAATGCATTACGAAAAACTTTATCACCCTTACGATTTTCGGGACGGGCGTTGTCGAAAAAGCGCTGCATGAATACGCCATCAACGCCATATTGCTGCATCCACTTAAAATGCAGATCGGCGGTACTTTTATCTACCGAACTGAAAAACTTTGCCGGTTGCCCATCGGCCTGTTTAAATGGGGTTGAATATGTTTTTGCATACTCGCTTACATCAGGCCACATATCAATGCCCGATCGTTGCTCGCTGACATAAGCAAAATGGTTTGCTCCGCTGCCGTCACCTTCGGCCCTGAACCATCCCTGGTAGCCGGCCATTACCAGCCCTTTGTAGGTGGGGTACAATGTTGTTTTGGCATGTTTGTTTTGCGCTTTTGCAATCGCAAAAAAGCCAAGCACCATACAAATGCATAAAGTAATTTTTGTTCTTCTCATAGTTTACGGTTTTAACAGGTGTTGGTTGATACACCGTTTCGAAGTTCACAGAAAT
The DNA here is from genome assembly GCF_056402535.1 of Mucilaginibacter sp. P4_A11. NCBI lineage: Bacteria > Pseudomonadati > Bacteroidota > Sphingobacteriia > Sphingobacteriales > Sphingobacteriaceae > Mucilaginibacter > Mucilaginibacter sp. P4_A11. The sequence continues at coordinate 21,845 of NZ_JBFUHE010000001.1, forward strand.
GATTAACAAAAACTTAATTATGAACTAATTGAGCTTAAATACCCCAAATAACATCAATAAAAAGCATCCGGATAAAAAATTAAACCAAAGGTTACTACCTAATCAATAATTAATTAAAAATTAATTTCCTTACAGAGATTTGGTTTTAGATAACCCGGCTAACCGCCGGCAAAATTCCCCATTATAAACCAATCAAACCTTACATCAGCCTATGGTAAAAGAATGAACAACGCCTAAGTGGCGCGCAAGGATATTGCCTGCCATTTTATTCAACAAAATTTATTTGCCGGCCGGGCATCCCCAGTCCGCCGGAAACAGTATCACCAATTATTATCTATTATGAAAAAAAATCTAATTATTTGTTGCGCGGCATTAATGCCTTTAGTTTTTAGCTGTAAGAAGAATCAGCCCATCAATAAGCCGGAAACTTCAACAGGAAAAACTCAAATTGACGGTTCGCCTGTTGGCGATGTGGTAGGAAAAATCACAGTAGGCTACCAGGGTTGGTTTTCTGCCGCCGGCGATGGCTCGCCGCTTAACTCATGGGGACACGATAACCTGGAAATGTGGCCCGATAGCCGCGAGTATACCAATACGTATTCGGGTACGCCATTTAGCCAGGCCGGCGTTGGCCAACCGGGATATACCGGAAATTTGGGCAATGGCCAGCCTGCCAAAATGTTTTCATCGTATGATCAATCTACCGTTAATACACACTTTAAGTGGATGCAGCAATATGGTATTGATTGTGCCGCACTGCAACGTTTTGCCAACGAGATCTCGCCGGGCAGTACCATCAAAGCCCAACGCGATGGCATGGCCGGCAAGGTGCGTACCGCTGCCGAAACCTACGGCCGTAAGTTTTATATTATGTACGATGCCTCTGGCTGGGGCGACCTTACTGCGATAAAAAACGACTGGACCAATACCATTGCAGGCAGTCTTAACCTTTTAACATCAACTGCCTACGCCAAACAAAACGGCAAACCGGTAGTGAGCATTTATGGCCTGGGCTATGCCTCCCACCCATCAAGCGTAACAGATGCGCTGGATCTGATCAACTTTTTTAAAGCGCAGGGCTGTTATGTGATCGGCTCGGTACCGGGGCAATGGCGCACCGGCACAGGCGATTCGAAGGCGGGCTTCATTAACGCTTACAAAGCCTTTAACATGATATCGGGCTGGGCCGTGGGTAGGGCTGTAGATGCCAGTTATGCGCCATGGGTAACCGGCGACCGTGATTTTTGTAACGCCAACGGCATGGATTACCAACCCTGCGCCTACCCCGGAACGGCGTTTTACAATACCAATGGCCCTGCATCAGCCCAAAATCAGTTCCCGCGCAATCATGGCGATTTTTTATGGGCGCAATTCGCCACCTTCAGAAACGCGGGTGTGACCAGTGCCTACATTGCCATGTTTGATGAATTGAACGAGGCAACATCTATTTTTAAAGTAGCCGAAGATGCCTCGATGATACCGGCTGGCAAATATTTTCTAACGCTCGATGCCGATGGCACCCATGTGTCATCTGATTTTTACCTGCGCCTGGTGAACGACGGGGGCAAAATGCTGAAAGGCCAGATCCCATACACCACTGCCGAACCTACACCTTTTAACGGGGTAATATTTTACCAGGATACCAATTATAGCGGCGGCATGGGGCAGCCGTTACAGGTGGGTACTTACACCCTGCCCCAGCTTGCAGCCAAAGGCGTACCTAACGATTGGGCATCATCGGTAAAAGTGCCGCCGGGACGTACGGTGATCCTCTATTCTGACGATAATTTTTCGGGTACATCATGGACTATCACCAGTGATAAGTCGAGTCTGGCAGGTCTAAGTCCGAGTGCTAATGATATTATTTCATCTGTTAAAGTGCAATAGACTAAAAAAATTCGCACTACAGCGACATAAAAAACGGGGCGACAACTTTTATTTAAAAAGTCTGGTTAGGTGGAAATAACTTCATCTAACCGACTTCTTAACGAAAAAAGCGAATCACATACTCCTGATACAAGCCGCCCATGCCGCCCGATCTGCTAATTCGCCTAAATAACCGGTGCTGTTAGCATGGAAACTGTCAAGGACCGGAGATTGCCGTTTTACATAGCCTTGACAGTTTTCATTCGTAGCTATATTTGTGTCCTGCGGTGCTGTGACTAACCAATAATGCGAGGGCTGGGAAGGCAGGTGTGTATGAGGAACGAATACACTCCTGCACGCGCGGCGGCGAGGCTGGCGGCATAATGGAACCCGGAGCGAAGCGCGTGGTGCAATGGAGCCACCTGCCTCAGCCGCATGGGCAATTCATCTGTCAAAAAAGAAATATTTATTTATAATAGCACACTGCTTCAACGTGATATCTGCTGGCCACGAGATTTTTTCTTTCGTCTTTTCTTTTCCTCTATCTCGCTTTCCGGAACAATGTTAGCACCTCCAGTATATATTGGTTCCAGCATCACTTCCAGGAAACTTGCCGTTGTTTTACCAACTGCCGAAAGCATACCGGCCGACGTTGCAAAAAGACCATCTGCTACACTCTGGGCCAGTTTGTTAACCACCGACCTGCTTTCATAATTCTGCGAAGCACCTTCTACCAAAACACCCAGCTGTTCCCGTTGCGATAGCTCTCCATTCTTCTGCACATTAGCGTACGCCATGGTATCTTTAAGCTGCCTGTCAAATTCAAAAAGGCTGTCAAAAAGAGATTCCCCGCTCTGTTTAAATGCTACCCGGTCAAACTGTCCCATCTTTTTTGAATGCTCCGCATTCTTTCCCCTTGATGTATTCATCGGGCTAAGCTTGATCTTATTCGTTATATCCTTTCGGCTGACAATGACTTGCACATGCATCTGTTCTCCCTCCTTACGTTCGCCCCTCTGTCTCATGCCTTGCTTTACTTCCTGATCATTATAGCCGTAATAACGGTAGTTTTCCAGCTTGGCAAACCATAACAGGTCTTCATGATTGTTTACACCATCCCGGTGGAAGTTTTTTGCATAGGCGTTCATCACCCTTACCGCAAAACCCTTCATTGTTCTTTAGCACCTTCCTCACCATACTGTTCTTTTAAAAACCTGATCTCCTTCTGGCTCGGGCTGATATTGACCAGGAAAAACTTAGCGTCGTCTTTGCCCAGTTTGGCAACATTATTATCGATACTGCGCATTACTTCATATGGCTCGATCCTGATCTGCTGTCCGTTAAACCAGTATTCTGGTTCCGGCTTGTGGTCGATCCGGTTTTCTTTTTCCAGGTAATTTACCAGTCCCGCGCTGCTGCCTTTGTTAGCCGCTTCTTTACTATCTGTAATATTGATAAACATAATACCCCTACCTCCTGAAAGGAAAGTTAAATACATGATTAAAGCAAACTGACCTGCGATCTGATAACAGCGATCAGCTCATCTTTTTCCCGGCCCGAGGTCATCATCCCAAAAGCATCCCTGGATTTAATATAACCGTCAAGAAAAAACAGGAACTGTTTTTTCAGGTGTTCCTTGCTCTTTTGGCTTTTCGAAATCGTTCCCATCAGCGCTTCTACGCCAGTTAACTTCTGCGCCAAAGCATGCTGATTATTCAGCAAGTCCGTATTTGCCTTGAGGACTTGCGTATTGAAACTCTCGATGATCTTGACCTGTGATACAATCATCCTGTCCATTTCCGTTTTGATCGGAATGAGCAGCATATTCTCCTGGTTTCGGATAAAACCAATATACTGCTGATGATTTTTCAATAGCGCATTTTTTAGCAACTCATCATTCAGGTCCAGGGGATCTTTCTTGCTTTTATAAAAGTAATCGACCATCTGAATAAACACCTGCCGCTTCGTCCTGCCCAGTTTAAGGGCGATCTTTTCAAACTTCTGATCTACCGCAACCGGGTATCTCACGGATCTCACATTAATATCTTCCATACTCATATTCTCAAAACGGTCAAATAGTTGTCTATGCAACTATGTCTTTATTTCTATATGCAGGATACCGCCGGGTATCCTGTTTTCCTTTATTCCATAGGCGCAAACGCCCTAAAGTATCCCCGGAGGATACGTAAAACCCCCGTAGCGAAGCGTAGGGCAAGCAAAGTAGGGCTCTGCCCAACTTCCGCTTGCTCCCTTGCTCCCTTGCTCCCTTGCTCCCTTGCTCCCTCCGCTTTCGCGTAGCGACTACCGCTTTTCATCCTGATTTGCGAAGCAAATCAGGAACGGTGCAGCCAAGGGCTGCACCGAATTCGTATAGCTGAATATCTGACTATCGGTCTACACTTCCCAACCGGCAGCCCAGTAAACCTGGCTGCCGAGTTTTGGATGGTATGAGGGCTGATAACTGATGTAACCATATTCGTCAAGTTCTTTGATACACTTGTGATACGTCGCAATCGATGCTATCCGGCTAAAAGCCAGCAGCGTCTTTCTGGTAACAGAAAACGGGCTTTTAAAACCACCGCGCTGCCATTGGACAAATAAAGCGCTGAACAAGCTGATGTGTGTCGTATTCAGCCGCCCATCCGTGCTCATGCGTTTGAGCAGCTTACTGTAACCGGCAAGTTCACTGGCCACAATTTTAGGATCACTCATTGCAGGCCTCCTTCCAATAGCTTGTTAATATCTTCGAGCTTGTAATACATGATGCTGCCGATGCGGGTATAACTCAATGTCCCGTTGATGCGCAGGTTCTGTAAGGTGCCTGGTGATATTTTCAGCAGCTTTCTTACTTCGTTACTTTTGAGCCATTTTTTGGAATGGCCCTGGCCATCCACTTGAACCAGCCTTTTGATCTCTGTTAACAGTTCGCTTTTAAATTCATTCAGATCTCCTTTAGTGATCAGTTCACTTGCTTGCATAATCGCCTCCTTCGTTAGTCATTAGTTAATACTTGTACCGCCCATACCGGGTACTAAGCAAAGGTGTGGGCAAAGCGATATTTTTCATTACCGTAGGCCAAGCTATGGTAACGGCAGCCAAAGCATAGTGCTGAAAAAGAGTGTACTGAATAGTTTCGAGGCAATTGTTAACGTTTGCCTGCAAAAGATAAGTGAACCTAAAATCCGTTCTTAACTTGCCCTGCGTTTTGCTTGAGTGATGTTGAAGTGCTGATTTTCCGGGGGAATAGCAGATGACCTGCCGCTCGGGTTACTTGCGTCACGCGGGTAATAGCGCCGTACACGATCTAATTTAATCGGTTCACCGTCTTCCTGAAAGTACCGGCAGATCAGTTTGGCCCAGGTGATGGGCATCTGTGAAAATACCAGTTCCTTATCGCCAACTTTTAGTGCCTCGATCTTCTTGAAAAGATCAACCACAGTGAGGAAATGACCGCTGGCAATATTGATCGGGTAATCAGTATCTAACTTTTCCGCCTGCCTGCGCTCATCCATCAGGCGTTGCACTTGTTCTTTGAGAATTTTGATCTGACCTTCCTTCTCTGCGATAATCTCAGCATGGGTACGGCCAAGGTTCCACTCATCAATGCTTTGAAGATATTCTGTAAACCGGTTAAGGTGAAATTTATTCCGGAAGTTGTCGGCATGGTCAGAGTTATATCTGTCTTTATGTCTTAATTGAGCAATGGCATCCTGTATAACCTCCCACACATACCTGAAGAACTCCTGCTGAGTTGCATCATCGTATTCAGATAGAAAGAATTGCAGATGGTAGTTATACACTTCATCAAATTGTTGTTCACTCTTCCGATAAAGTAGGTTAAGAAAGTGGTTGTCCTCAACTTTTTTGTTCCAAAAAAATGGGCGGCCTATATCATTGGACTCTTTGTTAAAATCAAAAGGTGCCCGGTGTTTGAAGTATTGTTCTCGCATAGGTTAGACTTTAACCTAAAGTTAATAATTTAAGTAAAATTCGCATTTCGAAAACGGAAGAATATCGAAGCAACTTAAATATTAAGTTTTGATGGTCTTATTGTACTTAACAGAACTAAAGTCTAACCGCTTGATGAGTGATTTGAGAACATTCTCCGCTATTTGGCTATCGGTTCGAGCCCAGTTTCGGGACTACCGCCATAGTTATATCCTTTTTTTATTTCTTCCTGAAGCTGGGCTCGAACAAGCGACCCTCTGATTAACAGCGAGAGCGTAAACATCTATAATCGCTTAATTAATAATCACTTTATAAATAACAAATGCCCGACTGTTACAGTCCTGTTACGGTTTCTTGCATAGGGTAACTTCGTGTTACACTCAAGTATACGGGAAAATACCTTTAATTTCATACCTGTGGTAGATGATAAAATTTAAGGGATTCGTGAGCAATAATGACCTGATGTTTTTATTGACCTCAAGTGATACCAGATCGCTCTACATGTCTTAATGGCTCGAATAGTCTGCGCGCTGTCAGGGATTTTATTAAATTAGCAGGGATGGCAACGCTGTTCCGAACTCCCAGCTGCTCCGTTCCGTAAAACACATTATGAAGCGAATTTTACGTATTTATGAATCCGCCATAAGGACTAATATCGCTGGCTCATCAGAAAACGATGACCGTGACTTGAGGTACTGGCAGGATCAGTTATTTTGTAATTTTTTGATCTATTGTCTGCCGATCAGTCTGATCGCCTTAGTACCCGGAGTGTTTATGGCATTAAAGGACGGTTTCCAGGCTATAGCTTTCGTCGACCTGCTCAGCTTCGGACTGATCATGCTGGTTACTTTTATGCCAAACTTCCAGTTGCGCTACCGGAAGATCGGCGTGATCACCGTTTTTTATATCTTAGCTATTTTCCTGATCAATACGCTTGGGTATCTTGGTCCGGGTGTTTTTTATCTTTTTTTTATTACAGTACTCTCTGCCTTGATATTCCCGATACCTTACGCTTATTTTTCTGTGCTGTCCAATGTGATCTTGCTGGCATTGTTCGCTTTCATCATCGCCTTCCGGCTTTTTCATTCAGCGCTTATAACAGAATATAGTCCCGGTAAATGGATGGCTTTCAGCGCCAATCTCGTTTTTGCAAGTATCATTATCGTGCTCCTGATCGACAAGATATTTCAGGGCCTTCAATTAACAATCACCAATAAGACTCAGCTCCAGGAACGCTACCGGCAGATCTTTTATAAGAGCCCCTTGCCGATGTGGCTGTTCGATACCGATACTTTCAAGTTCCTCGATGTCAACGAAGCGGCGGTCAAAAATTACGGTTATTCGAAAGCAGAATTTCTAAGCATGACGATCATGGAGATCAGGCCCGCCGGGGCTATCGCCCAGACAGCTGAACTCGTTCGCACCAATAGGAATACTGGCCAGTATTATGGCGGTGTGTCACAGCACCTGAATAAAAACGGCGATATGATCTACGTGCAGGTTGAAAGCAATCTGCTTAACCTGGACGGTCGGCGGGTCAGGCTAGTACAAGCCACGGATATCACTACCCAACTGGAACACCAGTTGGAGGTGTTCGAGGCGAATTGCAAGGTCAAAGAGTCGGAAGGTAACCTGCGGGCGCTGTTTGACAGCGCGATCGACGGATTTGTATTGCTGGATGAGCGCTGCCTCGTTAAGCTGTTTAATCCCAAGGCATCAAATTCAATGAAATTTAACCGTGACCAGAGCCCTTTCGAGATCGGGCGCAGTATATTTGACTACGTGGATACCTCCCGGTTGACTTATTTCCAAGGAATCATCAATCAAGTCTATCAAGGTGATACAGTGGATTATGACCGAATGTTCCGCACAGACGGTACAGTCAGCTGGATCAGGTACACGCTAACGCCGGTACGCGAGGGCGAACGGATCGTTGGCGCCTGTATTACCGGCAGGGACGTGACCGCCCGGAAATTATATCTCCGGTCAGTGGAAGAGCAAAATAAGACATTCCGAGAGATATCCTGGATACAGTCACATATGGTACGCGCCCCTTTAGCCCGGCTAATGGGCTTGCTGCCAATGTTACCTGACGCCGCCGATAACAAAGAACGGGATGATATCATCCGTTACATGCAGGTATCTGCGAACGAACTGGACGGGATCATCAGGCAGATCACTGAAAAGTCCACGCGGATCATAGAAAAATACGCCGACCTTAAACCTGACGATCAACTTTAACTATCATGAAGCGGCAGATATGTAATTTTACCTGAAAGAAAGATGCCTGTTTGTCTACTAAAAATATGGTATTTTTGCAAAACACATAACTTGCTGAACGCTTTGAGTAATAATAGCAATACCGACTTTGCCGAAGATATTCCTGGGGGTTACCAGGCCGGGAAACTTCCGCAAATAGACGCCGCCCAGATCGCAATTGACTCAGCTAATGTCGGTATATGGCTTATAAATGCAGCAACGCAGGAATTTTTGCCATCTAATCGAACCAAAGAGCTATTCGGCTTCAGAGCGGACGAAGAAATCTCTGTTGGGGTGGCCATGAAACAGGTATTGGAAAAGTACCGTCAGAATACAATTACGGCTATTGAAAATGCATTTCAGGTACAAAGTAGTTTATATGTAGAATTTCCTATTATCGGTTATCATGACCAACAGAACAGGTGGTTGAGTATCACTGGAGGCTTTAAAAATTTCGACCAGAATACAACTTACTTCTCGGGGTTGGTGATGGATATTACCGAGCAAAAGAAAAATGAACTCAAAAGAAGTAAATTCATCGGAATGGTTAGCCATGAATTGAAAACTCCGCTCACCGCTTTAAAGGCTTATGTTCAAATGCTTGGAACCTGGGCGCAGAAACAAAAGGATAGCTTCGCTGTCGGCGCATTAACCAAAGTGGATAAGCAAGTGAGAAAAATGCTGAATATGATCAACAGCCTGCTTAATTTATCGAGCGCGGAAGTTGGAAAGATCCATATTAACAAACAGACCTTCAGCTTGGACAACCTGCTTAAAGAAGTCGTCGAGGAAACACTTTTTATAACCTCTTCTCATCACATTACGGTAGCACCGTGTGACAATATAGAAATAAATGCTGACCGGGATAAGATCGAACAAGTCCTTGTCAATCTCCTGAGTAATGCTGCTAAATATTCAGATAAAGGTTCCGCTATTTACGTTACATGCAGCAGGGAAGAACACAAAGTAGTAATAGGGATCCAGGATGAAGGTATGGGTATCACTGAAGAAGCCGTTGAAAAAGTTTTCCTGCCCCACTACCGGGTAGAAAGTAAAGAAACAGAAAAAGTAACCGGTTTCGGAATAGGTTTATATCTATGCTCGGAAATAATTCAAAGGCACGACGGCAAGATCTGGGTAGACAGCGAAATTGGAAAAGGCAGTACGTTTAAGTTCACACTCCCGATCGCCTGATGTTTTTATTCCTTTGCTGTAATATACTTGGCCGTGATTAATAATAACAAGGTACGGTCGGCTTTTGCTTCATCATAATTTTCTTTGATCAATTGCTTGATCTGTTTGTTTTTCAACTTTACCGCAGCCATTTGTAAAACCTGAAAGGAGGCCATTTCCATACTTTCGATGTTTTGCATGTAGAATGCAATGGACAGGTCACGAAGTTCCGGGTCGCCGCTGTGTAATTTGATATCCTCGAACGCATCGTCAACGAGACCTGTCAGTCCACTATGGTTGCCTTTTGAAATTTCCGCATCAAGAATGTTATAGATGATCTCCATCCTGGCCATTTGCTTTTCAACATCTTCTAATGTTTCCATTATAGCCTGACGAAGATCCGTGAAATGAGCGCCTTCAGCTATCTGAGGTAAGTGACGTACCAAATGTGCTTTGGCTGAATAGATCTTATCTAAATGCTTAACGAAGTAAGTCTTTATTTTTTTGGGGCCAAGGCTGATTTTACCTGGTTGCTGGTGTTTTTGATTTTCTTCCATAGGGTCAGCATAAATTCAAAGATAATAAACCTATCAAAAACTCGCAGGAATTATCTTGATTTAAGTATTACCTCAAGAGATTATAAAAAACTTTTTACATGGTTGAGCAACTGAAAAATGTCAAAAGGCTTATTGATATACAGGTCGGCACCACATTCATTAGCAAGCATTTTTAAGTCTGTTTCAGCAGAAACCAAAATGATTGGCATTGGCTCCTCTTTATACCTGTCTTTAATTTCAGCACAAATTTCATCACCTCTTTTTGGCGAACCTTCAATTCGTACATCAAGCAAGATGAGATCGGGGTGAATGATATGAATATGATCAGCAGCTTCCCCTGTGTTGGATAAAACAACGTCATACCCTTCCTCCTGAAATATTAAATTCAGTATCTCTAAAATATCTTCGTCGTCGTCAATTACGAGTATTCTTTTAGGCGTGGCGTTCATGCTCAATGTACAACAAATGCCGTACCCTTTAAGATTTTTAATATAAACAAAATGTTTTAACGTTCAATAAACTCAAATCCTTAGGGTTAAGTGTAAATTATTTGATTAAATCATAAAGCATTGGTGTATAGAAGTGTACTTTAAATTAAACAACAGTTTTTCGAAAAATATTAAAATTTAAATCTGACGGGAGGTTTCCAGATGCTTTGCTACCATTGTTAACAGGGCGTCTATGTCATAAGGTTTTTCCAAAAAATCATCTGCACCGGCAGCAAATGCTACGGCTCTCCCGTCTTTACTGGCTGAAATAACAATGATCGGGAGATTGACAATATTAACGTTTTTCCGAAGCTGCGAAATGACCTGGTCACCTGATAAGCCTGGCATCCAGAGATCGATCAGTAAAATGTCGGGATGTTGATTTTCAATATGCGAAATAACTTCACTACTGTTAATTGTAGCAGTTACCTCATAACCTGAATCTTCTAGTATTAATTGGGTGATGTCCAATATTTCCTGTTCATCGTCACAAACCAAAATTTTGCCCATATTAATGATGAATAGGAATAGTGAAACTGAATATAGCACCTTCGCCTTCCTTGCTATCTACCCATAAGGTGCCTTTATGTTCTTTGATGATCTCATTACTAACATATAAGCCGATCCCCACGCCGGGGAACTTTTCCGAGATCTGATCAGCCCGATAAAAGCGCTCAAAAATTCGCTTATGATCACGCTCGTGAATGCCAACCCCTTTATCGGTAATTGAAATTTTTACATAATCAGGCAGAATAATCGTATGAAGGGTAACATCTTTCCCGTCAGGAGAGTACTTTACTGCGTTACTCAATAAATTAAGTAATACCTGTTCTAATCGCCCAAAATCTGCAGTGACTTCAATATTTGCTGATCCTGTGACTTTAATATTATGGGTAATGGTAGTTGCCTGGATGCCACTCACTGCTTCGTTTATTAAACGATCAAGCTGAAACGTCGTAAAATTAAATGCCACCCGGCCCGCCTGGATCTTTGAAACGTCGAGCAGGTCATATATCAGCCTTTCCAAACGTGCAACAGATTTAACCGCTGTTTCAAAACCGCTTAGATACTGTGTATCATTGTTTTGCTGCGCTTTTCTCTGTAATAATTGCAGATTGCCTTTAATACTGGTCAGTGGAGTTTTCATTTCGTGACTGGCAATACTGATAAAATCTTCTTTACGCTGTTCAATTTCCCGGCGCTCCGTAATATCTTCGATAGCCAAAAGTATTCTGTCCTGGTATTTACCCTTCAGAGTGACTTGCCGCGCGTTAAGCACCAGTAATTTACGCCCTATCTTAGGGAACTCGTTCTCTATTTCAAAACCTTCAAAAGGATTATTATTTGGCAGCACGTTAATTAACAGGTTTTTTAACTCAGGCAGGTTCCACTGGCCGTTATTGTGCTCAAAAAGCACTTTCCCTTTGATGTCCTTTTCTACCGATTTAAAAAAACGGCAAAAATGTTCGTTGACACTTAATACCTGCATGTCACGGTCAAGAACAACCAGGCTTTCGCGCACCGTTTCGATAATACTGGCCAGATAGGCTTCGCTTTCCTTTAAATCTTCGGTGCGTTCTAAAACGCGCTCCTCTAAATTATCTCTTTCTATAATTAAGGCCTCTTCCGCTTCTTTCCGGCGTGAAATGTCATTCTGAATTCCGATAAAGTTGGTGACGTTTCCATCCTGATCTTTTACTGGTGATATGGTCAATTCATTCCAAAACAGCCGTCCGTCTTTTTTGTAATTCCGTATCTCCACCGAGCAGTGCTCACCTTTTTCTATCGCCTCACGAAGAATTTGTCGCGCTTTCTGGCCGTCATCACCATCCTGAAGAAAACGGCAGTTATGCCCAATGATCTCCTTATTAGTATAGCCTGTCATGGACTCAAAGGCCTTATTACAATAAATAATTGGTTCATCCGGCTGGGTATGATCGGTGATCACGACGCCGTTATTCGAGGCGCTAACCGCTGCAGCAAATAACCGGATATCTGTTTGTCCGGTGTGCGGTAAACGCTTTAAAAAATCATCCATAAATTAACAGTACTTGCTATATCTATATAGCTATTATAAATCGAACAACAGGATACATAAAAAATAGTTTGATAACTCCTGGTTTAATTAATTGCCCGCAGATATTAGAATATGTGTTTTCATGAGGGATCTTTGACTAACCATCAGATGGTCGAAATGAATTATCATTTCATTATAAAGAGGATCGGAACAATTTTTCAATTGTTGCAACCTATTTATAACACAGAAATAAATAAGCGAAGTAATTAGTGAAATGATATCAACTCCATCAAGATACCAATAGAGATATAGGCGTTATTCATTGACTAACATCAACCTTTTAAGCACTTTTAATTCATTTAACAGCGTTAATTGCTCTACCAAATGGTTCGAATTATGTCCAGTATTCTAGGTTGAGCACAAATCCAAATTATTGTTTATAATATTTTTCAGGCCGCTTTTTTATAGTTTTCAGTCTGGGGAGCAATAGTGGGCAAGGATCCGGACTACGAATACTTTGAAATAGGACCAGGCGGTTATCTGCATTGCTCTCAAACGTTAATGAAACTTGTTCTTTTTGAATTCGGTTGGCGTACAGTCATATTTTGCCTTAAAAACCGTTGCGAAATAATTCGGATTAGAAAAGCCGATCATATAGGTTATTTCCGCAATGGTGTAGTTTTCGTTGGTGAGCAGGTATTTGGCTTTTTTCAAACGCCGGTTCAAGATGTAATCGGTAATACTACAGCCCATCAATGCTTTTACTTTGCGATAAAGCTGCACTCTGGAGATACCTATTATTTTACAGATATCATCAACGCTGAAATGCTCATTAGACAGGTTTTGCTCAACTATTCCTGAAAAGTCATTAACAAACTTTTTGTCGAGACCTTTTGAATGCGGAAGCTTATCCATGCCACTACTAATATCACTGGAAAAATGCTCTTTTAATATCAACCTGTTCCTGATCAGATTCTGGATATTGGCCAGGAGATATGCAAAATTAAACGGTTTAATGATATACATATCCGCCATGGATTTCAGTCCGTCAATTTGTTGCTCCACACTTGCCTGTGCGGTAAGTAATATCACAGGTATATGAGAAGTACGCAAATCTGATTTTAGCTTTTCTACGAGTAATTTCCCGGTTATACCTGGCATCATTACATCTGCAATAATGAGGTCGGGGACTTTTTCAAAGGCCTCACTTAAAGCCGCATTACCATTAGCCGCTGTATAGATATCATATTGTTCGGATAATTTTTCCTTGAGGTAGGAAAGCAGTTCGGCATTGTCTTCTGCCAGCAACACGGAATATTCTTTAGGAGTAACAAACGCCTCATTTAATTCCAGGTTACCTATTCGTTCAAGGTCAGCCTGGTAGATCTTCGACTTTTCACTTATTTCATCGTGGCTTAGGGGCGTATTTGATTTTTGTTCCTCATTAAACTGTAGCGCTCCCAATGGTAAAGTAACGGTAAAGGTAGTTCCTTTCCATTTTTGACTATGAACATCAATCGTGCCGCCATGAAGCTGAACAATGTCTTTGGAAAGTGAAAGTCCGATACCCGATCCCTGCCCTTTGTGATGATCGACCTGATAAAACTGGTCAAATATTTTAAGTTCCTCATCCGGGCTCAAACCAACCCCGCTATCCGCTACGTCAATATAAACCTGAGATTCGTCTTTTCTGATATCAATGCGGATCTGTCCCTTTTCGGGACTAAACTTGATCGCATTGGATATCAGGTTAAAAAACACTTTATCAAGCATATTTACATCAAACCATGATCTGATTTCTTTTTCCGCGTGTGAAAATTTAAGGTTGATATTTAATTTACCGGCATGATGCGTGAAGCTTTCTACGATATCTCTTAAAAACTCGACCAGATTGTTCTCTGAAACCTGCAATTGCTGCTTATCGTATTCTACCCGGCGGTAATCGATCAACTGGTTAACCAGGCGAAGCAAACGGTAAATATTTTGATGCACCATTTTAAGCTGACGCCCTGCAATCGTGATGATCTTTTCGTTTTGAGAAAGTTCTTCTATTGGTGATAACATTAGCGTCAATGGCGTACGGAATTCGTGTGATATGTTAGTGAAGAAATTGAGTTTCGCTTCTGTCGCTGCCTCCGCCCGCACCGACATTTCCATTAGTTGGTTACGTTGTTCCAAAATCTCGGCATTTTTTACCTCCAGGCTTCTATTGATCTTCCGGTTTTCCATCAGGAAGTAGAATGCCAGCCCTCCCAGAATTATGGCCAGAACCAATGTGATGATGATAACGTTAAGTACAACCTGCTGGTTATTATAAACCGCTTCCTGTTCCTCCAGCAATCTTTTTTGTTTTTCAATATCCTTTTGCTGGCTGTTAATCCTGCTCCATTGCATTTTCATTAATTGTACGTTGGAGGAGTCAATCACCAGCGACTGCAGAATATGCTCTCTTTCGAAAGATTCTTTATTAAGGATGTGGAACGCGGTGGTAATGGCTTCTTTTCCACCGGTAGGGTAAAGCAAACTGGCATCCAGGATTTTATCGGAAACCATCTGCAGGCCTCCGCCTGGCCCAGGCAAGGCATCAATGCCGATAATCTTGGTATGATGCGGCAAGCGTTGCCGGTTGAACACTTCGCGTGCGCCGCTGGCCATAACGTCATTATGCGCAAATACCGCATTAACGTTAGGAAGGAGATTGTTTATTTTGACTAATTGGTCCTCCGCATCTTTTTTGAGCCAATTTCCATAGACCTTGCTTACTATACTGATGTTTTTGTATCTGCGGATTCCATCCTCGAAACCACGGTCTCGTTCGATGGCAGGCGAAGAACCGGGAAGCCCCATAATTTCTAATAAATTGATGTTGCCTTTCAATGAAGCGCCAACATAGGTACCCGCCATCAAGCCAAGCTGATAGTTATCTGCACCCACATAAGCAGTATATAACGGTGAAGAGGTTTTTCGGTCTATGACAATCACCGGAATACCTTTATTATACGCCTGTTCTACTATTCTGGTTAATGGCCGGGCTTCATTGGGTGAAATGATGAGCAGATCTATGCCCTCGTCCATCATTTTCTCTACCTGGGCAACCTGCTTATTACTGCTCCCGCCGGCATCTGCGTAAATAAAGTCAGCTCCAGGGTGTAAGGAAAGCTCCATTTTCATCTCCTCCAGCATTGTCTTTCGCCATTGGTCAGACCCCACGCATTGCGAAAAACCTATAATATATTGTGATTTTTTGTTAACCGGCCTGCACCCGAAAACGAAAAAAATAAGAACAAGTGACAATATGGTCTTAAAATACCTCATATAAATTGTAATACATAATTGGAATATAGTCAAAAAATAGCCGGCAAGATCTCCGCAATTGGTTGGCGGGATATGTTTCTATCGTAAAAATAACCATAACGAAACGGCATAACAAAATTGTGCTTTCAAAGGGTGATGCATCCTGTATAGAAATATGTAACCATACAAGAGATGGGCGTAACAAAAACAAAGATTTCTACAATTACCCACTGTTTTTTTTAGTTTAAATAATTAAAAATCAATTACTTATAAAAATGTTCAAATTTTGAGATTTTTGGTACAAAAACATTCACCTGCTGTATTGTAATCGGCCTAATTTCGAACTGTTAACCAATTAACACCAATAATTTATGAGAAAACACTCCGTCCTGGCCTGGTCCATGGTCGTAGCCCTTGGCGGCTTCCTGTTCGGGTTTGATACTGCAGTGATATCAGGCGCTGAAAAATCAATCCAACAATTCTGGCATTTATCCGTAGTGGAGCACGGTCTTACCATTTCTATCGCTTTAATAGGCACAGTCGTCGGTTCTTTATTAGGTGCACGTCCGTCAGACCGGTTTGGAAGAAAAAACACACTGTACTTCGTTGCCGCGGCTTACCTGCTCTCTTCTATTGGTACCGCCTTTGCTGATAATTGGTATATATTTTTAGTATTTAGGTTGCTTGGCGGGCTGGGTGTAGGCATCTCATCCGTAACAGCTCCTATTTATATATCAGAGGTATCACCTGCCGATCGCCGGGGCAGGCTGGTTGGCTTGTTCCAATTCAATGTTGTATTAGGAATATTGGTTTCTTATCTTTCCAACTACCTCATCAGCCAGGGTGGTGAAGCCTCCTGGCGCTGGATGCTGGGCGTCCAGGCGTTTCCCTCGCTGTTATTTTTAATATTGATCTATTTTATACCGGAAAGCCCGCGCTGGCTTATTCTCAAAAAAGGCCAGACTGCCAAAGCCCTGGAAATTCTGCGGATCATTAACCCGCTGAACTGTGACACTGAACTTGCTGCGATCAGTGCCTCTAAACTGACTGATCAGGGTAAAAATGAGAGCCTTTTTTCAGGTCAATATAAGACACCTGTTGTGCTGGCTATTCTATTCGCTTTTTTCAATCAGGTATCAGGCATTAATGCCATCATTTATTATGCGCCGCGAATATTTGAAATGGCAGGGCTTGGTGCACATTCATCCCTGTTATCAACCGTTGGCCTCGGTGCCATCAATTTTATATTCACCTTGCTCGCTATTAATATTATAGACAAGGTAGGACGCAGGATATTAATGCTGATCGGATCTGTTGGATTAATCGTTTCTCTTTTCCTGGTTGCCTACACCTTTTTTTCCGGTCAGCTTAACGGATTTGCCGTTCCTGCCTATATGATGGTGTTCATTGCATTTTTTGCTTTTTCGCAGGGGGCGGTTATCTGGGTATTTATTTCTGAGATATTTCCGAACCAGGTTCGCGCAAAAGGCCAAACGCTCGGTAGTTCTACGCATTGGATCATGGCAGCACTGATCGCTTTTTCCTTTCCTTATTTCGCCGAGAAGCTGGGCGGTACAGTAACCTTCTCCTTTTTTGGTACCATGATGATCTGCCAGTTGATTTTTGTCTGGAGGTTTATGCCTGAAACAAAAGGCAGGTCATTAGAGCAGATTGAAACGAATATGGTCATGCATTAATATTTACGATAATGAATTTAGAAACAAATACAACTACACCTGCCATTTGCTATGGCGAAGTACTCTGGGATGTTTTGCCTGATGGACCGCAGCCCGGTGGGGCTTTACTTAATGTATCGTACCACTTGAATAAACTGGGGATGCCAACCAGCCTGGTGAGTAAAATCGGTAATGATGAAAATGGCCAGAAACTCGAAAACCTGCTGGACCTGTGGGGCATTAATAGAAATTTGTTACAGGTAGATGCAGATTACCCGACCAGCGAAGTGATTGCCAAAATGAATAACGGTAATGAAGTATCTTATGAGATCATTTTTCCGGTGGCCTGGGATTTCATCATTAACAGTCAAACGATCAAAACGCAGATCAGACCATCCAGTTATTTTGTTTTTGGCAGCCTGGCATCGAGAAATAGTGTTTCGCGCGATACGTTGTTTGAGTTGTTGGAGAGTGATGCTATCAAAGTTTTTGATATCAACCTGCGGCCCCCGTTTATTAACCGCAACCTGCTGGAAGATCTCCTGAAAAAAGCCGACATCGTTAAATTTAACCAGGCCGAACTGGAAATGGCACAGGTATTATTCAGGGGATCATACTGGAACGAGGCAGCCCAGATCCGTTTTATCCAGGATCATTTTAATATCCCGGAGATCATCGTTACCAAAGGCGAATTTGGCGCTTCCTACTACAATCAGGATAAGGCTTATCACGTTGCGGGAAAAGAGGTGGAGGTAGCTGATACCATTGGATCCGGAGATTCATTTCTGGCGGCTTTTATCGCGAATCATTACCTGGGAGAAACACCACAGACATTATTAAAAAATGCGATAGCGATGGGTGGCTTTATTGCAACAAAAAAAGGGGGGTGTCCCGAATATACCCTGGACGAATACATCGCATTCCGAAATAAAATATTCTAAAAGAGCCTATATAACCAATATCAACCAAACAACCGAGAAATGAGAAAACTATTACTACTATGTGCCCTTCTTTATGCCTGCTGCGGCATAAGCTATGGGCAGTCCCGAACGATTACCGGGACAGTCAGTGATCAAACCGGGCACCCGCTGGAAGCGGTGACCGTCACTGTACTCGAAACGCAAAAATCTGCGTCAACCGACAACAAAGGTAAATTTAGCATCGCTGCACAGAATGGCCAGAACCTGAAATTTACCTACATCGGTGCGCAACCGGGCAGTCTGCTGATCACTGCCGAAACCAGGTCGGCTAACATCACACTCGATATGGTATCCAATAACCTCAATGAGGTTGTGGTTACAGGCTATCAACAGGAACGTAAGAAAGACCTCACCGGCGCGGTGACGGTTGTCAATGTAAAAGATATCCGGGATATCCCAGCCGGCAATGCAATTAAGGCACTTCAGGGCCGTATTCCCGGCGTCACCATATCGACGGACGGATCACCTGCAGGCAACGTTGCCGTAAGGATCAGGGGGATCGGGACTTTAAACAATACCGACCCTCTGTATGTCATTGACGGCGTACCGACCACCCGGGGCTTACAGGAATTAAACCAGGAGGATATCGAGTCGATACAGGTATTAAAGGATGCGGCATCGGCTTCAATATACGGGTCAAGGGCTGCCAATGGTGTGATCATCGTCACTACCAAGAAAGGAAAGACAGGAGCCAACCGTATTAACTTTTCGGCAACAACCTCACTTCAGTTTTACGGCAGCAAGCTTGATGTACTTAACACACAGCAGCGTGGTGAAGCATATTGGCGGGCGGCTGTCAACGACGGATCCAACCCGAATAATAACAGCACCTACCAATACGATTGGAATGGTAACTATAATAACCCGGTTTTAAATAAGGTATTATTGCCGGAATTCCTGGATGCCGGACATACCTTAAAACCCGCGGACACTCACTGGTTTGATGAGATTTCCAGAACCTCTGTTTTACAATCCTATAATTTGACCGTTTCTAACGGCAGTGACAAAGGCAATTCTTTATTCTCTCTGGGGTATTACGATAACCAGGGCATTATTAAAGAATCGCGTGACCAGAAAATTACGGCAAGATTTAATTCTGACTATAACTTTTTCAATAACCGGTTAAAGATTGGGGAGAACTTCAATGCTACCTATATGCGGGATGTATTACTCCCGACCACGGATATTACCAGCCTGGCATTGATTGATGAACCGGCTACCCCTGTTTATGACATCAATGGCGGCTGGGGCGGTCCTTCAAACGGCATGGCCGACAGGCAAAACCCCTTGCGTTTGATTGAGGATAATAAACAAAATAAAAACAATTTTGGAAAGGTATTTGGAAATGCGTTCGCGGATCTGGCCGTTTTACCAAACCTGCATTTCAGGTCAAATTTTGGCGTAGATTATGCAATCAACTACGCCCGCACCATCCGTAAATCATATATCTCCGGCTTTTTAAACGACCCGTCTAACCTGGTCAATACCGGCGCAGCCTATGACGGCAGTTTAACCTGGCAAAATACCCTGACCTATAATCTGAGTTTCAAAAAAAGCAAGCTTGACTTTTTGCTTGGACATGAGCAGATTAAAGTGATCAATCAGAACTTTTCGGGCAGCAGACAGGGGTATGCCATAGAAAACTATGACTATGCTTACCTTAATGCAGGCACAACCAATGTGCTCAATAGTGGCGGCGGGGCAGGCAATTCACTGCTTTCCTTTTTTGGAAAAGCCAATTATGTGTATAATGACCGTTACCTGGCCTCTGTTACTTTACGCCGGGACGGGTCATCCCAGTTCGGTATTAATAACCGCTACGGCTATTTTCCGGCCGCATCTTTGGGATGGCGATTAAGTGAAGAATCTTTTTTCAAGAACAAAATATCCTTAATTTCCGACTTGAAATTGCGTTATAGCTGGGGGCAGACGGGAAACCAGTCAGCTCCGAATTATGCTATTAATACCTTATATGCCCCGATTTACGGCACCAACATTACCGGTTTATTTGATGGAGGTACCGCTTATGACATCTCCGGTGCGGGTACAGGGCAACTGCCCTCGGGCTATGTACAAACCCAGCAGGGCAACGCTAACCTGAAATGGGAAACCGCTACGCAGAACAACTTTGGGTTGGATTACGGTATGTTTAACAATGCCCTTACCGGTTCTTTTGATTACTTTATCAAGAACACGACCGATATCCTGATCACGCCGGCATACCTGGCCGTAATCGGTGAAGGCGGAAACCAGACTGCAAACGGGGCTTCGGTTAAAAACACCGGGTTTGAGGCTATAGTGAATTATAACACTAACCTTGGCCAGGATCTGAGCATTAATATCTCTGCTAATATCTCTGCTTACCGCAATAAAGTGACAAAACTGCCGGAAGCAGTACTTACCTCTTATCCGGGTAACGGAACGGACAAGACCATTTTAGGCCGGTCAGTAAATTCCATCTTTGGCTATGTCGCTGACGGACTGTTTAGCACCCAGGCAGAAGTAGATAACTCTCCTGCACAGCCCGGCAAAGGCCTTGGGCGGATCCGCTATAAAGATTTAAATGGCGATGGTGTGGTTGACAATAAGGATCAGGATTATATTGGCAGTTTCGACCCGAATTTCAGCTACGGCTTTAACGCCGGCATCAAATATAAAGACTTTGACCTGACGTTTTTCTTACAGGGTGTGCAGGGTAACAGTGTATATAACACCTACAAGGTACTCACGGATTTTACGTCATTGCAACCAGGTGCGAATTGGGGAAGCAGGGTGCTGCAAGCCTGGACCCCACAAAATCCAAACGCAACAATTCCTGCACTTACCACGGTTGACCGTAATAACGAAGGCCGCGGATCAACCTATTTTGTAGAGAATGGGTCTTATCTGAAGTTAAGGAATATCCAATTAGGTTACGATCTAAAAAATGCGGTTAAGGGCCTTAAGATCCGCGATGCCCGTATATTTATCCAGGCAAGTAACCTTTTAACGATCAAAAGCAACTCTTACACGGCTACTGATCCGGAAAATGCAGTTAATAACTTTCCCATCCCCATCGTTGCCACCCTGGGTATTAATGTGACCTTTTAAACCGAGAAAAGATATTAAAATGAAAACAAAAATATTGATGGCCGCAGTGCTGATCTGCCTGCTGTCTGCTTCCTGTAAAAAATACCTGGACGAGACCCCGCAGGGTTTAATATCCGGCGAGGAATTAAATACTTCCACGAATGTCGATAAAATGGTCATTGCCGCCTATTCGGCATTGGGCAACGACTATTGGGCAGCCCCCTACACCAGCATGTGGGCTTATGGCAGCATCCGGAGTGGTGACGCCTATAAAGGTGGCGACGGAACCGGCGATGTGTCCGATTTTCATGCCTATGAAACGTTCTCCCTTAACCGTGTCGATCTCGGGACTACGGATAATACATGGTACCGGCTTTATATCGGCGTCAACCGGGTAAACGATGCCTTAGGCCGGATTAATAATATGACTACAGCAGATTATCCCAATAAAGTGGAACGCCAGGCTGAAATGCGTTACCTGCGTGCACACTTCTATTTCCTGCTGAAGATCCTATATAAGCGTGTACCCTATATTGATGAAAACATACCGAAGGCCGGATACGACACGGTTTCCAACCGGACCTATACCAGCGACCAGCTCTGGACAAAAATCGCGAATGATTTCAGTTTTGCAGCCGCCAATTTACCTGCCAAACAAACCGATGCCGGCCGTGCCAATAAATTCGCAGCAGAAGCTTACCTAGCCAAAACACTCCTTTACCAGGCGTACACACAGGACGACAATAATAATGTAACCAGCATTGACAAGGCCAAACTGACACAGGTTAATACTTTGTGTGATGATGTGATCAATTCGGGTCAATATGGTTTGCTGGCTGATTTCGCAGATAATTTTTTATCAACTTTTGATAACAGCAAAGAGTCGGTGTTTGCGATCCAGTATTCCCAAAATGACGGTACCCCGCAGGGTCGTGTAGATAACGGCCATTCGCTGGATTATCCGATGGTTTCCCAATACGGGTGCTGCGGATTCCATGTACCTAGCCATAACCTGATCAATGCTTTCCAGACAGATAACAACGGATTGCCCCTGTTTACTACTTTTAACAATACGGATATTGAAGCAAGCGGTGATTACTTTACCAGTTCTTTTGATCCGAGAATGGATCATACGGCTGCCATTCCCGGGCATCCCTACAAGTATAAAACAGATTTTATTTACCAGGCTTCCTGGTCAAGGGCGCCGCAGGTTTACGGTCCGCTGCTGAGCATGAAGGAAACGGTTGCTTACGATGATCCAGCGTTTAAAAAATTTGCACCTTTTATGTCGAGTTCCAAAAACTGGGCGATCATCCGTTATCCCGATGTGCTACTGATGAAAGCGGAGGCGCTGATTGAGCTGGGCCGCGAAATGGATGCTTTACCCTTAATTAACCAGGTGCGCCAGCGTGCGGCTAACAGCACGGCCTTGTTAAAACAGGCCGGCGGCGGAGCTACATCAAACTATAAGATCAGCACCTATCAACCGGGCGTTAACTGTAACTGGACCAATGATTACGCCCGCCAAGCCATGAGATATGAGCGCAGAATGGAATTTGCCATGGAGGGTTACCGCTTTTTTGATCTTGTGCGCTGGGGCATAGCGGCGGAGTATCTGAACAACTACTTCAATGCTGAAAAATCGAGGGTGGGACAATTACAGGATGCGGTTTTCAAAAAGAACCGTGACGAATATTTACCTATTCCCCAAAACCAGATCAATTTTAGCAAAGGCCTGTACAAACAGAATTCAGGTTGGTAATAATTAAAAGACAAAAATGAAATCGACAATATTGAAAAACCGGATGTGGCTCGGTATACTGGGCTTTATCCTATTCATATCAGCCTGCAAAAAAAACCAGTCAGACCTGGTTTTGAATACTGATGTAAAAATTTCAGGATATACCGCTAACGGGATAAACGCGACGATCAACGACACTACCAAGCAGATCAGTATCGTTTTACCTTTCGGCTCGGATGTCACAAAAATTAAGCCGTCTGTAATGGTGGCAAGCGGCGCAAACATTTCTCCGGCCTCTGGTGAAACTGTGGATCTATCGCTCCCGGTTACTTACAAGGTAATCAATGGGAATATTTATAGTACTTATACGGTTAAGGCATCAGTTGAAAAAGCTTTCCAGAGCTTCAAAATTGATACCGTTAGCGGAGTAGTTAATGATGTTAACCATACCATCACAGTAACGGTTCCTCCAGGCACCAGTGTTAGCCATATCGCGCCGTCTATCACGCTTTCACCGGGTTTAACCATTAGCCCGGCCATTGGCAACCCGCAGGATTTTACCCAGCCGGTCAAATACACGGTGACTTCCAGCGTAACCTCCGTTACCTATACGGTCAATGTTACGGTGTTGGCCGCGATACCTTACATCGCTTATATAGGAACGGCCCCTAATCGCAGCGGCATCACCAATCCCGATGAAAAAGCTGCTGCTGACTGGTTATTTGCCAATTATACCCATGTCGAGTATGTTTCATTTGAACAGATCAACTCCGGTGCGGTAAACCTAAGCAAATACAAATTGATTTGGTGGCATTATGACAGTGGCCAGGCATTGCCCGATATCTCTAACTGGGCGAATGTACTGACAGCCTTGAAGGCATACTACGCAGCGGGCGGAAATTTCTTCCTGACCACGTACGCCGTACAATATTTACCGTCCTTAGGCATCATACCGCAAGGTAAAGGCCCGAACAACGTTTTCGGCGACGCTTCTCCCGGCATAGATGCGAACAACGACTGGGGTATTTCATTTAATGGAAACGCTTCAAATCCATTGTTCCAGGGCCTGACGCTTAGCCCATCGAATCCTACTACAGCTTATTTGCTCGGCAAAGGAACGGAAAGGGAAAATCATACCGCGCAATGGAAGGTCAGCGACTGGGGCGGTTACACCAATACCGCCGGCTGGCAGGCGCAAACCGGTGGCATAGCCCTGGCATCAACCGATGGTTCAACTACGGACAACACGGTCAATATCGCCCAATTCCCTTCCAAAAACAACAGCGGCAAAACGCTGGTAATCAATTTGGGCGCTTATGATTGGTTCAATGAGCCTGACCCGAATACCAATACGCCAAGTATTGCCAACCCTTACAAACCAAACATTATTAAACTGACGCAAAACGCGATTGGTATTCTAACCCAATAACTGTATAGCCTTACCTCACTAAGAGGTAAGGCTATAAAAAATATTTGATGATGAAGAAATTAATATTACTTGTCTTGCTGAATGCCATACTGGTATCGTGCAAGAAAGACAGCGCTAAACAGCTATCTTATGATCCGTCCGCGCCGGCATTCGCCGTCTATCCCGCCCCGTTCAAAGGTTACGTAGGCGATGTCATGCCATTTTACGACAACAGCACGTTTCATTTGTTTTTCCTGATGGATTGGCGTGACAACGCGCCACAATATCACCCTTGGTATCAATTCTCCACTACCGATCTGATGAACTACACCAACAAGGGACAAATGATCGGTTATGGAAGGGCTGATGAGGAGGATTATACTTTGGGCACCGGTTCAGTGATTAAACAAGGAAATGTCTACTACGGTTATTATACCGGTCACAACTACCTGTTTCTAAATACCGCCCGGCCCCAGGAAGGTATTTTATATGCAACGAGTACAGATTTGAATACCTGGACAAAAAAGGCGGGATTCCTGATTACGCCGCCGGCCGGATATGATTTTAATAATTTCAGGGACCCTAATATATTTTTCAACGATGCCACACAAGAATACTGGATGGTGGTGGGTGCAAGAAAAAACAATGCTGGTGAACTGGTTTACTATACAACCAAAGACCTGGCATCACCCAACTGGGCATTTCAGGGTACTTTCTACGCGCCCAATAAATACGACATGCTGGAGTGCCCTGATATATTTAAATGGGGCAACTATTGGTACCTGGTGTTTTCTGATACCAACCTGGAAAATGCTACGCATTACCGGATGAGCACTTCTCCGTCTGGTCCGTGGATAACCCCGGCAAACGACCTGTTGGATAGCAAATACTTTTATGCCGCCAAAACAGCGTCGGATGGAAAAAACCGCTATCTTTTTGGTTGGGTACCCACCAAAAGCGGTTTTGCTGACAATGGCAACAAGGATTTTGCCGGCAATATGAGCACTCACCTGCTTACCCAGAATGCAGATGGCACTTTAGCTGTTTCTGCTCCGGCCGCCGTTATCCAGGCCTTTACTAAAACGAATAAATTTGCCATATCGACCAAGACCAGTGATGTCACAACATCCGGAAGCGATTACAATCTGACCTCCACCTCATTATTAAGCTATGCTTTATTTGGTAGCATCAAAGGTTCGTACATGATCAGCGGCACGGTCAACTTTACAGCAATACCACAAAATTTCGGTATTTTACTCGGCAGCAATGGCGATGCCAGCCAAACCTATAAATTGGGCTTTCAGAATGGAAATATCGAAAGCGACAGGGTAGCGTCAGGTAATACGGTGACGGAATCAGCTGTTCCCTTCACACTTATCGCGGGCAAAGATTATAACTTTAAGGTCATCATTGAGAATTCCATTGCTACCTTGTATGTTAATGACCAAGTGGCCTTAAGTACCAGGATCTATTCTATGCAAAATCAATCCTGGGGCATATTTTCAAACAACGGATCGGTAGCCTTTAAGAATATAAAATCATTCAGCTTAAAATAAGAATCGCGTCAAACCATCATACTGCTATGAGAAAGAAAAAAAATTTCGGTTTACTTGCGCTATTTATGGTCATGTCATCCTTAATATATGCGCAGGAGAAGACTCCCCAGGCTTATGAGGAACAATACCGGCCGCAGGAACATTTTTCGCCGGCCCAGCACTGGATGAATGATCCCAACGGCATGGTTTATTTTAATCATACCTATCATTTATTTTTCCAGTATTATCCAAAAGACATCGTATGGGGGCCAATGCACTGGGGACACGCAGAAAGCAAAGACCTGATCCACTGGAAGGAATTGCCGATTGCTTTATACCCGGATAGCCTTGGATACATCTTTTCGGGTAGTGCTGTTGTTGATTCCAACAATACTTCCGGTTTTGGTAAAAATGGCCAAATACCAATGGTTGCTATATTTACCCATCATGATCCGAAAAAAGAGGCCGAAAAACGAGATGACTTTGAGAATCAAAGCCTTGCTTTCAGCCTGGATAATGGTGCCACATGGACGAAATATAGCGGAAACCCGGTATTGAAAAACCCGGGAATCAGGGATTTTCGCGACCCTAAGGTCATGTGGTATGCTCCGGAAAAAAAATGGATAATGACGCTGGCCACCCAGGATCGTATTTCGTTCTATTCGGCTCCTGATTTAAAAAACTGGAAAAAAGAAAGTGAATTCGGGATAAAAGCGGGTGCGCATGGCGGCGTATGGGAATGCCCCGATCTGTTTTCTTTAAAAATGAATGGGAAAACTTATTGGTTATTGATCGTAAACCTTAACCCCGGCGGCCCGAACGGCGGCTCTGCTACACAATACTTTGTAGGAAACTTTGATGGCAACAAGTTCGTTCCTATTAATACCCGCACAAAATGGCTGGATTATGGTCCTGATGAATACGCTGGGATTACCTGGAGTAATACCGGCGAGCGTAAAATATTTTTAGGTTGGATGAGCAATTGGCAATACGCCAACCAGGTTCCAACCAAAGCCTGGCGTAATGCTACGACCATATCGCGTGAACTTAGCCTGCAACAAAGCAAAGGAGAAATTTTACTGGCATCTAATCCGGTTCCCGAGCTGAAAAACATTGCAAAAAAACCGATCGCGTTAAAACAACGTGTAGTTAACCATTCTCTTGATCTTTCATCATATAGCAATAAACTTGGAAGTCGGTATATTTTAAAATTGACACCTCGCACCTTAAAAGATTATTGCATCAGGCTGTCAAATGCAAAAGGAGAAGAACTGTTAATCGGTTATGATCCTGACAAAGATCAATATTACATAGACCGAACCAAGGCCGGAAAACTGCATTTTCAAAAAAACTTTTCAGGTCGTTTCACCGCGCCACGGCTCACCGCGGCTAAAAATTCAGATATTAATATCGTGGTCGACAAGTCATCTGTTGAGTTATTTGCTGACGGAGGTTTAACCACCATGACCGCTATCTATTTT
This sequence comes from Mucilaginibacter sp. P4_A11, assembly GCF_056402535.1. Classification (NCBI taxonomy): domain Bacteria; kingdom Pseudomonadati; phylum Bacteroidota; class Sphingobacteriia; order Sphingobacteriales; family Sphingobacteriaceae; genus Mucilaginibacter; species Mucilaginibacter sp. P4_A11. Next base: position 49,337 of record NZ_JBFUHE010000001.1, read on the forward strand.
CCAACCGAGGATTTCAACAACCTTGCAATTAATACAACCGGGCAATTAAATCTCATTAACCTGAGTATTTCTGGGTTAAATCCCATCTGGAAATAAAAGAAAACAGGAGCCATATCCTGAATATTTAGTTGATATAAGGCGCTTCAGTGAGATCGAAGCGCCTTTCTCATGATTCAATACGCATTACGCAGCTCAGTTAAACGGTTACACTTATTTGTTAAAACCAAATCCAATTGCTTCCGTTACTCGACAGCCATTTATTGCGTTGCGTGTTAAATTTATGAAATATGTTTTGCCTGTGCCTATTAACGGTATGAATGCTCAACAATAGCTTGTGAGCAATTTCCTTACTTCTCAACCTAAGGTTTATCAGTTGTATGATCTCTTTTGCGCGTACGAAAATAGCTCTTAAATCTGGTCCGGGCCATTATCAATAATGGCACCTGTTTGTGCATTTATAATCAGGCCTTCGGGCGCGTCAGACCAGGGATAGTCATAAATTACATTATAAGGCCTTTTCAAAAAGTCTCACTTCGCCAGTTGAAAGATTACTGAATAGGTAGAGCGCGCTAATCGGCGGTTTGAATGAGCCTGATTGTTTTCAAGAATTGATCGATCTCCCAGTCTTTCAACAAGCAGACATTTATTTTATTTTTATGTAATAGTCGTTTTTTTATCTCCGGACAAGATGAAATCTAAGCTGATAATTCATGCGCGCTGAACAGCAAGCTGCTTGTAGTTAAAAAACGCGGCAATTTTTTCATAATAGCAATTTGAACACCATGTTTGTTTGCCAACCTGATCATATCAAAGATGAGCTCATTTCTTTCATCAGGCTTCTTTTGCAGTAGGTCTTTCTGTATAGAAGCGGTAAAATCTGCTGAAAGGTTATCCAATATCCGCAGATTATCTTCGAAGAAACTTTCTGTCAAACCAAAGCCGGCCGCATCCGAGATTTGCTTCAATTCCTGAAGCAGACTAACAAATAGTTGCCGGTATGGCCCATTTAATTGCAGATCTGCCGCCTGTTTGTTGTAGTAAGCAGCGCACGAGGCAAACGCTGAAGTAAAGGTCAGTTTTCGGAATATTTCGTTGGTGATAAGTGAACTATAACGAATTTGAATTCCACATTCCAGCATGTCTTTTTCCATTTTTTCTTTCAACGGATTGGGTTTAGAATCAGCCCCGTCTAGCCCGTAAAAGATTTTGAAGATCTGATTGTTCTGGCTTACTTCTCCGGGTGCTGAGATATAACCGGTAATGTAAATACAGCCATCATATATGAGAAATTCGGGCAACACAGAACGAAGATAGCTTCCTGCACCAAGTGAATTCAGTATCGGAATGATCATCGTCTTGGTATGGGCTGCACTTGTTAGAACCGTTAAAATATGCGGCAAATCATAAGCTTTTACACATATAAATATGACATCAAACTTTTGATCTCCGATTTCCTGCGCTGAGATGGCTTTAATAGTAGTGATTCTAACAGGTTCCTTACCGTAGGTCTTAATAGAAAGCCCCTGGGTTTGGATTATTCGCAAATGTTCGCCGCGTGCTACAAGTGTCACATCATACTGTTTTTTTGCCAAATAGCCGCCTATAAGGCCGCCGGTACCACCAGCGCCAATTACTAAGTATTTCATAAAAAAGGGGTTAATTTTAATTGATCAGGTTAAGATCATAGCGTTCTTCACGAAGCGTTTTGCCCCATTGCTCCATTTCTATCGAGGCCGAAGGCTGGAAGCCTGCCTTTTTATACATGGCAATAGCTTTTTGCTGCACGTCTGTTGTTAAAAGGTATACATTGTTAAATTGCTGCTCTTTGCAATGCGCAAGAGCCATAGCCAGCAAATGTTTACCCACCCCTGTACCCCTGAATACGGGATGTACCAAAAACCACCTGAGCTGAGCCTCATTGTCGGGCTTGGATAGGATAGCTATGCAGCCGATGATCTGCTCATTATAAGTCGCCAGCCAGATTTTGTCTTTACCGGCGTCATAATGTTCTAAGAACTCATAAAAGGTTTTCACTACATAACCTTCAAACTCCTGAGAATAGCCCGACTCTCGCGCGTACAACACACCATGCAGATATATAAGATAACCAACATCGCCTGGTTTTAAGCCTTCCCGATATATTACTTGATGTGACAATACTTGATTGTTGTATTCTGCTGATAATAGATTTTCAATGGTCCTCATTGAATTGACCAGCATTCCTGTTTCGTCCGGCGATAGCTTCTTTAAAAACGCCTCTATCTGTGTGTCAGATTTGCCTTGTAATTCATTCAATAAACTTGAACCCTCATCTGTAAGACTGATATATTGCACCCTTGAGTCCTGCCTGGATGGCGTACGTTCAATCACGCCGTCTATACCGAACATTTTAATTATCCTGCTTAAGTAACCCTTATCCAAACCGAGCAAAGTTGCCAGCTCCTGGGATGCTATGGGTTGGCGCAGGCCAATCTCAAATAAGATACGGGCTTCTGCTAAGGAATATGGCCCGTTTAATATGTGCTCATTCAACAACCCAAGATGGCCTGTATAAAAGCGATTAAAACTTCTAATTTGCTCTACTTCGTTTTTCATAAAGCAAATATAGTAATAGGTTGATGATTGTCAACTATAAATGTTGATAATTGTCAACTTGTTTTTGTTTTCCACTTGTGGGGAGGGATAAAATTGTTTAGCGTGCTAATATTTTTGCCTTGATCTCCCTTATAGTCCCCTCCTTATCTTCTTTTAATTTTCCTACAATGCCTTTTATCTCATACGAATCATACTTTGATCCCCAAATCATTAGTTCCACAATTACCGGGATCAGATCAATACCCTTTTCTGTGAGGCTGTAAATGAACTTATTTTTTTTTTCCGGCGATACGGCAATTTTTATAAACCTGTTAGCTTCGAGCAGTTTGAGCCGATCGGCCAGAATATTTGTAGCGATCTTTTCATCAGAAGCTAAAAAATCGCCATAACTGGATTTGTTAGTAAAAATCAAATCCCTAAGGATCAGCAGTACCCACTTATCACCTAAGTAATCTAAAGAAAAAGATATAGGGCAGTCCGATCTATGCTGAATTTCTTTCATGACATTAAAATGTTAAATAATGCTTGCAATTTGCAAGTTAATAAATATACCTTTGCTTACTTGCAAATCGCAAGCAAATTTAAATATTAAATCAGAATATAAAGTCATGGAAATCACAAACAAAACAGTCTTGATAACCGGTGGTGGTTCAGGGATTGGCTACGCAACAGCGAAATTTTTAAGTGAAAAAGGCAATAGGGTAATAATAACCGGCCGAAATGAAGAGAAACTCAGAAGAGCAGCTGACGAATTGGGCATTAATTACATTGTCTGCGATGTTACAGATGTAACCTCCGTTAAAAAGCTCAATGCAAAACTGGAAACTTTCTACAGCGACCTAAGTGTCCTGATTAACAATGCAGGTGTCGGCTACGTCTATAAGTTGGGCGAAGGTGCTGATGCAGTTGAAAAAGCAAGAGAGGAATTTGAAACGAACTATTTCGCACCGGTTAGACTCATCGAAGTCTTACTGCCGTTATTAAAGAAACAACCTGAGGCAGCAATTGTAAACATTACATCAAATGTGGCGTTCCACCCTCTGGTGGTTTTGCCAACTTATTCGGATGCTAAGACGGCTCTGCATTCACATTCTGTGGCTTTGCGTTTAACCTTGTCAACCGATACCAACATCAAAGTATTTGAGGTGATGCCATCACTTATCAATACCGATGCTACCAAAGACATGGGGGGAGAGCAATATGGTTTGCCGCCGATTGTAGCAGCCGAAGATATTTATAATGGCATTAACGAAGACCGTTACGAAATTTTTGTTGGCGAAGCAGCTCAGCAATATGCTGATTATTTTGCTGATCCTCAGTCAGCTGTTGCCAAGTTCAATCAGCCTTTTCTTAACTAAATAGCATGATGAATTCCCCTGCGCTGCACCGATAAGCGGAACGGCAAAGGGGAATTTAATCAATGTACGCTAATAACCATAATTGTTATGACAGACAGAAGAAATTTCATCAAACAAACCGGCTTGCTATCTATGGCTGGCCTGATAGGAGTAAATCAAATTGCAGCAGCAGAAAAGCTGAATAAGAGTCATCTCCCTACACGATCAAAGTGGGCCGATGGCTCAAAGCTGGTGGTTTCAGCTACCATGCTGTTCGAGGCAGGCGGCCAGCCTGACAACGCACCAAGCCCTTTTCCTCCAAACATGAAGCCTGGTTACAAGGACCTACCTGCAACTACCTGGTACGAATATGGATATAAAGAAGGTATCCCGCGCATGTTGGATAACTGGGATAAATTAGGGATAAAGGTCACCACGCACATGGTCGGTTCCGCCGTTTTAAGAAACCCCTCCCTGGCTAAAGAAATTCTCGACCGCGGTCATGAGGCTTCAGGCCATGGCATGACCTGGAAAGATGAATACGACATGTCTTACGATGAGGAAAAGAAATTCATTAAAGATGGTTTGGATGCGATCAAAAAAGTAACCGGACAAACAGCGGTTGGTTACAATGCTAACTTTCTGCGACGCAGTGAAAACACGCTGAAAATATTACAGGAACTGGGGTGTATCTATCACATTGACGACCTGAGCCGGGATGAGCCGTTTATCATCAAAGTTAACGGAAAAGATTTTGCAGTGGTACCGTACACTGTTCGTAACAATGATCTGGGCATGATCGAGTTAAAAAATTTTTCTCCCGATCAGTACATCACGCAAATCAAGATGGAGTTCGATCAGCTTTACGAAGAGTCAGCAACTAAACGCAGACAACTCTCCCTGACCTTTCATGACCGTGTCAGCGGCACACCCCAAATGGTGAAAGCTGCGACAGAATTGATCGGATACATGCAGAAGCATCCGGGCGTCACCTTTAAACGAAAAGACGAAATAGCTGAGATGACCCTTAAGGATCCTACAAGCCTCCGCGATTAAATACAAAGATTATTTAAACCTCAGTGAATAAAATCATGTCAAAAATATTAGTAACGGGAATAACCGGTACAATTGGAAAAAGCACAGTAAAACACCTGTTGAAAAAAGGAGTTCCTGCAAGCAAAATCATAGGGTTTTGCAGGAATAAGGAACGATCAGCTGAACTAATTGCCCAAGGCATTGAAGTTCGCCTTGGGGATTATTCAGATTATGATTCCCTGTTAAGTGCTTTCAAAGGTGTGGATAAAGTGATGCTTACAAGTGCAGTTGCGTTTACGGATAGAGCTACGCAACATAACAATGTAATTACCGCTGCCCGCCAGGCCGGGGTTAAGCATGTATTGTATATGGCAATCATGCGCAAAGAAGGCTCCGGACGAATAATGCCTGAAATTACCGAATCAGACTTGCTTACTGAAGAATTATTGAGATCGTCCGGGCTCGATCATACCATCGTTTACCACCCGCCTTTTACAGACGTTTTATCGATTTATTACGATTCCAACCCCTATAAAAATGGGATAAATGTTCCAGCCGGCAATGGGAAAATGGCACCAGCAACAAGAGATGAACTGGCGGAGGCACATGCCGAAATACTTGCTACAGAGGGGCATGAAAACAAGACATATTCATTAGGCGGCAGTGAAGCTATTTCGTTCGTTGATATCGTTGAAATCCTTTCAGATATAAGAGGAAAACCTGTTCCATTTTTAACTATTACAGCACAAGAATATATTGACGACTTGGTTGCCAAAGGAACTCCTCACAAAGTTGCCGAATTTCTGAAGAACTGGATAGTAGCAATTGATGAAGGTGAATTTGACTATCAATCGGGAGATCTGGAGTCCTTATTAGGTAGAAGAACTACAACTTTTAGAGCGTATATTGAATCAACACTAATTTAGTGGAAGATCGTAGCGAATGTAGTAAGTATAATAATTGAAGTAACCATGTTCAAAAATCCTTTTTGGCGAACATTTCAGCGTCTGAGCTCATTCTTTGTGCAAAGGCCGCCTCCATTATTGGTGCTAAAAACTCTTTGTTATAATAACATAGTTCTTGTAAACGATCATTTATTAGAAACGAACTTTTTCCGCACGCGGCTGAGGGACTGAGGTGTGATGCCAAGATAGGAGGCTACGTCGACCAAGGCAACCTGTCGCGCGATATTTGACTGTTTATTTAAAAAAAAAGCGTATTTCTGTAAAGCTTCTCCTGCCAAGTAATTATTTTTCATGGTAACCATTTCCGCCATAGACAGCTGCGCTATTTCATCGATTGTTGCTTTTAAATAAGGTAATTGCTGATAAAGGATGTTTAAGTCCTGAGCGTTGATCTCCAATATGTCCCCATCCGTAGCTGCCTGTAATCCTTGTTGGGTCGGCACGTTGCCGGATAAACTGTACAAAAATGTCATGAACTGGTGTTCTTCCATAAAATAGTAAACAATATCTCTTTCTGCTGGATGCGGAATGGTAATCTTCAGCACTCCTGAATTAATATAAACAAGGTGACGTGCTACCTGTCCTGCTTTAAAAATCCATTGCCCTGATTTATAATGCTTCAGCGTAAAAGCACTTGCGATAATCTGTCTGTCTTCTTCGCTAATGTTTCGATATTCAAGCAAGGTTTTTATTAAATAGTCTTTCATCTGTATTGGACCATCTTTCTCAGCATCTTGTCCGGCTACAAATATCATCTTTTCAGCATTGTTAATAACTTACCCTATGTTAAGCCCAGGTCATTTAATCCATATTTAAATTTGTTAATTAATTTATCAATGATTATTATGAAACGAAGCTACTGGCTGTTTGGATCTAAGCAGCAAATTTTGATGAACGGAGGAAATACAAATAATCTATATGATTTGATAGAGGGAGCATTTCCTCCAGGTGCTCAATCTCCGTTACACATACACTCACGCTATTCCGAAACTATTATCGTTTTGGAAGGCGAAGTTGGCATCTTTACACCTGGCGAGCACCATGTGCTTAAGGCAGGAGATACTGACTTTATTCCGGCTAATATACCGCATGCTGTTGTTAATGAATCCGCTTCATTACCTTTCAAAGCGATGTGCATAGCGTCTCCAAGCGGCTTTGCAGAGCTGATCTCAAGTGTCGGCATTGAGGCTGGGGAGGAAATGATTGCGCCAAATACACCTCATGATATGCAGAAAGCAATGGAAGTAATGGCAAAGATCGGTGATAGAATTCTTGGACCTCCTGGAGCACGTCCATAAATTTAAACCTTCCAATCTTTTAACTTCTCGTTGAACAAGCTGAAATAGAGAATCAATTGAACTTAGATTGTATGTTGTTAAGTAAATTTTCGATTGCTTTGCGGTTTAGGAGTATGGCTGAGGATGGTGCTAAAGTGGTTTTTAGCATTTTGTAATGCATTTGGGCTTACCGTTAGACATGTATTTTCAAGGTGAGATAATCAGCCAATTCCGAGCGCACTAATCGCCATATTCAACGCCAGCTATACCGTAGCCAGCAAATCATATGATAGGTAATTACGAGACGTAAAGTCAGCTACACTGCCTTGTTGGACTGCCTTGCTTAAGGCGGATTTAATGAGAATGAAAAAAGCCCGCCACGAAGGAGGGCTAATTCATTATAAGACGTAGGTGATTGTTCATTTCTTTCGGCCAACGAATATAACTTTAAATTGCTTTGAACGCAAGAAATGCCCCATAATTATTAATAAATTGGAAGCGAGGACAACGCGTAATTCATTTTCATGATAGGTATTAACAACTAACAAACTCGTTACAGTATAACATTTTGGATAACAGGGCCGTTTACGCAACATGCTTACTATAAAGCCGTCAGCCAAAATTCTACTGATTGAAGATTCAGAGATCGATGCGGTCATCTTTAAGTTATTGATTAAGCGAACGCTCGATCATCCTGTCATTGATACCTGCAAAAACGGCCTTGCGGCAATAGATAGGCTTACAGCGCTGAAAGCGAAAGGGCCAGACCTTTTGCCTGACTTTATTTTTCTTGATCTGGCAATGCCATTGATGGATGGCTGGCAATTCATGGATGAATATAACCGCTTGAGCATTGATCCGATGCATAAAAGTAAAATTTATGTGTTTTCATCGTCAATTAACAAAACGGATGTCATTAAATCACAAGCCAACCCGCGGGTTGAAACCTTTTTATCCAAACCGATTGATTTTGAGAAGATCCAATCCGTTTTCTTGTCAAATTAAATAGGCCATCGAAAAGCTTATAATTCGATTATATTTGCAATGTTTTTGCTACAATAGATTTTATGCGAATTCTTTTGTTCAAGATCAGTTTTAGTTAACACGTTTAATTAATTAGGGAAACAAAGCCGGGCGCGATGCCTGGCTCTGTTTAATTACGTTCAATCGTTACAATTCATCAAATTAAGACCAATGAGAATATTGGGTCATCATAACAAAACGCCGAACAACAACTTGGTAAAAGCCATCCAAGAACATTGCCGCGCGCTTTTAATCGCACCTCATGAACACGGTATCTTCCAACTGGAAGACTTAAACCAGCAGCTTGAAACATTCATTTATGAGATCAGCCCGCAATACCCAAGGTGTAAAGCAGAAAGCCTTAAAGGGGAAGTGCATTCTTACTTAGCCTTTGAAGTCTACAATTTATTGTATAACGATGAAATCCCCCTCATCTCAATCACCTCACGTAAAACCGAATACGAAGAAAGTTTTCGTGATCATGATGATTCAAGATATAGTGGAGCATTGGAACCCAACCGGTATCATTATAACGGTTAGGTTACGCAAGTTATTTGCAGCTGTCAAAGTAGGGCGTTCAATCTGATTGGTTGATGCGCGGTAAATTAATAACTACAAAAGTGTCAAAATTGGATAGCGCAGCGGATTTATTCCCAAAAGTTTTTGATGTGAAAAATAGCTATTATACTTGAAACCTACCATGTTATGAAGACGTTTAAGTCTTTATCACGAGTATGATGCCAATTGATACCTACATAGAACGACTCAAAATATTGGTATTGGAGAAAGCGAGCATATCTGAATTTTTGCCATTTCATAGTACAGAACTTGCAGCTTTGATCTTTGCCGAAACACAGCGCATGCTTTCGGAAAGTACACTGTTACGTATATATGATCTCGTACCAGCAAAATTTCCCCCCTCGTCATACACCAGAGACGCCCTGGCTTGTTTCTGCAGCTACGATGATTTTGCAGCATTTGTGAAACAAACTGAAGAATAAAAAGCCCGATTACATGCGACGGGATATAAGCGAGATTTGAAATATTCAGCTAAAATATCTGTCTATCTCTACAATTGTATTTAATAGTGTAGGTAGGGGCAAAAGACTGGCTTTAGTACCGGCAATAAATTGCCAAGTTTTTCATTTAGCATTAAGCCGCAACAATTGTTTGGTACCTCACTGCTTTACGCCACTGTAATGCGGAAATGACAAGCAGATTTTGGATATACAATTATATTCATTTTGGGTCCCTCTCGATAGTGCCATTGCACCTGCCAATAAATAGGCCTGTTACAATTACTCATGAAGCTAACAAAATACTTTTTTCTTGTAAAACTTTATAAAAAACCAAATCCGGAATTTACAGCTATGCGATGTTTTCAATGCTATTTATACAGGAGTATAGCCTGTAAAGCAATCGGCTATAGCTTCTTCCCTGCGTGCTTTGTTTCCAGGTTTCCGGCATGCAGTCAAACCATTGCTGATGGCATTCCAACTGACCAGAAACTTCATAGCAGATGGCCTGGGTTTCAGCAGCCATAATGTGTTTACCTGCCAGTTTCCGGAGCAGGATTTGTACTGATCTATATCGTTTCCACATAAATATATTGAATTGGAGATTTCAGTATTAATTCTGCCTGTTTTTCAAGATTAAACATTGAAACCTAATTAGCAATCCAAGCAATATGATCACAAGGTAAAATGCAAGATTTTGCGAAATACTCCCCACGCTTAGACTTTGGAGAATAGAATTTGATGTATCGGCTTTCATAAGTTCAGGTATATCAATAGCCGCGCAAATCTCAAATAAATGTTACAATGGATGGCTAACTCGGTATCATAGGTTATCTATGAGTTAAAATGCCAGAGATGGTGATAAACTTACTTGAAGAAATGCTTTACCGGCGGATGTAAATAATCCTTAAAGTTAACTTATAGTTTAACCTGAATTATGAATTAATATCAGCTCTAAGGATGATAAAAATCATCTTTACATTAGCTTATCTTTGTTTATGAGCTTAAAGGGTATTTTTCCAATTGATAGCTGGAGTTTTAATACACCTTCTGTATTAAATGTTTTATCAAAAGCCGAATATGATCAGCTGCTTGTTAACAGCACTGTTCATAAATATGAAAAAGGAGAAATTTTATTTAAAGAAGGTACCGTGCCGTCCGGCATTTATCTAATTCTAAATGGGAAGATCAAAAAGTACAAGTCAGGGAAGAATGGCAAGGAACAAATCATCTACGTTGCCAATACAGGTGAGCTGGTGGGTTATCACGCAGTACTATCGGAAGAACGGTATCCGGATTCGGCTGCAGCAATGGAGGTTAGTAGTGTCTGTTATATACCCAGCCATGATTTTTTATTGGTTGTCAAAAAATGCACTCGGTTTGCAGGTCAGTTACTTAAAGTATTAAGCCATGAATTCACCGTATTGTCAAATACTATTTCTGTCATTGCCCAAAGTAATGCTTCCGAGCGCCTCGCCATTGCCTTAGTTGTACTGCGTGAAAAATATAAGGATGAACAAAAAGGTGATTTCATTAAAATCACCGTTTCCAGAGTAGATTTGGCCCGAATGGCCGGTATCGCCGAAGAAAATGTAATCAGATTATTAAAAGAATTTAAGGAAGAAGGTATCTTAGAAACCGCTGGCAGGGAAATTACAATCAAAGATATCAAGCTTCTGGTAAAAAGAGCCAACTATAGTTAGTTCTTATCAATTAACAATTGTAGAACATATAAAGCCAAAGACCTTCATGGTTTCGGCGATGTTATGTTAATTTGTGCATGGATGATAAAAATTTATCTAAATGTGAATGCCTAACGGAATCCAACAAAGGTTGGCGTGGAACAACAGGTATTTAACGCAGCTCATTAAATTACAGTAATGTTTACATGTATTTCCTTTGTAACAACCTCCTTATTTCCTACTTTTGTATAAATCATTTGAAATCAAACAGCTTTAATATAAAAGTGAGTTTTAAGAGAGTTGCTTTTATAACAGTTGGTAAAATATTGATAATGAGCGATTAGTGAACATAGTTCATGTCCCGTCCATTCCGCTAAAAGCCTTACTGAAGAGTAAGGCTTTTTTGCTTTTAAAGCGTTTTTTAGGCGGGCTGAAGATTGAGTGAAAGTCGCCTGTCTCGCTTCATTGCTTTAGTTTTAACCGGCAGAAGCATGCACAAGAAAAGCCAGGCCATAGCCCAAATCGTTTACAAAGTCAATACCTGGGGTCCCTACCCCACCTTAATCACTACAAAATCCTTTTGCATCCGTTTTACCTGTTCGGCCATGCGTTTAATAAACAGGTAGTTTGCCGTGCCGCCAATTACAGCACCTACAACGGGTATGAGGCGTTCGGCAGTGCGGGTACCTAATATCATGAGCATCCGTTCGGCAATACCTTCCATCATGCTCTTTGTTATCGCCACACCAGCTTCAACCCTTACAGATGTTGCTACTAATGACATAAAATCGTCGAACCCATTATCGTAGGTGCCCCGGTAATAATACATGATGCCCATAGTGGCCCTGAACTGCTGGGTGATCAGGTTGATGAAATCAAAGGGGATCCCTGCTACAAGTGTAAACATGCCGCCACTGCCGGCCATAGCACCCGAGCCCGCCGCAAGGCAGGCGCACTGGTTGATAAAGCCTTCGAGCCCCAACTTATCAACACCGTTTTTTATCTTAAGCTGATCAATGCCTTCAAATATTTTCCTGAACCCGCTATTGGCAAGGTTTTCAGTATGCAGCCGGATATCAGTACGTATTTTATTGAGTTTGATGAGTTTCATTGTTTGCTGATTAATGGCAGGATTATAATCCCGCGTATATCAGTAACAACGGATGCCAAGACCTGTTTTGTCAACTGTTCGAAAAGAGATAATAATTAATTTGAAAGAGTGGCGGCGTCAACAATGCCTTCAGCTTGTTTGATTAGTATCTTGCCTCCGGCACTCTACTTCCACTTAAAACTTTTGATCATAACGGCTATATCCTGCTTTATAAAACCAAGCACTGGTTGTATGGAATCAAGCCGGGGTTCGCTGTTAAAATATAGCGCCCCGCGGATGTAGTTATGCACACTATCTGTTAAAAAGAACTGGGCGGATGAAGCGGCATTGCCATCTATCGTGTAATAAATGCCATAAACTTTCTTATCGGAATAATGGATGATACCTTCGTCAATAGATGTGGCTTTTACTGTATGCTTAAAGGCAAAAGTCCGGGCATCTTCCACCAGCTCATTAAATTCCCTTTTTGAGGTAACTGGCTGATAGCTTAAATGCAGTGTAGCATTAAATTGCGGGAACTGCATGTTTACCCAGCAAGGTTTGGCACCACGCTTTTTATCGGGTTCGATATAGGCGTATTTTGGGTAAGTAAAAGTATACGGGCAACCGGCAGTATAGTCCCGGTATTCTTTTTTGGGGAATGCAATACGGTAATAGCCGCGTGGCTTAGGCGAATAGTCATGATTACCTCCGCAGGCAGCCAAAAATAATAATGCCGTTACCAGTAAAGTTACGTACTTCATGGATGTTTCTCCTTTGAGTTCCAGATCTCCCATGATTTTTCGGCCTGTAAAACCAGCATTTCGTAGCCGTTTTTAGTGGCAGCGCCACGCTCACGCCCTTGTTTTAAAAACAAGGTTTCTTCGGGGTTATATATCAGGTCGTATAAAATATGGTCTTCGCCAATAAAGTCATAAGGTATGGGCGGGCATTCATCAACATTGGGATGGGTACCCAAAGGCGTTGTATTGATAATAAGTTTATGCTGCAGGATATGGTGTGGCTTAAGGTCTTTAAACAGTATATTATCCGCATGGTGCGTAGGCTTGCGGGTTACAACCTTATAAGCGATACCTAAATTTTCCAGCACACACTTTACGGCTTTCGCGGCACCACCATCGCCCAAAACTAAAGCATCCTGGTTACCATCGCCAATTAAAGGCTTTAATGATTCCTCAAACCCGTAAATATCGGTATTGTACCCTTCCAGCCTGAAGTCGTGGTCCTTAATCCCAATCTCACCTGAAAATGCTGCCTGGATCGGGCTTTCGGCAGTTACCCTGATGCAGTTTACAGCACCGGCTGTACGGGCATCATGCTCTATCCAATCTAACAAAGGCAACACATTTATTTTATGGGGGATGGTTACATTAAGGCCGCAAATATCGGGGTGCTCGTCAAGCAGGTCTTGCAGATCCTTGATATGTTCAATAGGATAAAGGTCATAACGTGCATCTGTAATGCCTTCGGCTTCAAATTTTTCGGTAAAAAACTTTTTTGAAAATGAATGGGAGAGCGGAAACCCGATTAGTCCGTAGTGTTTCATGGTCAATTTTATAACAATACCAGCCGCTAAAGTAATCAATTATAATTTTAGGCCGGGCATATAGCTTTAATGGCGTAATATTAACAACAAAACAGCCAAATTTAATTATTGATTTAAAAAGAATAAGCAAGAAAATATTCTGGATAAAAGTTATTTATAAGGAAATTTATTTCAAATTAGGTAATATTCGGCCCCGATAAAATTGTAATTTGGCCTCAATATCATGACCCCTATTACAATTTACGCTACCCGTCTTTTCCGAAGGATCATCCCTTTCTGTTTTATTATTTTAAGCAGTTTTACTGCTCAGGCACAAGGTAAACCCAAGGCCAATAAAGAACCGGTATTAAAGATACTCCGGGGCATGAAAAGCCAGGATTCGGCGGCTATGCTTGCAAAAAGGCTTATCGATTCGGCAAGGAGAAATAACAACAAACCTTTTGAGGCCCGCGTATTACTGGCACAGGCTTACCAGGCATACGGCATAGGCAATGAACATGAGGCCTTAATATTTGGCCGCAAAGCTACCAAATTTTCTACCCCGGCCGACTCACTCACCTACGAAAAGGCACCGATAATGGTGGCTTACATGCTTAGCCGCGAAGCCAAAACGGTTGAGGCCTTAAACGTTGCTTTTAAAATATTAAAGGATTGTGATAGCCGCGGATGGAAAGCTTTGAGTATTGATTGCCGTGCCTGTATAGCAGATATTTACCGATCGATAGATAACCCCAAACAGGCACTGCCTTATGCCCAACAGGCTTCAAAAGATGCTTTGAGCATAATGGATACAGCCTCTTATATTTTTGCGCTAAGTAACATATCTAATATACTTTCTGAGCGGAGTATGTCATCGCCGGCTAATTTGACCGAAGCAACGCGGCTAATGGAGCAGGTGCTTGATAAAAAATATGCTCATTTCCTTTCAGATTTTAGCATAGCCCGCTACCAGGGCAACCTGGGCCGGCTATACCTCATGACCAAGCAAGATAAAAAGGCCGAAGACGTCCTGATACAATCGCTGGAAATATCCCGAAAAGGAGATTTTAAAACCCTCGAGAAACATAACCTCAACGAGCTCATGACCATGTACGTTGATCATAAAGAGTTTAAAAAGGCAGTTCAATATGGCGAAATGGCCGTCGCTATCCAGCCTGAGGCGCAAAGTAATATCACCATACAAAAAAACATCTATAACCATTTAACCGATGGTTATAAAGGCATCGGTGATTACAAAAATGCCTTTAAGTACAATTACCTGTATCAGCGGCTTAACGACAGCATTACCGCGCTTGATAAGGCAAGGGACGCTTCAGAATTGGATAAAAAATACCAGGCTGATAAACGACTGCTGATAGCGGCCAATCAAACCAGGCTGGTTGAGGTTCAACGAAATTTTTTAATTGCACTTGCACTGGTTATAGTGATGGTATCTGTTATCAGCTATCGCTGGTTCATTTTAAAAAAGAAAAGAGAGGCGGCCTTGTTTGYAGAGGAGCATAGCCAGCTGGAAAAGCTGGATGCTATGAAAACGCGTTTTTTCGCCAACATAAGCCACGAACTACGTACTCCGCTAACGCTGATCATGGGGCCGGCAACGCAGCTAATGGCTTTTAATAATTATGAACAAGAGCAGCTCAACATGCTGCACACTATAATACGCAACAGCAAAAAGCTGCTTAATATAGTTAATGAATTGCTTGACCTTGGTAAACTGGAAGCAGGCAAGTTAACTGTGAATGCCAGGCCTGTCGCCCTGGCATCATTAATAAAAGCATTGTACCAGGGCTTTACCTCTGCTGCGGAATATAAGGAGATCGATTACAAACTCGTTAGTTCGGTCAATTCAACGCTTTTTGTTTCGCTCGATCAGGAAAAATTTGAAAAGATAGTTAATAACCTCATAGGTAATGCTATCAAGTTTACGCCACACGGCGGTGTCATTATTATCTCAGCTATGATGAAGTTGAATATAATAGAATTTAGTGTGGCCAATACCGGAACAGGCATTTTGCCCGATGATCTGCCGCATATTTTTGACCGTTACTACCAGGGCAAACGTGATACCGCACCGCTGGAGGGCGGGACAGGTATTGGCCTTGCTATAGCCCGCGATTTTACA
The DNA here is from genome assembly GCF_056402535.1 of Mucilaginibacter sp. P4_A11. Classification (NCBI taxonomy): domain Bacteria; kingdom Pseudomonadati; phylum Bacteroidota; class Sphingobacteriia; order Sphingobacteriales; family Sphingobacteriaceae; genus Mucilaginibacter; species Mucilaginibacter sp. P4_A11. Next base: position 65,046 of record NZ_JBFUHE010000001.1, read on the forward strand.
GAACTGATGGGCGGCCGTATCACTGTAGAAAACAACTGGGGAAAGGGCGTATTATTTAAGGCTGACATTCCTCTTGAAATTGCCGGGGAACAGGCTAGCGGACCTGCTGTTGACGAAAGTACTTTTAATGTAACCTGGCATGAGCGGGCAAGCACCAGTGAACAACTGGTTTTGCTTGTGGAAGACCATCATGAAATGGCTGCCTATATTGCTGATATATTGCGTCCGTTGTACCGGCTCATTACCGCCAACAATGGCCGCGAGGCGCTAATTAAATTGCAGGAACTTACTTTAACACCCAGTTTGATCATATCAGATGTGATGATGCCTGAAATGGATGGTTTTACCTTGCTTGAAACCCTGAGACAAAGTCCGGCTTATTGCAACATCCCGGTGATCATGCTTACTGCGCTGGCCGATACACGGCATAAGCTCAAGGCGCTTCACACAGGTGTTGATGATTACCTTACCAAGCCCTTTTTAAGCAGCGAACTACTTGCACGCGCAGCCAACCTTATTAATAACGCTGCGGCCCGCTCCGGTGTTACCCATTCTGATGATGACGACCTGATTCCTTTTGATAACAGCCAGCAGGCTGAACCATCAGCGGAGAAGTCCGATGCGATACTTTCACCTGCCGATTTATCCTGGCTTGAGGAGTTGGAAGCCCAGGTGCGAAAATATACCGGAAAAACGGATCTTACCCTTGCCGCACTGAGTTATGAGATGGCTATCAGCGAACGGCAACTATTTCGCCGGATAAAATCAATTACCGGGCTTACACCTAATAAATATATTCGGGCCATCCGGTTACAAATAGCACGCGAGGCCATTGAAAGCGGCAAGTACCGCACTATTGCCGAAGTATCTTATGCCGCAGGATTTGACACCCCGGCATACTTCAGTAAATTGTTTAAGGAACATTATGGACGTGATGTTAACGAATTGCTTTAAGCGTTACGTTTGACTATCATTTTAGTTAGTCTTTTTAGTTTTCAGGTATCTTTTAACTCAAACGGTGATTTTTTTAACATAAATGGCGGTTTTGTGAAGTTAAATGGCAGTTTTATTATGTTGCTTTTGGGCAGATTTGCGGGATACAATCCCCCTAAATAATGACTGTGACTTTTAATGAGGATAAGCTCGGTGCCGATAGCAAACAAAACGGTACAATCCCAACCATCGGCAAAGCAGCTACAGCGATATGCCCAAGGTGCAAAAACAAATTTTGTGACCGGATAAAAAGGGCCGCGATTGTTAAACTATTGCTTCCGAAATTGGCTGTAAAACGTTACCGCTGTGCCAAATGTCTCAATCGTTTTTATAAACGGGGATAAGTGTATCTAATGAAACATCTACCTTTTATTTTTTAGGATAGCAAAAGAGATCGGACTTTCAATCTAAACCTGAATTATGTCTGATTTTAATTGTGCTTTGCCGGTTTACCTTCGGGTAGCCGGCATTGTTTTATTGCCTATATCTCAACAAAAAAGCCCGCCAGTTATCCCGGCGAGCCTTCTTCATTAAAAGTAAGATCTTAAATGTCCTTATTCAATAACACTTAATTTAAGCGTATTGGTTTTTCCTTGTTTAATAATAGGTGTAGAAGCTGTATTAACAACTACGTCGCCTGCTTTAATTAAACCTTCGGCCTTAAGCAGGTCGTTAACATCAGCTATGGTTTGGTCGGTACTTTCCAGCTGATCATAATAAAATGCCCTCACACCCCAAACAAGGCTAAGCGCATTTAACAATTGTTTGTTTGACGTAAAGATATAAGTACTTGCTTTAGGCCTGTGGCTTGATATCTCAAATGCTGTATAACCTGAGGTAGTCATGGAAACAATGCCCACTGCATTGCTTTGCTCGGCAATATAAACGGCTGATTCACAAAGTGCGTTGCTAAGGAAATATGGAGACGAGGTATCCTTGGTCACTGCTTCTTTAGGAGCATTAAACGGATAACCAAGCTCTTCAACGTTACGAACAATTTTGGCCATAGTTTCGATAACAATAACCGGGAACTCACCAACAGATGTTTCACCACTTAGCATCACCGCATCAGCACCATCTAATACAGAGTTAGCAACGTCATTTACTTCAGCACGGGTTGGGCGTGGTGTAGTAATCATTGACTCCAGCATCTGGGTAGCTACTATAACCGGTTTTGAAGCTGCACGGCATTTACGGGCAATCATTTTTTGCAGCAATGGCACTTCTTCAAGCGGCATTTCAACACCAAGGTCGCCACGGGCAACCATTACGCCATCTGTAGCAGCAATGATGGCATCGATATTGTCAATAGCTTCCGGCTTTTCAACTTTAGCGATAACTTTAGCTGCCGAACCGCTGCGTGCTATAATACGCTTCAGGTCGATAATATCCTCGCCTGTACGCACAAAAGAAAGACCGATCCATTCAACATCCTGTTTAAGGGCAAATTCAAGGTTGATCAGGTCTTCATCGGTTAAGCTTGGGATTGATACTTTGGTGTTGGGCAGGTTAACACCTTTACGTGATGTTAAAATACCACCGTGAACAACCTCACATATAACTGTATCAATTTTGTTAGTTTCAATAACCCTTAACTGTAATTTACCATCGTCAAGCAAAATAATCTCATTTGCCTGCACATCCTGTGGGAAGGTATCATAAGTAATATAGATTTGCTCATCATTACCAATGCACTCATGTGTGGTAATTTTGATGTGCGTTCCGTTAACTAAATGAATACCGCCATCCTTTACCAGGCCTATGCGGATCTTTGGGCCCTGTAAATCGGCCAGGATGCCTACGTTTGTTTTGTATTGCTCGTTAATCTCACGGATAAGATCGATCACTACCTTATGATCTTCGGGCTTACCGTGCGAAAAATTAAGACGGCAAACGTTAACACCTGCCTTGATCATCGCTAATAAAACATCTTTTTTAGCTGATGCCGGCCCCATGGTGGCAACAATTTTTGTACGATTATAGTATAGTTCCATATTATTCGGGTTAAAACTGGAGGATATTTAATGATTGTAAAACCAACACCTTTTTAAATTCGGCGCTAAAATAACAGATTTTCCCGTGATTTTATTTTTTTTGGGTCAATCTTTACTGCTGCTACTATCTCTGGTATTTTATTGAGCGAAGAGATGATTGTATCAAGCTCATTATCATCTATATAGTTGCGGATCATTAAAAAATAGTCGGCACTTTTTATTTCAGGCACGAGGTAGCCGTCTGAGCCTTTATTGCCAATAAAGAAGAAATCTGTTTCGGTGGTTTCCCATGTGTAGCGGTATAGTGAAAACAAAACAGGCTCCGCCCCGGGATAAATATCTACTTCCAGGTCATCAGTTTTTGAGAAATTAAAATTTAAGTACTTGTTTATAAGAAAACAAACCCTATAATCTTTAAGTGAGCTTGTTACTGCAATGAGCACAAAATCAAAATCGATCTCAAACTTTAAAAATTTCCTGTTCAAAATCATTACTTTTACGCCGTCAAAATTACTAATACAAACTGTTTCAATAAAATTTTGTTTAGAGATTTATATTGTAAAAGTTTTAGATTTGTTTATTGACAGAATTTATTTTTCTTTGCACTGAATTTTTATTAATCATTAAACTATAAAGACTATGTCTGATATCGCTTCAAGAGTAAAAGCTATTATCGTAGAAAAACTGGGTGTTGACGAAAGTGAAGTTACGCCAGAAGCGAGTTTCACCAATGATCTTGGTGCCGACTCGTTAGACACCGTGGAATTAATCATGGAGTTTGAAAAAGAATTTAACGTGGCTATTCCTGACGATCAGGCTGAAACTATTGGTACTGTTGGCCAGGCAGTTGCTTACCTTGAAAAAAACGTTAAATAAGAACTCCCTAACTGGATTAAATGGAGTTTAAAAGAGTTGTAGTAACCGGGCTTGGAGCACTTACTCCTATTGGTAACACTGTTTCAGATTATTGGAACGGACTGATCAATGGAGTAAGTGGCGCTGCCTTGATCAAAAGTTTTGATACCGAAAAATTCAAAACTAAGTTCGCGTGTGAAGTGAAAGGCTTTGACGCGGATGGTTTTTTGGGCCGTAAAGACGCCCGTAAATTGGATCCCTTTGTACAATACGCCTTATTCTCAACAGAAGAAGCCGTAAAAGACGCGGGATTAGATTTTTCAAAACTGGATACCAGCCGCATTGGCGTTATCTGGGGTTCGGGTATTGGTGGTTTAAAAACCTTCCTTGATGAGGTTACGGCCTTTGCTAAAGGCGATGGTTCACCACGTTTTAACCCGTTCTTCATCCCTAAAATGATTGCCGATATAGCCCCCGGCCATATATCTATTAAATATGGTTTACGCGGTCCTAACTTCACAACCGTTTCGGCATGTGCTTCATCAAATAACTCATTGATCGATTCATTTAACTATATCCGTTTGGGTAAAGCTAATATGTTCATCAGCGGTGGTTCTGAAGCTATTATCAACGAAGCCGGTATAGGTGGTTTTAACGCTATGCATGCATTATCAACCCGTAACGATGACCCGGCAACGGCATCGCGTCCTTTTGATCTGGACAGGGATGGTTTTGTGGCCGGTGAAGGTGCAGGTACTATTATTTTAGAGGAGTTAGAGCATGCTAAAGCCCGCGGCGCAAAAATATACGCCGAAATGATTGGTGGCGGCATGAGCGCCGATGCTTACCATATGACAGCACCTCACCCTGATGGTTTAGGAGCTGCCCTGGTTATGCGTATGGCCCTTGAAGATGCTAACCTTACCCCTGCAAATATTGATTATGTGAACGTTCATGGCACATCAACCCCAATCGGTGATCCGCAGGAAATTAAAGCAATACAGGATGTGTTTAGCGATGATATTTACCGTATCAACATTAGCTCAACCAAATCAATGACAGGCCATTTGCTTGGTGCTGCCGGCGCGGTTGAAGCTATTGCATCGATACTGGCATTGAAAAATGGTATCATCCCTCCAACCATTAATCACTTTACTGATGATCCGACTTTTGATCCTAAGATCAATTTCACTTTCAATACCGCCCAAAAACGCGATATTAATATTGTGCAAAGCAACGGATTTGGTTTTGGCGGACACAATGCTTCTGTAATATTTAAAAAGTACGAAGATTAATTGTGGTTTGATGCCTATCAGTCGGTTCTACAAGCTTTATATATCACCCAACAGAAAGTATGTTAAAATTTTAAAGAATTTGCTCGGCTTTGTGCCGGGCAATTTGTCTTTATACCGAATGGCTTTTCGCCATAAGTCGGTAGCGCAAAACATCAAGAAAGGGGTGAAGAACAGTAACGAACGCCTTGAGTTTTTGGGTGATGCCGTTTTGGGCAGTGTTGTTGCTGAAGTGCTTTTTAAATTATATCCCTATGAAGATGAGGGGTTTTTAACCGAACTGCGCTCAAAAATAGTGAGCCGTGTTAACCTCAACGCGCTCGGAAAGAAACTTGGCTTTGATAAGCTTATTGAATATGATAACCGAATGCTTAACTCAAGCAGGCAGGGGTCATTGCTGGGAGATGCTTTTGAAGCCCTGATTGGTGCAGTTTATTTGGACAAAGGGTATGACTTTACTAAAAATTTCCTGATCAATCACATCATAAAACCTCATATTGATATTCATACCCTTGAGCAAACGGAAACAAATTTCAAGAGCAAGCTTATTGAATGGTGCCAGCGCCATGGCCGCGACATCATTTTTGAACTGGTAACTAATCAGGATGGTGAAAGTACCAAACTTTTTACCGTACAAGCCAATGTTGATGGTGAAGTAATGGGCTCAGGCAAGGAATTCAGCAAAAAGAACGCCGAGAAACTTGCCGCCGAAAAAGCCTGCGAAGCTTTGGGTATTTAACTCAAGATACCTTTGGTTAAAGCGGTGGCTGCTTTTCCTTTTTAAGCTCCACCGGTCCTTCTCCCAGCTTTACGGCGGTATCAGGTACGATGAATGTAGGGCTGTTTAGTTTCTCCAGCTTTTCTTTATCACTGCTGTTTTTGTAATACTCATACGCCCGTATGGTATGCTTGATGAGGTCATAATCCGTCCACGCTTTAATATCCTTATATGTAGGCGTATAATAGTTCATGAACTTGCGGGCAAGGCTGTCTGTAGCCAGGCCGGTATATTGCTTCACAAATGGGATGTTGTAATGTTTATGGATCTCGGCCTGTTCCAGTTCACTCTGTGCATTTTGCGCGAAACGGCGTGCGCGGTTAGGCGTTGTGCCCAAAAGCTCGTAAAGCCCGGTTACCGGGTTGCTCAAAAAAGATAATACCGGCGGCTTTCCATTGTAAGTAGAACCTTGTTTCTTGTAATCTTTCAAAACCTCGTTTATCTCCTGCCTTTTGGTTTGGCCAACAATTTTCACTTCGTCAAGCTTTATAATAGGCTGCATATAAACGGGCATGTCGCTGTTGTTCAGCACCACAATTTTTTGCGGGGTATAGTCGTCCCTGCTAAAAAGCAGCGTGTCGCCAACGCGGGTTTTTATACTGAACCAACCTACATCATCACTAAGTATGAGGGTTTTGGTGTTCAGATCTTTAACAAAAACTTGTCCTACGCGCTCATTAGTTACCTTTTTGGAGATAACACCCTTTACCGTAAACTCCTGGGCCGAAACATGAACGGATATAAGGCATAAAACGCCTGTTACAAGCAGGTATAAATAGTTGCGCATCAGTGATAATTGAACGTAAATATAGGAACTGTATTTTATTCCAAATGTGAAAAAGTGTTAAAGGGGAGAGGAAAGGAGTCGGAAAGTCGGGAAGTCCGAAAGTGTGAAAGCGTAATACCGCACTTGAAAAAGTGGATTTTTACCAAAAAATCTAAAAAACATCCTGTTATTCTGACTTACGGACTTCCCGACTTGCGGACTTTCAGACTTTCCAACTAAAACCCTATCTTTGCGCATGATAAAATCCATGACAGGGTATGGAATTGCCAGTTTCGATTCGGGCAATACAAAATATACCGTAGAGGTTAAATCCCTGAATAGCAAATTTTTAGAATTATCGCTTCGTTTGCCGAAGATCTTTGCCGAAAAAGAGTTTCAGCTGCGTAATGATTGCAGCAAGCTTATTGAACGCGGTAAAGTTAATTTATCCATCAATACAGAGCAGGTAAGCCAATCGGTAAAAGCGGCCGGTATCGATAAAGATCTGCTTAAGCATTATTACAATCAGCTTAAAGATGTAAGTGAGGAACTTGGCGAACCAACAGGTAACCTGTTGCAGCTGGCCTTAGGCTTACCCGAAGTTGTAAAATACGAAGAGGATACCATCTCTGAGGATGAATGGAAAGCCGTTGAAAAAACTTTTCAGCAGGCTATGGCCGCATTTCAGGATTTCAGGGCGCAGGAAGGTAATGTTATTGAACAGGAGATAAAAGGCCGCATCAATACCATATTGAAAAATCTTGAACTTGTTGAACTCGAAGATCCCAAACGGGTTCCATTGATCCGTGAGCGTCTTAATACATTTTTAGCAGAGGCTGCAAGCCGCGAAGCTATTGATCAAAACCGTTTTGAACAGGAACTGATCTATTATATTGATAAGCTTGATATAACTGAAGAAAAGGTAAGACTGAAAGCACATTGCGAGTATTTTATCGAAACCCTTAAAAATGCCGATGCAAACGGTAAAAAACTGGGTTTTATTTCGCAGGAAATTGGCCGCGAGATCAATACATTAGGATCAAAAGCCAATGATGCCAACATCCAGAAACTGGTGGTAGGCATGAAAGAAGAACTTGAAAAAATTAAAGAACAACTGTTAAACGTATTATAGTTCATCAGTTCACTGGTTCATTAGTTCATTGGTTTTTCAAATCTTGTGGACTATGTTACCAATGAACAACTGAACTAATGAACTAATGAACAATGTCCAAAGAAGGTAAACTTATCATATTTTCGGCTCCGTCGGGTGCTGGCAAAACCACAATAGTACATCATTTGCTTGGTAAAATCCCCGAGCTTGAATTTTCTATTTCGGCCACTACACGTGAGCGTCGTGGCGATGAGGTGCATGAACAGGATTATTATTTTATAAGCAAAGAAGAATTTTTGCATCGTATTGCCAAAAAGCAGTTTGTTGAATTTGAAGAGGTTTATACAGGAACTTTTTATGGTACGCTCCGTACCGAGATTGAACGTATCTGGGCAAAAGGTAAAACGGTAATATTTGATATTGATGTTGAGGGCGGCCTGCACCTTAAACGCAAATACGGACCGCAGGCGCTGGCCATTTTCGTTCAGCCGCCATCACTTGAGGTTTTAATTGAAAGATTGACCGGCCGTGGTACCGATAGTGAAGAAAAACTGAAAGAACGCTTCGCCAAAGCAGAAAAAGAGCTTAAATACGCTCCGCAATTTGATATTATACTCAAAAATTACGATCTTGAAACGGCTTGCACAGAGGCGAAGGAATTAGTGAGCGCGTTTATTGGCCCCCCGGCCCCCTGAAGGGGGAGTACAAAAAACTCATTTTGTACACCGGGACTTTTTAATCTACTAAACTTTTAATTCCCCCTTTAGGGGGTTAGGGGGCACCACATGAAAATAGGCTTACTGTTTGGTTCGTTTAATCCTGTTCACATAGGGCATTTGATCATAGCCAATTACATGGCAAACCATACCACACTTGACAAGGTCTGGCTGGTGGTATCGCCCCAAAATCCATTTAAAAAATATGGCGATCTGATCAACACCTATGATCGCCTGGAGATGGCGCGCCTGGCTACTGATAATGCAACTAATATTAGTGTGAGCGATGTAGAATTAAAGCTGCCCCAGCCGTCATATACAATAGATACCCTTGCACATTTAAAGGAAAAGTATCCTGAGCATGAATTTGCCCTCATCATGGGATCCGACAACCTGGGCTCCCTGCATAAATGGAAAAACTACAAGCTGATCCTGCGCGATTATCGCATTTACGTGTACCCGCGCCCTGGCTATGAAAATGCCGAACTGGCCGACCATCCTTCAGTTACCATTACCATGACACCGCTTATGGAACTTTCGGCAACATTTATCCGTAAATCAATCGCCGAAAAAAAGAACGTTCAATTTTTTGTACCTGATCCGGTTTTGAAATTTATTGAGAGCAAAAGCTTGTATAGGTAAGTGACCTGCATACCGTAGGCAGAGCAGCAATACGGTGCATTTTGTTTTAATTAGCAGCTAACTGCGGACTAGCATTTTTGCGCTTTAATACTAATGCAGCTATGAGCGCCATCACCAGGCCCACGGGTAGTATTTCAATATAAGTAAACAAAATAACGCCAAACGGAGTTTTATATGCTTCGGCATAGCTTGCGTACTGTTCTTTTGTTTTAGCAATTTCGGCCGCAGTGGCGCCGTTTTCCTGTGCCTGTTTTAACGTATAGGCGGTTAGCTTCTCCATAAAATTTGGAAAAAACGCGTAATACTCGATAAGCCACGTTAACACGTATATAGTTGACGCGATAAGAGCGATATAAAACCCTATCTGAAACGATTTCCCAAAACTGATCGCCCCGCCGTTATATTTATCCCGGAAATTTTTTACAGCTACGAATATCATAGAAAAGGCAAGGATCATGGAGCCGTATCCCAGCCACATATTACCATGATAGTCGGCATTAATATAACAAGCCGCCGTTGAGCAAACCATCACAATAGTTGTGACCAAGCCTGCTATTGATCCAAAAACAAGTACATTCTTTTTCATATCCTTTTATGTTTTGATGGAACAAATTTGGCGTATCGGAAATTTTTCGGGCTCATACTTTAGGATGATTTTGTAAAATTTCACCCTTTAGTACTAAAGAATGATGCCCGGTTAGGGTATAATGCTAAGCCGCTTTCCCATTTCAATAGCCTGGGTGCGCCGCTTAACCTCCATTTTTTCAAACACCTTTGCCGAGTGTGTTTTGATAGTATTTAACGATACAAACAGCCGCTCTGAAATTTCGTGATTGCTAAGCCCTTCGGCCATTAATTGTAACACCTCAAGCTCGCGCTTACTGAGCCCCAGTTTTTCTACCTCTACATGATTGAAAGTAAATTCAGGGCCGCTATTAATATAAACCTGCTTTTCTATTACTACGGTTTTGGGTTTGGTGAGTTTTAGCGCAAGCCAGATACCAAGCGCAGTAAAAAATACTGCAATGGTGCCCATGTAAACCTCATAAGCATTGTTGGCTATTACAAACTTTAATTCCAGCCATTTTAGCAAAAACAATAGTACAGCAAGGCACAAGCCATATAATATGGTAAGCTTATTTTTTGCCAGCGGGTTTGAAGCCATGTTTTAGTCAACGATTTACCTTAAAATTAGGATATTTTAAACAAAGCACGAAAAGCCTGAAAAACAAAAAGGCCGCCTCTAACGAGACAGCCACAAATAAATCCAGGTAATCCTAAAATCCCCCAAATCCCGGTTCAGATTATTCGTCGTCTTTTTTTGCTGCGTCTTTTTTAGCTTTTTTATCGGCTTTTAGTTTTGCATAGGCTTTTTGCTGTTCAGCAGTGAAAATCTTATTTAAACTGGCATTAGCTCTTTGCTTGATCTTCTGATCGGCCAGGTGGCTTGTATTTTTGTCCTGTTTTAGTTTTTTGAGGCTATCAATGCTCGTTAACTGGGTTAACAGGACGGCGTTAACTTTTTTGGCCTGATCGGCATTCAGTTTCAGATTTTTTTGCAGATGCTCGGTTTTATTGGCCGCTTTTTGAGCTGGAGTTTTTTCAACCTTTTTTTGCGCGCTTGCGCTAAAGCTTAGTCCGCCGGCCAGGGCCAGTATCATTAGTAGTTTTTTCATGGTTCTCTATTTTTTGCAGATAATTAAAGGTATTGACAATATAGCTGAGTTTTGGTTTAAAAAGCTATGTATTTAAGTTTGTTTTACAATTAAATTAAACCAACGGACCTTTTTATGGTCATACGGTAGCATATAAGTTAAATCTTTTAATTAATAACCCGGGAACTATGAAAAAGGCTGTTAAGTACTGGTGTGGCTTTGTTGTATTGTTGTGTTTGTTTACCGTATTTACTGCCTTTTTGCCCGGCTATTCGGATAATGCCGGTTTAAAGTTTCCATATAAACAAGCTGGTCTCACTTCTGAACAGGCTGCAGCCCACTTATTAAGCCGTTTTACCTACGGTGCGACACCCGGTGAAGTAGAAGAGGTTGCCCAAATAGGACCTGAAAAATGGTTTGCTACTCAATTGAATGCGCAACTGCCAGATGATTCCCTTACTCAATTGTTGGATAAATACGATGCCCTAAAGCTTAGTAATGCCGAAGTGCTTACCCAATATCCCAAAGGTGCCCAGGTTTTGCGGAAGGCCGTAAAGGATGGCGTAGTTAACAAAGATTCGGTAAAAACAGATCGTAAAGCTTACCGCGATCAGCTGCAAAACTATATGCAGCAAAACGGCTTAAAGCCCGAACAGGAGCTGTTACGCCAGTTCATCAACCAAAAAATATTAAGGGCTGCTTACAGCAATAACCAGTTGCAGGAGGTGATGACCAGCTTCTGGTTTAATCACTTCAATGTATCTGTTGTTAAAAATGACTGTTCGCAGTTTATCCCCGCTTATGAGCGCGATGTTATCCGTCCTAACGCATTGGGTAAATTTAATGATCTGTTACTGGCTACAGCCAAATCGCCGGCTATGCTGTACTACCTTGACAACTTCAGCAGTTCGGGAAATAATGATAGCGTGAAGCAAGGTAATGGTTTGGTACGTCGCCGGTTAATACAGCAGATGCAAAATACCGATACCGGGCGTTTTGCTAATATGCCTAAATTAAAAAAGGGGAAACAATCACAAGGACTTAATGAAAACTATGCCCGCGAAGTAATGGAACTGCACACGCTGAGCGTTGACGGCGGTTATACACAGCAGGATGTTACACAAGCCGCTAAAGTACTTACCGGGTGGTCGGTTTATCCAATGGGGGCTTACGGTAATGCCGGTCAAAAATTAATAGACCGTATTGGTGAGGAAAAACTGCAAAGCCGGGGCTTTGTACACGACGGCGATTTTTTGTTTAATCCTAACAGGCACGATAATGGTGAAAAAATGGTTTTAGGCCATTACTTTGCTGCCGGAGGTGGTTATGATGAAGGCGTACAATTACTTACCATGCTGGCCCATCAACAGGCTACAGCTAAATTTATATCGAAGAAAATAGCTATTCGTTTTGTGAGCGATAACCCGCCGCAAACCCTTATCGATAAAATGGCCCGCACCTTTATAAATAAGGATGGCGATATTAAACAGGTGCTGATCACGATGGTTGATGCGCCCGAATTTTGGAGCGCCGCAGCTGTGAGGGAAAAAACAAAGTCGCCTTTTGAACTGGCTATAGGTTCAGTACGTTCATTACATGCTGACATTAGCCAGCCCTACCAGTTGTTTAACTGGATCAATAAAATGGGCGAAAAAATGTACTACTACCAGGCCCCAACCGGTTTCCCCGATAAGGGCCAGTACTGGATCAATACCGGTGCGTTGCTTAACCGGATGAACTTTGGTTTGGCCCTTGCATCGGGCAGGATACCCGGAGTAAAGGTTGATCTCGCTGCGCTCAATAATCATCACGAACCCGAAAGCGCTCAGGCAGCGCTCATCACCTATAGTAAAATTATTATGCCGGGCCGAAAGCTTGATGAAACCATTAAGCGGCTCAGGCCAATGCTCAATGATCCGAAACTGATGGAAAAAGTTAACGACGCCAGCGCCAAAACTCCTGTTGCAACCATGGCGCCGGCTACCGATAGCAACGAAATGATGGATCAGCAAGCAGGCCTAAAAGGCAAACGAAAAAATAATTTTATGGCGATGCAAACTGCAACCGGCAATAATTCGATGCTGGCACAGGTGGTTGGGGTAATCATTGGTTCACCCGAATATCAAAGGCGTTAACAGCAGGAGGATAAAACATGGTATCAAGAAGAGGGTTTTTAAAATCGGGCGGACTGGCCCTTTTAGGTGTAGGCTTGCTGGGTGGTATTCCCGGCTTTTTGGCCGAGACCGCCGCGAGCGAGAAGATATTATCGCCATATAAAAAGAAAAAAACGCTGGTTTGTATTTTTCAGCGTGGGGCTATGGATGGGCTGATGGCTGTTACCCCTTTTACTGATGAATATTTAAAAGCTGCACGGCCAAACCTGTTTATGTCGGCAGCAAAAAGCGGTGCCGGAAATTCGCTTATTGACCTGGACGGACGCTTTGGTTTGCACCCGGCTATGAAGGCTTTTGAACCCATGTTCCGCGAGAAGCGTTTGGGTATAGTGCATGGTATTGGCTCACCCAATAATACGCGCTCGCATTTTGACGCACAGGATTATATGGAATCGGGCACGCCTTTTAATAAAGGCACATCAAGCGGCTGGCTCAACCGGGCTGTGGGTTTGCTTGGGCATGATGCACTTACTCCCTTTACTGCGGTGAGCATGACATCAGCCATGCCGCGTTCTTTTTATGGCGATAACCCGTCAGTAGCCATCAGTAATTTACAGGATTTTGCCATCCAGATGCGCGGTAACCCAAACGGTGCTAATATGGCAGCAAAAAGCTTTGAAGACCTGTATGATCAAACCGCATCGGGATTGTTAAAACAAACCGGAAAGGAAAGCTTTGAGGCTATGAAGATGCTTCAGAAAACCGATATTAAAAATTATACTCCAGCCAATGCTGCGGTTTATCCGAACTCGGCACTGGGTAATTCGTTAAAGCAAATAGCCCAGCTTATTAAAATGGATGTGGGCCTTGAAGTTGCTTTTGCCGAATCGAACGGGTGGGATACCCATTTTAATCAGGGTACCGAAAATGGCATCTTTGCCCGTAACGTTGCCGATTTGAGCAACAGTATGATGGCCCTGTGGACTGATCTTGGCACCTACCAGGATGATGTTACGGTAATGACCATGACAGAGTTTGGTCGTACGGTACACCAGAACGGGACAGGCGGTACCGACCATGGCCGCGCTTCCTGTAACTTTATTTTAGGCAATGATGTAAGCGGTGGTCTGGTTTATGGCGATGTAAAGCCCCTTGCCGTTGAAAATCTTGAAGATGGCCGTGACCTTTCTGTAACTACCGATTTCAGAAGCGTATTCAGTTCAGTTGCTGATAAGCATCTCGCTATAAATAATGATCATATGCTTTTCCCGGATTGGAAAGGGGAGCGGGTGAATGTAATGAGGAGATAGGATTAAAAAAGGGTGCTCTTAGAGACTTACGAAGTTTTCAAAACTTCGTAAGTCTGAAACGAAAGGGCAAAAAAATCTACTGAATAGTATAAGTAAGTGTAGTATAATAAAACCCACCGATAGACGGGCCGCCTAAAAATGAATTGTAATATTTATTGGTAAGATTGCTTGCGCCCAGTTTTACATTCAATTTAGTTTTCAGGAAATCATAGTTAATCTGGGCATCGATTGTGCCGTAGTGATCAACATTGCCATTCACTAAAAATGACTGCCAGTAATATCCGCTTTGCCATTTATAAGTTACGTTGAACCCTAAATTACCGGCCACTCTATTACCACCAAAAGAAAAGTTGGTGATCCACTCAGGGGTATTAAAGCCATCTTCCAGCGCGTCTTCATTGGTTGTACGTTGCAATTTAGCGTATGAGGCATTGCCCGATAATTGTAAATTAGCGGGCAAATGATAGGTTAAGCCAATACTGCCACCAATATTGGTAACCTTACTTTGTGAGTTTGTCCATGCGCGGTAACGCCCTTGTTTGGTTTTGTCATTCAGGTAGTAAGGGATTGAATCGGCTTTTTGTGTATTGGGTACATTGATCTCAACCTGGGCTATGAAGTGATCATATTTATTGTAATAAAAATCTGCGTCGGCGCTTAGTTTTCCATCAAAGAACAGGGCTTTGTAACCAGCCTCAAACGAGTTGATATGCTCGGGTTGCAGGTAGGTATAGGGGTTCTTTTTTAATAATCCTTTTTCTTTTTCAATGGCGGTATTGGTTGAAATTCCCTGGTTGAAATCATTTTTAACTGCTGTTTGGAAAGCATCTATAGAGGTGCGCAGGTATGAATTTTCAAAAATGCCGTTTGATACCACGCGTAAACCGCCAATGCGTTTAACCCCGCCACTGTTTACGTTAGAAAAAGCTTCGAAAATACTCGGGAACCGGTAGCCACTTTGGAATGATACTCTAATGTTATGCTCCACTGCCGGCGAAAATACCAGTGTAAAACGCGGGTTCAGTTTCAGGTCGAAGTAATCGTTTCTGTCCCCGCGCAGCGTGGCGGATAATTTGAGCTTATTATCCCAAAGTTCTTTTGATGCCTGAATGAAACCACCTGTTTTGCTGTAATCAAGATTGCTAAATTCCTTGCCCGGTACATAGTTGATAAAATAATTGCCGTCCGGGTGTATAATATAAGTACGGTGATCGAAGCCCGCAAGCAGGTCCAGGCCTGTTTCTTTGATAAAGTCTTTCGATATGGCCTTTGAAACGTCTACCTGTCCTTCTATGTGAAACAAATCATCTTTTACACGTAGCGCCGAGCCTACATCCCAATTATTAATATCGGCCAGTTTATCAAGCGTGTTTTTAAAAGCAGTTGTTCCGGGTTGGTAACGGCCTGCATCTGCAAACTGGCGGGCCTGGTTTAAGGCTTGTTGCACATTTGCTCCTGCCGATGTTGAATTGTTAAAGCCTTTGGTAAAATCGGCATACCAGTCATTATCACTTTTAAAGTTGCGGTCCATGTTTTCGCCTGCCGAGCGTAGGTTATATGATTTGCCCGTATTTTCAATAGTGAGATAAGTACGCACCTGGAAAATGTCGTTTTTCAGTTCAAGCGCATGTTGTTGCAGGGTGTAGCCCTTCAACCTAAAACGGTTGGCCCGTTGGTATATATTATCCAGGTCTCCAAAACGAAAAGTGTAGGTAAGCTGTGTTTTTGGGCTGAATTTATACGCCAGTGCGGCATCCAGTTTTACGTTGTGAAGGCCATAACTCGTCAGATCTTTTTCGGCATAACCAGTACGCGCTACCGAGTATTGCTTGCCGCCAAGGGTAATGGTTTTCCTGTCGGATGACTCATTACCGTAACCATTAATGGGGTCATAAGCCGGGTTCTGCGGGCCGCCGGGAATGCCCAGTTTAGCATTGGCAGCAGCATTTTGATCGGTTGTGTTATCTGCAATCCAATCATAACCGGTAGTATAAGTACCATTCAGCTTAAAAGCAAATTTTGGCGAAAGTACCTCTGCTATCCTGAAACTGGTTTCTGAAAAACCTTTCACACCTGTTTCTTTATCGCCAACATGGTTAATGCCTGTTTTTTGCTGAATAGTAATACCCGGTGAAGTAAAGGGATCTTTAGTGATAAAGTTGGCTAACCCGTTAATGGCATTTAAACCGTAAAGGGCAGATGCCGTGCCGGGAATGATCTCCACGCTTTCAATATCCAGATCACTCGGGCCAAGTGCATTACCAATGGGTGCCCCTAAATGTGGCGCCTGGTTATCAACGCCATCAACCAGCTGAGTAAAACGCACGTTGGTGGTATTGGCAAAGCCGCGGGTATTGATAATGCGGAAACCGAGGCTGGGGGTGATTAGTTGTACGCCTTTTACATTCTCCAATGCATCAAAAAATGATGGTGCTGCCGAAAGTTTAAAAGCGGAGGCTTTGATTTTTTCGATACTCACAGGCGAACGTAAAATGCTTTCGCTGATACGCGAAGCACTTACAACCACTTCCTGAAGTTGTTTCTTTTTAATGTTGACAGTGTCTGCCGGGACCCTTTTTAGGCTATCCTGCGCCTTAACGGCCCAAACAGTGCTTAATAATGGTAAGGTAAGGAGTAGTTTTTTGTTCATTTAATTTTTTGGTTGCGACCTTTTTAAAATAAGCCTTAAAATAGCGTTATATTTTTAAAAGCATAACCATTTTCAATCTTTTAAAGTATTTAATGAGTGGTCTGCTGAGTTTTATATGATTTAATCGCTACCAGGCTATTGTTGGTCGTACTTTTAGGCTAATCCTTACAATAAGTTATTTTTTGAGGTTATTGAGCACTCTGAGTAAAAATGGCACTGCTTTGATACATATCGACGAAAAACTGAATCGATTTGTATAACAGTCGTTTATGGTTTGTTGCTAAATTTGTTTAAATCGATATACCTATGAAAGGATTTGCCTGGCTGTTATGCTTCCTGTTGCCTGGTCTTGCAGCATCGGCTCAACAAATTAAGGGGACCTACGCTATAAAAAATGAACAAACGGGGATGCTGTTACGGGTAAAGGATGCACGTTCAGATAACGGGACCCCACTGGTTGCCTATTATCCTGAAAACTGGAAATGCATGACCTGGGATTTTCAACATGTAGAGGGTAATACTTATAAATTAAAGAACCTGTTCACCAGCAAAACTTTTCAGCCCGTAGCCCAGGCCAATGAGGGAGTAGCACTGGAAGAGCAACCGCTTAATGCTGATAACTCTATCCAGCAATATGAGTTTGAGCCGATAGATAACGATACCTTCCTGATTAAGCTGAAAGGCACCGATCTGTACCTTACCCCATCCGACAAAAAGGGCAGCGTGAACTCAAAAATAATCCTGGCTGAAAAAACTAATACCAAGAATCAGTATTGGGATATCTACCAGCAATCGCCTACTATGTAGGCATCTGGAGAAAGGTATTCTAAATGGGTTTAATTGAATTGATAATCAATGCTTTAAAATGAATTTCGTATATTCATTTCTGGAAATTCAATCAGCTCATCAATTACCATTTCGTTTTAAAACTGATACATCATGAAGCCTTCACTATTACTCGTTACGTTGCTATGCGCATTATTTGTCGGTTGCAAAAGCAACACGGCAAACAATGAGCCCAAAACCGATAGTGTCACTAAACTTGATTTTCCGTTTAAACCACGGTATGATATCCATTGGGAAAAGGGCGATGAAAAGAATGCGCTTATCGTACTTAACTGCCTGAAAAAATACATTGCCGGTGATGTAAAAGGCGCAGCCGAAAACTTTGCGGATACAGTATCGTTTATAGGCGACAATTTTTACTTTAAGGGCAAACGCGACAGCCTGGTGAATATCCTTGCCCGGGTACGCGGCGATATGGTTACCGTTACCAAGGAGTTTGATTCATGGAAGACCACTTATTATCCCGATAAAAAAGATACCTGGGTTACACTTTGGTACGTTGAAAAATGGACTGATAAAAAAGGTAAAAAAGATTCACTTTACTATGTAGATGATGTTTTACTCAAAAACGGAAAGATCCTGGTGTATGATGAAAAGATCAGGCATTTTCCAACGCCGGCGGTTAAGTAACCTATAGATAGCTTCTACGTGCAAACAAAAAAAGCTGCATCAATATATATGGATGCAGCTTTTGTATAAAAATCTTTGATTAACCAATTGCCTGCCTGATCTTTTCGGCGGTAGCGTTAAATTGCTCGGGCGTGAATTTTTGCTTGGGGAGCGAAAAGTTAATACTGCTCATATCATTCATCGGAATAAGATGGATGTGCGCGTGGGGAACATCAAGCCCCATAACAGCAACGCCAACCCGCGGGCAGGGAACGGCTTCTTTTAGGCCGATAGCTACCTTTTTGGCAAATAGCTGCAAGCCGGTATAAGTGTCATTGTCCAGATCAAAAAGATAATCAACTTCCTTTTTAGGGATCACCAGCAAATGTCCTTCCGTAAGCGGAAAAATATCTAAAAAAGCCAGGAATTCATCATTCTCGGCCACTTTATAAGCGGGGATCTCGCCTGCGACTATTTTTGAAAAGATGGTCATGGTGGAGTGAGTGGTTGATTGTGTTGATTGGGTGAGTGGTTGGGTTTTTGATAATCAGGTGAGTAGTTAATTGGGAAATCCGGATAAAACCATTCCCCCAATCAACCACTCCCCTAATCACTTACCTGCTTATTTCCAGGATCTCAAATTCAATTTTACCTGCAGGTACAGTGATCTCAGTTTTTTCGCCAACCTTTTTGCCAAGCAAGCCTTTGGCTATTGGGGATGCAACTGATATTTTACCGGTTTTTAAGTCGGCTTCGCTTTCTGATACCAGCTGGTAACTCATGGTAGCACCATTTTTCAGGTTCTTGATCTTAACAACAGATAAAGCCAGTACTTTTGAAGAATCTATCTTTGATTCATCGAGCAAACGGGCGTTTGCCAGGGTTTCCTGCATCTGTGCAATTTTAGCCTCGTGCAAACCCTGTGCTTCCTTTGCTGCATCGTACTCGGCGTTTTCCGAAAGGTCGCCTTTGTCACGTGCCTCGGCAATAGCTTTTGATATATCGGAACGGCCGGTTGTTTTTAATCTTTGTAGTTCCTCTTTTAATTTTTCTAAACCTTCCTTGGTATAGTATGATACCTCTGCCATAACGCAAAAATTAATTAATATTTATTACTGTTGGTTATCCAAAAAAAACCGCCCTTCCCCATTTATAAGAAAGGACGCAACGCTTATAAAAGCAAACAAGACTATGTAAGCCTGCTGCCTGCATAGTCTTGCTTTTTGGTATTTAACGAAGATAAGTGATTTAAGTTTTATAATCCAAATTTTTGAGGAGGGAATTTTATTGTGCTTATGATATTTAATTTTTATCAAAGATTAACATTGCCATAACTCAAAGTTCTTATTGCCACCTGTTTATCCTTAACTATTCCAGTTTTTTTTTAGCCGATCTATATTAATAGCTATTGTCGCCTTATCATTTGCAGATGTAGCCAACTTCATAGCGGTTTCGTAATGCTGCAATGCTTTTTGGTTATCTATGCCGGTATACAGGTTGCCCAGCAGCGAATAATAAAAATGGTTATTGCTCAGGTTCAGCTTTTCGGCTTCGGCTATAGCGGCTGGTTTGCCGTTTGTTTTGGCAAGGGCGAATGTACGGTTCAGCGCTGCTATAGGCGAATATTCCATGATAAGGAGGTTATTGTACAACTGCAAGATATTCTCCCATTTTTCGGGGATATCCTCTTTAATAGTATGCCAGTAAGCAATGCCAGCCTCTAAATGATATTTAGTTAAAGTTGTTCCGGTTGAGGCCTGGCTTAGGTAATAGATGCCTTTATTAATTAAATCCCTGTCCCAGAGTAATTCGTCCTGGTCTTCATAAAGGATCACGGCGCCATTGTCATTGGTGCGTGCTTCAAACCGCGATGAATGAAAACACATTAGCGCAAACAAGGCATTCACTGCCGGCGTATTGGTGGCATGGTTTTCTATAAGCAGGTAATTAAGCCGCATGGCTTCGGCGCAAAGGTCCTGGCGAAGCGTGATGTTTTGAGAAATAGAGTAATAACCCTCAGAAAACAGGAGGTAAATAGTTGTCAAAACAGTTTCAAGCCGATTGCCGATCTCGCTTAGGGTTGGCTGTTTGATTTGGATGCCTGCTTCCTTCAACTTTTCTTTTGCGCGGTTTACCCGTTTGTATATAACTTCTTTGTTTGCTAAAAAAGCATCCGCAATTTCCTGTATGCCAAAACCACAAAGCAGATTTAAGGCAAGGGCCACCTGCGATTCGGCTGAGATAACCGGGTTACAAACCGTAAAGATCATGGCCAACTGACTATCGGCGATGTTTTTGGTTGATAGATCAATCTCTATTTCACCTGTGCTGTCGGTGGTATATTTTATTTCGGGCGAAAGCTTTTGCTTAAAAATAGTATCCCGTTTCAGGTAGTTTTTGGTTTTATTTTTAGCTACGGTATAAAGCCAGGCCGTTGGGTTATCGGGCAACCCGTTCAGGCTCCAGTTTTCGGTGGCTGAAAGGAAAGTATCGCTCACAATATCTTCTGCGATTTCAATATGTTCGATACCGAAAAGGCGGCAAAGTACTGCTGCAATTTTGCGGTATTCGGTACGGAACAGGTGGGGTAGAAGTTCTTTAGGTTGCATAGGTAAATAAAAACGCCTTTGCAAAAATACAAAGGCATTTTGTTTTATACAGAAGGAATAGCCATTCGCACTTCAACCGTAGCTCCCCATTGCAATATCGGGCAGCCCTTGGCAATTTCAACAGCATCGTCATAATCTTCGGCCCTGATCAGGAACAAACCTCCTATTGATTCTTTAATTTCGGCATAAGGGCCATTGATCACCGTATTTTGTTTGATCACCCTACCATCGCCATCCCAGCGTTTTGGCGGGCCTATCAGTTTGTTTTGGGCCGCTATGCCGCCTATCCAATCCTGGAAAGGTTTGATAGCCGCCTGCATTTGCTCGGGCGAAGGGCTGGCGTCGTTACTTTTCAGATCCCTGTGGATCACTAACAAAAACTCATTCATAAGGCTATGTTAATAAGCTGTTTAAGCAAACTGACCTACCTGGTAAGTACCAGCTACGTTGGGGAACGATAGATTGACGCGGTTCCAGGTGTTAATGGTAGTAACGGCCATAGTAAGATCAATCAGTTCTTCATCACTGAACTGTGCTTTGGCGATGCTGTATACTTCATCGGTTACATGGCAGGCGGTAACAGCTTCGGCCCAGGCAAAGGCAGCTCTTTCACGTTCGGTATAATAAGGTGATTCTTCCCATGCACTCAGTCCGTATAAACGCTGTTCGGTTTCCCCCTTGGCGCGGGCATCTTTATAGTGCATATCAAGGCAATAAGCACATTTATTAATTTGGGATACTCTGAAGTTTACCAGTTCAAGCAGAGCATGTTCAAGCGAGTTTTTTGCAAGGTAAGCACCCATGCCGAATAATGGCTTTAATGCGTTTTGTCCTTTTTCCCAAATGCTGATTCTCTTTTCCATTTTGTTTTAAATTTATGTTGTTAAAACCTAATGACAACCATGCTGTGCTGATTGGACAAAATGGAGAAAAAATAATTTTTATTTTTTGGGAGGTAAATCAGCGTGTGAATTAATCGGCTTCTTTTTGATTGCATTTGCTATCGCGCCGCCAACAAGCCCGCATAACGCCGCCAAACCCGTTACAAAAATAATGGTTACAAGCCAGGCTTGAGTAGTGGGCGAATTTTTGATGTTCCCCGTATTTGCGTGTAAGAGCATAGAAATTTTCCATCCTATTGTTGAATCAAAGAAACCTGTAAAGGCGGCAATCCAAACACCATTTTTTAGATTGATGATACGGGTGCCCTGAAAGCCCCAAATAGTATAAATAGAGAATGAAACAAAGAATAAATACGTATAGTTAAAATTAAATTGTTTTGAAATAATGGAGCCTAAAACATCAAATAGTGTAATTGCTATACAGCCGGTTAAGAGTAATTTATTTATTGGTTTCATAAACGTGATAATGCAGATTTAGCAATAAATCTATGCTAAAAAACTGATATGAGATTTAACAAGATTTAGTTTTTGGCGATTTTGTGGGAAGATATCAAGCTTGATGCATTCTGTTTTGTATGATTATCCCATTTTCAAAACCACAAATTGTACCTATCTTTCCTTCATGGCCTTACCCAATATTTTCACTGTACAGGTAGCTGACGATGTGATCAGCCGCATTAATAAACTTACCCCTCAAACTTCACCACAATGGGGTAAAATGAACGTTGCACAAATGCTGGCGCATTGCTGTGTAACATACGAAATGGTTTATGAAGATAAGCATCCAAAGCCGGGTGCCTTCATGAAACTGATCCTGAAAATGCTGGTTAAAAATAAGGTAACAAGTGAAACGCCCTATAAGCGTAACAACCCTACTGCACCTGCATTCCTGATTACCGGTGAGAGGGATTTTAATACTGAAAAAACACGCTTGATAGCCTATATCCGCAAAACGCAGCAATTAGGCGAAAGTGCTTTCGATGGCCGCGAGTCGCATTCATTTGGCCCGTTAACACTTACTGAGTGGAATAATATGTTTTATAAACATGTTGACCATCATCTTACCCAGTTTGGTTGTTAAGGGACCTATTTGAAAATGCAGGGTCTTCATCCGGCAAATTTTTGTTTACTTAGCAAATCAGGTTCCTGCACTCAACCTGGTTTGCTACTATGGAAAAACTAAATTCCGGAATCCTTAAAACCAAACAGCATTTTGAAATTCTTGACGGCTTGCGGGGAGTAGCAGCTATAGCTGTTGTTACCTTCCATTTTATGGAGATCGCTTACTCCGATTACAGCAAGGATTTTATAGGTCACGGTTTTTTGGCGGTTGATTTTTTCTTTTGCCTGTCGGGCTTTGTAATTGGCTATGCCTATGACGATAGGATAGGCAAAATGGGCATTAAAGAATTTTTTAAGTCGAGGTTGATCAGGCTGCACCCGCTTGTTATCATGGGCTCGGTATTGGGCTTGTTAGGTTTTTTATTTGATCCCTTTGCTACTCAGCCTATAGCACGCAGCGCGGGCAGCATATTACTGTTATTTCTTAGTTCGATATTCATGATCCCGAACCCTGGGATGACCGAGCGATATTTTAACTTGTTTGGCTTTAATGCACCCGCATGGTCGTTATTTTGGGAATATGTAGCCAATATTGTGTATGCGCTTGTGCTTTACCGCCTTGCCCGGCGTTATCTCATAGTGCTGGCCGTGATTTCGGCGGTGGGTATTTGCTATGTGGCCGGCCGTTCGGGTAATTTGATGGGCGGTTGGAGCGGCGGTACTTTTTGGGACGGCGGTGTGCGGATAGCTTATTCTTTTACCGCTGGTTTGTTGGTTTACCGGTATAACCTGATCATCAAAAACAGGCTTGGCTTTATCGGTCTGTCGATTTTATTGATGCTGGCTTTCCTGATGCCATTCTCATCCTGGAACTGGCTAACCGAGCCTTTTGTAGTCATCATTTATTTTCCGTTACTGGTGGCATTAGGGGCAGGTGCTGTTCTTAACGATGGCTTACGTAAAATATGCGTTTTCTCGGGTAATATCTCCTACCCCTTGTACATGACACATTATGTTGTGATGTGGTTTTTTGGTAGCTATTATGCTGCAAACAAGCCCGATGCTATCCACCTGGCGTATATTATTATACCCGGCTTGATCATATTGGTAGCATTTGCCTATCTTGTTATGAAGGCGTACGATGTTCCATTACGCCGTTATTTAACTGAAAAGAGAAAACAAAACATTAAGTAAGTAGAGGGCATAATCGTCAGTTTAATCAAAGGTTAAAGGGTGGTTCGCCAGTACAATTAAGCCTAAAACCTGTATGTTTAAAGCGCTGAAAAAGTGTTTTTTATACACTAAAAACAGTATTTTTACAAATGGCTTTTTGCAGTTTTTTCAACAGTTTTTGTTGATGTGCAGAAAACTTTGGCACAATGAGAAAAACGTTAGTTATTGGTTGGCTTGTTATACTTTTCGCTGTTGTTGGCGCACTATTTTGGTATAATGAGCTGCAATATCAGCTGCCCACGCCTATTCCCGAAAATTACAAGCCGGTAAAGCAAGGTTCAATAATCTCTATCAATCCCAAGCATTTTAAAGATCACAGCAAACCACTGTTCCTGCATTTTTTTAATCCCGGTTGCCCATGCTCCAGATTTAATGTTAAGCAGTTTAAAGCTATTGTCGAGCAATACCGCGGACAGGTAAATTTTGCCATTGTGATCATGAGCAACAAACATTTTACCGAAAGCGAGATTCAGGATAAGTTCGGCATGAAGCTGCCCGTAATATTTGATCCTTCCGTTGCCGAATCCTGCGGGGTTTATTCAACACCACAGGTTGCACTAATTGATACAGCAAGCAAATTGTACTATCGTGGTAACTATAATGTAAGCCGTTACTGCACCGACGAAAAAACGAGTTTTGCCAAAATAGCAATTAACGGTTTACTTAGTAGCAATACCCGACTCACATTTAATAAATTGGCACTCATATCATATGGCTGTCGATTGCCCGATTGTCATAATTAACATACCCCTAAGTTTTAAATAATAGTGACTGCAGCCATAGCCCAAAACATCAATTTTCAAACAGAGATCAAAGACCGCTCAGACAGGTTAATGAATTACTTTTTGCCTGTGCATTTTATAGTTGGTTTAGCACTGGCCTTTTTTTATGATACCTGGCTTATAGCTTTTGGAGTAGGAGGCCTGTGTCTGCTGGCTTACTATACTGCAAAAATAGCTTTGCCTCAATCTGCTCTTTATCAATATGTGCTGGCTGCCGTACTGGGTATTTTTATGGCCCAATACATTTACCAGATGCACGGCATGTTTGAGATGCACTTTTTTGCATTTATTTCAAGCGCATTACTTATCACCTATCAAAACTGGAAGCTGCAGGTCCCGCTGCTTATAGTGGTTGTTATACATCATGCTACTTTCAGCTATCTGCAGGATATCGGTTACGGGAATATATTTTTTACCCAACTCAATTACTTTGATCTTCAAACGTTTGTGATTCACGTATTGCTTACCGGTGTTATCATGTTCATATGCGGGCTTTGGGCTTACCAGCTGCGTAAGTACAATGAGTTAAGAATCGTGCAAACCCTCGAAATGGTTGATCTGCAACGCGAAGCCCAATTATCGCTTGAGCGTAAGCATAATGAAGAGGTTTTGGCCGCAGCAAACGAGGAGCTTCATCATTCCAACCATGAACTTCAAAAAGCACGTCTCGCCGCAGACCAGGCTAACCAGGAAAAGAGCATCTTCCTGGCTACCATGAGCCATGAGATCCGTACACCTATGAATGGGGTTATAGGTATGTCGGCGTTGTTGAATGAAACCGAACTTAATGAAGAGCAGCGGATGTTTACCGAAACCATCATCAACTGCGGCGAAACGCTCATTCACGTTATTAATAACATTCTTGATTTTTCAAAGATAGAAGCAGGCAGTCTTGACTTGGAGCAGGAAGACTTTAACATAAGGCAAAGCATTGAAGACGTAATGGATATGTTTGCCGTTAAAGCCGGACAAATGGGGCTCGACCTGGTTTACGAGATCGATGAAGATATATCACCCAGCATTATCGGCGATCCCTTGCGACTTAAACAGGTGCTTATAAACCTGGTAAACAATGCCATTAAGTTTACCGAAAAAGGCGAAGTGGGTATTAGAGTAAGCTGTTTGGAAAAACAGCCTGATGGCTTGCTGAAATTGCAGTTTGATGTTTGGGATACAGGCATTGGCATCCCGAAAGATAAGTTGCACCGCTTGTTCCGTGCCTTTTCACAGGTTGATTCATCCACCACGCGTAAATATGGCGGTACCGGTTTAGGTTTGGCCATATGCCAAAAACTGGTTACGCTAATGGGGGGCACCATAGGTGTTTTAAGCTTACCGGGGGTTGGGGCAAAGTTTACCTTTACTATAAACGCATATCCCGGAGATATATCTCATCAGCAATCGCCAAGCTTTGACCTTACCGAATTACATGGTAAAAAAGTATTGGTGGTTGACGATAACCAAACCAACCTGTCCATCCTGCAACGCCAGTTTGAAAATTGGAACCTTAAACCTGTAACTGCCGAATCTGCGGCGGAGGCTTTGGTGGTGCTCCAAAAGAACAAAGATATTGACCTGGTAATTACCGATATGCATATGCCTGTGATGGATGGGGCTATGCTGGCTAAGATCATCAGGGATGAGTACAATCACTTGCCGATCATATTGTTAAGTTCAGTAGGGGAGGATTTTGTAAAAGACAGGCGGGCGCTTTTCACTTCTATCATGAGTAAGCCTATTAAACAGCAGGTGCTTGGCAAGCAGGTTTTTATGGCGCTCAGGAGCAACGCGAATCAAAATGATGATAAACAGCTTAAACCCAAACTGTCGGTTGATTTTAGCGATAAATATCCGTTTAACATCCTCATAGCCGAAGATAATGAGATTAACCAGCACGTTATCAAACACATTTTAAGCAAAATGGGTTACAAGCCCGGGATGGCTAAAAACGGGCTCGATGCTATGGAAGCCCTGTATAAAAACGATTATGGGCTGATATTAATGGATATGCAGATGCCCGTAATGGATGGCCTTGAAGCCACCCGTGCGATCCGTAAAGAAGATATTAAACAACCGGTCATCATAGCCCTCACAGCTAACGCCATGACCGGCGACGAACAAGAGTGTTTACAAGCCGGTATGGATGATTACCTGAGCAAACCTGTAAAGCTTGATGAACTAATGAATAAACTCTCGAAATGGTATACTGTAGTGAGTAATAAAGCAGCAGCTCGTCAGGGTTGATGAAGCTTTAATCTTTTTCATTGCAGAAATGATCGGGAAGCGATCGATAATTGCAACAATACTTTTGCAAAACAAATTGGTATTTTTTTTCATTTTTGCATAGGTTAAGTTAATATGCTGAAAAAGAGGAAACCGGAGTCTTTGAAATCATTACTGGTTTTGGCAGTAATGGCTTTTTATTTGCTCATTGCAAGCAGCCATGTTTTCTTTCTTCCACGACTAACGGAATTGCCAAGTACACACTCAACAGCATTTAATTCAGTTTTTAAACGAAAAATTGAAAGCGTTCACCGCAGTTTTAATGAATCAAGCTATGTTCAAAGGCCGGATAAATCAACCCTTGAGGAAAAGAAATCCGTTATTGATTTGATCACTGCCATTGTGAGCAGTTTTATATTGCTGTTTTTTATATTGCAGCTTTGGAAATCGTTCCCGAAGCCATTAATTCGAAGCTTCAGGCTTACGCCCGGCTATCGATATACTTATCTTTCCCTTTGCACTTTTCGCATTTGATCTGAATGGTTGAAGGCGCTCTGCCTTTAGATCCATCATCATTTTTTTAATTAATTATCCATCGTTTACCGGTATTTTCTGCTGTAGCTATCAATCTGCATTGATGATTGGCTGCGTAGGCATTTACCGGTAAGCATATTCCGGAAAATAAAAACATGCGAATTTCAAAGAAATTCTGCTGTGTGTTTGTAGGCTTGTTAATTACGGTCTGTAGCTACGCACAGCAGCAAAATAATACACCGGTTAGTTTAAAAACGCTGCTTAACAGCGTAAGCCAAAACGCGCCAACCTTACTAACCGATTCGGCGGCAATAGCGATAAAACAAGCCATGGCGACGGAAACCCGCAGCAGCTGGTTGCCCAATCTTAAATTAAATTATCAGGCCGACTACGGTACCAACAATAACGTTGCCGGGCCATATTTTGGCTTCGGTATCATTCCTTCCGATTCAAGGGGGGTACGTACCGAAAGTAACACGACCACTGTATCTGCCAATGTAGGTGTGGCCGCGCTCGATTGGGAGATCTATAATTTTGGTGCCTACCGTGCCCAGAACAAAGTGGCTAATTCCGATATCCAGGTACAACAAAACCAGTTTGCCGATTCAAAGTATCAGCTACAGGCCTACACTATTGGTAATTACCTGTTATTGTTAAAACTGGAAAATTTTCTTTCCATTCAGGCCCGTAATATTAACCGTAATAAAGAGATCCGGCGCTCCGTTCAGTCACTTGCCAAAAGCGGGGTACGTGCCGGAGTTGATACCAGTATTGCAGAGGCCGAACTATCAAAAGCCCGTTTGAATTATATCGAGCTTAATAACCAGCTAAAACAGGTTCAATTACAGCTATCGGCCATTAGCGGTTTGCCGTACCAAACTATTGTGCCCGATACTACTTTTGAGCAGAGCCTCATCGGTACAGAAAATAACCTGCAATCATCAGCAGTTGATACCTCGAATCACCCTTTGATCAACTATTATAAATCTGTGTATCAAAACAGCCTCCAACGCGAAGAGCTTGTTAAGAAAAGCTACAACCCTAAAATAATGTTGGAAGGCGCTGTTTGGGGCCGGGGTTCAAGTGTTGATGCTAATGATCATTTTAACAGCCTGAGCAGTGGTTGGGGCTTCGACAGGAATAATTACCTGGTAGGTATAGGTGTTACCTATAATCTGTTTGATATCCGCCGCAGGCAGTTAAAGCTAAGGACACAACGCGCTAATACCGATTATACCCGGAAAAAGCTGGAAGAACAAAAGCAACTGCTGGCTGTAAACGCCAATCAATCAAATGTGGAACTGCAAACAGCGCATGAGCGTTTGCTTGAGATCCCTCATCAACTTAAGGCCGCTACTGATGGCTATCGTCAAAAGCTGTCGTTGTATAAAAACGGCTTAACTGACATTATTGAACTCAATGCAGCACTAAACATCCTTTACCGCGCCGAAACAGATTATGTACAGGCTAAATATGCTTACTCGAACGCGTTGTTCCAGAAAGCCATTACTGAAAACCAGGTGAGTTCTGTATTAAACCTTTTAAAATAATTTAGCTATGTCAATGGTCACATCCGCACTTAAAAGGCCCATCACCACGGTGGTGGTTACCTTAAGCCTGCTCATTTTTGCAGTGCTTAGTGCTATCAATATACCAATAGATATTTTCCCCAAATTAAATCTGCCCACCATCTATGTAATTGAATCATACGGGGGCATGTCGCCCCAGCAAATGGAAGGTTTTTTTTCAACCCGTTTGCAGGATCAGTTTCTGTATGTGAACGGCATCAAAAGTATCACCAGTAAAAACATCCAGGGCTTAACCATGGTGAAGCTGAGTTTTTACGAAAGCACCGATATGGCCGAAGCCCAGGCCCAGGTGGCTTTACAGGTAAGCCGCGTAATGAGCTTTTTCCCTCCGGGGGCATTGCCGCCGCAGGTGGTAAGGTTCGATGCCTCATCGTTGCCTGTTGGACAACTGGTGCTGTCGGCCCCTAATCGCAGCCTGAAGGATATTTACGATATGGCGGCCACTAAGGTAAGGCCGATGTTTGCAACCGTTCCGGGTTTATCGGCTCCGCCACCATTTGGTTCAAATGCAAGGTCGGTCACTTTAAATGTTGACCCTAACAAACTCAGAAGCTATGGCCTTACGCCCGATGAAGTGGTGAGTGCCTTAGCCAGGTTTAACGTGATGTCGCCTTCGGGTAACCTGCGATTAGGTAACACCATGTTTGTAACTACGGTTAATACGCTGATCAACCAGACCGATGAATTTGGCAACATTCCGGTAGTAACCAAAAACGGCGTACCAATCTTAATAAAAGATGTTGCGCGTGTTGCCGATGCTACCGACGTTACCGTTGATTATGCGCTGATCAATGGCAAGCGCTCCATTTATCTGCCGGTGGTAAAAACCGCCGATGCAAGCACCTGGAGCGTGGTGCAGGCTTTGAAAAAGAAGATCCCGGAAATTCAAGGCCTTTTGCCCGATGATGTTAAGATCTCGTACGAGTTTGACCAGTCCATATTTGTGATAAATGCCGTGAAAAGCTTGTTAACAGAAGGCGGTTTGGGCGCTTTGCTTACCGGGCTAATGGTATTATTGTTTTTGCGCGACTGGCGAAGCAGTTTGATCGTAGTGATCACTATCCCGGTTTCTATATTATTGGGCGTATTGCTGCTTGGCTTATTCGGCCAAACCATCAATATCATGACCTTAAGCGGGCTGGCGCTTGCCATCGGTATTCTTGTCGATCAGGCCACGGTAACTATTGAGAATATTCACCAGCACCTGGAGATGGGCAAAAGCAAAGCGCAAGCAATTTATGACGCTTGCCAGGAAATTTCGTTCCCGCTGTTGCTGATCCTCCTTTGTATCCTGGCCGTGTTTGCACCATCATTTATGATGAACGGTGTGCCTAAAGCCATGTTCCTGCCTTTGTCGTTATCTATCGGTTTAACCATGATCGTGTCGTATATCATAGCGCAAACGCTGGTGCCGATCTTGTCGAACTGGCTCATCAAGGCCGAAACTTATCAGCACTATGAGCAGGGCAAACTACACGCCCATGCCGGCGAGGCAATGGACAGGCCCGAAGAAGGGCAGGTAAATCGTCATCTGCAGAAGGAACAAAAACACCCCGAAAAGAATGACCTGTTTGAACGGGTAAAAATACGTTTCATAAACATCCTGCAAAAATGGATGCCGAATAAACGTGTAATTGTACCTGTTTACCTTGTTATAGTGTTGTTGCTTGCAGGTGTATGCTTTGTTACCATAGGCAAGGACATGATGCCTAAGCTTAATAACGGCCAGTTCCAGATCAGGATCAAAGAGCCGGATGGTACAAGGCTTGAGCGAACGGAGGATGGGTTGAAACAGGTATTGCAGATCATCGACAGTACCGTAAATCATCACGTCGCTATTACATCGGGCTATGTGGGAATTGTGCCCAGCAGCTACGGTACAAGTAACCTCTACGTGTTTAATACCGGTACACATGAGGCCGTATTACAGGTTAATCTTGACGAGGACTATCATGTTAATATGGACGAGCTTAAGGATGCTCTCCGTAAAAACATTGCATCGCGCATACCCGATCTCCGTATTACTTTTGAACCTATTGACATGACCGAAAAGATCATGAGCCAGGGTGCATCTACCCCAATTGAAATAAGGGTGGCGGGGAAAGATATGGCACAGATAGAAGGCTATGCCAACAAAGTTTTGGCCGGGCTTAAAAAGATAGATTACCTGCGGGATGTGCAGATCAATCAGCCTTTAAAATTCCCGGTGGTAGCTATAACGCTCGACAGGTTGAAGGCCGCTCAGTTGGGGTTGGATATTAAGGATGTTGCCCGCTCTGTTACAGCCAGTACCTCATCAAGCCGCTTTACGGAGAAAAATCTTTGGCTCGATGATAAATCGGCTTACACTTACCAGGTGCAGGTTCAAATTCCGGAGTATGTGATGAATACAATGGATGAGCTGAAGGAGATCCCATTGGTAAAAGGGCAAAGCACACCGGTACTGGGCGATATTGCCAGCTTCAAGGTTAACTATGTTCCCGGCGAATATGACCGTACCGGTCCGCGCCGCTTTTTAACGGTGAGCGCTAATATTTATAAAAAGGACCTGGGCACGGCTACCGCTGCTGTTCAGGACGTTATTAAATCGGTTGGTGCGCCTCCTAAAGGCTTAATTGCAGAAGTTAAAGGGATGTCGAGCCTGCTGACTGAAACGTTGGACAGTCTGCAAAACGGTTTGATGTTTGCCATTTTGGTGATCTTTTTATTGCTGGCTGCCAATTACCAGTCGTTTAAATTATCGCTTACCGTGTTATCTACCGTGCCTGCGGTAATATTGGGCTCGCTAACAGCCTTGCTGCTTACCGGTTCAACACTTAATCTTCAAAGTTATATGGGGATGATTATGTCGACAGGGGTATCGGTAGCAAATGCCATCCTAATTGTGACCAATGCCGAAACGTTAAGGCTCGATTACAGAGACTCGACAAGGGCAGCCATTACCAGTGCATCAATCAGGCTAAGGCCAATCCTCATGACCAGCTTGGCCATGATGGCCGGCATGGTCCCAATGGCATCGGGTATGGGTGAAGCCGGCGAGCAGACCGCTCCATTAGGCAGGGCCGTTATCGGGGGCTTGTTTGCCTCAACTTTGGCTGCGCTATTTATACTGCCGCAGGTATTTGCCTGGGTGCAGCAAAAAACTACTTATGATTCCCCATCCCTGTTAAAGGATGTAAATGTTAACCAACCACAACAACTTGAAACTTCCAATAGCTAAAACATCATGAAACCAAAATATATCATACTGCTAAGCAGTATCAGCCTGATGGCCGCATGTGCAGGCAATCAAAAACCGGTGGATATGACAGAATCCAAATCCACCAAAAAAGTAACCGGATATGAAACCGGCAAAGTATCCGAAAAAGCACTGTCAAGCGAAGTCCGGCTTCCGGGGCAGTTAAAGCCATATAACGAGGTAAACCTGTTCCCGAAAGTAAACGGGTTTGTGAAAACTGTTTTTGTTGACCGGGGTACACTGGTAAAAAAAGGGCAGCTATTAGTTACCTTAGAAGCACCGGAAATGGAATCACAACTACAGGCTGCCGATTCGCGCTATATGCAGGCCAAGGAAAATGCTGTTGCCAGCAAGGAAAAGTATCAGCGATTAAAAGAAGCCGCAAAAGAGCCTGGCTCAGTTTCGCCGCTTGAACTGGATAACGCGCTGGCAAAAATGAAAGCCGATGAAGCCATGGCCCGTTCAGAAAATTCTATTGTTGCATCTGTACGCGCCATGCAGGATTATCTGAATATCCGTGCCCCTTTTGATGGCATGATTATACAACGTAACGTATCGCCGGGTGCTTTGGTAGCTCCGGGGAAAGGCACAGATTTGCCTATGCTCATTTTGCAGGATACCCGTAAACTACGTTTGGAGGTTTATATCCCCGAAGACTACGTTGACAAAGTTGATCTTAAACAACTTGTTAAATTCACTTTTAACGCCATGCCCGGGCAGGAGCAAACCGCTAAGATCAGTCGCTCGGCGAATGCTTTAGGAAGCATGCGTTCTGAAGCGATTGAGATAGATGTACAGAATCTCCAGGGAATATTAAAACCGGGTATGTATGCTGAAGTTAAGATCCCGATGTTATCCGGCGCTAAATCACTGCTTGTTCCCAATAACGCCATCATCCGATCAACCGAACGCGAATATGTGATTGAGGTAAAAAATGGCAAGGCTGTTTTAACAGATATCAAAGAAGGATTGACAAGGCATGATTCAACCGAAGTATTCGGCAACCTGAAAGCCGATGATACTATCCTCAAAAATGCAAGTGATGAGGTAAAGGACGGCGCAATGATTAATTAGAATGTTTTTCAGTTCCTCCCAAGGGAGGGGGGCGGAAGGCATGTGTAGTAGCAGGGAGGGGTTTATGCGTTTTAATAGTCCAATAATGCGTAAACCCCTCTCTACACCCTCCCAGGGGAGGGAATCGCACAATCCCCGCTCATAACACTTCTATTTCAAGTAAACATAAAGGCAGCTTTACGGCTGCCTTTATGTTTATCACCCTACCAAAATCTCCCGCTCCACATTTACCTGCCTTAAAAAATACTCGTCGTGCGATACTACGATAAGCGTGCCCTGGTAATCATTGATAGCAGATGTTAATATCTCGATATTTTGAATATCGAGGTTATTGGTAGGCTCATCGAGGATGATCATATCTGGGGCCTGGTTACTGATGGTTAACGAACAAAGCATCAACCTCATTTTTTCGCCCCCGCTAAGGGCACTGCAAGGCTTATCCCAATAATCTTTAGTAAACAAAAACCTGTTGAGACGGATTTTGATATCATGCTCCTGCAAAATGCCCGAGTTATATTCTTCCGCCTGTTCATAAACGCTAAGCTTGTTATTGATCAACGAGTAATCCTGGTCGATATAAATGGCTTTAACTCCGGCACGGTCAATTGCCCCAAACTGCGGTTCCAGGTTGCCAAGCAGCATTTTAATTAAAGTTGTTTTGCCAGAACCATTTGCCCCTTTGATCACTAACCTTTCGCCACTGGTGATCTGGAAATTTAGCGGTGGATCCCAAAGCGACTTTTCTCCATATCCAAAGTTGAGGTCATTAGCTGTTATCAATACCTTTCCTTTATGAAGTGCCGAATTGTCAAAATCCATTTTCATTTTATCGATGTCAGATAAACGGGTACGCAGTTGGCTAAGTTCCTGTGCAATTGCCCCGGTTTTTTCGGCATGTACACCCTGTATTTTTGATGTGCTTTTCTCGGCGCTGTTTTTCAGGGTTTTCATCATAATGGTAGGCACACCCGCTTTTTCCTGCTTCTTTTTACCACGGGCATCCAGTTTTTGCTGCCGTTCCAGGGATTCCCGTTCGGTTTCTTTGGCCTTGCGGAGCGCTTTCTCCTTGCTCCTTACATCCTGGTTCAGAGCCTCGCTTTCAATATCCTTTTGTTCAGCATAAAAATCATAGTTGCCGCCGTATGTGGTTATGCCGCGCTTGCTTAGTTCGCAAACGGTGTTGAGCAGGTTAAGCAGGGTACGGTCGTGACTAACCACTACCAGTGTATTATTGGTAGACAGGATATAGTTATAGAGCAGTTCGCGGCCTGCAGTATCCAGATGATTGCTTGGCTCATCCAGCAAAACTATTTCGGGGCGATGAATGGCGATGCCTGCCAAAAACACTTTTGTTTTTTGCCCCCCGCTAAGTGTCCCCATTTTTTGCGACAGATCAAGATCCGTAAGCTGCCAATGGATAAAAGCTTCCTGGCAGCGTTCTTCAATGGCCCAGTCATCATTGAGTACGGTCATGTTCTCGTCGGTTACATTGCCGTCGAGGATCTGCTGCAGGGCGTTTAGTTTGTCGGCTATCTGCAGGGCTTCAGCAATAGTTAGCTCATTGTATTGACCGAAGATTTGCGGCACATAATATGGCCGCGAATCAGTTTTTACTACGCCACTGGCCGGCTTCAAATTTCCGGCCGATATTTTAAGCAGGGTTGATTTTCCGGTACCGTTATTACCGATTAGGGCTATTTTATCGCTTTTATTGATTACGAGATCTATACCGGTAAATAAAAGATCACGGTTGGGATGTATATAAGTAATATCGTGAAGAATAAGCATAATTTCTTTCTTAAAAAGGTGAATAAATGCAGCGGGCGTTAGATTAACGGCACTGGTTATTTGTCCTGAAAGAAATTTTTATCACATAAAGGGAATGGTTGGTTACCGGTTGCAAAGGTAGTAAAAAGGATTGAAAAGTGTTATTGTCGCAGTTGTGATCTGTGAAATCAAGTTTGAATTAGATCTGTTTGGGTTAAATCTAATACAGAAAAATTTCCACACGAATGCTTTTCAAACTTCCCACAATTAATCGAATTACACGAATTTTGTATTGGGACTATTCAAAATTCGTGTAATTCGATTAATACGTAAAAATCCGTGCAAAAATTTTTCATTTGTTGTTTGCAATCGGGTCGCTCAACGGAAAAATTACTTAGTTACCTTCTGTACTTTAAAATCTTCAAACTGAACATCAAAACTTTGTTTGCCCGGCGCTGCTGCTACCATTCCAACCATCGCTTTTACATTGGGCGGAAAATATGCCAGGCGGAGCATATCATATTTTTCGCCATCAAACGAATATTTGATTTCCACAAAATCGCCTTTGCGCAGCAATTTCAGCCAAACAGATTTAGGACTGTCATGCCTTGGCACTACCGACCAGTCTGATACTTCGCGGGTAACTACAGCACTTACATTTTGTACGCCGTCAACATATTCAATCCCGGTTTTTATCCAGTTTTTGTTATCTATCCTTACCATTAAGCCGGCCTGGTGAAACAGTTCTTTATAAGCACCGGTAATTTTTACGCTTGCTTCAAAATCGCCTTCCTGTTCTGTAAAATAAAAAGGGCCGTTGTCCCTGATAAAACCGTAATGGGTTACCCGCCAATAATCTGTTGCCGGGTCGACAGTCATATGCAGTGTGCTGCCTTCAATTGATGATTTTTGAGGTTTACTGTACCACTGCATATTATTTAAGTTTTGTGCGAAACCAAATTTGCTGAGCAGGGCAAATAAGGTTAACAAGGTTAGTTTTTTCATGGGGTAAATTTATGATAATAATGAATGGAGATGATGATACTCGTTATATAAGTAGTAAATCAACTAAAATCATTAAATTAATGAAGCACCATCATTTATTACTATTTAGATCATTGTAAATTTGGGCTAGGCTAATTAATCCACGCTACCGTGTTTAAACGCTCAACACCAATCCTGGCCTCTGTTGACGAGGGCAAAACAATCGCTTTTTACACCGAAAAATTGGGCTTTACTTTTTGTGCCGGCAATAACGGCTACCTTATATTTATCCGGCATGGCATCAATGTGCATTTATTTCCGTGTGATGATGATCCGGAAGCTTGCCACAACATGGGCTGATATATCTATGTAACCAATTGAGCAGCTTTACGAAGAGTATGGAAAACTGAACCTCATCCACCCAAATGGCGGGTTAAAGATGATGCCCTGGGGATTGCGGCAGTTTGCCGTGGTAGATAATAATGGCAATATCTTTTACTTTGCCGATTATAAAGAATGACAGGAAAACGTTCTCCCCTCCCGGATGCATATAAATTTGATGTTAACTAATAACATGAATAGTCTGCGTGTTTATTATTTATTAAAATATACTTAACTTAGTGTTAAACAACATAAGCTAATGTATGTCTCAAAACAAACTACCGCTTTATGCTATAGTTGAATTATTGATGCGAGTTGCCGGTATTAACCCCCAAATTGGAAATTATAAAAACCATGCGGAACGCGGAGATGAAGTAATAGTTAAAACTACCAACGGCACAATTCAACTTTCAAAAGCCTTTGTTTTATCTCAATTCCATAAACCCGAAGCTATTGGAAAACGCGATCTGGAATCAATAGCCTCACGGTTTAGAAGGAAATTTAGTAAAACAAAGAATTGAAAAGCTCAGCCCCAACTTAATGCAATATCCAGGTGGAGTATGAGATTGCCTTAATCTATACACATCGAAAGTACAGCTGTACAGGCAGATGAAGGCACAGGGCGTGCTGTTATGTTCAGGGTTAAAACAGACAAGGCCAGAGTCAGTCCGCCTGATTTTTCCAAAATTAAATTATGGAGGCTGTGAAGAATGGTAAATCTGTATTTAAATTTTTGTTCTTACATAAATATCCCCAAAACCTGTGCTTATGAAATTGTTACTCGTGATGAAGCTTTTCATTTCGGCAGGCAATAGCCATTTTTCCATCCCCCATTGCATACTTTCATTTGAACTGTAGTTGCATTCGATATTGGGATTATGTGTAAGGATCTGGTCAATACATTGAATGGCGCGGTCTGTTTGTTCCGGAACGGTGTATTCAAAGCTGATCATCTTTACAGGTTGCGTTAACCCTTTCAATACTTCGAGCTCATACCCTTCAACATCTATTTTTATAAATGACGGTAGGCCAAATGCCTCGATCAGCTTGTCGGCTGTTGTTATTTCCAGGTTTATAGGCTCATCCCAGGTATAGCTGTTAAACCGGCCATCCTTAACCGAATCTATCCACTCTTCTGAAAATGATGACAATACAGATGTATTTGAAACATGAAATTTCTTTACTGCTTCCACAGCGCCAAGACCCTTACCTACTACAGTGATTCTTTTACCAAACTTTTGTTTAAGATATTCGTAACAGTTCGCCTGTGGTTCTACCGCTACAACCTTTGCCCCGATAGTCAGCAATGGTAAAACCCTGTTACCCATATTAGCACCAACATCAAAGCAGATATCGCCACTTTTTACAAACTTTGAATAAAACTTACTTCTGAACCTCGCTTCATCGTTTGCAGCCTTATCGGCCTCTCTTTGTATCCTGGACGGAAATAGTCTTCTAAGCTGTAGGCGAATACTCGATCCTAATAACTTTTTTATCAATTCTCTCATTAATGTGTCGGGCTTAAGTGTCTGGTGCAATTTAAAGCTTTTTCCCTAATCCCTAAGTGGAAATACAGCATTTAAAATGAAAATTAAAACGATTCTTAAGCTGGTTTACTGCATACCCAATGCGTTTGGCCGGGATAAACTGATCTGCTTAAAACTTTTGCCTATATTTAAACCCATTCTTCGGGATCATAGCATGGGGGATTTTTCTTTACAGAGCGTATTATAAAAAATGGATAAACTCCGCAAACACATTGAAGACGTAATCCCGATCAGCGATGCGGAGTTTGATTTTGTAAAACCATTTTTCACCTACAAAAGGGTAAAGAAACATCAATATCTTACCCAGGAGGGCGATACTGTTACGTTTGAATACCTGATCCTTTCGGGCGTTTTTAGGATGTTTTATCTGGACAGGGAAGGCAAAGAATACATTGTGCAATTTGCCGGAGAGAACTGGTGGATGGCCGACTACCAGGCTTACTTTAAAGATAAAAAAGCAACGCTCCACATAGTATGTATGGAGGATGCTGAGGTGTTGTGCCTCACCCTGCATGGCCGCGAAACCTTATCGGCCGAACTGCATAAGATGGAACATTTTTTCAGGGCAAAGCTTACCAATGGATATGTTGCGCTGCAACGCAGAATCATATCACTGCTTGCCAGTACACCACAGCAACGCTATGAAGAGTTTGGCCAGCTTTATCCACACCTGATGCAAAAGATCCCTAAAAAATACATAGCCGAATATCTCGGCGTTAGCCGCGAGACTTTAAGCAGGCTTTACTCTAATAGTAAGATCAAATAATATATTCAGGGCTTAGTCGTAGCTTGCTTTTTGCAATTTAAGTTATTTATAAATAGGCGATTATAAAATTACGGCAAATAAAACCTATCAAAAGTGTGATCCGCGTCACACTTTTTCTGTGACTTGCTTCCTTGTTTGCGAGGGGCCTAATTTTGGACATTTGTTATGTAAATCAAACAACAAAACAATTATCCATTACTATAACAATTTAAATTTTAAAGTCATGAAAAAGAGAATTTTATTTGTGGTATCAAGTGCAAATGTAATTGGTCCACACAACCGCGCTACCGGAAACCTGCTTACCGAAGTTGCCAACCCATATCAGACTTTTAGACAACAGGGGTACGATATCGACGTATTTAGCGTGAACGGTGGCGAAGCCCCGATAGATATGGTTGAACTGGATGATGAGCTAAACATCGCCTTCCTTAACGGAGAAGGTTCGGCTGCCATGAAAAACACTCAAAAAATTGACCAGGTATCGGTAGCAAATTATGATGCCGTATTTGTTCCCGGCGGTTTGGCCCCGGTAGTAGATATGCCCGAGAATACCACCGTGCAAAACATTTTATCGGGCATGTATGAAAAAGGCGGCGTAGTAAGTGCCGTATGTCATGGCCCGGTAGCATTGATCAATGTAAAATTGAACGATGACAGCTACCTGATTAATGGTAAAAACGTTACCGGCTTCAGTATTGCCGAAGAAAAAAACTACGCCAAAGAAGATGTTCCGTTTGAGCTGGAAGATGCCTTGAAACAACGCGGTGCTAAATACAGTGCCGATGCCCCATGGCAAGCCTACGTTGTTACCGACGGTCGTTTAGTTACCGGTCAAAACCCTGCATCGGCAAAAGGTGTCGCCGAAAGCGTAATCAAAATTTTAGAAGCTTAATAGTATAACTTTGACATCTGCTCTTTTGGGGTTGATGAGAGAGCAGGGTTATAAAAAATAAAAGAGATGAACCAACAAGCTATAAATGTTTTTGCCAAATGGCAGGTTAAAGAAGGCGAATTAGATACCGTGCTCAACCTACTTACCGAAGTTACCAAACAAAGCAGGGCCGAAGAAGGCAATCTGTTTTATAAGCTTCACCAAAGCAACACCGATGCTAATACACTGGTTTTGTTTGAAGGATACAAAGATGAAGCAGCTGTAGCAGCTCACCGTGCATCCGAATATTTTCAAAATATTGTTTTGGGACAGATAGTCCCGCTACTTGAAAACCGGGAGGTGGTTGTGGCAACGGAATTAGATGTTTAATGATCATCTGTAATACAAAATGTCCCTGTTGATTTAATAGGGACATTTTTATGGCCTCTAACTACTTTTGCCCCTTTCTGCACTTAATTAAAAAGAAGGGATAATTTTCGGTGACTTCAGCAATTTCAAATAATCCGGCTTCGCCAAATTCCACATTGATCGATTCCCTATCGTAAAAAAACATATTGACTCCGTCAAAGATCTCATAGCGGTCCGTGCTGATAAACTTGCCCTGTCCATAGGTTGGTGCTTTTTTAGAAATAGCTGTAAAGACCATATAGCCATTATCAGCCAGCTGATCGTAGCAGTCGGTTATCAATTTCTTTCGTTCACCGCTATCCAGTAAATGAATTAAAGCATAGCAAAAGATCCCGTCATATTGGTTGGGGTCAAAGGGCATATCGGTTACGGAACCGTGGTAGATGATCATATCTGTTCCGTAATGTTTTTCAGCCATTTCAATAGCCGTTTTTGAGATCTCAATACCAGTTACGGCTATTCCGTTGTCCTTGAAAACCTGTGCATTTCGTCCGTAGCCAACCCCTGGGATGAGTATATTTTTTACCAACTTTTCAACGAAAAAGTCCTTTGCCAGTACAGCAGACTTTGATGGTTCAAAACCCCACATTTCCTGCTTTTCGACAAAGCTTTTTTCCCAAAACTCAGGTTTTTCAGTTTCATTTTTCATAAGAACTCTCTGTATTATGCCAAATTAGGCATTTGCGTACTTAATCAAAACGGTAAATAAATGTTTGACTCGCTGATGTTGGTTTAACAGATCGATCCTAATGATGGAATATTTTTCTTTGGAAAAAACTACCTGCGCGCAACAGACGATTCTTTGACAACCTGCCACCTTC
This sequence comes from Mucilaginibacter sp. P4_A11, assembly GCF_056402535.1. Classification (NCBI taxonomy): domain Bacteria; kingdom Pseudomonadati; phylum Bacteroidota; class Sphingobacteriia; order Sphingobacteriales; family Sphingobacteriaceae; genus Mucilaginibacter; species Mucilaginibacter sp. P4_A11. The sequence goes on from NZ_JBFUHE010000001.1 coordinate 106,189, forward strand.
CCGATGAATACTCCCAAATCAGGGTAAAGAATTTGGGATCCGATTTTCCATTCAGTTTCAAATCGCGGGTAATAACCACTATACCCATGTCCCCATCGCATACCGCGTAATGGAACTCAGTTTCTGTTGAAAACGGCGCCGCATTTGATTCTCTATTTCCCTTCACAAAACCTACGAGCTGTTCTTTATTCATGGTATCAGCCACTCCATTTTCATCAACTCTGATTATTAATAGTTTATTTGAATAAACTTCCTCAACATAAGGTACATTAAAATGCGTTGCCTGATAAATGAGATCTTTAGTTAATTCAATTAATTGTTCGCCGTTCATTTTATTAATTTAAAAAGATTAATTATTTGGTTATTATGTAATTAGAAATTATATCTATTTTTCTGACGGATGGCGTTATCACAGCCCCCGGTACCAGCAAAGCCACAACCAACACCTATTAGCTGCTTTTTATGGGATGTTTACCGCTGCATTGCGGGAGTTTGCAATTGCAGAGCCATTATGCGACAGATTGAGACACAGATGTTTAAAACTTAAATCCCAATAAATCCCCACTATATTTCGACAAATGGGAGTTTATATCACGAAATACAGACCCGGATTTAGCATATTTAGCCAGGAGAGTTTACGTAAATAGCCGATACAATCAACACAAAAGCCTTCAGATTTTCATCCAAAGGCTTTCAAACGGTGTTTCAAATGCACTACCGGCAAAATTAATTTGCGGAGTCTTCCACTCGTGGAATGAAGCCCGGCACTCCGGTCTTTACTACGTGGTTAAACCGCTGCCTGGTTTGGATGTTGTTAATTTCATTGAAGGCATCTTCCGGCAGGGGCGAAACGTCAAAATTCTCTTTAGCACGGGCGGCGGTGCGAGGGGTGGTAAGTAAAGTTGTACCGCGCTGAAGTGCCCAGGCCAGCAGTACCTGGGCCGGTGTTTTTTTTACCCGTTCGGCAATGGCCAAAACAGCGCGATCTTCCAGCGGCCCGGGCCGCATTCCATGGCCCAATGGTGCAAAAGCCAAAAGTATGATGTTCTTCTCTTTACAATATTCCAGGAGCTCTGTTTCAGGCAAATAGGGATGCGATTCAACCTGCACCACTGCCGGCTTGATTCTTGCAGATTCATAAAGGGGCATCAGTGTTTCCAGGGTAACATCCGACAAACCGATAGCGCGGCATTTGCCACCGTCAACCAAATCTTCCATCGCTTTCCAGGTATCAAGCAAAGTCACGCCCTTATCGTAAATGACATTCCCTCTTTCATCCCGCGGATCCTGATCGTCTCCCGGTTGAAATGCAAATGGGGTGTGAATGAGATAGAGATCCAGATAGTCGATCCGGAGCCTTTTCAAACTCCCTTTAAAGGCAGCTTCCACGCGCTCGGGCCTGTGGTTGGTGTTCCACAGCTTGGTGGTCATAAAAATATCTTCACGGGCAATCCCTTCGGCGGCCATTCCTGCTTCCAGCGCCTCGCCTACCTCACTCTCGTTGCGGTACCGTTCTGCACAATCAAAGTGCCTGAAGCCGGCTTCCAGCGCGTACCTGGTAGCGCGGATCGTTTCGGCCGGATCGGGGATTAGGGTGCCAAACCCAAGACCGGGCATATTTATAGCATTGTTTGCTGTCTTCATTTTACTATATGTTTTAAAATTCAGGCCTTTTCTTTAACAAGATAAACAGGCTGGATGGATAATTGCTCCGGAGCAGAAATCTCGACGTTCCTTTTGAATCCGTAGCTTTCAAAAAAATCCAAATAAGGGCTACCTTCAAATTCGCTTATCCAAACCACTTGCTGCATATTTGATATAGAAAGGCTTTTTTCAAATAACGATTTGCTAATTAGCGGATCGGTATATTTAGCCAATACGCCAAAATCAGCTATTCTCGCTAATGTTTTTTGCGCAAAAAGTTCCGGCCTTATTCCTTTGGTTGTTACCCTGGCATAGCCCGCAGGTTCATCGTCAGCATAAACCATCAAATATTGATTGGACATGCTGTTTAGTTCAATCATCAGTGCGTCTTTATTAAAGTTTGTATTAATATAATTTTCAAACTCCTGATCAGGAACTTTTCCTTTAAACCGTTCTCCAGCAATTGCTATAGTTATAACGAGCAAGTCGTTAATGCCTTGCTCGTTTCCTATGATGAATTTTGTTACAATTTTAGTGACCATCTTATATTAATCAAATCTGCGTTGTCTTTTTGCTTATGTAAAAGTAGGCACGCATTTTTCTTTTCAGTTAACCTAAAGCGCCAGATATTTGAGGATTCCAGCCAGCACCGGGTTTCTTACTTTGAGATGATATTAAGAGGCGTTCTTTTGCCTATGGTTTACCTTATGCCCTCAAGAAAGGCGGTCAGTTGCTTAACAAACAGCTCGGGGAACTGATATTGCGCGCCATGATTGGAATCTGGGTAGATGATCAGTTGTGCATCGGGCAAATTCTGTTGGAGCAAAAATGAATTAACGGTAGGGAATATAATATCATTGTGCCCGGTTAATACAAACACCGGCTGTTTGATGGCCTTCAAATAAGTATAATCACCAGGGTCAATACTGGCCCAGCCCTTAATTGCGGCTGATTGTGCTGGGGCTACCTGTTCGCTGATCTTACTATCACGGTTTTCGGTTCTGCCATTTTTTACCCTGCTCAAAAATTCATTAGCTGCCTGCTGACTGGTTGGGGTTGGCGAAAACAAGGTTTCCAGCAAGATCTCGTATTCGGAAGGAAATTCTTTTGCAAAAATGGCCCAAACCTCCGGGGTAAAATCGTCAATTTCATGGCCGCCGCGTGGAGCTGTACCCAGTAAGATCAATTTGTTGATGAGCTCGGGCCTGTCAAGTGTGACCTGTTGAGCTACCATGCCTCCCATAGAAAAGCCGAGAAGATCGATCTTTTTTAAACCAAGCGCGTCAATAAATGCAACGGCATCCTGAGCTATGGCCGCTATACTGTCAGGTGTTTCGCCGCTGGTGCTTGCAACTCCTCTATTATTGAAAATAATGATCTCACGATCCTGGGCCAGGGCATCTAATACTTTGGGATCCCAATTTTCCATGGTGCCGGTAAAGTGCTGAAGATGTATCAGTGGCAAGCCTGCTTTATTGCCGAAACGGCGGTAAGCGAACGGAGTACCATTTACGGATACGAACTGAGTAGGAACAGTTGATGCGGTGTATTCGATATTAGTTTTCATGATTTTATTAAAAAAATTCTGTTTAAATTATTTACCCGAACTGCCGGGCGACAGAACAAAGGTGGGGCGTAACGGCCTCCCGAAAAGAAGCCATATGACACAAAATGGCGTTGACATTTGTCACGCTTTTTGCAATAAAATCGGAAATATTTAGAGAGGGATAGTACTTATCTAACTAATCGCGCCGGGTGAATTCTTTTCGGATACGGCTTAAGGTTTCGCGGGAGATACCGAGATAAGAGGCAACCATATGCAGGGGAACACTATTGAAAACCTTGGGGTATGTTTTTTGAAACTCAAGATATTTTTCTTCGGCCGAATTGCTGATCAGCGAATAGATCCGTTGCTGGCTGGTTTCATAGCCCCGCGCTAAAAGTTTTTCATTGAATAGCTTCAACGCGGGGATGGTTTCCTTTAGCTCTTCCCACTTCTCCTTGGTCCAAACAACAACAGTACTGGCCGCTAAAGCTTCAATGTTATATTCGGAAGGTTTTTCATGATTATAGCTTTCCTGGTCGCTGATCCACCAGTTTTCCACACCGAACCTCAGTGTGTGGTCTGTTCCATCGGCACTAAACCGATACAGGCGGAAACAGCCCGTAGTGATAAAACACGTAATTTTCCATACTTCGCCCTCATGTAAAATAGATTGCCACTTGCGGATTTTCCTTTCCACACTCGCGGCACGGATCAGCGCCATCTCCTCGTCAGAAATCGCAACCCATTGGCGTAAGTACTTTTCGAAGGCCTCAAACATGTTCAGCAAAACTAATCAAATAGATATAGCAGGAAACACAAAGCCTGTTTACCAATTGTAAAACTTGCTGATGCAACGTTACTTGTATGCAATTGCCGCACTTGATGGCCCTGTCAAGGGAAGAAGCGCGGTTGAATTAAAACCGGTGATATTTGCCCAACGGTTAAAGTCGGCAAAGGTGTAGTCAAACCCGGTACCGGTTTCTATGAGCATATTCAAACTCATCATCATCCCAAAAACGTTTTGCTTTCTTTCATCATCTATTATACCCTCAATAGCTACAAACGCACCACCCTCGGGGAGTGCGTCATAAGCTTTCCGCATTAATGCTATTTTATTTTCCTCGTCCCAGTCATGCAGGATGTTTCCCATTACCACAACATCGGCATTAGGTATTGGCATAGTAAAGAAATCACCGCTGGCGGTTTTTACCCGATCTGCCAGTCCGAATTGTTGTATAGTAGCGTTAGCAATAGGCTCAACCGGAGGCAAATCGAAACTGGTGCAATGCATATGGGGATTATGCTTTGCAACCATCAATGAAAGCAGCCCGGCCGAACCGCCCACATCAATCAATGTTTTATAATTTGCAAAATGAAACTTTTGAGCAAAGGCCATAAAATTACCCATTTGGATGCCGCTCATGGCATTGGTAAATTCTTTTAATTTTTCAGGATCAGAGTAAATCAAACCGAAAAAGTCCTCGCTCCTTTTTGCTTCATTTTGCGGAAGCCCGGTCAGCAGCCCTTCGGCCAGGTTCCCCCAAAATCCATATAAACGATTGTTCATCATTTCAAGGATCCCTCCAATATATGATGGCTTGTTTTTATCTAAAAATGTGTCCGTGTCGATAGCATTTGAATAAACAGCCGTATCCAAAACACCTTCGCGCTTTAAAAAACCAAACACCGTTAAAGCATCCAAAAAGTCATAAACATTTCTGTCGGTACATTTGAGTGCCAATATGTCTTTTACCTCTTTGGCTTTCATGGTTTTCTTTTCGGCAAGCGTGGTGAACAATTGAAAATTTACGGCAGTTAAAAGAATTTTGGAGGCCCAAAAGCCTGTGCCGATTTTCATGATGTTTTCGGGTGATGGTTGGTTAGGTTGCTGTTCCATTTCTTGATAATTATCGGTTTAATAAATTGGTGATGGCTGGCAAGGAATTTTGACACGGGGGCGGATTAAAATTAGTTATCTAATTTACAGGGATTTAATTTAAGATGAAAGGAAACTTTACGAAGGGCATACTCTATTCATATTACCGGCGGTTTTGGTTATAACTTGATAAGATTATATATTAGTGCCATTAAATAATATCAAATTCTTCGTAGCGTGACGCGCATATTATTCTCCCTACTTTTTATATGCGCCTTTATAAAAGCATATGCTCAAACCCCTTCAATAAATTTATTTGCACCATCATCGGGCCCGGTAGGTACTGTGGTCACCATAAATGGCAGCAATCTGGATAACGGAAAAGCGAGCATCGCGGGAAAAGCTTGTATAACAGTATCCAGTAGTGCATCAAAATTGGTTATTATGATCATGCCGGGTACGCTTACTGGGGCTATTTCAGTTACTACCAGTAAAGGTTCGGTATCCTCTACGCCTAAATTCATTTTAACACCAACGCCCTATCCTTCATTGCAACAAGGGAATAAGCTTGTAGGAACAGGGGCTATAGGCAAAGCAGCACAAGGAAACGCGGTAGCTATTAGCGCTGATGGGAATACAGCAGCCGTTGGCGGAACGGGTGACAATAATCAAATTGGAGGAGTTTGGGTATTTACCCGCACAGGTACAACTTGGACCCAACAAGCTAAAATCCTCCCTGATAATGGCAATATCAGTTTAAATAATCAGTTAATATTCGGGAATGCGCTATCATTTAGTGCCGACGGAAATACGTTGCTTGTTGGAGGAATTGAGGATAGACAAGGAGGCGACGGGGTAGGCGCATCGTGGATATTTAGGCGTGAAAATAATGTTTGGAAGCAAGATGTAAAACTAATAGGTACAGGAAATACAGGTGCTTGCTCCCAAGGCCAAGACGTATGCTTAAGTGCCGATGGTAATACGGCTGTTGTTTATGGTACTGGAGATGATTTTTTCAGGGGGGCATTTTGGGTGTTCACACATGATACGGGTACATGGACACAGCAAGGCCCCAAATACGTACCAAGCGGACTTTCAAATTTTAAACAAGTATTCGGCGGCGGATTTCATTCCAGCATAGCTTTAAGTGCAGACGGTAATACGATCTTAGTTAGCGGAAGTATTGACCTTCCGGTATCATCTCTGTGTACGGGTGTCATTTTTACGCGAAACAACGGTGTGTGGACAGAACAAAGTGGCAGACTGCAAGCATCCGGAGGCTTACAGGGAAGGGCTGTGGCCTTAAGTGCAGATGGTAATGTAGCGATGATTGGCGGACCGCATGACGAAGGGCAAAAAGGCGGAGCATGGATCTTTGTTAAAAATGGCAACTCCTGGGTACAGCAGGGATCTAAACTAATTGGCCCGGGAGCCGACTCTGAATCGCTTCAAGGCACCACTGTAGCTTTATCGGCAGATGGCAATACAGCTATTATGGGTGAATATGGTTTTGGCGAACATTACCGGGGAGGCGTTTGGGTATTTACCCGAAATGGCAATACCTGGGTACTGCAGGGGAGCCAATTGGTAGGGTATGATACGGGGCAATATTCGCTGTCAGGTACAGCTGTTGCAATCAGTGCTGATGGCAAGACATCCATTAACGGCGGAGGATCTGATAACGATTGGCAAGGAGCCGCGTGGATTTTTGCAACAGCTCCGATATTGCCTCCTTCGGTTGTAACCTTACCAGCTACGGAAACATCTTTTTCAGGGGCTACACTTAATGGCACGGCTTCAGATAACGGCTCCTTAACTAATGTAAGCATCGAGTATAGTACCAACCCTGATCTTAGTGGCTCCATTATCGCCCCGTTAAAATCGGGAGCTAATCCGCTAAATGCCGGAACAGGTATAACAAGCTATACAAGCGTACTCAACAATTTGATGTCAGCTACCACATATTATTTCCGAATAAACGCCGATAATGCAGGAGGTGCAGCAAACGGGAATATATTAAGTTTTGTTACCCCAAACCGTCCGCCGGCACCTCCTGTTGCTCAAACAAAGCCAGCAACTCTTATATCATCGTCAACAGCAACATTAAACGGCCTGGCTAATGATAATGGGAGTGAAACAGAGGTGCATTTTGAGTTTGGCACATCACCAACGCTCGCAGGGGCCATAACTGCTGATATTACAACGGGTACAAACCCCATTATTGCCAATACAGGGGCAGTTAATTTTACCAATAGCCAGATTGATTTGACTCCTGCAACTACTTATTATTTCAGGATAGTTGCCCAAAATGAAAATGGGATTACTAAAGGTGATGTACTCTCGTTCCATATACAGCCTAAAGTCCTGGTAATACCCAATACATTTACTCCTAATAACGACGGAATTAATGACACATGGAATTTATCATCGCTCAGCTTACCGTCTAATTGCGCTGTAAATATCTTTAACAGGTATGGGAAACGTATTTATACTTCTGTTGGTTATATTACTGCCTGGGATGGGAAGTATAAAAATACAAACGTACCGGTTGGTACCTATTATTATATTATTGATCTTAAAAATGGAACGACGCCATTATCGGGTAGCTTAACAGTTATCAGGTAATAAACCCGGTGGATTACCAGCGCCCCCGTGATGTAACCCAGCTTTTAACGGAATAAAAATATGAAAGCTGGAGCCCTGCCCAAAAACGCTTTCGAAACCAATACTACCACCTTGCCGTTCTATAAACTCCTTACATAGCAACAAGCCTAAACCAACGCCCTTTTCGTTATTGGTACCAAAAGAAGGATCTGATGTTACCATGAAAATGTGCTCTTGCTCGGCCTCGGCAATGCCTTTTCCGTTATCGCTAACAGTCAATTTAACTTTATCGGGCATTGTTTGAGTACTTATAGTGATGTTACCCCCTTTTTGCGTGAATTTAATTGCGTTATTTGCCAGGTTGCGCACTACCAATTGCAGCATATCAATGTCAGCAACTACCGTTATCTTATCGTCAATATCATAGCTCAAAGAGATGCCTTTTTTTACAGCCAGCATTTTCTCCATCTCTAATGTACTTTTTAATACAAAAGAAAGGTTGACTTCCTGCAAATTTACCGTCGGCCGCTCCATTTGAGATTTTGTCCAATAAAGCAGGTTTGACAGCATTTGCATAGTATTATTGGTAGCAGCTAGCAGATCTTTCTCCAGCTCTAATCGCTGGGTATTGTCGAGCTCATGTTCATTAAGCAGCTCCAGGTAACCCTGTATATTAATAAGCGGTGCCCGCATATCGTGCGAAATGATTGACATGAGCTTATTCTTTTCCTCGTTACTTTGCTCTAAGAGGCTCTTCTGCAATGTGATCTCTTCATTCCTCAACTCAACCATTGCCTTTTCTTTATCGTAACTACGCTTAATGAAGCTGATAATGAAATAAATGGCAATTACCGGTAGCGGAAATGCGGTGACACGGTCAATAAATTGCCCCTTTCCTGCAGTAAAAGGATATTGCACCAGGGCAGGATAATGGTATTCCACAATGTGAAGTATCAGGAAGGCAAATATGTAGATCGCCAGCCATGCTAAATAATGCTTGTAAGGCGAAATAGCAAATAACATCAGCAAATAAGCAGGCCATATTAAATCGGTAGAGCCGTTAATACCCGAATTGGCAAAATAATTAACAGAAAAAAGAAGCAGGCCTGTTAAGCCAAATACAATATTGTTATGCTTTTTATGATGATACCGGGAATAGTAATATTGATAGAAAAAGAAGCATGCAATTATAAAACAGGATAATGCAGCCACATACAGCCCGGCAAAAATGTTATAAGGAATATAAAAACAAGCCAGAACTATCGCGCAGATAGTTATAGAATGAAATACCCTACTCTCTAAACTGAAACTTGACGTTTCTCCCGTTAGCTTGAACCAAAAAGCGCTTAATTTTTTAATGTTGAGATGGTTGTAAACACTGAATTGTTTTTGTATGGGCTCGTCGCGATTTGCGACATGTGAACCATTTAGCAACTATACGAAAAAAAATTAATTTTAGTTTAAAGAGAATTGGCCAACCTAAGAACGGTGAATGTTAAAATCCATGGCGAAATATTTTGAGACTTAAAAGCCCGTGCCGATTTTCATAATATTTTCTGGCGATGGTTGGTTAGGTTGCTGTTCCATTTCTTGATAATTATCGGTTTAATAAATTGGTAATGCCTTTCGGCAGGGTTTACCCAGGCGGGTAAATTAATTATCTAAAATACAGTGATTTAATTTAAAAATAAAGGATTTTTATACTTGCAGTTGATGTTTTTACTTTATCAAAAAATGGAACCTCAACCAGTGAAATAGCTTTTTAAAAAAGCCGCTTACGGCCTCACCTAATGAGGCTGTATCATAAATCATGATCAGCCGCTTTTTATGACTTATTCACATACTTAAGCGATATATAGTTTTGGGTTGGATTGACTCTACTAAAAAGGAGTTAACAGGGTTAACACAATTCAGGGTTGATATTTGTATATGTAGTTAATAATAAGATATTTGAGTGGTTTTTATGCAAAAAATATGTTAATCCCTTCTTGTATAAATATTATAGGTAATACAACACCAAGGGCGGTCAATTTGATTTATGATACAGCCTCTTTAAGAAAAAGTGCTCCCCTTCTTTAGAGAGGACCGGGGTGAGACTTAGCTGCCACGCCCAATCGCATTTACTGTTTAAAAGCGATTTTCCGGGACCTCAAATTTAAACGAATAGTGTTGTGCCCACCAATACCAATAACTACATTTAACCAATCAAATCAATATGTATGAACCTGTTTTCAATTACCAAAATCCGCTATATCTTAATTTTAGCCAGCTGCCTGTTATCAGGTTGCAGCGGAACTAAACAACTAAGCAACAACGATGCCGACAAGGGCTGGAAGAAACTTTTTAATGGCAAAGATGTTAACGACTGGTTTGTTAAAATCAATCACCATGAAACAGGCGAAAACTTTGGTAATACCTTTAGGGTAGAGGATGGCATTATTAAAATCCGTTATGATCAGTACGGTAACTTTGACAATCAATTTGGCCACTTATATTATAAAACGCCTTTTTCTTACTTCCATTTACGTTTCGAATACCGTTTTGTGGGTAAACAGCAACCAGACGCACCTGATTATACGTTGCTTAATAGCGGTGTAATGTTCCACTCGCAGGACCCGCATACCATGCTAAAAGATCAGGACTGGCCAATCTCAATTGAAATGCAGCTTTTAGGTGGCCTTGGCGATGGTAAATCAAGGCCAACAGGCAATATGTGTTCGCCGGGTACGGATGTTGTTTATAAAGGAAAGGTATCGCCTGATCATTGTATCAACTCCACATCAAAAACTTACGATGGCGACCAATGGGTTAAAGGTGAGCTGATTGTTTTGGGGAGTAAGCTAATTACACATATTATTAACGGCGATACCGTGTTGCAATACTCAAAACCCACTATCGGCGGTGGCGTAGTAACAGGTTACGACCCTAAATATAAGCAAGACGGCAAATTATTGAGCAGTGGCTATATAGCCCTACAAAGTGAAGGCCAGCCGGTAGATTTCAGAAACATCGAGATCAAACAACTGCCTGTTGAAGAGCATTAGAATTTAAAACAGCCTTTGCTTTTGACCAATCGGGCAGGAGAGGCTGTTTCTATACTAATTTTTCCAAATTAATCGAATTATTTCAAAGGCGATTTCCCTGATGATATCGCCCTTCATTCCCCTGCCATAATTCTGTGTGTTTCACTTATCTTTGCGCAAAATTCAATATTAGCATACTGTGATTAATGTCAATAACATATCCGTTTCATTTGGCGGAACCACCTTATTCAGTGACGTAACATTCTCCATAAACGAGAACGATAAGATAGCCCTGATGGGTAAGAATGGCGCAGGCAAGTCCACCATCCTCAAGATCATTGCCGGTGCTGCCAAACCTACTACTGGCAACGTAACTGGCCCAAAAGACGCGGTAATAGCATATTTACCGCAACATTTGCTTACCCAGGATAACGTTACCGTTTTTGAGGAAACAATGAAAGCTTTTGATGAAGCCAATCAGATGCAGAAAGAGCTGGACGAAGTGAATGAGCAGCTCAACATTCGCACTGATTACGACAGTGACGACTACATGAAGCTGATTGAACGGGTATCGGAACTGAGCGAAAAATTTTATTCGCAGGAAGAAGTGAATTATGATGCAGAGGTAGAAAAGGTGCTGAAAGGCTTAGGTTTCGAACGTAAAGACTTTACCCGTAAAACTTCCGAGTTTTCGGGCGGTTGGCGCATGCGTATCGAGCTGGCTAAAATCCTGTTAAAGAAACCTGATCTGATCTTGCTTGATGAGCCTACCAACCACATGGATATCGACAGTATACAATGGCTGGAGGATTTCCTGGTAAACTCGGCAAAGGCAGTCATGGTCATCTCGCACGACCGTACTTTTGTAGATAATATCACGAACCGTACCATTGAGGTGACCATGGGCAGGATCTACGATTATAAAGCCAAATACACACATTACCTCCAGTTGCGTGCCGACCGCCGAGTACACCAATTGAAAGCCTACGAGGAACAGCAGCGTTTTATTGCCGATAACCAGGAATTTATAGACCGGTTCAGGGGTACGTACTCTAAAACTTTACAGGTGCAATCGCGCGTGAAGATGCTTGAAAAGCTTGAGGTTATTGAGATCGATGAAGTGGATACTTCGGCATTGCGATTGAAATTTCCGCCATCGCCGCGTTCCGGTCAATATCCGGTAATGGTTGAAGAGCTGACAAAAACCTATGGAGATCATGTTGTATTTGAGAAAGCGGCTATGGTAATTGAACGGGGCGAAAAAGTGGCTTTTGTTGGTAAAAACGGAGAAGGGAAGTCGACCATGATCAAAGCCATCATGGGAGAGATCGATTTTCAGGGATCTTTAAAAGTGGGTCACAATGCCAAGATCGGATACTTTGCCCAAAACCAGGCAGCTTTGTTAGATGAGAATTTAACTGTATTTGAAACTATCGACCAGATTCCGCTAAGTGATGGATCCGTAAAGATCAAAGATCTTTTGGGGGCATTTATGTTTAGCGGCGATGATACCACTAAAAAAGTCAAAGTACTTTCAGGCGGCGAGAAAACGCGCCTGGCCATGATCAAACTGCTGTTGGAGCCTGTAAACGTATTGATCCTGGATGAGCCAACGAACCATTTGGATATGAAGACTAAGGATATCATCAAAGATGCCCTAAGGGATTTTGACGGAACCCTGATTTTGGTATCGCATGACAGGGATTTTCTGGACGGACTGGTAAAAAAAGTATTCGAATTTGGTAATAAACGCGTCCGTGAACATTTTGAAGACATCAAAGGGTTTTTGGCTTATAAGAAAATGGATAGTTTGAAGCAGATTGAGCAGGGGTAGAAAATTAAATCACCTCCTTGTGTTTTCGATCATAAAACAAAGCCGGCAAATCATTTGACCTGTAGGTTTTTGTGTTTTTGGTGATATTTTCAATGATCGCTAAACTATAAAATTCGAACTCTTTAAGGGTGATTTGAGTTGTACGGTGGGGTTAGATGATAATTTGACTCCATTTTAATTCAATTACTATCTTAAATGTTAAAGCAGGCCGGAGGTAGCTAAAACTACAACGTGGCCGATAGATGCCTGCCGGTGTTTGAAGTCAGGTACATGGCACCTTGATATCCCTACGGTATCAACCTCAACAGTCGAGGTCATGATCAATGCCGATAGCCATAATTGGGGACAAAAACACCGCTCCTGCAAAAGGTAAAGGTGACGCTGCCGCGTAACATGCTCATATGTTAGTGTTTTCATATTGTAGATTAGTTTTAAATCCCCAAGGCGCGAGACTTAGGGGATTTTTGTTTTAATTATCTTTTAAGGATTCTATGTGACTGGAATTATAAATTTGTAAAGGACGATCAAATTCCTTGTCCCAATTCGTCTGTTTAGCTCCTAAACTGTTGTAATGGAAAATTTTACGCTTATTGCCTTGCACAGTTAGTAAGACGGACATCCAAGTTATATGGTGTCCCTGCGTTTGCACCATCAAAAGCTGCCAATAGAGTTTATTTGGCAAGTTGAATCGTATGGTAAATTTGGTTACTTTAGTAATATTCCCTACAACCAAGTTGCTACCATATATTCTTACTGTATCCAGCCTATTGATCTTAGGTATCGTTAATTCTCCGGCGTTTTTACTCGTACATGCTGAATCTAATACTAATTGCCCTTTGAAATACGTGTGCGGACAGTTAAGATCCCTTGAATAATTATTAAAATAAACGCCAACATTTGGAATGGGTATATCTGATAGATTAGCAATATTAAATTCTCCTGATCCGGTACCATCGGGTATAATTATGGCCTCGCAATAACCGTCACCACCGGTAAGATTGTCGTTTAAAGTTTTGGTGGCATTATCTACTGTAGTAATTAATTTCTTACTCGAAGAGTTGACGCTTTTTTGAATACCAATACTTAAAGTCAGTTGCTTATCCAGCTTTTGAAGACTTGTTTTTTGCCCGAATAAAATTTTATTATTTCCCTTTATTAGGCTTCGAGATGTATCGATAGCAATGTTGAGCGAATCAATTATTGCTGTAGCTGTATCTAAAGTCCGGTTTTGAAGTTGTACATACCTGCTATTCCACACGCTCGCACTATCCGCATTTCGCTTTGATTCTTGGTAGGCAGCACTTCCTGTACAAAAACTCAGTACCGCGCCAACGATCGCAATTCCTAAAACAGCTAAATCTGCTTTGCTTCGTTCTTTGTTATATGAAAACCACGCAGTAATTAATACTAAGAGGGTGGTTAGTATAAGCGAAAAATAAAACTGAAAAGGCGTCATTGTATAGGGCTTGAGTTAATAAAGATATATTTTCCTGTTCTTTATTAATTTATTTTTCAGAATCGTAATCAATAGTTCGAAAATCGTCGGTTTTAAACACTCGAGTAAACTTTGTTTTTGCATCGTAGACAAACAAATAGTTAGCTGTCCTACCAGCGTAAATTAATCTATTATCAAGCGTAATTTTCCTATTTTCTTTGGTGAGTATTACCTGGTGCAGATGCCCGTCAGCTTTTTGCAGCAATTCGTAACTGGCCCAGCTGTCGAAAACGCCAAACCAAATAGATATCGCCAATATGGCTAATAAAGGGTTCATTTTAAAATAATCGTTTCCCTCTTTTTTTGCTCGTAATACCACCAAGACATACACAATCAACCCTATAATTAACCACCAGTGTTTTAGAAAAAATTTATAACTCATTATGATTGAAAGGGAAGGTATATTTTTATATCCCCAGTAAATTAAAATCACGTAAAATAAATAAAATAGCCAAGGAAAAGTTAGTCGCTCCCATTGTTTAAGTGCTTGGGATTCTTGTATTTCGGAAGCCACCCGCATAGTGCCATAATTTAATATCCACCATATAACCGTAGGTTCAAGCATTATTATTTCGCCGACTTCACAGTATTGAAAAATTGGAACATGTAAAAAAAGCACGTAATAAATGTAATTGCGAGTTAATGAGAAAATGATAGCCAATGCTATGACCGCTGCTGTAAGGTCCGCAATATCCTTAAGTTCAAGTTTATATCTGCTGCCTTTACTCTGCTGAGTATTCATATTTGATAAAGTTTAGATTATAAAGTTAACCTTTCCTGTACTTTATTAAAAATACCAAAACGCCATCCTTTGGGCATGTTTGAAGCGAAACAAAACTGGTTTAATAATAGGAGAAACAACAAAGGCGGCTTAAGCTTTTATTGTCTTTTAGCATCATGTTTGCAATCGATGATTTGAGCTGTGACACAAGTGGAGAATGAGCCATTTAACTTATGGTCAGTGTTTATCACCGAACTTCTTCAAATGTCCAATAAGTCAAAAAGCCTTCAGACTTCCGTCTAAAGGCTTTTGACTTAAAATGTGGTCCCGACGAGAATCGAACTCCATCGGCCTATATGCTTTAAACGCTGTTTTTGCGTATATCTTCTTCAAAAACTCACCAGTGTTTCATAAGCCCTGGCTGTAAATGTTATATCCAAATTTAAGGATTATTTTTTAAGATACCATCAAAGTGTGTTTTATACGGGATTAAATTTCGTTGACTAACAATAAAATAATCGGACTATAAAGCCTTTAGCATTGAATTACCGGAGGCGAAAAATGCCGCCAGGACTATATTCGAAAGGGAAATTATTTTAACACTTGTCTGAGTTTTTGAATGTTTTTGAGCCCTATTTATAACACATCTTTAAATTAGTTATTTGTAACTGCCAAGGGTTCGATGGGCTCGATCTTATCTTGGTTATTAATCGATTACCCGCTAATCATAACGTTTTGATATTCAGATTAGATGTAATTTCAGGATGCGAAAGTGGGAACAGATAAATTTATCTATTCCGGATGACACTGATCCACATATTGGCGCATTAGGGACAAGCACCGACATTTTTTAGCGAGAAGATAGGGTGCCAAGGATTATCTTGTTAGCTTTCATTAAACATTGAATTCTAAATTATCAATAATATTTTTACAATTTTAAAAGCTAAGCCTTTTCATAAAACCGGCGCAACAGTTTTAGTCGTTTCTTCACGAAAGGTGACCTCATCGGCTCAAATTCCTGCACCACTTTTCCCGATTGTTGTATGGTGATGCGGAATGGCTGTTTGTAAACTTGAGTCAGATGGTATACTGTTAAGAGTTCCGCAAGGTCTTCGTGCCAGCTTGCTGTACTATACAATGACACAAAGGGTGTTTTGACAAGTTCAGCATAAACCTGGGAAGCCTCTGTGTAGGTATAGCGGCGTCCGCCCGGCCGAAACCGGCTTTTAAAAACTATCGAATCTTTGACAGGCCATTGAAGTGTATTAATGTTGCTCCATATTCCTTTTGAAAACTTCCTGGTAAAATCATTCATATGTGGTTTACCCCCTTCTGAAATTAGATGCATTGAGCCATCTACTACGTGTGTTCCCTCGTGAAGCAAAACATAGGTCAATGCTTTTAACAGGCCGGCCTGGATCGAAACTGAAATTGTAGAGTCGCCTCCAGAGAAACAGGTGGCCTCTTTTTCATTTACCCGTTCGGTTATGTTTTGATGGAGTATACCAGCCCGGAAAGTGATATGGTAAAGGTTGACCCCTTCATCTTCGGTAATCGTTGAGGTCAGCGCCGTATTAGGCATATTATCTAAAAAGCTGATACTTTTTAAATGTTGTTTCAAAACCCGCTGATGCAAAGGCGGAAGCGCTGCAATTGCCGAATCAACAATGGCTACTTCTTCTCTCGTCAGTTGGTGTTCGGTGGGAGACATGCCTGCGTCACGGAACATTTTAATAACCTTATCTGGTGTCCTGGCAATACGTTTTAACAAAGGACGGGAAGGATCGAGGTCATATTTTTTCTGCACTTCGAGTAAGGTCATTGAAGTGCCTTCTTTTATATTACGCTGAGCAAAACTGTTCAGGGAAACAAAAAAAAACAAGATATTCAGGAAGCATAAATTAAGTACACGACGTTTTTTCATGAGGATAAAGATTAAAATAATTTTAAAACGGTTGATACCAAAGACCTCCTGCACAAATGGTTTATTTCACAACTGATGCAGGAGGCTTTATTATTGTTTAGTCAATAGCGATGCCTTTAATATCCCTAACGACCGGTACCATATTCAAAGCTTCCCGGATCAATTTGATCTTACCGTTTTCGGCTACTACACGGCCCATATAGTGTTGAGCGTAATCTTTGCCATTTGATGCAATAACAGCAGTTGCCTCGTATTCGCCAAAAGCCTGATCGGGTGTATCAATATGGATCTGAATGTTCTTGAATTTGAATCCAGGGAAAGTCTTTGGCAGGTTGCCTAAGAAGTTATATAGCACTTCACGGCCTTCCCAACGGGCCGGTATGCCAAGGCTGGCAAGGTATGGCAGTTCAAATACCGCATCGTCGGCAAATAATTCGATCTGAAAATCAGGGTTACCTACATTTTCCAGATAGTCCAGTAATAATTCTTTTGCAGTTTTCATGTCTTTATTTTATTTAAATTTTTTATGTTGTTTTAACACTACAAAAATGGCTTGTTCATCGGCCGCCTCCATTGACCTATCGTAAGAAATAAGATTGATTTATATCAATTGTTTACAAATGACTTATGCAGGCCAATGCTATTCCTGCACCACAATCCTTTTATAAAAAAATTTCTTCATTATCTTTAATCGTTTACTCACCGAAAAAAACAGATAGTGATCGAGGTATTTAAAACTTATTTACAAGGAAAAGGCAACTATACTGCCGAGGAACTGGAAACAGTTGCGGCGGCGGCAGTTATAAAAAAAGTCAGGAAAAGACAATATCTCACCCAGGAAGGAGATGTTGTCAAAAACCACTCATTTGTCACCAAAGGCTGCTTACGCACCTATACGGTTGATGAAAAAGGGGTTGAACACATTTTAAATTTTGCTATAGAGAATTGGTGGATCGGCGACCGCGAAAGCATTCAAAACGGCCAGCCGTCGATCTATAATATCGATGCGATCGAAGATTCGGAAGTAGCCCTGATCAGCAAAGAAAAATTTGACAGGCTATGTGCCGAGGTGCCCGCTTTCAACAATATGATCAACGCCATATTACAAAAAAGCTTCCTCGTTGCTCAAAACAGGATCCATACTTTTATCAGTCTGACCGCTGAAGATAAATATTTAAATTTTCTGGAAAAATTCCCCCATCTCACCATGCGCGTTCCGCAGAGCATGATCGCCTCTTATTTGGGCATTACCGCAGAGACGTTAAGCCGGGTCAGAAAACAGATCGTTAAACGCTGATTTAACTTCCGCAATATTGATAGCACTTGACATTTATCAAGTGCTATTTTATTTTATATCAATTTTTTACTGGTTTCGATCTTTCAATTTTGTTTGCCGGAAAAGGCCAATTGCAATCTTATCGCTGCGGCCGGCCAATCCCGGTTTAAAAGAAATTGCATATGAAAAAGACAAAAACGATAACCCGGATCTCGGTTAAAACGGGTACCGCTGATGGTGACCTGTTTAAAATATTGTTGTCCGAAGGGCTTAAACTGAAGAAAATTCCGGTTCAGCCGGGATTAACAGTTTATAGCATGGAGGACGGAACAATAATGGAGTTTTACGGACCCGGAGCCTGCTATCCGGAATACCTGTTTAAAAACACAAACGTGGTTGTAGGCTTTAAAGTTGACAATTTGGACGAAATGTTATCATTGATGCAAAATGCGGGAGCTGAACTTTTGGGTAACATCGAAACGGTATGTAATGCATTTATTTATTGTCATTTGCTGTTGAGCAATGAAACTGTAATTGGTTTGTACCAGGATCTGAACCCAGCAAACGAAAGTTAAATTACCTGATCACTGGCGGTAATAGCGCCAATTGATATTTGTCAATCTAATTTCTTGCCTTACATCATTCGGGAGCTTTCCCTGCAGCAGTAGGTTTGCTGTATGAAAACTCCATTTCTAAATCATAAAAGTGCCGAAGATCTCAAGGAAATCTTTGAGCATTATACAGCCCTTAATAATCAGGGATCGACCATCGAGCAGTTTAGTATTTTAGCTTCCCGATCAGATGGCTTTTCCTACCGGGTAATTTTTGCGGCCATTCTTATCGGCTTATTTGTCAATATAGGTTACGCATTTGCCCAGGACCCGGTCTTACCACCAACCAATCTTGGGTTGTCCAATGTGTATGACGGCTTTGCCGGTAAACCGGGCTGGGTTTATCAGGGCTACGTACAGGCTTTTGACACCAAACATTTTGCAGATGGATCAGGTCACAGGACTTCATCAGCTCTAAAGATCAATTCGGTGGTTTCTCTAAACCAGCTTATTTATCTGGCACCTGTGAAATTACTGGGCGGGAACCTGGGATTCACGGTAATTGTACCTGTAGTACAGATCAACTCATCCAACCTGAACGGGCCGGCACCAACTGTAAACCCGGGTGCCCTTGGGGACATCGTACAGGGAACAGCAATTCAATGGTCGGATAAAAAATTGTTTGGAAAACCCTTTTTCCATCGTGTCGAGTTTGATGTAACGCTTCCGACCGGATCATATGACAGCAGGTATAATATAAATGCGTCTTCACATCTTTACGCCTTTGGTGCTTATCATGCTTTTACATTATTCCTGAGCGATAAGCTTAGCCTGAGTTCACGAAACCAGTTCAATTATAATGCGCATATTATCGGTCAGCAAAATAAACCGGGGATCTACTATAATGGAAACTATTCTGTTGACTATACTTTAGCTAAAGGCTTTAAAGTTGAAGCCGCTGCGTACTTTTTAAACCAGCTCAGCCAGGATAGTTATGCCGGGAACCATCATTATTATGCAGACCAATTTGGTATTGGAAGTACTAAAGAACGCGTCCTGGGCCTTGGCCCCGGACTGGCTTACTTTGCCCCGAACGGTGTAATGATCGAAGCGAAAATGTTCTTTGAAACCGGTGCCAGAAACCGTTTTGAAGGAAACAGGCCAACATTGCGTATTGCTATCCCGCTATCAAAATAATAATTTTCTTTCAAGGATCAAAAACAGCTTCCTGATCGGAGGCTTTTTGCCGTACAGGCGATCAGGAAATACTGGAGGGATTGATTCCAAAATGTTTCTTGAACACAAATGAAAAATGGGACAGGTCTTCAAACCCCACTTCCCCATAGACATCGGTGGTTTTAAACTTTTCCTCTTTCAGTAAATAATAAGCTTCATCTAACCTTTTCTGCTGCAACCATTTTGCCGGTGTCATTGAAAACTCGCCTAAAAAATCTCGTTTGAAGGTCGATATGCTCCGGCCGGTAAGATAGGCAAACCGCGCCAGGCTTAAATTAAAGCGGAAATTCCGCTCCATAAAAGCCTTGAGGTTGATCTTGCCCGGAGTTTGAAAGTTGAAAAGTATATCTTTTAATTCAGGCTGCACTTTAAGCAGAACGATCAAAGCTTCTTTCAATTTTATTTTCATCAGGTCGTTGTTTCCGTCACTGAAGTAGGGAAGCGACTGCTGCAGTGAATCCACAAAATTCTGAAGAAGCGGGTGCTTTTTGAGTTGGAACGAGGGTGGAACATAAGATGTCGCTTCAGCCGTCAGATGGTGCTCGTCGGCAAACTCCCGCAGCGTTCCTTCGTCAAATTGCAGTGAAAGTGATTTAAAAGGGTCACTTTCACCAGGTTGTTTAACGAACTTGGCCAACCTGTTCCGGACGTTGAAGCGAAAGTCACCCGGTTCAAAGATCACCTTCTCGCGTCCGTCCTGAACAGTCAGGCTTCCGGTGATCTGATAAGCAAAAGCATGCCGGTTAACGATATCCTCGCCATTTACAGATTTCTTGTAGTAACAGGAGATCAGTATTTGAGGGTTTTCATGCGCTGGTACCATATGATCAAATTTCGCAAATCAAATGTTAAAAGCCTATAATAAAGGGAACTTATATGATCTTAAATTTGACCAGGCTTTCTGCCGTCTCTTTAATGGTCGTTTCTTTGGGTCGCGGGCTCCAGTTCAGAACAGATTTAGCTTTTGCGTTTGACAGCGTTTTCACCACACCCAACTGCGGGACAATAGGTTTCAATTCCGGCTTAAACCATGAACTGACCTTTACCAGCCAGTTCGGCAGAACTTTAGACGGCACTTTGTCAACAAGTAAATTACTATCAGCTTTTAAAACTTTGGCAATTCCCGGAAATGAGATCATTCCGTCTGAAGTTGCCAGGAACCGCTGGCCGCTGGCTGCCGGATTTTTCATTGCTTTGATATGGATATCGGCTACATCACGAACATCCACAATGCCGAAAGATAGTTTCGGCGTTCCGGGCATCTTTCCTGAAAGTAACTGTACGATCATACCGATCGAACTGCTAAAAGTTTTTCCTAAAACCGGTCCGAATATTCCAACAGGATTAATGACAACCAATTCCATAGCACCGGCGTTGTTTTCCATAAAATCCCATGCAGCACGTTCTGCGATCGTCTTGGATTTGATGTAGGCCGGTAATTTTACATTGGGGTCTGTCCAGTCGGCCTCTGTAAAAACATGGTTCTTAGGATCAATGGTATAGCCTATAGCTGCAAACGACGATGTTAAAACCACACGCTTCACCTTTGCGGCTTGCGCTGCGCGCAAAACCCTTAAAGCGCCGTCCCTTGCCGGTATAATGATCTCATTCTCGTCTTTAGGCTCTCCTGCCGGAAAAGGGGAAGCCACATGAAGAACGTAATCACATCCTTTGACAGCCTGATCCCAATTTTCGTCGCTCGTGAGGTTAGCTGCTATAGAGGTCAGATTCTGCATATTTTCAGCCCTGCCGGCCAAAAGTGTTTCTTTTAATGAATCTATTTTATCTAATGACCGGATCGTCGTTCTGACCATATATCCTTCCTTTAGTAACTGTATAATGCAGTAACTGCCCACGAAGCCGGATCCTCCGGTAACCAATACTGTTTCTTTTTTCGATTGTTCCATTGCTGTTGTAATTAATTAAGCAAATCTCCGGCTAATTTATCTATTGGACTTTGTTGTGGTGTTCAATTTTTATTTGTTGTAACGTCCATATTTAAGTATAGCGATTTGACTGACCGATGAATTTCAACCGGTCTGCTCGTCTTTTTCACACCTTTCCCGGCGCTTTCGATTGACATTTATCAATGCTCCTTTTTATCATACATCAATGTGGGGCTAACCGCTTGTACGCAATTTTGAGTAATCAAAAACAAATAAAATAAAATCATGGAAAAGATAATTTTCATCACAGGAACAAGTACAGGTTTTGGCAAATTAACCACCATTACTTTATCAAAAGCCGGTTATACCGTTATAGCTGGCATGCGCGACGTCGCCGGAAAAAATGCAGCTGCTGCAAAAGAACTATCCGCATTACCAAAGGTGGATGTGGTTGAGATAGATGTAACCAATAACGATTCGGTTAAAAACGCCTTTGCCGGGGTGCTGGCTAGATACGGACGTGTAGATGTATTGATAAACAACGCCGCAGTAACAGGATTCGGCCTTTTGGAGGCTTACAGCATCGATCAGATCAAACAAATGTTCGAGGTTAATTTCTATGGCGTCATCAGGACTTACCAGGAAGTGCTGCCCGCCATGCGCCGGGCCCAGAAAGGCCTGATCATCAACATTACTTCCGGTGCAAGCGGCCATACCCTGCCATTCATGGTTCCTTATCTGGCCTCTAAATTCGGTGTTGAAACCATATCGGAAGGCTTGCAGGATGAATTGGCTGAATATAACATAGAGAACGTAACTATTCAGCCGGGTGTTTATCCTACCGAAATGACCAACGGATCAAAGGCCGGCGTGCATTCGGATAAGCCGGAGATCACCGCTGCCTACGGCGACGCGGCGGCTGAACAATTCAATGCCATTGGTACCGCGCTTTTCGGTAAAATGGCGCAGTACAACATGGACCCGCAAACTATTGCAGACGGTATTCTGAATCTGGTGAGCATGCAGGACGGAACCCGCCCCTTACGTTTCCCGCTTGACGCTATTGCCGAGGGAACCGACCAGGAGTTCATCGACGCAAGAGCCGCTACTAAGGCTAAATGGCTGGCAAAATACACAGCCTGATCAACGCGGCGGTCCGGAGGCAATTCGCTCCCGGGCGCTTATTCATCTACCTATAAAAATCGATCATTATGAAAAAGTTCCTTTTATTAACCATGATACTAAATTCATCAGCGGCTGTTTCGTCAGCCCAAAATATAGCCAGCAAGGCTGATTTTGCCCGGCCCGAATTAGTAAAACCTTTTCAAATTAAAGTTTCCCAGGCAAGGCTGGATTCTGTTATGGAACGGGTTAAAAATGCACGGATACCTAAACAAATGCCTGCCTCAGAAGGTGCGGAATCCAACTGGGAAACCGGTATGGATATGAAATGGCTTGCCGGGCTCCGGGACTACTGGATCAAGCAATATGACTGGCGCAAGCAGGAGAAACTGCTGAACAGCTACCCGCTTTACAAAGCGCATGTCGAAGACATGGATATTCAGTTCTATTATATCAAAGGTGAAGGCAAGAACCCTTTGCCTCTGGTCATCACACACGGGTGGCCGGGTTCCACGTTCGAATTCTTTGACGTCATCGGCCCGCTTACCCATCCTTCCAAATATGGCGGTAAATCGGAGGACTCATTTACGCTGATCATCCCTGCGTTGCCAGGATTCGGATTTTCTTCCATGCCGAGTAAACCGGTTAACGGTATTACGACCGCCCGTTTATGGAATAAACTGGTGACCGAAGTGATCGGGTACAAGAACTATTACGCCCAGGGCGGTGACTGGGGAGCAGGCGCGACCATTCTGATGGCCCACAACTACCCGGAAAACGTAAAAGGTATTCATCTTAACTTCTTCCCCGGTGTTCCTGTACCTGAAAAAGAACAAACAGCAGAGGAAAGGGCGTACTTCAAAGCAGGTGACGATTTCAGAACGGCCAGTATGGACTATTGGCGGATGCAGGCCCGTAAACCGATGATGCCGGCAGTGGCGCTTAATGATAGTCCGCTGGGAACCGCAGCATGGATCGCGGAAAAGTTCTGGACCTGGTCAGATAATAAAGGTGATCTGGATGCAGTAATATCGAAAGACCGCCTGTTGACTGACATCATGCTTTATATCATCAATGAGAATGGCATTGATGGCAGTTTCTGGTATTATCGTGGCGCAATGACCGAAATGAAATCATCCTGGCCGGGCTATGTCAGCGTTCCCACAATGATCTCTAAATACCCTTACGACTTTGCCTTTACCCACGCGCCCTTGTCAGTGGCCAGGCGTGGCTACAATGTAGTTCGCTTTAAGGAAATGCCAAAAGGCGGCCATTTTGCGGCAATGGAACAACCGGAATTGTTTACAAATGACCTGAGAGAGGCATTCAGGTCTTTTCGCAAAACTAAATAATACGGATTTGGCTGTAATTCGATTTGAGAGCGGATTTATTTATTAGATGACAAACATTAAAGTGCCTATAAAAATTAAAGCAAAAACACTATGAAAACCACAGAAAATAAAAGAATAGTTAAAATCGATAATCCATCAGATGAGATGTTCACGACTTCCTGGGGAGAACAGGCAAGAACCATTGTTTCCAGTTCGGAAACACTAGGTAAGGTTATGCTACAAGATTATAAAGCGCCCAGAAACTTTGGCCCGCCTGTTCATTTGCACCGCAATGAGGATGAAATTCTCATCCTTAAACAAGGAACAATAGTTATATGGACCCCGGAGAAATCTGGAGTTGCTAAACCAGGTGATACAATCATGTTACCAAAAACCGTTCCCCATACCTGGAGGGCTTATGGTGATGAACCGGTACACATGACAGTTATAACCGCCCCAGGTGAATTTGAGACGTTTATAAGTGATATCGCAAAAGACAATCTTACAATTCAAGATACTGCTAAATTAACAGAAGTGGCCTATAAAGCCGGCATGGATATTTTAGGGCCACCGCTTACTGATGACCAGGTCGCAGCCATCGTAAAGGGAGAGGCGTTCAACTTATATTAGGCGGAAACCATAAACATAATTGAAATAGCTAAATCAGCGGAAATCTTAAATTAAGTTAAAAGGACAGCTTATCGAATTACTTGGTCTGTGATATAAATGGCGCTGTTTCTCCGCAATACATCTTCGTTTTATTTAGCTGTTTTGAACAGATATTTAATCTCAATCATTAATTGGAGGATCAGGGGACAGGGGAGCCGGACAAATGTCACGGCCCCTGGCTGTCAACCTCAATGTCTTAACTGATTATTTTCGGTTATATCGTTTTTATATAATATCCCAACAAGATTTGATACTCACAGGGAGGCAGGCAGGGCAGGGGAATAATCCACGACCGCTACCTGTTCTACCACTGTGCTCTTAGCAGTTTCCCGGTTCGGTTCTTTTGATGACAAATCCAAAGTGAGATCAAGAAACGCTCTAACGAGCGTGCAAAGCTGATCTGCATCGTGATCCATAACCTGGTAATTATCCCTGTATCTTGCCTCTGTATAACTTCCGGCCAATACCCGGAACAGTCTTTTATCTCCTTTAAAGTGCCGCTTAAAAAGCATAGCAGGTTCGGCGGAAAAACATTCACACAGGTATAACAAACGGTCAATGTTGTGAATATCGGCCCGGTAGCCGGTATACAACCGGATCAATCCCCGGCAGGCCTGTTCTACCGCTTGGTGCAACAGGAAAGCCACATTATTGAAAAATCCTTTTTCGAAGCAATCCAGTGCGCTTTCTAAAAAGCCGGAAGCCATGCTGTACATTCGGGAAAAAGCTTCTTCGTCTTTTAAATAACTTCCCTCCATATTTTCAGCGTTGAATTCGGGCGACATAGTAAATCCATCTGACGTGTATACCAACAGGCCATTCAGACAGGCATTCACAAAGAACCTGTCGTACCTGTACACCGCCTCCATCACCGTAGACAGCCCATGCGCAATGATAAATACGCCGGGAAAATGGCTACTGATAAAATCCTGCATGACATATTCAATCCTTTTGGTCTCTGTGGTCAGGACTAACAGATAATAGGTATTTTTCATGCTATGATCTGGCGGCATAAAACAGGTGTTAGCTGTAGTCATGGAACTTAACGCGCCAAAGCAGATGACCTTTTCAATTTGATAATTGCTGGTCAATACTTTTGCAATTTCCCGCAGTTCTTTATGTTGCCCGTCGCTAAGTTTTATTGACTTTTTTTCCATTTCAAAAACTTTTTTTTAGTTATCAGGTTGAATGGTGGTTCACATCTGCCATGCGCTCCTGGTATTCATCCCTTGCTATCATATTCAGGAGGTAAGCATTCAGCATCAATACATTCATACCAGCTTCATTCTCTGTTTGTGCTATAGGGCCATTTAAGAGAGGTTCATTTAGATTGAGCAAGTCCATAGCGCTAATACTGGATTCTGAATCTTTATGAAAAATCCCCCAGATCTTTACGGAACAAAGCAGCGACATTTTCAATAACCGGTTATGATCATTTGTTGCCGGCATGAAGCCTGTCATCATCGCAATCATTGATTTCAGTGTATAGTTTATGGCTTCTTTTACTGTTGAAAGACACTCGGTGTAATTCTTGTCCAATTGCAATTGCTGTGCTTTAAAGTACAGTTCATGTCCATGATGACCCGTTCTATCCCATATTTCATCGATCTCTTGTTGGGTCATATACGGACCGTATTTGGGATACTCCGGTATCGTTACGGATGTAGATTGGTAGGTGACGTCCTTTAGCCTAAAGGCATAATAGTAAAAGCTTGAACTTCCACGCTCTGGTTTTTCAAACCACTTTTGTTTTTTAACAAATGCCACTATGGGCACCAGGTGTGCGCAGTTCCGTTCAATTTTGGCGGCAATCTCATCATTAGTAAAAGCCTGGTCGTTTGCAACAATGATCAGCAGGAAAAAAATGAAAGGCTCCTCAGAAGTATGGAAGTGGCATACCATCTGTACGGTGGGCTCTATTTTTAAGATCAGTTTGGTGACCTCTTTTAACCCAAGTTTTTGGGCAGGCGTCGCTTTAATCGAAACATTCTTTCTGATCGGGTCTGCCATAACGGTTAAAGCTTTTTTATCGTCCTGTTCAGGTAACGCCTTGTTTTCCTCTACAGGATTTCCTTTCAAAAATGGCTGCGCCGTTTCTCGCTGAAAGATCAGCCACGCTGCTGAGTACATTTTTTTAATGTGCTCATAAACCGTAATGATTTCGCCGGGAGTTACAGACTCGTCTATCGCGTTACTTGATAAAGCCGCATTTATCCATTCCCAAAGATGATCTCTGAACGCTTCCGGCTGTATTTCATTAAAGGCGGCTTTTATGACCAGGTACGGGTTAAGCAATTCCTTCTTAGTAAGATCATTGGGATACCAGGCCCATTCCTCTTTTTCGCTGGCAAGCTGTTCTTCCGTAATCTTATCATCACCATAGGACGGCTCCTCGTCTTCCAATAACAGGAGGTAAAGCGATTCCAGTAGCCTCAAATTTAGTCCGTAATCATAGAGCAGGTTTCCCGGCCCGAAGCGCTCGTCATCATAATGCTCATTATTAACAACGTAATGTCGCCACTTTTTCAGCCTGGTGAAATGGTCTTCGACATCATTCGCATCGAAGAGACCTTTAAGAGCGATCATTGGATTTCTTACCTCTGATTGGCGAAGAAATTTGGGGTAGTGGTCCCAGGGAGCATAAACACCGCAATACATAACCAATTTCATTAACACCAGACTTTATTGACCGGCAGTACAAAGTTGGCAAGACAGAAAATGCTAAACCATTCCCGGCTGTTTCTATCGAAGAAATATCAGGGCATAATTTATCCTCCTGTTATTTCTAAAACAGGCTTTTCAACACAAGCATATTTTTTTGTTACATTTGTTTATATATCATACTATCACATATCTGACCCATGAGCGCAACTACTGACACACCAAAGAATATACACCAAGGCCGTAACATTAAACGTTTCCGTGAAATGCTGGGCCTCAAACAAGAAGCATTAGCCTATGCACTTGGTGAGGAATGGAGTCAGAAAAGGGTGTCGCTACTTGAACAGAAAGAGGTTATTGAAGATGATCTGCTGAATCAAGTCGCTGCTATTCTGAAAGTACCAGTTGAGGCAATCAAGAACTTCGATGAAGAAACGGCTATCCACAATATCCAAAACAATTATGATAATGCGGTAATCCATGCTGGGCCGGTGTTAAATTATCAATGTAATTTTAATCCAATCGAAAAGTGGCTTGAGGTTATTGAAGAGAACAAAAAACTTTACGAGCGCCTCCTTGCCAGCGAAAGAGAAAAAGTTGAATTACTTAAGCAATCGAAGGGACTATAAGTTATCTTTTATTACAGCCACACCCAGTCATTGCACCGCTTAAACAACCGGAGCTTAAAGCAGGGAAACGGTCAAGGGCGGGGCAATCCAATAAAAAAACAAAACACCCCTGCCCCGTTCATATACCCTTTACCGTTTTCCTGCGTGAGCTAATTTTGTGACTGCGGTGCTGTGACTAACCGACAACTGCGCGCCGGGGAAAGGCAGGTGTGTATGAGGAACGAATACACTCCTGCACGTGCGGAGGCGAGGCTGGCGGCGTAATGGAACCCGGAGCGCAGCGCGTGGTGAAAAGAAGCCGCCTGTCGCAGCCGCTTTGCCGCTTTATTATATCAAAAAAAATATTTGTTTATTATAGCATCAGCACCCTTGTTCAACGCGACACTTGTTGACCCTGGGATTTTTTCTTTCGTTTTTTCTTTTTCTCCATCTCGCTTTCCGGGACAATATTAGCACCTCCCGTATACATCGGTTCCAGCATCACTTCCAGGAAGCTTGCCGCTGTCTTACCTGCTGCGGACAACATCCCGGCCGTTGTCGTAAATAAGCCCTCCGCAACACCCTGGGCAAGTTCATTAGCCACCGATCTGCTTTCATAATTCTGCGAAGCGCCTTCCGCCAACACACCCATCTGCTCCCGCTGCGATAGCTCCCCGTTCTTCTGAACATTGGCGTATGCCATCGTATCTTTAAGCTGCCTATCAAATCCAAAAAGGCTGTCAAAAAGGGATTCCCCGCTTTGTTTGAATGCTACCCGGTCAAACTGCCCCATCTTTTTTGAATGCTCCGCATTCTTTCCCCTTGAGGTATTCATGGGGCTAAGTTTGATCTTATTGGTTATATCCTTACGGCTGACGATAACCTGCACATGCATTTGTTCGCCTTCT
The DNA here is from genome assembly GCF_056402535.1 of Mucilaginibacter sp. P4_A11. Classification (NCBI taxonomy): domain Bacteria; kingdom Pseudomonadati; phylum Bacteroidota; class Sphingobacteriia; order Sphingobacteriales; family Sphingobacteriaceae; genus Mucilaginibacter; species Mucilaginibacter sp. P4_A11. The sequence goes on from NZ_JBFUHE010000001.1 coordinate 135,104, forward strand.
TTACGTTCTCCCCGCTGTTTCAAACCTTGTTTTACTTCCGGGTCATTATAGTTGTAATAACGGTAGTTTTCCAGCTTGGCGAACCATAACAGGTCTTCGTTACTGTTCACACCATCCCGGTTAAAGTTTTTTTGCGTAGGCATCCATCACCCTGACCGCAAAACCTTTCATTTGTTCCTTAGCACCCTCTTCGCCATACTGCTCTTTCAGAAACCGGATCTCTTTCTGGCTCGGGCTGATATTGACCAGGAAAAACTTAGCATCATCTTTGCCCAGCTTAGCGACATTATTATCAATACTGCGCATGACCTGATAAGGCTCTATCCTGATCTGCTGACCATTGAACCAGTATTCAGGTTCCTGTTTTATATCGATCCTGTTTTCTTTTTCCAGGTAATTTACCAGCCCTGCGCTGCTGCCTTTGTTTGCTGCTTCTTTGCTGTCCGTAATATTGATAAACATAAAATTCCCTACCTCCTGAAAGGGAAATTAAATACATGATTAAAGTAAACTGACCTGCGATCTGGTAATAGCGATCAGCTCATCTTTTTCCCGGCTCGATGTCATCATCCCAAAAGCTTCCCTTGATTTGATATAACCGTCAAGGATGAACAGGAACTGTTTTTTCAGGTGTTCCTTACTTTTTTGGCTTTTCGAGATCGTTTCCATCAGCGCATCTATGCCAGTTAATTTTTGCCCCAGTGCATGCTGATTATTCAGCAAGTCCGTATTCGCCTTGAGGATTTGCGTATTAAATCTTTCGATGATCTTGGCCTGTGATACCGATACCCGATCCATTTCCGTTTTGATCGGAATGAGCAGCATATTCTCCTGGCTTTTGATAAAACCGATATACTGCTGGTGGTTCTTCATTAGTGCATTTTTTAATAACTCATCATTAAGGTCCTGGGGGTCTTTCTTGCTTTTATAAAAGTAATCGACCATCTGGATAAAGACCTGCCGCTTAGTCCTGCCCAGTTTAAGGGCGATCTTTTCAAACTTTTGATCTACCGTGACCGGGTATCTCACTGATCTCACATTGATATCTTGCATGTTAATCTTTTCCTATTGACGGCATAGCTGTTTATACAGTTACGCCTTTATTCCTATATACAGGATACCCCATAGTATCCTGTTTTCTTTTATTTCATAGGCGGAAACGCCCTAAAGTATCCCCGGAGGATACGTAAAACCCCCGTAGCGAAGCGTAGGGCAAGCAAAGTAGGGCTCTGCCCAACTTCCGCTTGCTCCGCTTTCGCGAAGCGACAACCGCTTTCCTCTTGATTTGCGAAGCAAATCATTACCGGTGCAGCCTTTGGCTGCACCGGATTTATGCACTATATAGCTGGATATCTGACTATACCTATATCGGAATAACCATTTATTCCGATATGCGGTTATTCGTGTAGCGCGGTATACAGCTATGCCGATATAAAATACCGGGCTACACTTCCCAACCGGCAGGCCAGTAAACATGGCTGCCGAGTTTTGGATGGTATGACGGCTGATAACGTATGTAACCATATTCATCGAGTTCTTTGATACACTTGTGATATGTTGCAATGGATGCGACCTTGGAAAACGCCATCAGCGTTTTCCGGGTCACACCGAACGGACTTACAAAACCGTTCCGTTGCCAGCAGACAAACAAACCCGTAAACAAACTAAGATGGGTTGGCAGCAGCCGGTTATCCTTTTCCATGCGCCGGATCAGGCTTGCATAACCGGCAAGTTCTTTAACAATTTCCTCCTGCAACTTCATTTGCCACCACCCTCCAGGATCTTGTTGATGTCTTCCAGTTTGTAATACATAATACTGCCTACTTTGGTAAATCGCAGTGTACCGTTGATCCGCAGGTTTTGAAGTGTGCCTGGCGAGATGCCTAAAAGCTTTCTTACCTCCGCACTCTTTAGCCATTTCTTAGTACTGGCCTGTCCCGGCTTTATAATCCTTTTAATCTCGTCGAGCAGATCGCTCTTAAATTCCAGTAAATCCCCTTTGGTGATCAGTTCCACATTCATCTGTTCCTCCTTGTTTTAATCGTTATTCTAAATACCTGCAAGTACTCTGCATTACAGGAAAGTTTATCCCTACTATGGATAATTATGATCAGCACCTTCCCGGTATAAGCGCTAGATCATAACGCACAGCAGGTTAGCTGTCCAATCCCCGAATACAAAGCGGGCCGTTGAACAGTATGGAGGCAAATGTGAAAGCAAAAGGGGTAAAATGAATGACCATTGGGGGCGTTTGGTCACAAACAAAAATCCAAAAGCCTATTTCTTAGGCTTTTGGATAATTTTGAAGAGTTTATCTTTTTCAGAGACGATTGTGTATTTCGGTGGCGGGCTGCCCTTATCAGCCGGGAAATAGTTCTGGGCAGTGCCGATAGCTATTGGTTTATCACCATTCAAAAAGTGCTTGGCGATGAGTTTATACCAGGGGCTTGCCGTTTGGCTGTTCACCAGTTTATTACCGTTTGGCAATTTCAATTCTCTTATCTGGTCGATCAGATCAATAAGCGTTGGCAGACCATCTTTGCTGATGACGATCTTTTCACCGGCTTCATATTTAACGTATTCTTTAACCTGGTTCTCCAGTTCTTTGATCCTTGCTTCTAACTGGTCAATCTGTTTATTTTTATCAGCGATGACTGATTCCAATGGTTGCGTTTTATGCCACTGATCAATGCTTTTAAGAAATGTCAGGAACACTTCCAGCTTAGCTGTATAAATTAATCCTTTGGCATAGGAGCTACCTGATGGCTTTAGACCTTTATAAAATTTGATTCTGTTGGTTACAATATCATAAACATGATCGAAAAAAGCCTCTTCCTGTCCTGGGTTTCCCTCAAGGTAGTGATTTAACTGGTAATTGTAAAACGTAGCGTACTCATCTTTTTTGATCTTATAAATCTTGTTGACAAAGAAATTTAAACCGAAAATCCTGTCTGTAAATATCAGCCAGCCGATATCATATCGGTGAGGATTTAACTCAAAGCGGCCGCGGAATTTAAAGTAACTATTTGAAGTCATAAAGTAGAAGTAAAACTCAATAAATAACGATAAATTCCATCTATACTTATTCTGCTATAATCAATTTAATAAGCGAAAAGGAAAAATTTTTGCAATAGTTGCAAAATGCCTTTTTTTAGGTGATTTGACTAAGAAGATGTTGTACTTATTTCAAGTAGCGATGGCAAATGAAATAGACCGCCCTATTAACTTTACGGAATTAACTACCGCTTCGAGCGATGAATCATAAATCACTGTTATATTGAAAGTATTCTGATTTAATTTGTTTTAAAGAAATCAGTTAACATTTTTTTGATTTTTTTAAGTACTCTAATTTTCTCACCACTTATCTTGAGATTTGAATTAAATGTTCCAATTCGTCTTGAATCTTCAGCTAGCTTATGTCTTGCGATAAGAGTATGATTAATTTTGTCGCCGTCGCCAGCAATTAAACTATATTCGCAGTCATCTTTACAGTTAAAAGGAAAATCACTATCTATGTTTCCGGAGTTAAAGTTATATTCCTTTGGACCACAGTATTGGTTTCTGGGCTGTAAACTTAATGATAAAAATTGCTGCATCTCGATACCGGCAAGACCTATGCTGAAAGCAAAAACATTTTCTCCTCTATTGACGAAATGATCATTTGGTAAATTTTTAATATAATGAGGGTCCTCTAAAAGGCCGGATTGCTCCAATGCGACATCTTCTGGTCTATATTGTCCTATACAAAGCAAACAAGATCGACCGGGCCCTATAGTATGAGCCTTCCATCTAGCTTGGTCAATATTATCACCTTTTTTATTGGGATTCGCTTCTATTCCACCATCGATAATAGGTATAAAGTTAGCGTATGACAAACAATTTAAAATAAATCTTGCCCAAGGTCTATCAACACACGAAAATAAAACATCGCAATCTAATGCCGCTTGAATTCCTTCTTTTTCTGCAATACTGAAAGGAAGCGCTAAAATATTTGTTTCCTTATCCACGGCAATATGCCTCAGGTACTCTTGTATCGCAATAACTTTGTGTTTGCCGACAGAGCTTCTGCCTAATCCTTGCAATCGGTCTAAATTTTTTTCTTCAACGATATCAAAATCGATTAACGTGATATTTTTTATCCCTGTCCTCACCAACGTTTCTGCAATTATGGATCCAACGCTTCCTAATCCAACTATACCAACTTTTAATCTAGCTAAATTTGCTTGCTTATCACTCCCCCAAGCAGAAATAGTCCTGGTAAATTCAGCTCCAAAAAAGTATTTTGGATAAAGCTCATCATAATAAGACATGTGCAATTTCTTTCCTGATACCCGAACCTGAGCGCAAAAATGTCGGCCATAGATTTTGGGGCCTTCTTTAATCCAAAATCGTGCGCTCCAAATAAAGTCATTACTCAATGTCATCCCAACGAGCGGCAACGAGGTAACTGCCTTTACTCGTGGTGACAGCATTTTCTCAGCCTCGATATCATCGTAACTCATGCCCTGCCACCCGCTCGAAGGATGACTATGGATAAAACAAATTCCACATCTTTTCTTTAAGGATTCCGCGGAAACTCTGTCATAATATTGAGACGTAAAGCTAACATTCCCGTGAACTGATCTGTCTCCCTTTCCGGGAAAGATTATCTCCTTGATTATAGCGGTCGTTCTCGTAAACCCAGTTGTTGTGTTGTATAAAGCAAAACACAAATCTTCTTGCCCATCTGTTCTGATGAGGTGCTTTTTGAGTAGTTCGTTGTTTTCTTCTGTTATAGCTATACTGTAATTCATTCGAAATCAAATAAAGTTCTTAAAAATGCGATGTAAGTTTTCATTGTCTGATCAGAATCCGACCACTCATTGAATGGCCTGCTCCAGTATTGGAATTCCTCTGTTGGGACTTTTCTATCATGCACACCGCCAAACGGATGTTGTCCAGCGACCCCCGCTGGCAGTAAATGCGGTTTGATATAAGGACCTGATGGAGGAATGGACGGAAAGTGAGGGGCATTTACAGCCACCTCAATTTCCTGCCCTCTAAATCTACCTATTGGTATTCTAAACTTGAATGCCACAAAGCCGCCTGGATAGGAAAGATCAGATGTATAAACTACTGAGTCATATCCTAAAACAGATAACTGCTCTTGTATCGTCATATTTCCCATACTTAAGAAACAGTTGTGTTACCAGTTTTGCATGTACAAAATTTGATTTTGTCATGCATTGCTATAATGTGATCGGGATCGTGTTTGTAAGTTATTTCCTGATGCCCTAGAATTTGTTTCAAATAAAATTTAGTGGCATCAACGTTAGCAATATTCATGATTTCCTTCGGTGTCATGAATACTTGAGCAAACGGGTAATCTTCATCGTCAAGCTCAAAACTCACCGACGGATAAGGCTTAACAAAAAATGTTTCCACAGCAGGATCGGTTAGGTCGACAGACTCAGTTAATTCTACGGGCTCAAATTCTTTATTTTTTAATTTAATCAGGATTTCATAATCATTCGAATGAACTAAACCGATTAATCTTAAAACTTCCATGCCTAAAATTTGCGGCTGATCCCATTGGAAGGGCTTCTCATTTACACGGATTTCAAATTGTTGTAAATTCATTTTTTTGGGGAAGTTTAAAAGCCTTCCACTATTAAATGCTGAATAGCCCTTTTTTTTTGCCATCCAATGGAAAAAAAAATTAAGTTTACAGCATATATGTTTGATAGCTAATGGATTTAAATAAAAACATACTAAAGGGCAAGGAGCTTTTACATAGATTAAAAGCGGAAGACTGGAATAAATTAATACCTAAGCTTCATTATTATTCGTTAAATAAATTGGAACGGTATAGTTTTCTTGCTGACATGTACGATGTTAATAATTTGGCAAATCAGATTGCTGATGAAGCTATACAGATGGTTTGGGAGGAAAAGCGCAAATGGAATTTAGATTATTACCAAGAGTTATATTCGTTTTTAAAGGGCATTGTAGATAGTCTAATATCTAATTTTATTAATTCGAAAGAGGTGGAGATTACTGAGGCAATTCCGAACGGAGGAGAAGTGGTTGATTCGCTATCAGGGAGTAATCCAGAAAAAGATCTCATCATAAAAGAAATTGAAGAAGAAATAAAATCTATACTGCAAAAAGATGATGAAGCTTTGCGGGTTTTTGATTGCTTGAAAGATGGTCTCAAGCCTAGAGAAATTAGTGACGAACTTAATTGGAATATCAATAGAGTTTATAATATATTAAAACGTGTACATAGAAAATTGAAAGAATATTCTCAAATAAAAAACATATGAGTAAAAAGGAAAAAAGCTTAAATAGCCAGCTCTACGATGCTCTTTTAGAAATCAGTGAAAATGACCACAATGAATCAAACTACTTACTTGAGGCAGCTGGGATTAATCCACAAACTATGCTAAAAAACTCCTTAGATAAAATAGATAAGTATCAAAAGTTATTGGAAGATAAAGTTAAAAATGAAGCAGATGATAATCTATTTAATACAGTAAAGATTAAAATTAGTCAGCTCTTGGTTCAATCACCCGAAAAAACGAGTCGTTTTCTTAATGGCTATTTTAAAAAACATTCGCTGCCTGTACAGTTTGGCACCAATGCAACATTTGATCAAGAAGTATTGATGCAAGTAAAAGGAAAGCTTGACTTGAACGATTTATCGCATAGGTTAGATAATAAAAGCCTTAAGAAATAACAAGCAATCCACTTAAAAACAATTGATTAAAACATTTTTTAATTATTGATATTGTAGTTTATATATAAAAAATTATATACTTTAGAGGCTAAAGTAATAGTTATACTTTATATTGCGATATAAACATTACCTTTGCAGCCTCAAAAAAACGCCCCAATGGATTTTAATTCAAATAAAATGAATAAGCTTGGCTTCACAGATATTCTAAAGCAGGGAGCAACTTTAGTTCCAGGCAAGATCATAGAGGATAGAAACGAGTTTCAACAGTTTATAACTACCACAAAGAAAAAGCAAGAAGACGTTTTAAAGTTGAAAGATTTAAACAATCAACAACTTAAAATAACTATAAAACTATAGTTTTTGTGGAAGTTTTTTCATTTTCGGAAGATACATTTGCCGCTGCGCTTTCCAATGAATATACGGATGATTTTGTAATTAGGGATAAACATCAGTTTAAGTATTTCAATCGGTACTTAGGAGAAGATGGACTTATGGCAAAAACTTTTGTAATTGAGGAGCACTATATCAGCAAGGATTTTCTACACGACTTTGCATCTTATTATGCGTTTTGCTTCGAAGACTATCCTAAATATTGTAAAAGGATCCATTTTTTTTCCTCAGAATTTGATATTGACCAATTAAAAGGGGCATTATTAAATATTGACGAAGAAGCCTTTTGGGAGGCTTATTTAGGGTTTATTGTTGTAAAACCTATTCCCATTACTGTTGTTGGTTATACTGTCCTAAAGGTCTACGAAAATGGCCCAGAAAACTACTTGAGGCGCTTTTGGGGGCTTCGTAATTATAAGGTTCATTTTTTTGGTAAAGAACTCGTTGTAAATTCTTTGGCCTTTCAAGAACAGGACAGTATATTGGCAGCTTGCGCAACAACGGCAATCTGGTCCATGCTAAACAAAGCGTCAATTGATTTCAATACTATATTAAAAGTTCCAAGTGAGATCACAAAAGATGCAGATAGGCTGTCAAATGACGGAAGTCGACTTTTTCCTAATAAGGGATTAGATGTCACTCAAATCGGACAAGCAATTAATAATTCCGGTTTGGCTCCCGAGGTAAGAGTAGGAACGTGTCTTCATAGCGATAATGAGGGTAACGAAGATTTTTTTGTACCGACTTTGTACTTAAAAAAGATCCTTAACGCATACGAGCTAATTGGAATTCCGATAATATTAGGTATAAAAGTACCCATTGGCGATAGCTATGGTTACCATGCCATTGCTGTATCTGGTCATAAATTCTGCAGTCCTTTAAGCGAACTTAATTCTGAATCACTTTGGCTTGCAAACCGTATTGAAAAAATGTATGTTCATGATGATCAATTTGGTCCCTTTGCTTGGTCCAAAATGTTGGCTGACGGGATAAGCATTGAAAGTCCTTGGACAAATGCACATGAACGCAACTGGCTAAGTTATGTGGTAAATATGATTATTCCTGTTTATCCTAAAATAAGAATATCCTACGAAAATATTGAAGTCATTGTCATAGCGTTAAATGGGATATTAATAAGAGCCTTTGAGAATCAATTAGATGTTCCACTTCATTGGGATATTAAACTGTTTTATAGCGAAGGCTTTAAGAAAACCATACACCAATCCAGTTTGGACGCAGAGGAGAAAATAGAATTGTTAGGTAAGAGTATGCCAAAGTATTTGTGGGTTGCTACATGTTATTTTAAAGATGCTAAATTCATGGAGTTCACCTTCGATGCGACAGACGTTAGTAGCGGCATGTTGGGTGAAGATGTTATCTGCTATTTTGATCCAGAAGTCCAAAATCACTTGTTGGCTTATATTCAGGAGAATGGAAATGAATTAATTTCGCTTTTTAAAGTAGCTGGTGGAATGAAATATATACAATTTTTAATAAATTTACTTAGTTAGCTGCAATTCAGAATTTATTTTAAGCTTAATAAAAGCTCGCATCATTGGATTCGAGAATCTATATCTAGTGTTTAGGCCGTTACCGATCTTATCTAAGATTGCTCCTCGTTCTTCCAAGCAAATTTGTTTTAAGTTGTAAGCAATACCTCCTGCTTTTGTTGATGCGGAGCTTATTATGTTATATTGTTCAACAATATCAGAAATACTGAAACAATTGAATTCGTCTACTTCACATTGTGCACACGCCACAAGAATATTCTGCCATTTAATTGTATTACTAGATCCCACTATTGCCTTTCTATAAGATGAAATTAGCTGTTCGTTAGTATTTTCAATTCCTTTAATAATAGCTACTTTTAGATACTCTTCGGTAAATTTAGTCGCATCATTTTCTAAAATCTCTCTCGCGCCATATTTACATAATAGATGGATATAGTGAGGAAAACCAGACGAGAATTCGACGATTTTATTCTTTATCAAATTGTCGATTTCAATGTTTAACGAGGTTAAGCCAGTTGATATGATAGTTTCTGACTCTTCATCAGACATTCTAGGCATCTTAACCTGTTTTAAACATCGTTCTAAGGATTGGTGGCTGCCTATTAATGACTCAATTGTGTCTGCTATTCCGACTAGCACAATTGTCGTGTTCGTAATATTATCCGAAAAAGATTTGATGAGGTCTGCAAAAGCTTCTCTTGTGTCTTGGTCTAAAATATTATCAAATTCATCAAAAACAAAAAGGAATCTGCTGTCGGGGTATTCCCCCAATATTCTTTCGATTTCGGAAGCTAAATTTACTCCTCCGAAATCGGCAATTGCATCCAATGAAAATGTAGTATGCCTATCCATTGGTTTAAAACCAACACCTGCAATTGTAGTCGAATGAGGTATTTTTTTAAACGCCTTCGACCATAACGACGAAAAAGTATCTTTTCTATTACAAGTTACCTTAATAGGGTAAAGATTTGTGAAAGAGCTTATCATAATGTTTGCTAAAGAAGTCTTGCCAACTCCTCTTTCACCATAAACAATTGCATGTTGACCCTCCTGGTTTATAGCTTCAACAATTCGTCTTAATTGAAGCATTCTCCCCGAAAAAAAACTTTCTTCTTTAATTGGAGCTGTTGGTGAAAACACCTTCTCTAACAGCTTTAACCTGTCTCCTTTAGTCATTAGTAAATTAACTGGACTTAAAAATAATATATTTTTTTTCCCAATCCTAAAGATCTAACCACAACGAAATATTTTTATTATCCGAATTAAATAATATTAGTTTGTAATTATTTTTGTAATAAAAATGAAAGCTGCCTCCAATATTATTTGCGAAATCGACTAATTGTCCAAACAAATGCAATGAATTAGTTCGGTTACCTTATGTTAGTATTTCTTGCACTTTCATATTAGGATGTTTTAATAATAGTTTTTAAAGCGTACATTTATCGATATACCATAAGCCATCATAATTGAATACGAAAATATCTATCGGGCTGAGATCGGCTCCAAGTTGTATTTACTACGCTATCGTTAAAGAACAGAATGACGCAATTGCCATTTTGGTAATTGATAAAGTGGTCGTCCCGTCTGCCCTCATTATTCCTGAGCAACTGAAATTTATAAGAAATACTTTTTTGGATATACTTAGTGAGTTTAATGTAAATCTTGCTTGTATTAGAGTTACAGAGGCAAATGCTCAGTCTCCTAATCGATTCAGAATAAGTATTGAGGCGGTAATCCAGGAACTTCTTGCAAGTTCGACTGTCAGTCATTATTACTCCGGCCAAATTTCTAATATTTCTGCTAAAGTCGGTTTCGAGAGAAATTTATTTAAAGCGTATGTTGATGGGAGTCAAAAATTCAATGATATTGATGATTGGTCAATTTATAAACCAGAACACAGAGAAGCTTTACTATCCGCATTCAGCGCATTAAATCTTATATGATATGCCGTTAGGACTACAAACAACAACTTTAAATTTCGAAACAAGAAAAGAAATTGGCGCAGCCGGAAAAAATTCACAAGTTTTTATTGCTTATGATATTCAATTGGATAGCGAAATAGTCATCAAGAAAATAAAAAAAGACAGTTTAACATACGCAGGGGATTATTATAAGGAGGCCAAAATCTTATATAATAATGAGCATACCAATGTGGCAAAAGTAATATATGGGTGTGAAGATAATGATCATGCATATATTGCAATGCCTTTGTATGAAAAAGGTTCGCTCAATGATATAATCAAGATACGCTTCTTGACCATACGTGAAATAATCAGATATTCTCTCCAATTTTTATCAGGGTTAAATCATATCCACTCTAAAAAGTTAATGCATTTCGATATTAAACCCGACAATATCTTCATCACTACTAATAACGAAGCAGTGCTTGCAGATTTTGGCCTGGCTAAAGCAATGAACCTTTTAGATAAAGCCGAACAGGAATATATTTATGGTAAGCTCTTGCCACCTGAATTTTTTCAAGAAATCGCGTTTACATATTCATTTGATATTTATTTATCAGGCCTAACATTATATAAGCTATGTAACGGGATTTCGCATTTTGAAAAGCAACTTTCGAGTATTAAAGACGAGGAAATGTATGTTCAACAAATTTTGGCGGGACAGTTCCCCAGCAGGTCTGATTATTTATGGCATATTCCTTCCTCTTTAATTAAAATTATTAATAAAGCGATTTCGCCCGATAAATCTGATAGATATCAAACTGCATTACAACTGATTAATGATTTGAGTTCCGTAACCGACTTACTTGATTGGGAATATATTCCAAGTTTAAACGGCGCAGAATGGAGGCTTAACTTAGAGGACAAAGTTTTAACTGTGGAGATGTCAAAAAATGGCAACAATTTTGATGTATTATCTAAAAAGACGATGAAAAATAGCGGAAAAGCGACAAAAGTTTCCGACTATTGCAGTACTAATATAATTAGTAAGGATATTAAAAGGTATATAACCAAGGCTTTAAAAAATCTTTCATGAAAAAGAAGGTCATTATAAATAAAAAGCTTACACGTGAAGCGAATTTATATCCGGCCCTAAACGATCAAAAAACCTCTCCGTTCCAACCGATAGCAAAAGATCACTCAATTGAGAAATTAAATGGATTTTGGAAAATAAAGTTTATAGAAAAAAAATAGTATCATCAATGATGACACATTATAAGGGATATTGCTAGTGTGAAAAAACGCTGCCAAATTGCGTTTGAGTTTAGGGGTTTTACAGTCGCTCCTAAATTTATAAAAGCATAATTATACTTTCAAAATAATTGCAAAATGACTATCTTTACGTTGAGGATTTGCGATTAATCTGTATCAAAAAACGCGGTGAGTAGTGAATTGCCAGGTGTGTAAAATTCTGAATTCATATAATTAAAGGCTCCATTCGATTCTCGTAGGCAAGTTTCAGTTTAGCCGCACGTCCTAATTATCGATCCAATACATCCTTACGAAGTCCTTGCTCTTGATCAACTGTAGAATACAATTTGTATGTTCACGATCAGCACTTCTATCCTGCCTGCATATCAAATCACATTTTACGACCGAAGCCCTTTTTAGGTCTGCGTTTAATGTTCTGGACGATATTCTTTTGTAAAATGAGTTCATGGTCAGCAATGGCAGCTTTGATCGATTTTTCAATAACCGACCATTTAAATTCATCCTTGATAAGCATAATCTCAGTTGTAAAATCTATATCTTGGTGATGGAGCAACGACATCCTCACTTGATGGTTATTCGTATTAGGGTATTTAGTTAAGTAGGCCTCAACAATCTGCTGATAGGGCATTTCTTTCAATAGGTAATGGATATCTACAAAATCTTTTAACCGTGTACCATTCCCTACTATGGCGTTTATCTTCATAGCAGCGATATCTTCCAAACCGAGCATTCGGATACCTTCAGGATCGAGTACTCGATTTACGTGAGGGTAGTTGTGCAACAACATGTCCAGCCTTACACCATTAATATGACCAGTTAAAAAATTGTTACGTGCATTTAAGATAGTTGCCTGATGATTATCGTTTAAGTGTTTAGCCAATTCCAAACCATCAAAACTATCGGCCGTAAAAAGATCTATATCAATTGATAACCGGTGCCCAAGCATTAATGATAGTGCAGTGCCTCCTACCAAATAAAATTGTTTTAATTTTTCATCATCCATCAGCCGATGGATCAATTCCAGTGTTCCTGGCGTAACTGTTTCCGTGTATAGCATTTGAGTTGAGTTTTACTCAACTGAAAATAAGTACAAGCGGCTTCCATGCCGTGGTCGGTTAAATAAGGTATATCTTCTGTTAATGCGCTAATAACCCGGTTCCTGCCGTAAAAGCTGATCATTGTTTCCCAATCGGCAGGTAGCCCTCTTTCGATGACACGTTCTATAACAGTACGAAAACTCCGCTGCCAGTCCATTTTATCATAGTCAAACTCCCAGAATAAATGTTTCGGCAGGTCGGGTTTAGCGGATCGTTGTTTCACCGGTTTTCTTTCTATGCGAATTTCGTCATTTTCAAACGGGATCTTTCTCTTTGACAGGTAGTTATTGAGCGTGTTATAGTTATAGGCGGGATGACTGTCACAGAAATTTTTCAGGCTGGAGAATATTTCCAAACTATGTTCGGCCAGTTTTTTCCACTGAACTACCAATACGCGCCGGTTTTGATCCGTCTGTTGCTGCATTATACAAAGATATGTGAAATAACCTTTAAACCAATATTGTACAATATTGTCAATTGAAGTTTTAAAAAGTTCTAATCTGACAACGGCGCATGTGTTTTAACGAAACATGCGGACTACACGCCCCATTTCAATTTGTTCCGGCTCCGTAGTCTCAATGTTGTTGGTCGTTATAGCCTTATCATAAAGCCGTTCTTCAAGCTTCTGCATATCCTCGCTTGTTTTGCTATCTAACACTTTGGCGTAATGTTGCGTTGTCTTAATACTATTGTGTCCGAGCATTTTTGAAACCGTTTCCATAGGAACTCCATTAGACAAAGTAATCGTAGTGGCAAAAGTATGTCGGGCCATATGAAAGGTCAACGTTTTGGTGATACCACACAAATCTCCTATTTCTTTCAGATAACTATTCATCCGCTGGTTTGTCAGTACAGGTAACAGTAATGACCTGCGTACGCATACAGGGTGGTCTTTGTAATTTTCTATAATTTCCAACGCCTCTTTTAATAAGGGGATATGTGATGGGCTATCCGTCTTATGTCTTTTGGTAAACACCCATAATTTGCCGTCGTCGCCTTGAGCTATTTCGTTGGGAGTCAATTTTTGCACATCAATATAGGCCAGTCCCGTGTAGCAGCTGAAAATAAAAATATCCCGTACGAGATTCAGCCGTTCAATACTCAGCGCTTTATTTCGGATAAGGTCCAACTCGTGCTTTGTTAAAAAAGTTCTTGGAGAAGGCTTTGCGGTCGATTTATAATGTAAAAAAGGATTGACTACTATCCACCTGTTGGCCAGGCAAAGCAGGATGATCTTTTTTAAGTGCTTAACATATTTGTCGGCAGAAATTGGGATACAATTCTTTTCAGTCCGCAAAAAGAAATCATAATCTTTTATAAAGTTAAAATCGACTTTCCGCAATTCAAAATCGGGTCGTTTAAACTTCCATTCAACAAATTCCCGCGCATGTTTAAGAGAGCTTTTAAAAGTTTTATGTGTATTGGCACCAAAGCCCCTGCCGATCAGGGATTCCATCTGTTTATTATGATCACTGAAAATCTCCAACAACATTTTAGATTTTTTCCCTTTGCCGTCCAGCTCGTTCCGCAAAGTATCGGCCGTGATCTCTTCTTCGCTGTCCAGCAGTCGTGTATGGATACGTTTCAGCTTCGCCAGGATACTGTCCAAATGGGCATTTAAACTCCTGGCATCCTCCGTATTTCCACGCGCTTTTCCACGTTTTTCGTCCCATTTTTCAGGTTCGATTCCTCGCCCGATGGTTGCCTCACTCCGTTTTCCGTCCACGGAAATACGCAAGTACACAGGTAAATCACCTGATTCATAGCCCTTTACCTTCTTTAGGTAAAAAAGCAGGTTAAAATTTTTAGTCTTCATTTACTCACCAATTTTTGTTCACAAATCATTACAAACCTACATTTACAGGCCACGAAAATCAAGATGTTCAAATTTTGAATAGGTTGAAAATCAATGAATTATGACACTTTTGGTGAGTAAATCGGTAAGTGGCCAAAAAACGCTCTAAAACTCACCAGAACAGTGAAAAAAGATGCATAAAATGGCCATTTTCCCAAAATCAAAAAGCCTGTAAATATTTGATTTACAGGCTTTTGATTGTTTTTGAATTAAGCGTATGTGGTCCCGACGAGAATCGAACTCATATCTAGAGTTTAGGAAACTCCTATTCTATCCGTTGAACTACGGGACCGTTTAAAGATCAACCTTAAAAGGCCGATCTTTTATTTAGTTTGCAAAGGTGCAATTTTTCAATGAAAAATCACACCCTAAAATTCAAAATTTAAAACTGGCTTCATTTGCACATCTGCACATTTGAATCTGCACATCTATCGGATTACTGCGCCGTTGTGGAAATCTTCGGTTGGGGCAACAAAACTCAGCTTGCCTTCGCTGTTTTCGGCCATCAGGATCATGCCTTGCGATACAATGCCTTTGATCTCCCTTGGCTCCAGGTTTACCAGGATGCTTACTTTTTGCCCGATGATATTTTCCGGCTCATAATATTCGGCAATACCCGATACTACGGTACGCTCGTCAATACCGGTATCAATGGTCAGTTTTAGCAACTTTTTGGTTTTGGCAACCTTTTCGGCCGTTAAAATGGTACCGGTACGGATATCCATGGTAGCAAAGGTTTCGTAATTTACGTTTTCCTTTGCAGGTAATACGTCGGCCGATTTTGGTGGCACGGCAGCAGCTTTCTTATCAGATAGCTTTTTAAGCTGGGCTTCTATTACGTCATCCTCAACCTTTTCAAACAACAAAGCCGCCGGGTTTAACTGGTGACCGTTGTTGAAATACATTTCCTGATCGTAAGTTATCGGCTCGTTAGGCAGGTTAAGCATAGTGATGATCTTTTTAGCCGTAGCCGGTAAAAACGCCTGTGCAGCAGTAGCTAAATGGCCAATCAGCACCAAACAGTTGTGCAGTGCCTCTTTAGCAGCAGCAGGATCTGTTTTAATGGTTTTCCACGGTTCCTTTTCGGTAAGATAGCGGTTACCCAGGCGGGCCATATCCATTACAGCCTGTAAAGCCTGGCGGTAGCGATAAGCCTCGAGGTTCTTTTCTATCTCATCATAATATTCACCGATGCCATTGCTCAGGCTTTCGTCGGTAAATTCTATCCTGTCGGTATCTGCTTCAATTTTACCATCGTAAAATTTGTGCATCAATATCATTACCCGGTTCACGAAGTTGCCTAATATCGCCACCAGCTCGTTATTAACGCGGGCCTGGTAATCTTTCCAGGTAAACTCGCTGTCGCTGGTTTCAGGAAGGATGGAGGTTAGCACATAACGCAGCTCATCCTGCTTGCCTGGGAATTCTTCAAGGTACTCATGCAACCAAACCGCGTGGTTACGTGAAGTAGAAAGCTTGTCGCCCTCCAAATTTAAAAACTCATTAGCAGGCACGTTTTGTGGTAAAATATACTCGCCATGGGCATGCAGTATCGATGGGAAAATAATACAGTGGAACACGATATTATCCTTGCCTATAAAATGCAGCAGGCAGGCATCATCCTGCTCGTCGGCCTGTTTTTTCCAGTATAGTTTCCAGTCTTTATTGTTATCAATTGCCCATTGCTTTGTGGCCGAAATATAGCCGATAGGCGCATCCATCCACACGTAAAGCTTTTTGCCTTTGGCCTCGGTCAGTGGCACATCGATGCCCCAGTCAAGGTCGCGGGTCATGGAGCGCGGCTGCAGGCCCGATTTAAGCCATGATTTGCACTGGCCAAAAACGTTTACCTTCCAGCTGCCTTCTTTGGTATCAATCCACTGCTCCAGCCATGGCTGGTATTTATCAAGCGGCAGGTACCAGTGTTTGGTTGATTTAAGCACAGGCGTTTTACCGCTTAGGGTCGAGATCGGGTTGATCAGGTCGGTTGGGCTAAGCGAAGTGCCGCAACGCTCACACTGATCGCCGTAGGCATTTTCATTACCGCAATTTGGGCAGGTACCAATGATATAACGGTCGGCCAGGAATTGCTGGTAATCCTCGTCAAAATACTGATCTGAGAATTTTTCAATAAACTCGTCCTTTTCATACAGGTTCAGGAAAAACTCCTGGCTCAACTCATGATGAATGGGCGATGAAGTACGGTGATAAATATCAAACGCAATCCCAAACTCCTCAAAACTATCTTTTATTTGCTTGTGGTATTTATCAATAATGGCTTGTGGGGTAGTGTCCTCTTTTTTGGCTTTGATGGTAATGGCTGCGCCATGCTCATCCGAGCCGCATATATACACTACATCCTTCTTTTTGAGCCTTAAATACCGCACAAAAATATCTGCCGGCAGGTAAGCACCTGCCAGGTGACCGATATGTAAGGGGCCGTTGGCATAAGGCAGGGCCGATGTAATGGTGAATCGTTTATATTTGTTGAGTTGTGACATTAAATATCGCCTTGGTAAATAGTGTGCAAAGATAATTCATTTAAGTGGGAAAAATACCTGAACCATGATGCTCATGGTTTAAGGATTTCCTGAAATTTTCACTTTAATGATCAAGGCAATCGTTAAATCTTTATAATCATGGTTCAAATTCAACCCCCATACCTCAAAAAAGGTGATAATATAGCTATCACCTGCCCCGCCAAAAAGCTGCCCAACCCTATGACCGACGCCATTGCGCTGTTACAAAGCTGGGGATTGGAAGTTGTTTTGGGCGATACGGTAAACGCCTCGTTTCACCAGTTTGCCGGCGATGACGATCAACGTGCGGCGGATCTGCAACGTTTTATTGATGACGACAGTATTAAGGCCATCATTGCTGCCCGGGGTGGTTATGGAACCGTGAGGATGATTGACAAGGTTGATTTTAGCCGGTTTGCGCAAAATCCTAAATGGCTCATCGGCTTTAGTGATATCACAGTGCTTCATGCCCACTTGTTTGCCAATTACGGTGCACAAACCATTCATGGGCAAATGCCGGTTAATATTCCGGATGCATCCAAACAATCGATAGATACTTTGAGGCGGGCCTTGTTTGGCGCAGAGTTGAGTTATGAGTTTACAACATACCATACTAATAAGCCCGGCAAAGCCGAAGGTATCCTTATAGGCGGTAATTTATCTATATTGGTGTCTGTTTCAGGTTCGGTATCTGATCTGGATTACGCCGGCAAGATCCTGTTTATTGAAGATGTAGGCGAATACCTTTATTCGGTGGATAGAATGCTGCGCATGTTGGATAGGGCGGGTAAATTAAAAAATCTTGCAGGCCTGGTAGTAGGTGGCTTTACCGATATTAAAGATAACGAGATCCCCTTTGGTCAAACCGTGCCGCAGATAGTGATGGATATTGTTAAAGATTACGGTTATCCGGTATGTTTTGATTTCCCGGCAGGGCATATCCCGGATAATAATAGCCTGGTGCTGGGCCGTATGGTAACTTTACAGGTTGACGAAAAACAGGCGGCGTTGCGATTTGTGTAACGAGATTTTAAAATTTCCCTCTCAAGAGGGGAATCGCATAACCCTATGCTTTTAAGTTCACCTCAGACTTAAGACAAGCTCCCCCTTTACGGGGCCGAGGGGCAAACTAATTTGCTTATCAGTAGTTTATACATCATGGCTAAAAAACCGCTGCTTGAGTTTACTGATAGAGGGATTTACTGTGCGAAGGGGAAATTTTATATCGACCCATGGAAACCGGTTGATGATGCCGTAATTACCCATGCCCATGCCGATCATGCTTACGTGGGGCATAAACATTATTTAGCCCATCATCTCTCACGCGAGGTGCTGCTGTACCGCCTTGGCGAGATCAACCTGCAAACTGTGGAATATGGTGAAACCGTGATGAAAAACGGTGTAAGCGTTTCCCTGTATCCTGCCGGGCATGTAATTGGCTCCGCACAGATCCGTATTGAATACAAGGGCGAAGTTTGGGTAGTCTCCGGCGATTACAAGGTAGAGGATGATGGGATCTCTACGCCTTTTGAACCGGTTAAATGCCATCACTTTATTTCCGAATGTACATTTGGGATGCCGGTTTATCAATGGAAGCCGCAAGTAGAAACTTTTAACGAGATCAATAACTGGTGGCGCGGAAATCTACACAACGGGGTGCCCACCGTGCTGGTAGGCTATTCGTTAGGGAAAGCCCAGCGTATTCTGCAAAACCTCGATCTGTTTAACGGCAAAGTTTACACCCACGGCGTTATCGAAAATACCAACGAAGCCCTGCGCCGCAACGGCGTATTGTTAAACCCAACGGAAAGGATCACGCAGGAAAGCTCAAAAGAAGAAGTGCGCAAAGGTATCATCATAGCGCCGCCATCATCAGTAGGTACGCCCTGGATGCGGAAATTTCAGCCTTATAGTTTTGGTTATTGCTCTGGATGGATGGCTATCCGTGGGGCCAAGCGCCGCCGCGCTGCCGACAGGGGCTTTGTCCTCTCTGATCATGCCGATTGGGATGGCCTCATCAGTGCTATTGATGCCACCGGCTGCGAAAGCGTTTACCTCACCCACGGTTACACTGCAACATTTTCAAGATATTTAAATGAGATAGGTTTTGATGCGCATGAGGTGCATACTTTATATGGCGGCGAGGAGGAAGAAAACCCCTCCAACTTACCCGAAGGAGAGGCTTCAAGCGCTGAAGAACAGGGAAAGAAAATCCTCTCCCCAGGGGAGGATTTAGGAGGGGTGTTATGAAAGCCTTCGCCCAACTCTTTCTCTCGCTTGATGAAACCAACAAAACCAACGAGAAGGTTAAAGTACTGAAAGACTACTTTAACGCCGTACCCGATACCGACAAAATGCACATGCTTGCCCTGTTTACCGGCCGGCGGCCGAAACGGCAGATCAACTCTACCCTGGTACGTAACTGGGCCGTTGAAGCATCGCACATCCCTGCCTGGTTGTTTGAGGAAAGCTATCACGTTGTGGGGGATCTCGCAGAAACCATGGCCCTGCTCATGCCCCAAAGCAATGAAAGCAGCAGTAAAACCCTTACCGAATGGATAGCCGAGATCAATAACCTCAATGATAAAACAGAAGAGCAAAAAAAGGAATGGCTGCTGGAATCATGGGCCATGCTTGATAGCCAGGAGCGTTTTGTGTTTAACAAACTGCTTACCGGCAGCTTCAGGGTTGGGGTATCGCAAAATTTAGTGATTAAAGCGCTGGCCGATATTTCCGGGTTGGAACCTGCCGCGCTAACCCATCGGATCATGGGAAGCTGGTTACCCGAAACCTACCAGTTTTCGCAATTAATGGAGGAACAGGATGCCGCTGCAAATATCTCCCGTCCCTACCCTTTCTTCCTGGCCTATCCCATCCAGGAAACATCCGAGAAACAAAAAACGCCCGCCGAAGTAGGTATCGCCCTCGGCGATGCCGCCGACTGGCAGGCCGAGTGGAAATGGGACGGCATTCGTGCGCAAATGATAAAGCGGGGTGGCGAAATATTTATCTGGAGCAGGGGCGAGGACCTTGCTACCGAAAAGTTTCCCGAACTGCACCCTTTCCTGAATGCCCTGCCCGATGGTACTGTGATTGACGGGGAGATCCTTAGTTTTCAAAATGGGCTACCAATGCCTTTTAATGTGCTGCAAACGCGTATCGGCAGGAAAAATTTAAGCAAAAAAATCTTAGAAGAAAGTCCTGTAGCCGTTATTGCTTACGACTGCCTGGAATATAACGGCGAAGATATCCGCTATAAAACACAATCCGAAAGGCGGGAAATCCTGGAGCAGATACAATTGCAAACTCAATACCCCGAAATATTCCGCATTTCGGCACTGATTGGGTTTGAAAGCTGGGAGGAGCTCGGCAGCATCAGGGAGCAGTCGCGCGCCATGATAGCCGAGGGGATCATGCTGAAACGTAAAAACGCCGCTTACCAGGTAGGCCGTCGCCGGGGCGACTGGTGGAAATGGAAGATCGATCCGTTATCGGTTGATGCGGTGATGATCTACGCGCAAAAAGGCCATGGCCGAAGGGCCGACCTGTACACCGATTACACGTTTGCCGTTTGGGATGGCGACAAGCTGGTACCGTTTGCCAAAGCCTATTCAGGCTTAACCGACGCAGAGATCAACAAGGTTGATTATTTTATAAAACGTAATACTATCGAAAAATTTGGCCCGGTACGTACCGTAAAGCCTGAGCTTGTATTTGAGATAGGTTTTGAAGGCATCAATAAATCAACCCGGCATAAATCGGGCATCGCGTTACGTTTTCCGAGGATCCTGCGGTGGCGGCACGATAAACCTAAAGAAGAAGCCGATACACTGGAAAGTCTGAAAGCTTTACTGGGCGAATAAAGCGTTAGATTTTATACCTTTGGCGCTTCAAAAGACCCTAACTATTAATAACCCAATATGATTGTAATCAGTAATTTCCAGGAGTTTGAACAGCAGGTTGGTAACGACCTTGGTGTTTCATCATGGCACACCATCACCCAGGAGCAGATCAACAAATTTGCGGATGCAACCCTTGACCACCAATGGATCCATACCGACCCTGAAAGGGCCAAAACCGAGAGCCCTTTTAAATCAACTATAGCGCATGGCTATCTTACGCTATCGCTGATCCCTTACCTGTGGAAAGAGATCGTAAAGATCGAAAACCTGAAAATGGAAATTAACTACGGTATCGAAAACCTGCGTTTTGCCCAACCGGTATTGGTTGATAACGAAGTGCGGTTAAAAGTTAAATTGGCCGGTTTGCTTAATCTTCGCGGTGTTATCAAAGCTACCATGGCCATCGAACTCGAAATAAAAGATCAGCGCAAACCCGCCTTTGCCGGCGACGTTGTGTTTTTATACCATTTTATTGGATAAGGACAGTCTAAATATTATAAATGGGTGTTTAAATCTGAAGACTTACGAAGTTTTTAAAACTTCGTAAGTCTGGATTATGGATAGGTGCAAAGCAATGACTTGCCACGTAAGCCTGTGGAATAATTAGCCTTTTATTCCTAAATTGCCTCAATGATATTTGATTTCAGGCTGAAGGTTTTCTATACGGTTGCACAGCGTTTGAGCTTTACCAAGGCTGCATCCGAACTGTTTATTACCCAGCCTGCTGTTACCAAACACATTAAAGAACTGGAACACCAGTTAAGCCAGCAGTTGTTTAAACGTAATGGTAATAACATCGCCCTTACCACTGCCGGTAAAATTCTTGAGAAGTATGCCGAAAAGATCTTTCAAACCTATACTGATCTTGAAACTGAACTGGCACAACTTAACAACCTGGAAGCCGGTACGCTACATATTGGGGCCAGCACTACAGTAGCACAAACCATTTTGCCCAAGCTGCTGGCCATGTTTAAAAAAACATACCCCAAAGTTACCTTCAATTTTATCCAGGCCAATACCGACCAGATCTCGCAACTGGTGCTGGCCGAAAAAATAGATATTGCCATTGTAGAGGGAGCAGCCCATTCGCCGCAATTATCCTATACCGATTTTATTAAGGATGAGATTGTATTGGTAACCAGCGCTAACAATAAGTTATCGAAAAAGGCAGAGATCACACCTAAACAATTACCGGCTATTCCACTGGTTTTAAGAGAAGCCGGATCGGGTACGCTGGATGTTATTTTTAATGCACTTGCCGGTGTACAGATCAACCCTAAAGATCTTAATATCGAGATCCAGCTGGAGAGCAGTATCGCCATAAAGCAATACCTTTTATACTCAGAAACAGCTACATTCCTTTCCATTCAATCGGTAGTGAGCGAATTAAAATACAATGAGCTCACCATTATTGATGTGAAAGGATTGGAGATCTTCCGCACGTTCCAGTTCATACAGCTGCATGGTAAACACAGCAAACTGATCGAACTTTTTAAACGTTTTTGCCTCGCCAGTTATAACTTAAAGTAATCACGTATTACTTTATATCATTTGATTACCAGTTGCTTTAGCCGCAAATTTGAGTGCTGAATCAAAGGCGATCATACATGGAACAAATTACTACCGATATCTGCATTATAGGCGCTGGGCCTGTTGGTTTATTTGCTGTTTTTGAAGCTGGTCTGCTCAAAATGCGCTGCCATCTTATTGATGTGCTACCGCAGGTTGGTGGTCAGCTTTCCGAAATTTATCCACACAAACCAATCTATGATATTCCTGGTTATCCAGATGTTACCGCACAGCAACTGGTAGATAACCTGATGGTACAGATAGTTCCATTTCATCCAACCTTTAGTTTGGGTGAGCGAGTGGAAAACCTACAACGTAATCATGACGGCTCCTACAATATCATCACCAATGATGGTACAGTTGTTCATTGCCAGGTAGTAGTAATTGCCGGTGGCCTCGGCTGCTTTGAGCCCCGTAAACCGGAAATTGACCGTCTCACCGATTTTGAAGGCAAAGGCGTAGCATATATGGTGAAGAACCCCGAGCATTTCCGCAATAAAAAAGTGGTGCTGGCCGGTGGTGGTGATTCTGCACTTGACTGGGCCATTTTTCTGAGCAACGTAGCCGAGCGTGTTACCCTTGTACACAGGGGCGATACTTTCCGCGGCGCACCTGACAGTGCCGAAAAAGTATTTGAACTGGCAAGGGAAGGTAAAATTGACCTCATCCTGAAATCAAATGTGGTTGCTTTAACTGGTGATGACCGTTTGCAAGAAATTACCCTGCTTGATCGTGATCAGCAGGTAAGTCATATCGAAGCGGACCACCTGATTCCGCTTTTCGGTCTTAGCCCTAAGCTTGGCCCTATTGCCGATTGGGGACTGAATATAGATAAGTCAGCAATAGCGGTAAATACTGTCGATTACAGTACCAACATTGAGCGTATTTATGCCATTGGCGATATCAACACCTATCCGGGCAAACTTAAGCTGATATTATGCGGATTTCACGAGGGTGCATTGATGGCTCAAAGTGCATTTAAATATGTTTACCCCGAGCAAAAATTGAGTTTTAAATACACCACGGTTTACGGTGTAAGCGCCTTTTAGCCATGATAAATTTAACCATAATTGACCGCGACGGCGGCAGTAAACCCGTTGAAATTCCCGAAGGAATTAACCTGAGTCTGATGGAAGTGCTGAAGGCGTCCGAATATGATATACTGGCCACCTGCGGCGGCATGGCGCTTTGCGCTACGTGCCACGTACAGGTTATTGAAGGGCCTGAAGAATATTTTACTGCTACAGATACTGAACTTGACGTGTTGGATACGCTACCCTATGCCCCGCCAGCCAGTCGGTTGGCCTGCCAAATCAGGATCACTGAGGATATGGATGGTATGGTATTTAAGCTTGTAGGGGAAGAGTAAAGTCTGAAGTCTTTAGTTCAAAGTCTTGGGTAGGGTTTAAAATCTTTGTATTTTGTGTTGCAAGCCCTGTTGCCGGTTTACTATTTTTCTTTCTGGCAGCGGGGTTTCGTTGTTATCATAAGGAAGCAATAGAGCACGCGTCATTGCGAGGCACGGAGCAATCACCTATGAGCAGAGCGGCTTTGCAAGTTACGCTGTACAGTTCGCGATTGCTTCGTGCCTCGCAATGACGAGGTAGAGCTGGGATTACTTCCCGTTGAAGAACTTGACGAGTAAAGATTTACTTCTCCGTCAGCACCGTAAACTTAAAATCAAGCGGGTCAAACAGGCGGATGAGTTCATCAATAAAAGTTTGTCCCCATTTCACATACATCAGACCAAAGTTTTCAGAGCGTTCCTGCAGACTATCTTTCGGGAACAGCTCGGCTTTAACGGCGGTTAGTTGTTCTAAACGCACACTATAGTTTCTTTTTTCGGCGCGGATGAGCTTCTTTTCGAGGTTATCCATTGCCTTTTTAAGGCGAGCCTGTACGGCCGCAGCCGAAGGAGAAAGTGTAGGATCGATCTTGTAAGCGCGAAGCTTTATTTTCTCGAACAGGCTTTCCATTTCGCGCCATTCTTCGGCAATGCTCAGGTTATGGCCGCTGTGTTTTTTGATCCAGTAAGTTTGCAGGGCATCGCTTTGTTTAAACAGGTCGATGGCATCAAGGTTCATGCGTTCAACTTTGGCAGCCTGTTCTTTTTTGATCACCAATGCAGAGTTGCGGAGGATCAGGATAGGAAAATCAATTTTATAATGATCAAAGTTCGATTTCAGTTCCAGCCAGTAAACTACTTCTGCGCCACCGCCAATGTAAGCTATGTTGGGCAAAATACATTCCTGGTACAGCGGGCGCATCACCACATTAGGGCTAAAGCGTTCCGGGTATTCTGCTATCTCTTTTTTAAGCTCGGCTTCGGTAAACTTTATCTCTGTATTGAGAACCTGGTAGCTGTCATTTTCAAAAACTAGCCTTTCACGAAGCTGCTCTTTCAGGTAAAAAAAATTGATCTCGCGCGGGTTAACCTGGATATGCACACCAAGCTCATGAAGCTTCTGGTTAGTTTCGCTGATGTTTTTAAAACTATGCTGCCCTATAATGTCCTGCTCAATAATGGTGGCGAATTGTTTCTTTAACTCATGATCATCGGCATCGATGATCACCAAACCATATTGGCCAAACAAAGAGTTAACCAGGTAACGGGTTGCATCTGCCAACTTATCAAATTTAGTATAAGCTGTTTCAACAATTTCGGCAAGGTCGATAGCATGGCCTTCCATGCCTAAAACGCCCTTATACTGGTTAAGTGCCTGGCGAATACTCACCGGGTCGATACGACCTGTTGCTCCTGAGGCCTCATACCACCAGTGTACTTTTTTACCGCCTATGTTAGTATAGTTGATCTCGGCGAAGTCGTGATCTTCGCTGGCCATCCAGTAAACAGGAACAAAATTCTTATCAGGGTGAGCAGCCTTGAGTTGTCGTGCCAGTTTAATGGCGGTAGCAATTTTATAAAGGAAATACAAAGGCCCCGCGAAGATATTCAACTGGTGCCCAGTTGTAATGGTATATGTGTTATCAAGCTTTAAAAGCTCCAGGTTTTGAGCAGTAAGCGCGGTTGAGTAAGTACATAGCTTACCGGGCTCTTTGCCTAAACATTCGTACTGCTTAGTTAAAACACGTACCAGCACCTCGCGGTCAGCAACAACCTTCTTGTTTTTTAAAAACTCAGCAAAGCCGGCCATATCAGGGCGGTACCCAAAAAAGGGTTGTAGTTCAGCACGGTTTTCAATGTATTCGGTAACTGTGTGCGAAAAAAAACCGGTGTCTTTATAACTTATGCAGGAAGCGTCCATGTTTATCTTTGATTTGGGATGTTCGATCTCGGATTTAACCCTAAAACAAAACACCAGCAAATAAATAATTTAAATGCTGGTGTCGAAATTAGATTATATATCGCAAATCGCTTAACAGCAAGCTGCAAATTACTATTATTTTACAATTTGTCCATAAAGGTCAAAGTCTTCGGCGCTGTCTATCTTCACGTTAACAAAGCTTCCAACGGTAGCGTAATCAACACTGGCATCAATTAAAACTTCATTGTCAACCTCCGGCGAATCAAATTCGGTACGGCCAACAAAGTAGCCGCCATCCTTCTTGTCGATCAACACTTTGTAGGTATTGCCAATCTTTTCCTGGTTTTTATCGAAAGAAATGCCTTGCTGAATTTCCATTATAGCATCGGCACGCTCCTGTTTTACTTCTTCAGGCACATCATCAATTAAACTATGCGCATGTGTTTTTTCTTCGTGCGAATAAGTGAAACAGCCCAGGCGGTCGAATTTAGTATCTTCAACCCATTGTGCCATCTCTTCAAAATCCTGCTGGGTTTCGCCGGGATAACCGGTGATCAGCGTGGTACGCATTGCTATACCCGGTACTTTATCGCGGATCTCGTTTACAATATCAATAGTTTTCTGCTTGGTGATACCACGACGCATTGATTTCAGCATATTATCAGTAATGTGCTGCAACGGCATATCCAGGTACTTGCAGATGTTTTCGCGCTCATTCATCACATCCAGAATCTCCATCGGGAACCCTGAAGGATAAGCATACTGCAATCTGATCCACTCAATACCATTCACGTCAGATAAACGGCGAAGCAGTTCATCAAGGTTACGTTTACCGTATAGATCAAGACCGTAATAGGTCAAATCCTGTGCAATCAGGATTAGTTCCTTTGTGCCGTTTTTAGCAAGCTTCTTTGCATCTTCAACCAACTGTTCAATTGGTGAACTCAGGTGCTTGCCACGCATCAGAGGGATAGCGCAAAATGAGCAGGGGCGGTTACAGCCTTCAGCAATTTTGAAATATGCAAAATGCGAAGGGGTAGTTAATAATCGCTCGCCAATGAGCTCATGCTTGTAGTTAGCTCCTACAGAAGCTAATAGGTTCTGCAGATCATTGGTACCAAAATAGGCATCAACATTGGTAATTTCGGCTTCAAGCTCGGGTTTGTAGCGTTCGCTCAGGCAACCGGTTACAATTACCTTGCCTACCTTGCCTTGTTCTTTTAGCTCGCTGTATTGTAAAATAGTATCAATAGATTCCTGCTTGGCATTATCAATAAAGCCGCAGGTGTTAATTACAATAATATCATTTTTGCCTACCTTATCGGCCTCATGCACCACATCAAACTGGTTGCCCTTCAACTGGCCCATCAATATCTCCGAATCGTAAATATTTTTTGAACAGCCTAACGTAACCACGTTTACACGGGGTTTGGCTATCTTTTTGGGCTTATCTAATTCTTTCGTCCTCATACTCTATAAAATCGTCATTGCGAGGTACGAAGCAATCCCCGACTTACAGAGCGAATCTGCATAGTTTGGGATTGCTTCGTACCTCGCAATGACGCGTTTTTTATGTCTTTATTGTTTAAATAACGAATCCACAAACGCCTGCCTGTCAAATAGCTGCAAGTGATCCACACCTTCGCCTACACCTATATATTTCACCGGGATCTTGAACTGATCTGATATACCAATTACAACACCGCCTTTGGCTGTGCCATCAAGCTTGGTAAGTGCTAATGCATTTACGTTGGTAGCCTCGGTAAACTGCTTACATTGCTCAATCGCATTTTGACCGGTTGAAGCATCCAACACCAGCAATATCTCATGCGGGGCACCGGGGATCACCTTTTGCATTACGTTCTTGATCTTGGTAAGCTCGTTCATTAAACCAACTTTATTATGCAAACGACCGGCAGTATCAATAATAGCCACATCATCTCCATTGGCAACTGCCGAGCGCAGGGTATCATAAGCAACAGAAGCCGGGTCCGACCCCATAGCCTGTGCAACAACCTTTACACCAACACGCTCACCCCACAGTTTAATCTGGTCTACCGCTGCTGCACGGAAGGTATCGGCAGCGCCTAATACCACCTGGTTACCGGCTTGCTTAAGCTTGTGGGCCAGTTTGCCTATGGTAGTGGTTTTACCTACGCCATTAACGCCAACAACCATAATTACATATGGTTTATGATCGCCGTATTCAAAATTGCGGAAGTCGTTGCTGTTGTTTTCGGCAAGCAGCTGCTGAATTTCATCTTTCAACAGGGTGTTCAGCTCGTTGGTGCTTACGTATTTATCGCGGGCAACGCGGGCCTGGATCCTGTCGATGATCTTGAGTGTGGTGCTTACGCCAACGTCGGATGTAACCAGGATCTCTTCCAGTTCATCAAGCACATCATCATCAACGGTTGATTTACCGGCGATGGCTTTGGTGATCTTTGAAAAAAAGTTATCCTTGGTTTTTTCCAAACCGGTATCAAGCGCCTGCTGGTCTTGCTGCGTATTTTCCTTTTTCTTAAAAAAATCAAATAATCCCATGGTGATCAGAATTTTCAGAATTATAGAATTTTCTGAATTTAAATATGTTTTCAGAAATATCAGATATTAATTTAAACAGCATTCTGTCAATTTATTAATTCTGTAAATTCTGATTCAGACAACATCTAACAAAAAAAGCCCTCTCGTAAAAACAAGACGGCTTCAATATTTTAATCAAAAGATGATTAGATAGTTTTACCTGCAATTGCATCCTTAACTAAATCGTTAGGGACAATTTGGGTTTTGAATGAATAAGCACCGGTTTTAGGTGATTTATTCATAGTGATCACTTTTGAATATTCTTTGCCTTTACCTGCTACTTTCAGGGTTGCAACTACTTTCTTTGCCATTTCTTGTTAATTTTTTGAATTAGTGAATGATTTAATTAGCAAGTTAATTGTTGTTAGCATGTTAACCTAATCAACCAATCAACTTCATCAACCAATTATTTTATCTCTTTGTGAACAGTTACTTTACGTAAAACAGGGTTGAATTTTTTCAACTCTAATCTTTCGGTAGTGTTTTTCTTGTTCTTAGTGGTGATATAGCGAGACATGCCTGGCATACCGCTTGTTTTGTGTTCGGTGCATTCTAAAATCACCTGAACCCTGTTGCCTTTTTTTGCCATTTTATTTTTATGTTGTACGTGTAACCTCGCGGCTTACGCAATTTTTCAATTTTATTATACTGCTAAACTTGAAAGCCAACTACTAAATGTAGCCTTTTTTAACAAATTTATTGATGCAGGCGGTAATACCGTTTTTGCTGATAGTTTTCACAGCAGAAGTAGATACCTTTAAGGTAATCCATTTATCTTCTTCAGGAATATAAAACTTTTTAAGTTTCAAGTTAGGATGAAACCTGCGTTTTGTTTTAACGTTTGAGTTTGAAACGTTGTTACCTACGATAGATCCTTTTCCTGTTAGATCACAAATTCTTGACATGACAAATATTTTTAATTATCAACCCTTTATCCAAAAAGAGTTTGCAAATATCAGACTTTTAAACCAAATATTCAATAGTGATTTGAAAAATTTTCAAAAAAGATTTTTGATGATGCCAGACACCTATCTAATTAGTTAATAACAGGTTATTTTTTCTTGTGTTTGCTATTGTCTGAACTCGAATTTATGGAATTTCGTGAATTGACAGAATGCTAAACAAATTCCATAAATTCGAGTTCAGACAATAGCCATCGCACGCTGTGGACATTCCACTTCTATTCCTAACGCGGCCACCGCATCAACCCAATAACAATACCAAAATATAGAGCCGTTATTCGTTCAATCGCTACTTCTTAAAAAAATTTAAAAAGTAGCGATTTTAGTTTACACATCGCACATAAATTATTAAATTACGCCCACCATTTAAACCAGTATGAAAGCGTTATAAGCTAAAAGCAAATAAACAATATAAGCGCATAACAGCTTCATCAACCAACCAAACACCAACCAACCGATGAAAATTACATCATTTGAAGAGTACAAAAAAGTTTACCAGCAAAGTGTTGAGCAGCCCGAACAATTCTGGGCCGGCATTGCCGATAATTTTTTATGGCAAAAAAAGTGGGACACCGTATTGGACTGGAACTTTAAGGAGCCTAAGATCAAATGGTTCCAGGGGGCAAAACTCAATATTACCGAAAACTGCCTCGACCGTCACCTGGAGACCCTTGGCGATAAACCGGCCATCATCTGGGAACCCAACGACCCGGAAGAAGATCACCGTATATTAACGTACCGTCAGCTTCATGATAAAGTTTGCCAGTTTGCCAACGTGCTTAAAAACAACGGTGCTAAAAAAGGTGATCGTGTTTGTATCTATATGCCTATGATCCCCGAGCTGGCCATTGCTGTTTTAGCTTGTGCCCGTATCGGCGCCATCCACTCGGTAGTATTTGGTGGTTTTTCGGCGCAGTCTATTGCTGATAGGATCAATGACGCTGAATGTAACATTGTGATCACCTGCGACGGGGGCAAACGAGGCACTAAAGAAGTACCTCTTAAAACTGTAATTGATGATGCTTTGGTACAATGCCGTTCGGTTAAAAAAGTAATTGTACTTACCCGTAGCCGTACACCGGTTTCCATGATCAAAGGCCGTGATGTTTGGTGGGAAGATGAAATTAAGAAAGTTGAAACACAAGGTAACCCAAGCTGCCCAGCCGAAGTTATGGACGCCGAAGATATGCTGTTTATCCTGTACACTTCAGGCTCAACCGGTAAACCGAAGGGTGTGGTTCATACCTGCGGCGGTTATATGGTTTATGCAGGTTATACTTTTGCCAACGTATTCCAGTACAATCAGGGCGAGGTATATTTTTGTACTGCAGATATCGGCTGGATCACCGGTCATTCATATATAGTATATGGTCCGCTTTCGCAGGGGGCTACTACATTAATGTTTGAAGGTATCCCAACGTTCCCTGATTGTGGCCGTTTCTGGGAGATTGTTGATAAGTTTAAAGTAAACATATTATATACCGCGCCAACGGCTATCCGCTCGTTAATGAGCTTTGGGCTTGATCAGGTAAAAAATAAAGATCTCAGCTCGCTTAAAAAATTAGGCTCGGTAGGCGAACCTATTAATGAAGAAGCATGGCACTGGTTTGATGATAACATCGGAAAAAACCGTTGCCCTATTGTTGATACCTGGTGGCAAACTGAAAATGGCGGTATCATGATCTCGCCTATTGCCGGCATCACCCCAACCAAACCGGGTTATGCTACGCTGCCTTTACCGGGTGTACAGCCTGTTTTAGTTGACGAAAACGGACAGGTGATTGAAGGTAACGGCGTAAGCGGAAATCTTTGTATCAAATTCCCATGGCCGGGTATGCTGCGCACCACTTATGGTGACCATGAACGCTGCCGTACTACATACTTCGCTACTTACGAAAACATGTATTTTACCGGTGATGGTTGCTTACGCGATCAGGATGGTTATTACCGCATTACCGGGCGCGTAGATGATGTATTGAACGTATCCGGTCACCGTATAGGTACTGCCGAAGTGGAGAACGCCATTAATATGCACAGCAGCGTGGTTGAATCGGCAGTGGTTGGTTATCCGCACGATATTAAAGGACAGGGTGTTTATGCCTACGTGGTGAGCCCGGATAAGCACGGCGATGAAGAGATCACCCGCAAGGATATCATCATGACGGTATCGCGGATCATCGGGCCTATAGCCAAACCGGATAAGATCCAGTTTGTGACCGGTTTGCCAAAAACACGTTCGGGCAAGATCATGCGTCGTATTTTACGCAAGATTGCAGAAGGCGATACTTCAAACCTTGGCGATACCAGTACCCTGCTTGATCCATCGGTAGTTGACGAGATCAAAGCCGGAGCATTATAATAAAAACTACTTCGCATTTTTTCTGAATGCGGCCCAAACATAAAACGGGATGCCGGCCATAAGCAGTAGGAAGCCATAATATACTGCCTCCTGTCCGGCTCCCGCAATGGCCCAAAGCGAATAGCCAAAAGCCATTATGGCCAGTGCCATAGCTCCTGCCCAACCGCCAGCCTGTGGGGTTTTCCGTACCCTGATAACAAGGTAAGCCGCTGCCGATAATAAATAAGGGATCAAAACGCTCAACAACGAGAGTAGCAGCAGGAACTTAAACTGCGCAACCAGTCCCTTGGTATAATTCATAGTCATGAACAGCGACACCATGATACTGCTGATGATAATACCCATATAAGGTACCCCTTTTTTATTGGTGCGACTGAATATCGGCGGAAAAAGTTTGTCTTTTGAAATAGCGTAAGGCACCTGCCCCTGCAGTAACGTCCACCCGTTGAGCGAGCCGAAAGCAGCAATGGCGATACCAGCACTTACCCAGTACCGGGCGCTGCTGCCGTAGATGATCACCGCCGTATCTGCATAAGGCGTAAGTGACTTTTGCAGTTGCGCTGCCGGGATAATACCGATAACGCTAACACTCCCTAATATATAAATAAAGGTAGTAATGAGCAGCCCCAGCATAGTTGCCCTGGCTACGGTTTTCTCAGGATTTTCCACACTGCCAGATGGAACGGTAGCGCTTTCAATACCGATAAACGCAAACATGGTCATGGTAGCTGTTGCCTGCAAGGCGCCGATAATACTGCCGCCGCTGCTGTTAAAAGGACTAAAGTTTACAGCTTTAATAAAAAACAGGCCACCCACAGCTACCAGCAGCAGCGGTAATACTTTTAAAATGGTGGTAACTAATTGCAGCTTTCCGCCGGTAACAACACCCAATGTATTGATATAAGCCAGTAACCATATGGAACACAAACCGGCAGCCACGGCAATAGCACTGCTGCTGGCCAGCACCGGGAAAAACGTGCTTAAGGCACTTACAAATGATATGGTGATAGCCGCATTGGCACAGGCAACCGCAAGGTAATATCCCCAGGCCACCAAAAAACCGATAAAATCACCCAGTCCATCACGGGTGTACGCATAAGGGCCTCCGGTAGCATGAGGCAGCAATTTGCTCAGGTTGCTGAAAACCTTCGCCAAAAAGAATGACCCTATTGCCGAAAATACCCAGCCCAGCAAGCCGATGCTTCCGAATGAAGCCATAGCCGCCGGCATTAGGAAAATGCCTGCACCTATCATATTGCCAATCACCAGTGAGGTGCTGGTCCACAGGCCTAATTTGTTTTTTTCGGGAAGGATTTCGGACATGGATCTTTGTTTGGCGAAAAGATAGGATTTTTCCGGATAATACGGAGCCCTCCGCACTCTTCAACTTTATGCAATTATAGCCACCTCTCGAATAAAAAATAAGAACCTGCCTAAACATTTACCTGCAAAATTGCTTTTATAGCAGGATGTTGCTTTTTAAGCAATGCTTCCGCATTTAGATAACCTGTTCGGCTCAAAAATGAAAAACAAAACAATTGCTATTGGTATTTTGCTGATCCTGTGCGCACTGTCTGTAATCAGTTTTAAAGATATCGGAAAGAGACTAACGCCGAAGGCAAAGGATACCTCCAATGGCGGCTTATTCCTGCCCGGCAAATTTAAAGCTGTAGTAGTGGTTGATAGCCTGGAGGGCAGAGCAAGGCATATTGCGGTGAATACCAATGGCGATATCTATGTAAAGCTTCGTTTCCCTGATTCTATCGGCGGCAATGTCGCCCTGCGTGATACCAATGGCGATGGGCGTGCGGACCTCATAAAAAAATTTGCCGATTATGAAGATAAGGGCCCCTATGGTACCGGGATGCGGGTACATAAAGGTTACCTGTATTTCAGTTCGGAGGAAAACGTTTATCGCACCAAATTAAACCCGAAATCGCTGATACCCGATGGCCCGCTCGAATTGATCTTGCATGATGCTACCGCCCCACATGAGCATGACGCCAAGCCTCTCGCTTTTGATAATGCCGGACATATGTATGTTGCATTTGGGGCTCCTTCAAACGCCTGCCAGCAGCAAAACAGGGTTCCCGGTTCAAAGGGGATCAAGGGATGTCCATTGTTAAAGCAGTATGGGGGGATCTGGCAATTTGATGAAGCCAAACCTAACCAGGTACAGGCCGATGGGATCCGTTATGCTACCGGTATGCGCAGCGTTGTTGCTATGGACTGGAACACTGCCGACAATTGCCTGTATGTGGTTGCCCACGGCCGTGATGACCTGCGTTTACAGTTCCCTAAAATATTCAGTGCCTGGCAAAGCGCTGTGCTGCCTGCCGAAGAGTTTATTAAAGTAAAAAAGGGTACCGATGTAGGCTGGCCTTACTATTATTATGATCCTATTAAAAAGAAAAAACTCCTGAACCCCGAATATGGCGGCGATGGCATAAAGGCCGGTAATGGTGCTAAATACGCTCAACCTATCATGGCTTTCCCTGCGCATTGGGCACCTAACGATTTGTTTTTTTATACCGGCGATCAATTCCCGGCGAGATATAAAAACGGGGCTTTCATCGCTTTTCATGGCTCAACAAACAGGTCGCCTTACCCACAGGCTGGTTTTTTTGTATGCTTCGTACCCTTTAAAAACGGTAAGCCCACTGGCCAATGGGAAATTTTTGCTGATGGCTTTACCGGCAAAAATACAGTAGTAAGTGTGAGCGATGCTGTTTACCGACCTATGGGATTGGCAATGGGCCCCGATGGTTCGTTATACATCAGCGAAACGGAAGAAGGAAAGATCTGGAAGATCTCCTACGCCGGCAATAAAGCAGGGTTCGGCAAAGCCGAGCTTGCCAAAATGGAGTTGCGTAAAAAACTGCCGGGCTTCAGATTGCCTGATGTGTTGAAAAGCGACCTGCAAACCGGGATGCTAAAAGGTGGTGCTAAAATTTACAATACTTATTGCGCCAACTGTCATCAAAAAAATGGCCGGGGGGATGGTAACATGATCCCGCCGCTCAGCGGGTCGGAATGGGTTACCGGTGGCAAGTTCATGGAGAAAGATTTGGTGATAAGGGTAGTATTGAATGGTTTGGACGGGCCGATCAAAGTAAAGAACCACCCCTACAATAGCGCAATGCCCAAGCATAACTTTTTGAGTGATGCCGACATCGCGGCGGTTCTTACTTACATCCGCAATAATTTTGGCAATAACAGCAGTCTGGTTACAGCGGCTGAGGTTAAAAAGATCAGGGCAGAAAAGTAAAAAGGATTTAAAGCAGGAGCCCATTTTCGTTTTTTAATATTAACCGGATATGTTATTTTTATTGCATGACCTTATCATGTAGATTAATTGTTTTTGGGCTGCTTGTTTTAAGTCCTTTTACCGCCGCTGCTTTGGCTCCTGCTGATACCTCCGGCAAGAAAAGTCCCTCACTAATGGCTACACCTGGCTACCAGATCAGCGATTACGCATCATATTTAAAGGGTGCTATTACCTGCTTCAGGCAGGATAGTGTTGATAAAGGCATGGTGCTGTTATCCAAAAGCATAAAAAATATCAGGATGCAAAAAGATGTAAAGCGGATCATGCCTTACCAGGGATACGAAGTTTTTAGTCTTATTGAAGATATTAACAGCAGCAATCTTTCGCCGGCCGAAACACAACTGGGAAAAGCTTTCTTCAAATTGGTATTTACCACGCAGCCCGGGGATAAAAATGCTGATAATGTTTTGGATGGTTTTTTTAAAAGAGCCCCTAATACCGTTTTTACTAAACGATTAAAATTACTTACTACATCATTTAAAGGAAAATCAGGTGCAAATGCCGAGTTGGGCAGGTTACTAAAGGAAAGTTCCGGCCTTATTTCGGCAAATATCATGAAGGCAGAGATGCTTTTTGATGAAGATAAATACCAGGAATGTATAAAATATTGTAATCAGATAGTAGCTGTATGGCCGCAATATGCCCACGCTTACCAGATGCGTGCCAAGTGTTATTATAACCTTGAGCAACTTGAAAATTCTGCGGTTGATTACGATAAGGCAGTTAATTTTTTTCCAGGTTATTTTGTACTTTATTATGACCGGGCCGAATGCCTGATTGATCTTGAAAAATATAAGGACGCAGTAACCGATCTGAGATTGACACTGCAGCTCAAGCCAAATTATAATTGGACATATTATGAGCTTACAAGGTGCTACAGAAAAATGGATATGCCCGATAGCGCCCTTTATTTTATCAATCAACACATCAATCAAAATACCGATGATGGTGATGGCTACAACCTGAAAGGTGATATTTACTGCGATAGGAACGAATACGAAACAGCTATAAGTCTTTATACACAGGCCATAAACTTAAAACCTGAAAAACGTGTTTTTTATGTTGACCGCGGCGACGCTTATTATTACTTCGATAAACTTGATGATGCTATAAAAGATCTCCAAAAGGCTATTAGTATTGATAAATCATACCCTTTTCCATATGATAGGATAGGCGATTGTTACTATCAGAAAAAAGAATATGAAACAGCTATAACATATCATCAAAAAGCAGTAAAAATCGATCCAACCTATAAATACGCTTACGTGGGGCTTAACTTAAGTTATACTCAATCGGGCAAATACCAGGAAGCTATTGATGCCGCAAAAACGGCCGTAGGTATTGATAGTACTTATGCTACCGCTTTAGGTAACCTGGGGTGGTCAAGTTATTGTGCCGGTAAATTTGATGAATGCATAAAATACTCTTATAAGACATTGAAATATCAGGAGGATGCTACTTATGCCATGTTTAATATAGCACTTGCCACACTTGCAAAAGGCGAAGTAGACAAAGCGAAACAATTGTATATAGGTTTTATAAAAACCTGTAAAGAAAAGAACTATGAGATAAGGGATGGCGCCACCGATGATTTGCGTGCACTGATCAGGAAGAAGGTCCACGTAGAGGAATCAAAGTTTATAATTGAACACATTTTTGAACAAAAGACGGAGTAATAAGAAAATAATTTTCCGAAAAGGTGTTAAAATCACCAACCCCGCACATTTTTTCAACAATTAAAAACCTACTTTAGAGTTTTTGTACCGTATATAACTATTACTGAAAGTATTAATGATCAATAATTTTCCGCTTAAAAAGCTTGTGCTGGTAGCCGGGCTTTGCTTACCTGTATTCACTTATGCACAGGAAGCGCCAAAAACTAAACCTAACTGGCAAAACCTCGATCTTAAAACTGATTCCGTTTTTGGGATCAGTACCGAAAAAGCTTACAACGAACTGCTAAAAGGCAAAAAACACGTTACCGTGCTGGTAGCTGTAATTGATGGCGGTGTTGATGTTAATCATGAGGACCTTAAAAAAGTGATCTGGAATAACCCGAAAGAAATCGCCGGAAATAAAAAGGATGATGACAAAAACGGCTATGCAGATGACATCCATGGATGGGATTTTATAGGTTCGGCAAAGGGCGATGTACATTATGATAACCTGGAGCTTACCCGTCTTGTGCGCATCAACAACACCCGCTTTGCCAATGTTGACAGTACCAAACTTACCGGAAAAGACCTTGCCGATTTTAAAGCATACGGCGCTATGAAAGCCGACATGGACAAACAACTTGCCAAAGCTCAGCAAACATATACCGTCATCAATAAATTCAATACCCTGCTTGATGGCGTACTGGCCAAATTGGGTAATAAAAACCCAAGCCTTGATGATATTAAAAAGTTTGAGCCAAAAGACAATGGCGAAGCCTATGTTAAACGTGTGCTGGAAAGTGCCCTACCCGAGTTTAAGAATGTAGCCGATTTCAGGGAAAAAGAGGTAAACGGGGGCTTAACCCACTTCAAAGAGCAGTTGGATTATCACCTCAACCTTAATTTCAATTCGAGGGATACCGTAGGTGATAACTACAATAACACAAATGAGCGTTTTTATGGCAATAATGATGTAACCGGCCCGGATGCCGACCATGGCACCCACGTTGCGGGTATCATAGGCGCTGTAAGGGATAACAACCTCGGCATTATGGGCGTGGCCAATGATGTAGCCATCATGTCGGTACGTACCGTACCTACGGGCGACGAACGTGATAAAGATGTGGCTAACGCCATTCGTTATGCCGCTGCCAATGGTGCTAAGGTAATCAACATGAGCTTTGGCAAAAGTTATTCGTACGATAAAAAAGCGGTAGATGAGGCCGTAAAATTTGCGTTAAGCAAAGACGTGCTGCTGGTACATGCCGCCGGCAATGACAACAACAATACCGAGGTTGAACTCAACGTTCCTAACCGGGCTTACGAAGATAAAAGCGGTGTGGCAGGTGCATGGATTGAGGTAGGGGCATCAGGCCCTAAAGATGATGAAACGCTGAAAGCATCTTTCTCCAACTATGGCAAAACCAGCGTTGATGTATTTGCACCTGGAGTTGCTATCAATTCAACCACACCAAAATCAACCTATGGCGAGCATGATGGTACCAGTATGGCGGCACCGGTTGTAACCGGCTTAGCCGCGTTGATCCGCTCGTACTATCCTAAACTGACAGCTACTCAGGTTAAGGAGATCATCATGAAATCGGTAGTGAAAATATCACATAATGTTGTGATTACAGATGGCGATACTAAAAAAGAGGTTCCGTTTGCTGATATTTGTGTAACCGGCGGTGTTGTTAATGCTTATAACGCGCTTCAGCTGGCTGCCACTTATTAGAGCAACCTTTTTATGAAAAACATCATCCGCCGGATACGGGCATGCACTTTTTTGTTCGGGATCATTTTTAGCTTTAGCGTTAAAGCCCAAACAGTTGTAACAAAAGTATCAGGCGGATGGATCAAGGGTATTGAAGAAGGGCCAACATTAGTGTTTAAAGGCATTTCGTATGCTAAACCACCGGTTGGCTCTTTACGTTTTATGCCTCCCCAACCAGCCGCTCCGTGGAAAGACACACTTTCCTGCGAAAAATTTGGGAATCCGGCATCGCAAGGCGGCGGAGCAGGCGGGCTCAAAGGCAGTGAAGACTGTCTCTCTTTAAACGTTTATACACCTACTATAGCAAAGGACGCTAAACTTCCGGTACTGGTATGGGTGCACGGCGGCGCGCTTACAGGCGGCTCTGGCATGGGAATGAACGGCCACGCTTTTGCTGATGACGATAGTGTTGTTACCGTCACCATCAACTATCGCCTTGGTGTTTTTGGCTTTATGTACCTGGGCGATGTGGCCAAAAGCTACCAATCGTCAGGAAATAACGGCCTGCTTGACCTCATCATGGCACTAAAATGGATCAGGCAAAATATTGCCGCTATGGGTGGCGATGCTTCCAATGTCACCGTAATGGGCGAATCGGCAGGGGCTAAACTTACCAGCGCCTTACAGGCTACCCCCCAGGCTAAAGGATATTTTAATCAACAGATTTTAGAAAGCGGCGCGGTGCAATGCATCAGGGACACTGTTACTGCTAAAAGTATCAGGCAGCGGCTCATGACTAAGCTGGGTATCACCAAACCGGGCGAACTGCTCAACATCTCCGCCGAAAAACTTATCGCTGCCCAGGCTAATATCAGCAATGGAGCACAGGGTACCAACTATTTTGGCCCGGTGATAGATGGCTCAGTTATTTTAGATGATCCGTATCAATACATTCGCAAAAACAGAAATGACAAAGTACGTTTCCTGATCGGTACCAATAAGTTTGAAAGTAAAATGTTCATGGGCTTCGATAAACGCCTCAACCGTCCCGATAGCACGGTTCTTTATGGGTGGTTCGGTGATAACTACCGTTATGTTTTATCAAATTATAATGCCGACGCTAAAAACGGAAATGCTGATAGTGCAGCCCTAAAAGTACTTACCCAATACATGTACCAGATGCACAGTTACCGGCTTGCCAGCACTTTAGCGCAGGCAGGCAACCATGTTTGGATGTACCGTTTTGACTATAAGCGGGATGGTACCGGCGCTACCCATGCCGACGAATTAGGCTATGTTTGGTTTTTACCCAAACAAAACAACTTCAATCAAACAGAACTACAGCTGGCCGGTCAGATCCACCAAACCTGGGTTAACTTTATAAAAGGCAAGGCCCCCGGCCTGGTCAACGATAAACAATGGCCTCATTTTGTAGCCGGCGAAAACAGTATTATGGTTTTTGATACATTTTCGGTGCCGGTGCAACTTAGCAATATTTATAATGATAAGGCCAATCCTTCTTCGTGCTTTGTGTTGAAATAGGCGTTTTCTTCATGAACTTCCATCTTATTCCGCTCTGCTGATTATCTAACAATAGCTTTATGAGCAACCGGTGAAGCTGTATTTGCTTTCAAAACCCAATTGCGATAATTACCGTATACACGTATAAACAGTTGAAAAAAATATAGCTAAATCAAAATCCGGTTAGCATATTAATAACGTATATGCAAGATGCTTAAAGAGTTTCATAAATTATTGTGAGATAATTTAAGTATTATTGCTGTTACTTAATGACACCCCTAACGTTAAATGGCTGATCCAAACTTCGCGGCATATCGCCTGCGCACCACACAATTTCTGGTGCTTTTACTGTTTTTTATTTCGGGGGTTTCACTCATTTCATTTGCACAGATCTCCGACTCGCGGTTCAGACATATCAGCAATGAACAAGGGCTTTCAAACAGTACTGTAAATTGCATTTTTCAGGATAGCCGCGGTTTTATGTGGTTTGGCACCCGCGATGGCTTAAACCGTTATGACGGTTCAAAGTTCATCATCTACAAAAACAACCCTGCCGATAAAGCCAGCATTAGTGATGGCTTCATTAATTGCATTTATGAAGATGCCGCCCATAAACTTTGGATAGGTACCAACTATAATCTTAACCGGTTTGATCCGGTTACCAATAAATTTTCGGCCTGGGGTTTTAAAAACACAGTTGTTACTGCTGTAACAGCTAAAGATGATGATCATTTATGGGTAGGTACTCAGGGAAACGGTGTCAGTCTGCTTGATACCCGGACTGGCAAAGCTGTTCATTTTGGGCACGGTAGCTCGGGGCTTAGCTGCGATACGGTAAATACGCTTTATAAAGATAACAAAGGTGTTTTGTGGGTAGGCACTCGTCATGGCCTTTGTGTATATGATGCTGTTAAATCCTTATTTAAACCATTGACCATTAGCGGACCTGTTGCGGGCTGTGATATTACTTCCATCACTGCCGATAAAGCCAACAACATCTGGATAGGTACCAATGGACAGGGTGTGGTGAGGGTTGATGCGGAGGGCAAAAATTTCAAGTTGTTTGTTCATGATGATATGGATAGTGGCAGTTTATCCGGCAACCTTGTTCTGCAGGTACTTTGCGGCAGGGATGGCGATATCTGGATAGGTACCATTAACCAGGGCATGAACTGGTTTGATGCCAAAACCCAAAAGTTTGTTAAATATTTCCCCCGGCCCGAAAATGCTGGTAGTCTTTCCAATACCACTGTTTCGGCAATTTATGAGGATGTGCAGCATGACCTTTGGATAGGCACTCATCGCGGTGGGGTTAACCTTTATACTGCCGAAACCGATAAGTTTAAACTGTACAGGCAGGGTATAAATGAAACTACCTTAAGCTATAATGATGTTAAAGCATTTTTTGAAGATAGCAAAACCAATATCTGGGTAGGTACTGATGGCGGAGGTCTCAACTTGTTCAACCGTAAAACAGAGCAGTTTCGCCAGTATAAGTTTAACCCTTATGACGCTTCAAGTATCTCAACCAATGCCATACAGGATATAGCCGAAGATGCACAAGGTAATATCTGGGTAGGAACCTGGGGCGGGGGCATTAACCTCATGAGCCCGAAAACCGGAAAGTTTACCCGTTTTAAAGCCAATGCTGCCGACCGGAACGCGGTAAGTTCAGATTTTATGCAACGCATGCTGCTGGATAGCCGGGGCAATTTTTGGGTGGCTACCTATTTTGGAGGTCTTAATTTATTGGATACCAAAACGCACAAGTTTACCCGCGTGCTGAAAGATCCGGATGGAAAAACCTCATTCGAAGGAAATAATGTTGTTTCGGCAGGTGAGGATAAAGATAGTAATGTTTGGTTTGGCACCGATGATGGCGGTCTCAATTGTTATAATCTTAACACCCGCCGTTTCTCACATTATTTTGATCACGAAAAAAAGAAAACAGATTCGAGGGTAATTTTTACCGATAGCAAAGGCCGGGTTTGGATTGGCATGGCAGGTTTATACCTGTTTGATAAAGCCAATAACAAATTCAACCTGTTCATCGCCAAAGGAAACCTAAGCACTGATTTTATTAAAGGGATTGCTGAGGATGAAAAACATAACCTCTGGATCTCCACATCAACCGGCATCAATCGCCTAAACCCCGAAACCGGCGACAATAAGCAGTTTAATACTTACGATGGCTTACAGGGTACGGAGTTTGAAGCCAATGCTTACCTTAAAACCCGCGATGGTGAAATGTATTTTGGTGGTGTTAAAGGCTTCAACAGGTTTTACCCTGAAAAAATCAAAGCAAATACATTTATCCCACCGGTTTACTTAACCGATTTCCAGCTATTCAATAAATCCGTAGTACCTGGTGATAAAGATTCTTTGCTGAAAACAGATATCAGCTTTACTTCCAAAATAACACTCAACTACGATCAATCATCAATTGCCTTTAATTTCATTGCGCTTAATTACATCGTTAGCCGCAACAACCAGTATCAGTATAAGCTGGATGGATTGGATAAAGAATGGGTAAAGGCAGGTATGGAGCGGAGGGCTGCTTACACCAATCTTGATCCGGGAACGTATACTTTTCATGTAAAGGCCTCCAATAACGATGGGGTTTGGAATAATTTAGGTGCATCAGTTATTATTGTGATCACCCCGCCGTTTTGGGTAAGGTGGTGGTTCAGGTTGCTGGTGTTGTTGCTGATCATAGCGGCGGCGTATGGCTTTTATGCCTATCGTATCAATACTATTCAGAAGCAGAAAGCACAGCTTGAAAAACAGGTACAGGAACGTACGCGCGAGGTTGTTCAAAAAGCCGGTGAGCTCCAGGTAAAATCAGATGAATTGCAGGAAGCTTACGAAGAACTGCAGGCGCAATCGGAGGAGTTAAAAGCCCAGTCAGAAGAGTTACATGTTCAGTCGGAGCATTTGCATGAGCTTAATGGTAAACTGGTTGTACAAAAAGAGCAGGAACAACAGGCACGTGAAGAAGCCGAAAAGGCTAATCAGGCCAAAAGTATCTTCCTGGCAACCATGAGTCACGAAATCCGCACGCCAATGAACGGCGTTATTGGTATGGCCTCACTGCTTGCCGAAACCAAACTGGACTATGAGCAACGGGAATATACCGATACCATCATTAGTTGCGGAGAGGGCTTGATGAGCGTAATCAATGACATCCTTGATTTTTCAAAGATCGAATCGGGCAAGATGGAGGTGGAGCATGAGGATTTCGACCTGCGCCATACCATCGAAGAGGTGATGGATATTTTTGCCCAAAGGGCGGCCCAGCAAAAGATAGACCTCATTTATCATATCGACGCTGATGTTCCGCTATATATTGTAGGTGATAGCCTGCGGATAAAACAGGTGCTCATCAACCTCATCAATAACGCTATTAAATTTACCTCCAAAGGGGAGATCTTCATTAAAGTATTTTTAAAGGAGCAGATAGGTGAAGAGGCCGAGATTGGTTTCAGCGTTAAAGATACCGGTATAGGGATCGCTGACGAAAAGATCTCCCGGTTGTTCAAAGCATTTTCGCAGGTTGATTCATCAACTACCCGCAAATACGGCGGTACCGGGCTTGGGCTGGCTATTTGTCAAAGACTGGTGAATTTAATGGGCGGCGATATTTCGGCAACAAGTAAATATGGCGCAGGTTCGGTATTTAGCTTTTCTATCAAGACCATTAAAAGCAAGAACCCGGTACGCACGCCATTGCTCTGTGACCTGGCTGCATTAACGGGTTTACGGGTACTTATCGTTGATGATAATGATACGAACCTGTTTATCCTCCGCACACAGCTCGAGCATTGGAAACTGGAACCGGTAACAGCCTCATCAGGTGCCGAGGCATTAGCCATACTGCATCAGGACGATAGCTTTAAATTGCTGATCACCGATATGGAAATGCCCGAAATGGACGGTGTTGGCCTTGCAAACCAGGTGAAGGTTAAATGCCCTAAGCTGCCCATTGTGATGCTGAGCTCTATTGGCGATGAAACCAAAAGTAAATTCCCGGGGGTGTTCTCGTCTATATTGGTTAAGCCGGTTAAGCAGCATCACCTATGCATGAGCATCCAGAAGGCATTTAACCAGGACAACACGGTAACACCCGAAATTGCGGCTAAAAGTGTATTGTCGGCTGATTTCGCCAAAGAGTATCCACTCCGGATCCTGGTGGCCGAAGACAACCCGATAAACCAAAAATTGATAGAGCGTGTATTGAACAAATTGGGCTATCAGCCTGATATGGCTACCAATGGCGTTATTGTATTAGAAAAGCTCGTCGAAAAATATTATGATATTATTTTAATGGATATCCAGATGCCCGAAATGGACGGACTGGAAACCACTGCTCAAATTCGCTTGCAGGGCGGCAATCAGCCTTACATCGTGGCTATGACAGCCAACGCCATGCAGGAAGACCGCGAAATCTGTATGCAAGGCGGCATGGACGATTATCTTTCCAAGCCCATGCGTTTGGAAGACCTGGTAACTATACTGGAAAAGGTGCAGGTTTTGGGATAACCTGCACCTTTTTGTAATAAATCCTTAAAAGCTTTAGTTCTTATTCAATCAGCTGGCATAGATAACCATGATCTTCAAGGATGCCTATGACTAATTGAGTCGAAATATCCAGGCCTTCAATCCTTAATATCCTATCGCAATCTTCCAGATCAAAATTTACGCGACTATTAGTGATCAGCTTTTGAAGCGCGTCGACCAACATCTTTGCCTTGGCCGAATCCTCAACATTGGTTTTAAAAACCTCTACCCTTGAATTAATGGTTGTTTCCATACTATGCCTGACTTAATGTTAAAAGAAGTAACCTAAAAACGGTAGCTGATCCCCGATTCT
This sequence comes from Mucilaginibacter sp. P4_A11, assembly GCF_056402535.1. Lineage (NCBI taxonomy): Bacteria > Pseudomonadati > Bacteroidota > Sphingobacteriia > Sphingobacteriales > Sphingobacteriaceae > Mucilaginibacter > Mucilaginibacter sp. P4_A11. Next base: position 180,096 of record NZ_JBFUHE010000001.1, read on the forward strand.
ACAGTGATTCCTGTCTTTTTCAGTTCGGCCAGCGGTACGCGCTTGTTCAGGTCATTAAATGGTGCCCAGTTAACTTTTTGATCTTTGTTATACAGATCGAGTTTTTGCACAAAATTGTAACCGCCGCTTATCTGCACCGAAAAGTTTTTAGCCAGCTGGTAATTGTAAAAGAGCGTGTTTTTATATTGCTGCACCTGTAAATAATTGGAGCCTGTTTTTTTTGATAAACGATACGAGCCTCCGCCTATACCAAAATCACTGCTGAGCCCGATGATACTTTTATCGCTTAGCTGGTATTTCAGTTTTTCAGAAACAGGTAGTGTGCCGCTGAGGCTTAGTTTATCGCTGATCTGCCAGTCTATCCCAATAACAGGAAGTAATATGGAACCAAAAAACTGGCGTGAATAACCTGCTCCGATAGCATAAGAAAAAGTTTTTGAAGTGCGGATCTTGAGCATAGCAAAAGCAGAGTATGACATGTCATCGCCCGAAACGTCTTTCAGATCAGACGATAAGGTGGGAATTGCGGATACCAGCAAGGCATACTTTTGGGAAAACGATTTTTGAAAAGTGATGGGGACTGAAATAGAGTAAAACTCTGTGCCGCCGAATGTTTGGCCCATGCCGGATAAAGTAAGTCCGCTATAGCTAACTCCGGCCATTAAGAAATCGAGTTTCCCATCTTTAAAATTATTTATAAGGGGTACGGATAGCGAGGCATTCGTTTGCTGAATGCTCATCTTTTTATGGTTAACAGTAAATGGCGAGTAAGAGTAACCTACATCAAACGATCCGATTTTTGGTTTAAATGTAGTATCGGTATTTGTTGCCAATTGTTGTTGGGCACCGGCGGTAAGCTTAAAGGATACTAAAATGGTAACAAGATAGATTATGGATGTGACTTTCATTACAATTGTGTGTTGTTAAATATTATTTGAATTTGTCCCTTAAACACGCCCGAGCCAACTTACCCCTATTGCTGTTTATTATATTTTTCGACCGGATGCACATTGAACCGCATAGTCAAATTTTTTGAACGAAATAGAAAAGTTTGTTTGTGGATTATCCCGTAGCTTTACCCATTATTTGAAATGAAAGAAAAAGCAGTTAAAGTACCCGACGAATTGGTTTGTGCCCCTTATCACCACAGGGATATCAAACTAAATGGCTTATCCATAGTGGAATCATGTACGGTTACGCATCGTAGCCGCGGCTCGATGTTTCTGGAAGATCATATGCTGCTTGTAGTGTTAGAAGGCACTAATACCATTACTCATGGTAACATGGAATATATTGTAGCCAAAAACGAGATGGTGATGCTGAAAAAAGCTATCCAGATCAACTATGATAAAATGGGGAACCCCGAAAAAGGCTCGACCTATAACAGCCTGATGTTTTTCCTGAAGGATGAGTTTTTGCGCGATTTTGTTAAAATGGCCAAAATTGAATCGGTAGAAACGGTTGAGCCGGCAAAGGTTGCAGTGAAGCCAGTAAAGGAGCGCCTGCGTAAATTTTTTGAATCGGTGGTCCCATACTTTGAAGAACCCGAAAGCATTGATGGTTCGCTGATGCGGCTAAAAATGCTGGAGTTGCTTTATGACCTTGTGCATGTGGACAGAAACATGCTTCAGCAATTATTGCAGCTTAAACAGCAGGTGCATGGTGATATTCGCAATGTGGTAATGGATAACTATGCCTCGCCCGTTTCTATTACTGAACTGGCCTATCTTTCGGGGCGCAGCCTTTCCAGCTTTAAACGCGATTTCTTTGCCATTTACCAGGTTACCCCGGCACAATGGATCCGTGAAAAACGTTTAGCCAAAGCAAAAGAAATGCTCACGGCAGATATGGCTGTAACAGATGTTTGCTATTCGCTTGGTTTCGAGAATCTTGCTCATTTTTCGCGCCTTTATAAAGCACATCATGGCTGCTCACCATCAGCCCACCGGCCAACTGTACAAATGCAGTAAAGTAATTTGGACAGAATAGTCAAATAACTTGGACTTTATAAAATACCGTCCCTTTGTTATAGTCAGCATCTTTGTATCATAAAACATTTTAATATGATACAAACAAAAGCATACGCTGCACAAACCAAAGACAGAGATCTTGCACCATGGACATTTGAGCGCCGTGAGGTTGGTCCTCATGATGTACAATTTGACATTTTATTTTGCGGTGTTTGCCACTCCGACCTCCACCAAATTAAAGATGAGTGGGGCGGTTCGATATTCCCAATGGTTCCCGGTCATGAAATTGTTGGCCGCGTGGTTAAAGTTGGCGATCACGTAAAAAAATTCAAAGTTGGTGACCTTGCCGGTACCGGTTGCCTGGTTGATTCATGCCGTGTTTGTGATAACTGTAAGGATGGTTTGGAGCAATATTGCACCAACGGTCACTCACAAACTTACAACGGTTACGAACAGGATCACAAAACCCCTACTTACGGCGGTTATTCAAACACTATTGTAGTTCATGAAGATTTCGTTCTCCAGATCTCTGATAAGCTTGACCTTGCTTCAGTAGCGCCTTTATTGTGCGCGGGGATTACCACTTACTCTCCATTACGTTACTGGAACATTGGCAAAGGGCACAAAATAGCTGTTGTTGGTCTTGGTGGTTTAGGCCACATGGGCGTTAAGTTTGGCGTAGCATTCGGTGCCGAAGTGACTGTATTAAGCACTTCAGCAAAAAAAGAAGAAGACGCAAAAAAATTAGGTGCTCATCATTTCGTAGTAACTTCAGATCCTGAGCAAATGAAAGCCGTAGCCGGTACTTTTGATTTCATCCTGGATACCGTTTCTGCCGATCATGATCTGAACGTGTACCTTGGGTTGCTGAAAACTAATGGTACACACGTATGTGTGGGTGTACCTACCAAACCTGCCGAGATTGCTGCTTTCAGCATTATTGGCGGTCGCAAAAGCCTTGCCGGTTCTATGATTGGTGGTCTTCCCGAAACGCAGGAAATGCTTGATTTCTGCGCCGAACATAACATCGTTTCGGATATCGAACTGGTTGATATGAAAGATATTCATACAGCTTATGACCGGATGCTGAAAGGCGACGTGCGTTACCGTTTCGTGATCGACATGGCGACTATCTAATTGATGAAATAAAACTTAAAGAAAAGGCGATGGCGGACAGTCATCGCCTTTTCTTTTGCTACTGACATAACTTCCCCAACAATATTATAAACAAAAATCCCGGTTACTTGCGCAACCGGGATTATCGTAAATCAACCCTTTTCAGGATGATTCAATATTTAAATTTTTGAGGCGATGAATTCGGTTGCTTCTGCCAGTCTGTTGCTAAAGCCCCATTCATTGTCATACCATGAAGCAATGGAGAGCAGGTCTCCCTGTTTGAATGTCAATGGAAGGTCCATTATGGCCGAGTGAGTGTCTCCAACTATCCTTGCTGATGACCATTCATCTTCGAGCACGTCGAGCACCCCGTGTAGCTCGCCTTGGGCGGCTTTGCGGAACGCGTCATTTACTTCTTCCACAGTACATGGCCTCGTAGTGATCAGGTTCAGTTCAGCAATACTTCCAGTCCTTGTCGGAACGCGATAGGCTTTCCCGGTCACCTTGAGGTCACTCCAAATAAATTGGAGGGCTTTAGCTGCACCTGATGAAGAAGGAATAATATTTTCGGCAGCAGCCCAGGAATCGCGGCGATCCTTCATTGGCTGATCGGTAAGCGATTGAGAGTTGGTGTAAGAGTGAACGGTTGAAAACAAACCGTATTCAATACCGAAAGTCTCGCGGATTACCTTGATTGGTGCTGCCAGTGCATTGGTGGTACAGCTCCCCATGCTAACGATATGATGTTTTTCCACATCGAATTGAGCCAGGTTAATGCCCTTCAAAAGGACGGCATCGCAGTCGGTCAGCGATTTGCTGGGTGCGCTAACCAGCACATATTTTGCACCTTTATTCAAATGCGCCTGTGCGCCTTCCCTTTTGGTTGCGCGACCGGAGCAATCAACCACCAGTTCGACGCCTAAAGATCCCCAATCCGGTACGCCTGCTGCGGAATCCACATAGGCTATTTCGTGGTCATTCAGAACAAAGCCCTTATCATTAGACGCGGCCTTCCCTTTCCAATAGCCATAATTGGTATCGACACTGAATAATGCGGTCAGCGTTTTCAGATCTTTCACATCCGCTACCGCAGATGGAACAAAAAGGTCCCGGTCAAGCCCGATCCTTAACAGCTGGCGGCCGATACGTCCAAAGCCATAAATTGCAATTTTTTTCATAGATAGAATTTTAAGTTATCGTGCTATAAAGTTAAGGCGGGGTATCTGTGAATGTTCGACCATATCATGATAATTACCAAGAAATGTTAAAACGGTGAAAGATTTGCTTGTTGGCAATATCCCTTAAATGATCATTTAACTCTATAATCATTTTTATCTGGGTGTCCCCCTTTTGCATTGAGCCATTTTACAATTAGTTCAACTTGTCTTAATGCTGCTGGAAGATTCTGCTCTTTCCATAAGCCTGTCTACAGAAATAATATAAAAGCAATATGACGACGGGTCTCATAGATGAAATTTTATTATTTTTAAATAACATATCGCCGCTAAAACAACCACATTAAACCTATTATCATGCCTGAAGACAAACCTGAAAACAACCCCTTAAAAGAATATCTTAAGATCATTAAGGATTACCATCGCGTGTTACTTTTACTTTCTGCTACCATCCTGCTTTTTGCCTTATCTCCTGATGAAACCAAAGTATATAAAAACAGCCTCGCTGAATTAAAAGCCTTTATGCAGTATGGGGAAAGTAAAAAAATCACGGGGTATCTCAATTACCTCGACATGGTGGCAGGCCAAAAAGCCGAACAGCTAAAAATTATTGAAACGATTAAAGAAGTTGTTGGAAAAAAAGGCATCACAGGAATTGTCTATCTTAATGAGGACGTGATAACACAGGACAAAAAAGGGATTAAGTTACTCGCAGACCTTCAGGGGCTTGACGAAGACAAATTGGAGCAAACAGCTACAGGTACGATCGCCGAAGTCGGACAAAAGCTCTCCAATTATTCCAACTTCTACCTTTTTGAACCAAACACAACCGATTTAAAGGAAAATTTAATCAAGCTTGGTTTTCTCGATACTATTGCCAAAGGTTATGTTTTAGTGGATTCAGATTGGCGAATGAAGAGGATGGAATTGAGGATAAATCCAGTACATTAGGTTTGTTGCTCAATGGCTTATCACGATTCACAGCTGAATTCAAGAGTGTATCTGGGGGCCGCACAGTTTACGTTAAGGGTGGAATTCGCGGCAATATGATAAAACAACAAGTATTGACGGTTGCAGATTGGATTGAAAAAACTGATACAACCAAGGGTGTGGGGCAGTTTGTGAAAAATGGAACAATATTCCCGGCCATGCGGCAAATTTGGGGTGAGGTGATGAACAAAACGCCACAGGAGGCCTATTTCGCTTTGCAAGGTAAATTAGAGGAAAAGAAAGCCAGCGAAAAGCTTACAGTCTTAGGATTATCATTTCCGCAGAACCTGGTGCTAATCGGCTGTCCATTAATTATGCTTTTGTTTATGCTTTACTATCATTCCCATTTGGTAATTGTACTCGAACAACTTAGTACAAATAGCAGCGAGGAAACAGGCGTAGTATTTCCATGGGTAGGCCTTTATGATGGAATGATAAATAGATTGCTAACGATTTTCTCGTCCTGGCTTTTGCCTTGCATTTCAATTATAGCCCTTTTTGTGAGGCTATGGACACCGGGAGATTTTAGCTTTTGGATTGCTTTTTTATGCGGTGTCGGTGTCGTAATTATCACTCCGCTGATTTACTATACAACGAGAAAAATTAAAAAAGCTTATGTTGGTCACTAATGGCTTGGTTTGTAAGAGTTCTGCTTTGATAACAGTGAAGACTTGACTGAAATTTGGCGTAATTAATGTCAATTAGCTCGTTATACTATACTGTTTTAAATTATTTCATGTTTTACCAGAAACAAAAAAGGCCTTACGATTTTTCGTAAAGCCTTAATTATCAAAGTGGAGAATATCGGAGTCGAACCGATGACCTCTTGCATGCCATGCAAGCGCTCTAGCCAGCTGAGCTAATCCCCCGTATTGGGTCGCAAATATATTATAAGTTGTAAACATTTGAAGCATAAAATCTACTTTTTTTGAAAAATGAGTAATCCATTTAAAAATGAGCTTCAAAATAGATGTGATTTAAATTTAGATAATTCATTTACAGGAATTTATGAATTGTTATTAATAGTGAACCTGTTTGTCAAGTTGGCTCAGGAACTTTTCGGCGTCATTTAAATGCTTATTTTGCTTTTCTGCGGGCATTTTATCAAATGTTTTTACCAGCATGCCCAGGCGCGGATTTTGCAGAAAAAAATTCCGGTGTACGTGCATAAACCGCCAGAATAAGCCGTCCCAGGTTTCCTGCCATTCACCTTTTTTCCAATCGCCCATTTTAATAAATAATTGCTGCCGCTAATGTAGGGTTTGGTCATCATGAGGCCGCCATCGGCAAATTGGGTCATGCCGTAAGTATTGGGCACCATTACCCAATCGTAGGCATCTGCATACATTTCCATAAACCACCGGTAAACATCATCGGGATGGAATTCGCACAGTAAAAAGAAGTTTCCCATAACCATTAAACGCTCAATATGATGTGTGTAGCCGGTAACCAAAACTTTTTTAATTACCACATCAACAGGATGTATCCCCGTATTGCCTTGCCAAAATGATTGAGGTATACGGCGTTTAAATCCCCAGTAATTTTTGATACGCTGTCTTACCCCTTCACGCTCATAAACAATGTGTATAAATTCGCGCCAACCCATGATCTGCCTTATAAAACCTTCTAAAGAATTTAAGGGAATATCCGAATCGGCAGCTACATCCAGGGCTTTATCAATTACCTGTTGCGGATTAAGAAGGCCGATGTTGAGCATGGGGGTTAACACCGAATGATATAAGAAACTTTCATTAGCCACCATTGCATCCTCATAAATGCCAAAATCATGAAGGCGTTGCTGCAGGAAATTTTCGAGCCAGCATTCAGCTTCATCATACGTGGTTGGATAAAACCCGCCCAGGTTGCCAAAAGGCGATGCTGTGCTGCCGTAGTTATCAGGGAAATGTGTATCTACATAAAGTTGTGCTTCTTTCAGATATTCGTTTTCCGGTGGAACATCAAGCAGGGGCACCACCTTGTTCTTGGGAAATTTAAGTCGGTTTTCACTATCATAGGTCCATTTACCACCGACTGGCTTTCCATTACGCTCAAGTAAAACTTTACGCTGTTTGCGCTGGTCTATATAAAAGTCGGTCTGATAATAGGTTTTCTTTTTGTCGAAGAAATCAGCTACTTCATCAACGCTGTTTAGAAAATTGGGACTTTGATATTTGTGGAGTTCCACGTTATGTTTTTCGCAACTACTGTTCAGTCTTTTTTCCAGCCAGTTGTCGGCAGTATGCGTATAATAAATCTGTTCGATACCTTGCTCTGCCAATGACGTTATAAGCCAGCGTACATCGGCGCGTGGATCTTGGGCATCAATATAATTAACCGCTATTTTACCGGCCGACAGGTGATCAGCATAAAACTTCATTGATGCCCGGTGGAGTACAATCTTTTTTTTATTGAAATTGTATTGGTTAAAAAACAGCGTTTCTTCCATAAGGTAAACCTGCCGGGATTGCTTTACTGCGGGATGATGTTTAAATAGCTGGTGCGGAAAAATGAGTGTAACGCTGTTTTCTGACATACATAAACAATAAAATATAGTCAGCTATGTTTGCATTATCTTATTGTATTTTACTACCTCATTAGCGGTGTAATACCCTTGTTGCAAACTGCAACTTGTTTAATTAAACTTTTAATATATACCTTTGCCCTGCTTTTGGTTCGCGGATAATTAACGCCCGCGATTAAAAGGGAACCCGATGTAAATCCGGGACTGTCCCGCAGCTGTAAGCTCCATAACACCGAAGCCCATTCTTATTGTCACTGTTCCGATATGTTCGGAATGGGAAGACAGGGCCGGGGGGAGTAAGTCAGAAGACCTGCCACCAGCACATATTAATTCATAGCTTTCGGGGATTGAAGCTGGAATGAGGATACCTTTCGTGTATTTCATTTTTTGTAATTCGTTCTGTTTGCTGTGAGGTTTTTTAACCCACAACACTCATGAAATTAACTGTGCGCCACACGTTCGCAACGCGTAATGGCTGTATCAAAGGTTTATTATGGCTTGTTTCCTTTGGGATAACAACAGCTTGCAGTTGCCTTCAAGTTTCGGCGCAATCCCCGGTTCATAAAAAAGATACTACCCAAACAGATTCTGTTAAGATCAATCACCTTAAACAGGTGGAGATCCGTGCCGTCAAAACCGACATCCGCAATACATCCCCCACTCCCGTACAGGTTTTAAAAGGCGATCAGCTACAGCGCCTCAATAGTTTTTCTGTGGCCGATGCCATGCGCTTTTTCACCGGCGTTCAGCTTAAGGATTACGGGGGAGTAGGCGGTTTAAAAACCATCAATGTGCGCAGTTTGGGCACCAATCATGTTGCCGTATTTTATGATGGCGTACAATTAGGCAACGCTCAAAACGGGCAGGTTGACCTTGGCCGGTTTTCGTTGGATAACATTGAGGAGATAGATCTTTACAACGGTCAACGAAGCGAGATCTTTCAACCGGCCAAAGCCTTCTCGGCGGCAAGCACCATATATCTGCAATCGGCAAAGCCCAAATTTGAGCCGGGCGAGCATACCCACATCCGCATGAGTTATAAAACCGGGTCGATGGGTTTGTTAAATCCGTCCTTGCTGTGGCAGCAGAAGCTCAATGATAAAATCAGCAGTACTATTAGTGCCGAATATATCCAATCAAACGGCCGGTACAAATTCAGGTATACTAACGGGGTGTATGACACAACCGCGGTGCGCAACAATGGAGATATAAAAGCCTACAGAGTAGAAGCTGGTCTTACCGGCAGTACGGCCGATAGCGCCAGGTGGGCAGTGAAAGCATACAGCTATATTTCAGATCGGGGTTTACCGGGAGCAATTGTTGCCAACAAATTCAATTATTCACAGAGGCAGTGGGACCGCGACCAATTTATCCAGGCCAATTATGAAAGCAATACGGCTAACCGATATAGCTTTAAAGCGGTAGCCAAATATAGTGACAACTACGAACGCTACCTGGATCCGGAATTTGTGACTACCACAGGTTTCCTGGATAACCGCTTTTACCAGCATGAACTTTATACTTCTATAGCCAACCGTTACCGCATTTTGCCGGTTTGGGATATCGCGCTCTCCGTCGATTTCCAAATGAACAATCTCGACGCTAACTTATACCGTTTCCCGTATCCAACCCGCTACACAGAACTGGTTTCAATGGCTTCGCAGCTTAGGGTAGGAAGGCTTAATTTGCAGGCATCACTACTTGGTACTTTTGTTAATGATCAGGTAAAGGAATATACCGGGGCGGGGCGTAAAACAGCCTATACGCCAACAGTAACTGCCGGATGGCGCTTGCTTGACAATAACGACCTGATGCTCCGGGCATTTTATAAAAACATCTTCCGGTTGCCCACTTTTAATGATCTTTATTATACGCTGATCGGAAACACCCTGCTTAAACCTGAATACGCTAAGCAATACGATGTTGGCTTTACCTATAACCATGAGTTTAAAAACCGGTTACTTCAGTCGTTTTCTGTACAGGTTGATGCTTATTATAACCAGGTAAGGGATAAAATTATAGCTGTTCCCGGCCTCAATTTGTTCAGATGGGTGATGTACAATGTGGGCGATGTGCACATAAAAGGAGCGGAGATCAATATCCAATCCGGATGGAATATTGCTGATGAGCTTACTATCACTGCCGGGCTCAATTACACCTATCAACAGGCTTTTTATAAAGAAGGGGGTATTACCTATCGCTATAATATTCCTTATGTGCCCATGCACAGCGGCTCGTTCACTTTAGGGGCAGATTATCGCCGGTTCCAATTCAATTACAGTTATTTATATAACGGACTTCGTTACGATGAGCAGAGTAATGATGTAAACCATGGTGATAATACAGTAGCACCCTGGTACACGCATGACCTTTCGGCAAGCTATCTCACCAAAATATATAAGCGTAAAACCAGGTTTACCCTCGAGGTAAATAACCTCCTGAACCAGGACAGGGAAATCATCTCCAACTTCCCGATGCCCCGGCGTTTTTATCGCTTCAAACTAAGCTATAATATCTAACCATGAAAACATCAAAAATAGCCCTATATCTACCCGTTGCCCTGTTTGTGGTATTGCTTGCGGCATCATGCCGGAAGGCACCGCAAGTAATACCTAAACAGGTTGAACAGATTGCTGCGCCGGATCCATCGAGTGTGATCAAAGGGATATACCTGCTTAACGAGGGTAATATGAACATGAACAAGGCCTCGTTAGATTTTATGAACTTCCGTACCGGTGTTTACGAGCGAAATATCTATAACGAAGCTAATCCCTCCGTTACTAAAGGCCTGGGCGATGTGGGCAATGACATCGGTATCTACGGTTCAAAGATGTATGTGGTGGTCAATATCTCTAATAAGGTGGAGGTGCTGGATGTAAAAACCGCGAAAAAGTTAGCCCAGATAGATATTACCAATTGCCGTTATGTAACCTTCCATAAAAATAATGCCTATGTAAGCGCCTATCTCGGCAAAGTTGGAGATCCTAAAGCCCCCAACGGCATCGTTGCCGAAATTGATACCACCAGCTTACAGATAGAGCGAAAGGTCACGGTTGGCCGCCAGCCGGAGGAAATGGCGATTGTTGGCGAAAAGCTTTACATAGCAAACTCAGGCGGTTATAGTCCGCCGGATTATGAGCGTACAGTTTCGGTAATTGATTTGGCCTCGTTCACAGAGCTTAAACGAATTGATGTGGCTATCAATCTCGACAGATTAAAAGCCGATAAATACGGCGATATCTATGTTACCTCGCGCGGCGATTATTATACGATTCCATCCAAGCTGTTTGTTATCGATACCCAAACCGATGCAATTAAAAAAACATTTGACATAGCTGCCAGCAACCTTTGGATAGATGACGATGCGGCTTATATCTACAGTACAGAATGGAGCTATCCGCAACAAAAAAACACCATTAGTTACACCATGCTCAATGTAAAGGACGAAACCATACTGAGCAGCAAATTTATTACCGACGGCACTGATAAAAAAATAGTAGTGCCCTATGGCATAGCCGTTAACCCGCTTACTAAAGACGTTTTTGTTACCGATGCCGGTAATTACGTGGCTTCGGGCACGCTTTACTGCTTCGACAAAAACGGGGTTATGAAGTGGAAGGTTCAGGCGGGTGATATCCCGGCTCACATGGCCTTTGTTTATTAATTCAATTCATTTTTAAATACAAACTCTTTATGAAAAAACAACAACTTAAACTGCTCGTGATATTAGGCGCACTAAGCGCCCTTACCTGGGTATCATGCAAAAAAGATAAAGTTACAGAAACCGGTCCGCAGGAAGCGCCTATCCGCCCAATAACCGCCTCGAGCAATGCTTACGTAACCACCTTATTCGATTTTAACCCCGCACCCGGACAATTCACTAATACAGGCCTCGGCGATACCACCGCTGCCAAAGCCACGCTTAAAACCGACCAAGGCCTTGTGAGCCTCGGCGGCTGGGGCGGTTACATCGTGGTAGGCTTTGATCACACCGTACTTAACGCCGATGACAAAACTGACTTTGTTGTTTATGGAAATGCTTTCGCCCAGTTTGCTGAGCCCGGCGTTATCTGGGTAATGGAGGATAAAAATGGCAATGGCAAGCCTGATGATACCTGGTACGAGATCAAAGGCAGTGCTTTTTATAAAGATGGTTATACCCGCAATTATTCGGTAACCTATACCCGCCCGGCCTGCGATACCTGCAGCGTGCCATGGAAAGATAATAAAGGCAACACCGGTGTTGTGCAAACCAATATGTTCCATTCCCAGGCTTATTACCCTATCGGTCTTAAAACAAATACCTACACTTTAACGGGAAGCCTGCTGCCAACGAGCAATATTAATATGGATGATCCTACTTACATCACTAGTGCATCATTTGATTATGGCTATGCCGATAACACAGGCGGCGGGGATAAAATTGATATCAGCAGCGCTATTGATGATAAAGGCAATAAGGTAAACCTGAAGGGGATTGATTTTATCAAAGTTCAAACAGGTATCCTGGCCAACATGGGCTGGCTGGGCGAGCAGTCAACCGAATTTACAGGCGCTGCCGATCTGAGCCTGCTTAAATAATCTACTGCACAATTCGAATAACAACTATTATAAAAATCATCATCATGAAAAAAACAATTACAACAAAGCTTGGCGCGATTGCATTTTCGTTACTGGTTTTAGTCGCTTCGTCATGTAAAAAGGACGCGGTAAGCTCAAGCAATAAGAAAACGCTTAAAACCGAATCATTAGGAAAGTATGACAACGGGTTCTTTTTAATTAACGAAGGCTGGTACGGTCACGGTACCGGGAGCGTAAGCTTTTACAGCTTTACTACGAGCACCAAGCAGGACAGTATTTTTACTAAAGAAAATCCCGGCAAAACGCTTGATCCGGCTACTTCAACTTTAGAGTATGGAACAATATATAATAACAAATTGTTCCTGGTATCAAAAGTTGGCGGCCCCGTTGTGGTTGCTGATTCATACTCACTTAAAGAGCTTGGCCGCATTGCCGCTGTTGGTAGCAACAACTGGCAGGCTTTTGTTGGCATTGATGCTACTAAGGGTTTACTGAGTTCGGCAAGTGGTATCTATCCATTTAATTTAACTACCTATACTACCGGCACAAAATTAACCAGCGTAACAGGCAGTGTTGGGGATATGATCAAATCGGGCAATTACATTTTTGTATTATCGCAAAGCAAAGGCGTAGTAGTGCTTAACGCGGCCGATTATTCGGTTGCTAAAACCATATCGGGCATGGTGGTTGCTTTCACCAAAACTCCGGATGGCTCAGTATGGGCAGCAGGCGGCACTTCATTGATTAAGATCAACCCGACTACTTTGGCGGTGACAACGGTTACATTACCCTTTACTGCAAACGGCAGCTGGTTTGCATGGCACCCGGGCTCAATTACAGCATCTACTCAAAACAATACGGTTTACATAGCCAACAACGGCACGTTTAGCGGAGCTACTACTATTTACAGGTATATTGATGGCAATGCAGCTTCTTTAACAAGTCCGTTTATTACTATACCAACAGGAAAAGAATTGTATGGCTCAGGTATTGGTTATGTTCCACAAACCAATCAGCTGGCAGTTAATACGGTAAAATCGGGCTTTGGTACTAATTATGGCGTTAATGACCTGTATTTTTATGACCTGAATGGTACGCAAGTTGGCGACCTACAGTATTCAGGTTACTATTTCCCGGCTGTCCCGGTATTTCGTTAATCCTGAAGCTTACAATACGAAAAAAGCTTAGGTCCCGCGACCTAAGCTTTTTTTGTTATACTGAAATAGTAGTCAAGTTTTATTTGGGATGCCACTACAGGTAATTGAACTTAAATTGTCTCCATAATTCTTTTTTTCATGATGTGATGCATCTCCAGGGTATTTGCAGACGCGATTGAGTTAACAAGTTCCCAACCATGAGTGGCCATGTAGTTCATGGCATCCACTACAGATGAGTATTTTTCAACCGTTTCAAATTCTTTACTGAAGTTAATGTCCATACCAAAGTCGGCGCGGATATCTACCTTGCTTGAAAAAGCATGTTTAACGCTTTTGATAATACAATATTTTTCTTGTGCAAATGCCATAACGAAGGTGTTGTTAATCAGCAATAGCTGAGATGGTTTAAATATACAGCCTGAAACGATGGGATTAGTAAAAAGCTTTTAAAAAAGTAAAGCCCCTGATGGGCAGGGGCCTTTACTAACCAATTATAAACCTAAATTATGAGAAGACTTTTTATGTGGTGTTATCTTTAACACGGTGTAAAAGTAACACTAAGTTTTTAGATTCGGAAAATATATTTTGTAATTTTTTTGTAAGTTTTACTAATTACTTTCTCTTCCGATATCTTATTGTCAAAAATAAGAATAATTCATTATTAATTTACTAATTTTTTGAAAATTGTTTAATGAATTTACTTTCGACTATATTTTAGAACAAAAAACAAGCTATTTTGATTTTAAAATTTACAAAAACTTAATTTTAAATGATTTTTAAATTAAAATGAGGGCTTAAGATGGCATTAAAATTAAAAATAAACCTATTGGTGGCTTTAAAAATCACTTAACTAGTGATTTTTTGATTTAAATATCCAAAAATAGCTCTTTTTTCAAATCAATCTTGTTATTTAGCTTCTTCAAAGAACTATTGTTTGCTAAAACAATTTATGTCCTAAACGTAACTGCGTTATAAAAATTACTTTACAAAGGCTTTTTTTTAAAGATGCTTTAACATTTTTGCAGCCAAACAAGCTGCCTCTTAAAATATGTCTTCAACACCTACCGCAAAACAACATCCGCATCTTACCCCCTTAACCTTATGGATCATGACCATAGCTACAGGTTTAGTGGTGGCCAATATATATTATAACCAACCCTTACTGGCCGATATGGCACATACTTTTGGTGTAAGCGACAAAAAAGCGCAGCAAATATCGCTTTTTACACAAATAGGCTATGCTACAGGCTTACTATTTATAGTGCCGCTGGCCGATATGCTTAAGCGTAAGCGACTTATTTTGATAGATTTTATCCTCATGATCATATCATTAATAGCCAGCGCCATGGCACCATCGGTAACTATACTCATGATAGCGGGTTTTTTGGTGGGTGTATCATCAGTAATTCCGCAGTTGCTGATCCCCATGGCTGCACATTTGGCTAAACCTCATGAGCGGGGTAAAAAGATCGGTTTTGTGATGAGCGGTTTACTAATTGGTATTTTACTATCACGTACACTAAGTGGTTTTATAGGCGAACATTTTGGCTGGCGAAGCATGTATTATATAGCCGCCGGGCTAATGTTGCTCATCTGGCTCATGATATTTTTGTTTTTGCCCGAAATTGAACCTGATTATAAAGGTAATTACGGAAAATTGATGAAATCCTTGATCCACTTGGTGAAAACCCAGCCTAAATTAAGGCTGGCGGCTTTCCGCGGAGCTTTATGCTTTGCCAGTTTTAGCGCATTTTGGACAACGTTGGTATTCCTGTTAAGACAACCACAGTTTAACGAAGGTAGCRCGGCCGCAGGTATGTTTGGCCTGGTTGGCGCTTTCGGGGCAGTGGCCGTTGGTTTTATGGGCAGGTTAAGCGATAAAATGGACGCACACAAGCTATCAATTTATACACTTGCGCTTATCCTGATCTCCTTTATTGTATTCTATTTTTCGAGTCATAGTATCATCGGGCTCATTATAGGGGTTATCCTGCTGGACATGGGCGTTCAGGCTACGCATATTTCCAACCAGTCTATCATTTTTGCATTGATCCCTGAAGCCCGCAACCGGATCAATACAGTATACATGGTGTCTTATTTTATAGGCGGGGCCCTGGGCACCTTTTTCGCCAGCCTGGTTTGGAAAAACTACGAGTGGAACGGGGTATGTGCTATCGGTATTATCTTATCGGTAATAGTGATCATAGTGCATTTGTTTAGCTACAGGAAATCGTCCGCTGTTGCAACGAGTGTTCGCTAATACTTGCCTGTTAATTGGCTTCTGATGACTGCTTTGATTGAATTGATCAAAAAAAGTTAAAAATTCATCTAAAAAAATATCATTGATTTTCAATTATTTACATCTTATTGTAAAATAAATCTGAAGTTTTAATGACTTTTTATGTCTTTCCATAAAAGTTTGGCATTGATTTGGAGAAGTACTGATCAAACGCAGCGGGTATGGAAGCAAAAGACAAAGCGGTTAAAACTGAAGAAGAGAAAGAATGGGAAAATCCGGTGGAGCCAACCAAGACTTCAGACCCGCGAGATGAGGAGCAAATACTGAGGCAGTATAAAGAAGCTAAACGCCGCCACGACAACCTCAGCGAAAACGAAGAAGAACAAAAGAAAGACTAAACAAAGACATTAAAATATTAAAAACCTACAACATGAAAACGCAAAAACAAACATCAACTACCAAACTTATAGCCAGCTTTGACAACACGCTTAAAAATATCATCATGAGCGATCTGAAAGCTATTAAATCTAAAGCACCATACTTAACACCGGCAGCTTAAACTAAACATAAAATATACACTACCTATAACTCCATCTACCTATGAAAGCATATAAACCAACACCAGCAATAACTAAATTACTTGCCCGCTTTGACGCCGAATTATTAGAGCTGTTAAGGGAAGATCTGAAAAACTACCGGGCTAAAACCCAATTCATGAGCAACAACAAGCAGGTAGCAGCACAGCAAACGCTGTCTGCCGCTTGATCAACATATATCTACATCTACCTATCGAGTACTAACATCACCTATGAAAACGTAGAGCCCTGTAAAAAACAGGGCTCTATTTTTTTGCACAAGCCTGGTGTAGATTTAATGTTGTGTTAAGTCTGTATGATATTAAATAACAATATGTTAACACTCGGGTCATCTAAAGGAAACGGCTATAACGGTTATTTGGAATTAAAGCGGCAGGCGAAACAGATTCGCCGGTTATAAATAAAGTTTTATGCATTTTTCAATCCCCGCGGTTATTCTCCCCTTCCTTGGCCAGGTGGATCTGAGCGGTTCGCTGCTCGTTGTTTTTCTCCTTTGTATACTGGCAGTTATCGGTTTTGAGTTCGTGAATGGTTTTCATGATACTGCCAACGCCGTAGCTACGGTTATTTATACCAAAGCCCTGAAGCCGGTTTATGCTATTCCATGGTCAGGCTTCTGGAACTTTTTAGGTGTTTGCCTTGGTGGGGTTACTGTAGCTATGGGCATTTTAAAACTGGTACCCTTAGATACGCTGATGACCCTGCCTGTAAGTGTTGGTGCCTGCCTGGTGCTTGCCGTGTTATTGTCATCTATTATCTGGAACCTGGGTACTTGGTATTTGGGCATCCCCTGTTCAAGCTCGCACACCATGATAGGTGCTATGATTGGCGGTGGACTTGCCTTTACCTTATATTATAATGGGCCTGGCGTAAACTGGGGCAAAGCCGGTGAAATAGGCTCATCACTCATACTTTCGCCGATAATAGGTTTCGGCGCAGCAGTATTGCTGATGTTATTTCTGAAACATGTAACCAAATCACACTCATTATTTCATATCCCCAGCGGCGAAAACGACCGGCCGCCTATACACATCCGCCTTTTACTGGTTACTACCTGTACGCTGGTAAGTTTTTTCCACGGCAGTAACGACGGACAAAAAGGAGTGGGCTTGTTTATGCTGATATTGATAGCGTTTTTACCGGCCCGTTTTGCAGTAAACCACGCGGTACCTAATGATATAGTTTTATCGGCCCTGAACCAAACGGAGCAGGTTATCAATCAGCGGCTTGGTAACAATGACGAAAAGAAACCCGTTTTAACTGAACTGGCCGCAGCCATCAATCAAACCAAAGCATCGCTGGCCGAAAAAAACGAAAAAGAGGTAGCAAAAACTTACCGCTACCGTAAACAGGTTGAAGGGGTAATTAAAGATATCAGGGCTGTAATTAAAGATAGCAAGGTAAACCTGGAGGCAAAGGACAAGGAAGTGCTTACCACTGCTGCCAACGAACTTGAACATGTAACTGATTTTGCACCAATTTGGGTTATCGCTATTATCTCCATTTCGCTTGGTATAGGAACCATGATAGGCTGGAAAAGGATTGTAGTTACCATTGGCGAAAAGATAGGCAACGAACATTTAAATTATGCCCAGGGTGCAACGTCGGAGATCATAGCAGCATCAACCATTGGTTTGAGTACAGGCTTGGGTTTGCCTGTAAGTACTACGCATGTGCTTTCAAGTGGGATAGCCGGAGCGATGGTTGCATCAGGCGGCAAAGGGAATTTAAATAACAATACGCTTAAAAACATCGGGTTAGCATGGGTACTTACTTTGCCGGTTGCGATAATTTTAGCATTTTTATTATTCATGCTTTTTCATTTGTTTATATAATACGGTAAAATGAAACAGATACTGGTAGCCACCGATTTTTCAAAATGCGCTGCAAACGCAATGGCCTACGCCATGGAGCTGGCCAATATATTAGGCCGGGAAGTTTGCGCCATACACGCCATACACCCTACCGAGGGGATCAACAACAGCACTTACAACGCCATTTTTATTGAAGACTATTACAATAACAAGCGCGAGGCTTTAAAAGAATGGGTAAGTATTTATACCGAAGATGAGAAGTATAAAAACGTTAAGGTAACCACACTTTGCGACGTAGGCTTTTTAAAGGCCGTAATAACCCGGTATGTTGATACGCACGAGGTTGAGCTACTGGTAATGGGTATTATGGGTGCCACTGGCATCAGCGGTATAGTGGGTAGTAATGCCAGCATGGTGGTAACCAAAATAAAGTTCCCTACGCTGATCATCCCGCTGGAAAGCAAATTTGAGAACGTGCCGACGATAACATTGGCTACCGATTTTGAGACCCGGCTTTCGGCGGTTGATGTGAATGCGCTTAATGAGATGATCAAGGCGTTTGGCTCGGCTAAAATGCAGGTGCTTTATGTGGCCGAAAAAACCGATGAACAGCACGTGCAGGTTTGGGAAGCCCGTCTGCGCGACCTGATCAAGCATACTGATCTTGAATTTAATTATATCCAGGACAGCAGCGCCTTAAACGGGATCATGAATTTTATCGAGTCGCACGAAACAGATATGCTTTGCCTTGTGAAACATCACCATAATATTGTATACCGTTTGTTTACGCGCAGCACGGTTAACCAGGTGATGAACAAATCGGTTAAGGCGATATTGATATTGCACGAATAAAAGCTAAAGGCGGAATGCTAAAGCCAAAAGTTAATTATGGTTAACCAATTAGGTTAATTAATAGACTTTATATCACCATACTCCAACGTCATCGCGAATAACCATCAGGGAAATCCTAAAAAAAATCGTGATGACGTATAAAATATATTTTAGCGATGTTGTGCGGGGGCGCGTTAGGGATTGCAGTGTAAAGCCCACAGCGTGTGTAGGGAGTGCGGGCAGGAAAGGCGAGGACTTGTAACGGAAAGCCCGGGCCGCAGGCAACGCCCAAGTTATAAAATCTATTTTAAAAACACACTTAATAATCAATAACTTACGATCACGTCATTATAAGAAACGAAGCAATCCCCGATTAGCAGAGCCACTCTGTAAAGTTTGGGATTGCTTCGTTCCTCGCAATGACGCCGTTTTATTTCTAAGAGTTGCTGAGTTCGTTACACTATCTTACCCGCCTTAGTATATTTAACAATCAACCCGGCTGTTTTGGCCGAGGCACCCGGTTGCCCCATACGCACATCAAGCTCGTCGTAATTATCAAGCATGTCTTGGCGATAGGTTACATCATTGACGATCAGATTTAACTCTTCGCCTATTTTGTTAGCGGTACATTCTTCCTGGATCAACTCTTTTACTACCTGTTTATCCATGATCAGGTTTACCAGCGATATAAATTTGAGTTTTACCAGCATGCGGGCTATAGCAATGGTTAATTTCCCTCCTTTATAAACCACTACCTGCGGCACATTAAACAATGCTGTTTCAAGTGTTGCGGTACCGGAAGCTACAATAGCCGCATGAGCTTGATTTAGCAGATCATAAGTAGCGTTGAATACAATTGGAATATTTGCTCCGCTTAAATAAGGTGCATAATAATCTGCCTGGAAAGCCGGGGCCCCTGCAATTACAAACTGGTATTCAGGGAAATTAACCGATGTCTCAATCATATCCGGCAGTAACCTGCTAATCTCTTGTTTTCGGCTGCCGGGTAGCAGTGCTATGATTTTTTTGCCGGTAAGATTGTTTTTTTGAAGAAAGCCAGCGTCTTTTCTAAATGCCGAAACGGCATCAAGCAGCGGGTTACCTACATAATCAACCTCCATTCCCCATTCTTTGTAAAACGCTACCTCAAAAGGCAGGATACAAAACAAGTGATCAACAATGCGTTTGATCTTGAGCACCCGTTTCTGGTTCCAGGCCCAAACCTTTGGCGAAATATAGTAGCAGACCAAAAGGCCTTGCGCTTTGGCGTACTCCGCTATTTTGAGGTTAAAACCGGGGAAATCTATCAATATCAGCACATCTGGCTGATAGGCCGAGATATCCTGCTTGCACGACTTCATGTTTTTGAGGATGGTTTGCAGGTTGGCAATCACTTCCACAAAACCCATGAATGCCATATCGGCGTAATGCTTTACCAGTGTACCGCCTTCGGCCTGCATCAGGTCGCCGCCAAAGAAACGGAAATCGGCCTGCGGGTCAAGCGCTTTGAGGGCTTTTATCAAATTAGCCCCATGCAAATCGCCAGAGGCTTCGCCGGCTACCAGGTAATATTTCATTATCGGGATTGCAGTTTAAATATGAATATAGCCAGCATAAACAAAAACGAGATCATAGCAATACCATTTCCCGTTTTATCAGCCCCTTTACCGTAAAAATAACGAATGATGAACAAGTTAATAGCAAAGGCGGTAAAGTATGGGATGCCCGGTTTGTTCATAAAAACAACCTGATTTTTAAGCAGGAACCAAAAAACAAGCAGGCTTATGCCCGGCAATATAGCCCCCAGTAATAAGCCTGTGGATGTATTGTTTTTATTAAGCATGCTTATAGGTTGAATTTCCAGTTGTTTAAATAGGGAATAACGTGATGGGCAGTCATATCGAACTGCACGGGAACAACCGAAGCATAGCCCTGATCCAAAGCCCAAACATCGGTGTCCTCGCCGCCATCGTTCAATTGAAAAACACCTGTAAGCCAATAATAAGGCCTTTTATGCGGATCAACACGTTCGTCAAACTCTTCGGCCCATTTGGCTGCTGCCTGCCTGCAAATTTTAATCCCTTTAATATGTTTTGTATTCGGGAAATTTACGTTTAATAAGCTGGCTTGCGGCAAACCGTTGGCCAAAACCTGCAAAGCCAATTCTTTTACAAACTTAATGCAAGGCTCAAAATCGGCCTGTAAGGTATAATCATCCAAAGAAAAACCTATTGATGGAATGCCCTCAATAGCTCCCTCAACCGCTGCCGACATGGTACCTGAATACAATACATTGATAGAGTTATTTAAACCATGATTGATCCCCGAAACACAAAGATCAGGCTTTTGGCCTTTAAAGATTTTGTTAACAGCCAGCTTCACACAATCAACAGGGGTGCCGGAGCAGCGGTACATTTCTATACCCTCGTAAATATCAACCTGATCTAATCGCAACGGTTTGCCAATGGTAATAGCGTGCCCCATACCCGATTGCGGACTATCCGGAGCAACTACTACAACGCGGCCAATTTCGGCCATGGCATCCATCAGGACTTTAATTCCCGGCGCGGTAATGCCATCGTCATTTACAACAAGTATGGTTGGTTTGGTAACTTTCATCAGGCAAAGTTAACAATCCTCAACAATGTAGTTAGAGATAATAGTTTCGACGAAATTAATAATCGTTGGAAATTATACTGCTTTGATATTGAAGTGTCCAAACTATTCCAATAAAAAAGCCCCGTTCCCGGAGCTTTTCAAATTTTATAAACTATTGATCCATTTCACCAGCTCATCGCGGGTTTTGCCCGTTTTTTGCTGAAGCTTGCCAAGTGTTTCATCGTCTTTACCTTCCTGCCAGGTAAGGTCATCGTCGGTAAGGTCGCCGTAAGCTTGTTTGATTTTTCCTTTCAGCTCGTTCCATCCGCCTTTTATTTCTAATTTATCCATGATGTTTTTTATTTAGATGTATTAGGATAACCGATAAGTGGCAAGGAAGGTTTTGGGATATTGGATTTATATAGAAGCTAAAAGCAGAATGCCAAAAGCACTTAAAATCTCAACCCTAACCCTGCATCATCATTCAGTATATATTTTCCCTCACTAAACTCTGGCATTACATAAGGGTTATTGCTTACTAAAAAAGGCCCGTCCAGATCAACCCAATCTGCTTGCGGGGCTATGGACAATCCTGCAAGGGCGGCGCAGCTGGTTTCGGTCATACAGCCGATCATGATCTTCAGGTCAAGCTCGCGGGCTTTATCTATCATCCGCTTTGCTTCATACAACCCGGCCGATTTCATCAGTTTAATATTGATCCCGGTATAAACACCCTTAGCTCTTTCCACATCTTCAAATCGTTGAACAGCCTCGTCGCCAATAATAGGAATTGGGCTGCGCTCGGTAAGCCAGGCATTGCTGTCGGGATCGGTTTTGAGCATGGGCTGTTCTATCAATTGTACCCCTTGTTCATTCAGCCAGTAAGTCATATCAAGGCTTTGCTGCAGATCTGTCCAGCCCTGGTTGGCATCCACATAAAGGGGCACATCAGTTACTGAACGGATAGTATTAATCAATTCTTTATCGCTATCCCTACCCAACTTAACCTTGATCACTTTAAAGCCTTCGGCCTCTTTCACTTTTTTGATGATCATTTCGGGGGTATCAATACCTATTGTAAAACTGGTCACAGGCATCAGCGCCGGGTTGCTGCCTAACAATTGCCAGCAGGATTGTTGCTTCAGTTTACCGTCGAGATCATGCAACGCAATATCAATGGCTGCTTTAATTGCCGGATTGCCGGGGGCTATAGTATCAAGATAATTGATGATAGCTCCAAAATCAAAAGGATAACTAAATTGACTGATATCAGCCTTGCTTAAAAAATCGGTAGCGCTTTGATGGCTTTCGCCCATGTAGGGCACCATTGAGGCCTCGCCGTAGCCTGTTTTACCCTCGTGACTGATCTGTACCAGCATAACCGGTGTAGAGGTACGCGAAAATTTGGCTATCGTAAAAGCATGCTTCAGCAGAAGCTCGTAGGGTTGATATGTCAGTTCCATGTTAAAAACCAAAGCTAAAATTTTAGTATGAAAATCGTGCTTATCTTTGCGGCCATGCCGGCACAAATTTATTCACCGTTCACCAATTTCAATTTCAGTAACAATAAATGTTTCCTTACGGGGCAAATCCTTAATTCGCCCGAGGAACAGATCCAGGTATTTCCGCAATGGCTCATGAGCCGTTATGAACTGGAAGATAAGCCATTTAAACTGCTTGATGAAAGCATGGCGACCTATAAAGATCTTAAACTGCCCTGCACTGCCGAAGTTAATGAGCTTTACCTTGAGCCGCTTGAAAGCGAAATTGCGGCTGCTTTCGATACCGGTTATGAGGCCTTGAAAGCGATTGACGAGGATAAATTATTTCTGTGGGCGGGTAAATTGCTGTATGGAATTATTTTTAACGAGATCCAGGCCGGCATTAAACTCCAGCATTCGCAGGGCGAGGAGTTTAATATATCGCAATCCATCATCCATAAATTCAACAATCTGCACATGATGCTGCAAAGCCTCAATCTCCCTATTGAGTTTGATGGCTTTAAGCCCTACAGCCTGGTTTTATTTAAGGTGGATAATGCCGATAACGTTTTTGGCTACCGCGATGAGATCAATACGCTTACGTTTTCGCTACGGATCGAAGATTTTGGACTGATCATTTGCCTGCAGGATAATGGCGCCAATGCCCGTTACCATAAAGAAGCTCTGGATAAAATAGCAGATCATATCCTGCATCCCATTCAGTTTGAGGAGCTGAACGCAAGATTCTTTTATTCGGCTTACCTGTTTAACCGCCTGCCCGAGTATGATATTTTCAATATTGGCGAAACTATATCATTAGAAGCCCTGCCGCTGCGTGGCACCAGCAGTAAGCCCCTGTTTGACGACTGGATGAATAAAACTTACGGACAGGTGCTGGAGAACTTCTGGAAAAACTGGGGGTTCCTGCTGTTAGAGATCATCAAGAACCCCGAAAAACCTATGAGCTTTTTATTTAATACTGATGGGGAGTTTATTAATGGCCAAGATTTGAAACTGCCATTGTAATCTGCTGCCAAAAATCAGGCAAAATTTCGTGATGAAATATAATGGTGATCATTAAGCCGCTCAGCGCTCCATAAAAGTGTGCATCATGGTTGATCTGATCGCGCGAGTATTTAGAAGCGAAGTGGCAGTATACTAAATATAACACACCAAATATTACTGCTGGGATAGGAATTGGTATCGGCAAGATCATCATTTGGGCCAGCGGGTTGTATAATATGGCACTGAAAATAACCGCACTTACCGCTCCGGATGCGCCCAAACTGTAATAGCTGTAATGATCTTTGTGTTTAAGCACGGTAGGCATGTCGCTCAGTATCAGGCTCACGGTGTACAATATGGCAAATTGAACATGCCCCAATAAAGGCTCAAGCCCAAAAGCAAAAAAGTAAAACGACAGCATATTAAAAAGCAAGTGCATCCAATCGCGATGAATCAGCCCGCTGGTGATGATGGTGTGGATATCCTTTCCGCGCGAAACGGTATAAGGATGCAGCATCATGCGACCGTACAAGTTATTATTTGAAAAAGCTAAAATTGATGTCAGGATGGTTATTGCGAAAATAGCACAGGCCACCGGGGCCGTTTGTAAATATTCCATTTATTTAAGGTCGAGTTTGGTATTAGTTAAAAGCCTGCCTACAGGGTAGCGCATAAAAGTTTTTTCAAAGTAAGGCGAATTGCGGTACACGAACATCAGTTGAGCTTCGGCATTTTTGGCCAGCTGCGGATCTTTTGATTTGGCATCGTCCAATTTTTGTTTAATTGAAGGATCTTTTTTTAGCAGATCGGCAGCAATATCCTCAAAAACATAGTCCGAAAAATACTCTTTTTCACCCAGTACCGAATCAAAAAAGTTCCACGCAAAAAATGAGTCGACACCCTGTGGTTCCAGCGTTTCCACGATATAACGGTTAATTGGCTGATTAGTATATACTACATAATCGCCGGTATAAAATTTAACTGGCATATCAACCGGGTTCAGCTTTACACCAGTATGCAGGTAATGCCCTTCAAAAGGCCTGGCCGGCGTTTTCAGGTCGGCTATGTAATACATTTGCAGATTAAGCGTGGTGTCATGAGCCAGCTGCTTCATTTGCACACCGTTAAGCTTAAACAGATCAATTACCTTGCCCCAGGCCTGCGGAATTACATAGGCGACCGGCTTATCAGCAGTGGCAGTAACTTTATATGTGTTGTAATATTTTATGGTTTTGGTATATGGTTTATCTCGGTCATAATACAGTCTTGGTAAGCCGCTAACCTCACTGGTTTTATGGCCTGCTTCATAGCCTTTAAAAGTGATAGTATCAACCTTATCCATATCAACCGCCCAGCTCAATGCAAAGTTTTTTTGCTGTGTTACCTGCTCGTCGGCTTTGCGTTTCAGTTCACCTATCAGTTTGGCGTCTCGCTGGTTAATTTCAATGAGGTGCTGCATAAAATCATAAGTGGCGTACACACGCTTGTCAAAAGATTTAAGCATATGCGTTTCGGTAATATAGCTGATGATGTTATGCTGAGCAGTAAAACCGGTAGCAAAGCGCGGGGTTTCCAAAAAGCTTACAATGCCCGAATCCGGCAAGCCTTCTTCACCTGCACCGTAAGGAATCATTTCATACCCGCTCTTTTTCATTTTACCGTACAGGTATGGGGTAAGTGTTTTGGTGGTATACTCCGCCAAAATAGGATTTTGCTTTTCCTTTTGGGTTTCAATAAGCGTCATTACATACTGATAATCGGCTCCATCGCTGGTGTGGTTATCCAAAAAGATCTCCGGTTTCCAGGTGGTCAGGATCTGGGTAAAAGCTAAAGCGTTGCGGCTATCGGCCTTAATAAAATCGCGGTTCAGATCGAGATTACGGTAGTTTCCCCTGAAGCCATAAGCCGACGGCCCGTTCTGGCTTACGCGGCTCAATCCCCGGTTAAGGTTACCGTCGATATTATACAGCGCGATAAGGCAGATCACCACATCTTTCGGCAGCGTGTTATTTTTCAGCATATCACGCACCAGCATCATGCTGGCATCGATGCCTTCCGGCTCGCCAGGATGAATACCGTTATTGATGAGTAGCACCCGCTTGTTTTGTTTTTTAACAGCAGTCGGATCAAATACTTTATCTTTTGAAAGCACCACAAGGGTTAAAGGTTTGCCTACATCGGTAGTACCGTAGTTAATCAGCTTCATTTGCTGCGGGTACAGCTTATTAAGTTTTTGATAGTAATCAATTACCTGGGAGTAGGTAGCAGTATAATTTTTATCCTTACTTAACTCAAAGGGGGTAAGCTGGGCTTTGGCAGACAAGGTAACGAAACAGGCTATGAGGGCGACGAAAACTATCTTCATGAGTAAATACGTTGCTCAAATATAGTTTAAGAATGCTAATTAGGCGTGCAGGTACACAATAATATTACTGATCGGGAGTAGTGCCCCAGCCATCAAACTCACAATCAAATTTATAGCCAAGGCCGCACATCTGCCTAATCCAGACTGCTACAGCAGCGTCTTTCATTTTTACTTTGGTTGTCCATCCAGTAATAATGAAGAGCTTTTTATCCCCTTCAGAAACGCCGTATTTTACCTGGTAGTTTAAATTGGATAGTTCCTGCGCAAATGCCCCGGCTTTTTGATAGGTATTGGTATAAAAGAAAAACTCAAGCATCAACTCCCTTTCTTCATCAACATTTAACTCCCTGAGCTTTTCCATAAGTACCGGCAACATATTAAGCTGTATTGCCGATTTTTCCTCAAACGCTTCTGCCGATACAAATTGTCCGTTATCCTTTTTACCGAAAAAACTGAATAAGCCCATGAGGATAATATGTTTTTACCTATAACGTAGCTATCTCCGCCTGCACTTTCTTCGGCAAGCTTTTAACCACTTCATTATAAGAATGGTCTATCATTTCACACAGTTGTTTGCGGGTGAGTAAACCGTTCATTTGCACGGTATTCCACATTTTTTTATTCATGTGGTAGCCGGGCTGCACTTCGGGGTGGCGCTCACGGAGCTCAACGGCCCATTCCGGGTCGCATTTAACGTTGAACTTGTCGCCTGTTTGCAGGCCGGTTAATAAAAAGATCTTTTCGGCTATTTTAAAAACCAGTGTATCCTCGCCAAATGGGAAACCTTCGGTAACCCCCGGTTTTTGCAAACAATAATCACGCAGCTCTTCTATGTTCATTACCTGAAGTTTCTGACCAGCTTGGTATAAGATACCGTATTGCCAAAATTATATTTGAAGCCGATACTGTATTGAACAAACTGGTCGGGCGCGTTGTTCTTGAATTTTTGAGGGTTGTCATTGTACCCGTCAAGCCCTTCGCCGAAAGTATAACTGTGCTGTACCCCCAGGGTTATAGTATAACCTACCTGGTCGTAATCATCATAAATTTTAAATTCATACCCAAAACGTAAAGGGATCATCAGGTTAATGCTCTTGTCTTTTCCCTGGAAACCCTCTATTTCTCCAACTGGTCCGTGGTTTTCATATCCCGGCGGATTTGAACGCTGCACAAACGCCATCTTATTTTTTATTGCACCTATACCTGTACCTATGTAAAAATTCTTAAGTACGTTTAAGATGCCGCTATTGTCATAATCAATGATTTCACCCATCTGCAAATCAGCACGGAGGGCAAGCGCTAAAAAATTATTTTTTGATTTACGCCCAAATTCGTCCGTAGCGGGGGTAAGGCCACCGCCTTCAATGGTGCCAAAATGAAAGTCGAGCGCTATAGGTACGTAGGGGCTGTAGTTGTACGTTAAATTAAGCGTACCGCCGGGATGCCAGACTTGCTTTTTTAGATCGTCGAAACCACGAGCATAATTGGCACCGAAACCAACTCCCCATTCATAATAATTGTAACCACTTTGGGCTTTTGCCATAACCGAGACACAAACCAAAACAAAAAGTAGAAAATATTTTTTCAAAGTATAATTTTATCAATATTTACAATTGGAGATGGTATTAACCGCCGCCTAAATTTCCTCTAATATAAAAGCTTTATATGAATTTCAGCTCATTCATTAAGTTCACTGTAACCGAGCGCTTTTTGCGCTACGTTACCATTGATACGCAATCAGACCCCTCTTCGGTTTCATTTCCATCAACAGAAAAGCAAAAAGATCTTGGCCGGCTGTTGGTTGATGAACTGTTGGCTATGGGTGTAACCGATGCGCATTTGGATGAGTTCGGTTATGTTTATGCTACAATTCCGTCAAATACCGATAAAAAAGTGCCGGTGATCTGCTTTTGCTCGCACATGGATACCGCACCCGATTGCAGCGGAAAGAACGTCAAGCCTATAGTACATAAAAACTACCAGGGACAGGATTTAATGCTGCCGGATGATAATACACAAGTGATCCGCATGGCGGAATACACCGACTTGAAAAACCAAATAGGTAATGATGTAATAACCGCCAGTGGTACAACACTGCTCGGTGCCGATAATAAAGCAGGCGTAGCGGAAATTATGGATGCCTGTTACCAACTTATAAATCATCCCGAAATTAAACATGGCGATATCCGGATCCTGTTTACACCTGATGAGGAGGTGGGCCACGGTGTTGACCATGTGGATATTGCCAAGCTGGGGGCTTTTGCGGCCTATACTATGGATGGCGAAAGCGCAGGTAATATGGAGAACGAAACCTTTTCGGCAGATGGAGCACGGCTTACCATTAATGGTGTAAGCTCACACCCGGGATTTGCCAAAGGTAAAATGGAAAGTGCCATTAAAATTGCCGGTCAAATTATCGCCTCCCTGCCCGATGACCTTTCACCGGAGCATACCGAAGGCATGCAGGGGTTTGTGCATCCGGTAGGTATAGAAGGCCATGTTGAAACTGCCTCTATCGATTTTATTATTCGTGATTTTGACGAAGCCAAACTTGCAGATCATGTTGAGGTTATCCGCCAAACAGCCCGTGAGGTATTAAAGAAATTTCCCGGTTCAACGTTTGATATTGCCGTGAGCCAGCAATACCGCAATATGAAAGGCGTACTTGACCAGCACCCGCAAATTGTTGATTATGCTATGGAAGCCATAAACCGTACCGGCTTGACCGCCAAATTGTGCAGTATCCGTGGGGGGACCGATGGCTCAAGGCTTTCCTTTATGGGTTTACCTTGCCCTAACATTTTTGCAGGCGAACATGCATTTCACAGCCGGCACGAATGGGTATCGGTACAGGATATGCAAAAAGCCGTTGAAACTATTTTGCACCTGTGCATGATTTGGGAAGAAAGAAGTTAGTATGAAGTCAGAAGTCGAAAGTTCAAAGTCGGAAGTCTGTTTTTGACTTCGAACTAACGACTTACTACTTTTGGCTAAATGGTATTTCATTATAAACACGAAATTTAATTTATAGATGTATACGATACGTACAGCCACAGCAAACGACGTGGAAACCATCCGGGATATTGCTGATAAAACATGGTGGGTAACCTATGGCCCCATTCTTGAGCACGAACAGATAGCCTTTATGCTGAGCGAGATCTACTCGGCAGATAAAATAACCAAACAGGTAAAGGAAAATCTGCAAACTTACCTGTTGCTGGAGGAAGATAGTAAACCTGTAGCGTTTGCAGCGTACTCACCCCGTGAGGAAAATCCGGAGATATATAAATTGCATAAGCTATACTGCCTGCCCGAAACCCAGGGTAAAGGTTACGGAAAAATACTGATCAATGAGGTGGCTCACAAAACTAAGGGTGCCGGTAAGCAAACGCTGGAACTTAATGTAAACCGGTATAACAATGCCAAGTCGTTTTATGAAAAGATGGGGTTTAGCATAGCATATGAAGAGGATATAGCTATTGGCAAATACTGGATGAATGATTATGTAATGCGGAAGGAACTATAATTTCCTCCCCTTTTTTACGATGGACTATTTAGCAGGAAGCGTTTTCAAAAGCTCCTTAGCGGGTACAGCTTTGAAACTGCCATCTTTATCACCAATGATGAGGCTTTTACCTTTTTCAGCAGATGACTCAACTAATTTCTATATAATCTCGCAAAGGCGCGAAGCCGCTAAGAAAGTCTTTTGCGTCTTGGCGCCTTTGCGAGAAAGATTTTTGATATGGTATAGAAGATGTTCCGTTATTCAAAATGACAAAGTAGCCATTTCACCCGCGTCATCCTTAAATATAACATACATGTGCTTATCCATCACCTCGCCATTTTTAATGATCGATTTTCGCATCACGGCTTCTTTTAAATAACCGGTCTTTTCAAGTACCCGCATGGATGCTGTGTTTTTGTCATATACCCCGGCTTCAATCCGTATCAGCGGGAAATGTTCAAATGCGTATGTAGTTACCAGCTTTACAGCCGCTGTCATGATACCCTTTCCCCAATGCTCTTCGCCAAGCCAGTAACCAATTTCGGCAGTTATGCGGCTTTCTTCACTAAATAACTCAACGCCAATGCCTCCGCAGGCTTCGCCGTTAATTACTATTGCAAACCCGGTTAAAGGCTGCTGATCTTTTACCAGGTTTATCCAAAATGAAGCGTCATCCAGGGTATAGGGATACGGAAACCTATTGCGTAAAAAAGCCGATACTTTAGGGTTGTTTGCATGCTTTTGAAGTGATATTTCATCGCCCCGTTGCCATGCCCTTAATAAAAATCCGTAGCCCTGTAGCTCCATATTGTAACAATAAAATGCTTAAAAATAGCAATCATTGGCTAAACTGTTAAATTGCATGCTTTATTGAGATATGAAAAAACTTTTAAGCTTATTGTTCCTGATCCCGGCAACAGGCGCTTTTGCCCAAAAGCTGGATACCCTTACCATCGAAAAAATTATGCGCGACCCGAAATGGATCGGTGTTTCGCCCTCCAATATCCGTTGGGCCAACGATAGTAAAAAGATCTATTTTAAATGGGATGATGATGCCTCAGGTGATACAAGGTTATATGCTGTTAGTCCGGCAGATAACAGGGTACAAAAAGTCAGCATTGCCGAGCAGCGCGATTTGACACCTGCTAACGGCGAATGGAACAAAAAACACAGCCAAAAAGTGTTCAGCAAAAATGGCGACCTGTTTTTGTACGATGTAAAAAGCAATAAAACAACCCGGTTAACTAACACTGTTGAGCAAGAGGATAGTCCGGCTTTTAATGGCGATGAAACAAAGATCATTTATAAGGAGGATAATAACCTTTTCGCCCTGAACCTGAACGGCGGCAGCCTGGTACAGCTTACCAATTTTGTACGGGCCACAGCTGATATAAAAGCAAAGGATAAACCCAACGAGCAGGAACAATGGCTCAAAAAGCAACAGCTTGAACTATTTGAGATCGTTAAAAAAGAAGCGAAGGATGAAAAAAAGGATTCGACAGAAACCGCACTGCTGAAACCTGATAAATTAAAAGAGATTCCTTTTGGCGATAAAAGACTTAGCGCGGTACAGATCAGCCCGGATAGCAGGTTTATCACTTATCGCCTCACCAAACGTGCGGATGGGGTACAGAATGCTATTGTACCCAACTATGTTACTGCATCCGGGTATACCGAGGACATCCCTAACCGTTCAAAGGTTGGCCGGCCATCTTCAACTTCCGAGGCTTTTGTATACGATAAGCGCCGTGAAGCTGTTTACCCGGTTATTACGTCAGAGATCCCCGGTATCAAAGACCTGCCCGATTATTTAAAAGATTATCCCGAAGAATTAAAAGCCCGCCAAAAGCAAAACGCTGACAGGCCGGTAAACATCGATGGCGTTTTGTGGAATGAAAGCGGCAGCAATGCGGTGGCAATTATATCGTCACAGGATAATAAGGATTGCTGGATCATGCGCCTCGACCCGGTTACCGGTAAACTAACCCTGCTTGACCGTCAGCGTGACGAAGCATGGATTGGAGGCCCCGGCATTGATGATCCCGGAAACGCGGGTTTTATTGACGATACCCATTTTTATTACCAGAGCGAGGCCAGCGGTTACTCACATATTTATGTGGTTGATGTAACCAGCGGAGCGAAAAAACAACTTACCAGCGGCAAGTGGGAAGTGCAAACCTTGCAGTTGAGCCAGAATAAAAAAACGTTTTATTTTACCGCCAATATCGATCACCCTGGTATTACCCATTTTTACAGCATCCCGGTTGGCGGCGGCACGCCAGTTAAAATTACCGGCATGAAGGGCGGCAACGAGGTAACACTTTCGCCCGATGAAAAATGGCTGGCTATTCGCTATTCTTATTCAAACAGGCCCTGGGAGCTATACGTCCAGGCTAATAAACCGGGTGCAAAAGCGGTAAAAATAACCATTTCTGTTTCGGCCGAATACCTGTCGTACCCATGGCGCGACCCAGAGATCATCACGTTCAAAAACCGTTACGGTGCCGATGTTTATGCGCGTTTATATCAGCCTAAAAAAGCCGATCCTGCAAAACCGGCCGTTGTATTTGTACACGGAGCGGGGTACCTGCAAAATGTTACATATTCATGGAGCTACTACTTCCGCGAATATATGTTCAACAACATGCTGGCCGATAACGGTTATACCGTACTGGATATCGATTATACCGCAAGCGCCGGTTATGGCCGCGATTTCCGTACCGGCATTTACCGCCATATGGGTGGCAAAGACCTCACCGACCAGGTGGACGGCGTAAAGCTGCTGGTTGACAAATATGGTGTTAACCCTAAGCATGTTGGTTTGTACGGCGGTTCATATGGTGGCTTCATTACCCTGATGGGCATGTTCACCGAACCTGATGTTTTTGCGGCAGGCGGGGCTATCCGCTCCGTTACCGACTGGGCACACTACAACCATGAGTATACCTCGAACATATTGAATGAACCTTTTACTGATGAACAGGCTTACCGTAAAAGCTCGCCTATTTACTTTGCCAACGGTTTAAAAGGCAATCTGCTGATGCTGCATGGCATGATAGACCAGAATGTAAACTACCAGGATATCATTCGCCTTACTCAAAAACTGATAGAGCTGCACAAAGAAAATTGGGAACTGGCTTCATACCCCATAGAGGATCACGGCTTTGAACAACCCAGCAGTTGGACGGATGAGTATAAACGGATCTATAAATTGTTTGAGGGAACGTTGAAGAAGTAGAGTAAATTAAAAAATGACTACTTGCGAGGAGCTGCATGGTTGGCAAGCGAGGGAGGCGACGCGGCAATCCCGCAGCCGTGCATAAATACTGTGCAAATCCGCTCTGCATCCGACGAGATTGCCGCGCTACGCTCGCAATGACATGGTTTTTATATCCCACCGCAAACGAGCGCAAGATGATTGAAAAAATAAATCTCCTACATCCACCCGTCGTCCCGAATTTATTTCGGGATCTCATGCGCTTAGCGAGGTGGACAAGTTAATAAAAATGCATTTACAAGATGAGCATTTACAACAAACTGATCAAAGAGTATTATATATCAAATTGGGGGAGCAACTTTGAAGAGAAGATATGGACAACGGGGCCTATCAATGAACTTGATAATAAGCTTACAATTTTAGAATTTAAACCAACCGACAAGGGAAAAATGTGGACTTATGCAACATGTGGCATGTCTGTATTTACGCATAAAAAACCTGTCGAACTACATTTATTTTCGGCCATTCAGGATAGTTCTATATTAGAATTATTAACAAGTGTAGTTTATTTCCATAATGTTGATCAAAACCTCGATTTAGGGCATACGGTTAATTTTGGACGGCCATGGCAGAGAAATTCAGAGTGCAGTTATGGTTTAATTTCTTTACCTTATTTAGATGGGCCTAATCTTGAGTTGTTTGATTCTGGCAATAACCATAAAACAATATCTTGCTTTTGGCTTATCCCCATAACATTACAAGAACGGAACTATAAAATGCAAAATGGGCTGGACGCCTTAGAAGAAAAGTTGGAGAAAAGCCAGTTTAATTATCTTGACAGTGAAAGAAGGAGTATAATTTAACCCTGCTACCGTGTCCCACGGTCGCAAACTATGCTATTGATATATCCACAACAACACATGCTTCCTTTGTTTCTTCAATAAAGCATCCACAGCCTTCATGGTATTATTTGAAATAGCCGGGCAGCCCCAGCCTTCAGGTGTCCCTTTGGGGTAAACTTCGGTTTCAGATACTTGTTCCCAGGAGTGGAAAACGATTTGCCTTGCTAAAGCATTGTTATTACTGCTTTCCAAGCCGGTAAGGTAATATTTTACGTGGATTCCCCAGGCGCTATAGGCCCGGCCATCAATTTGGTATTTTCCGGGAGCAGTACAATGGCTGCCATCCAGGTTACTGAATGCAGGTTTATCTTTTGACCATTCGCCGCTCCATGGGTTCCGGCCGCAGCCATGGCTCACCAAGCCCGAGATTAGCACCTCGTTTTTCCTGAAATCCCATACCACAAAACGTTTAACGCCCGATGGCAGGGCCATATCAATTAAAATGCAATAGCGGGTGTTATATCCCCGTTGCCGGCAAAATACAAGGCTTTGTTTAGCTTTTGTCTTAACGCGGTCAAGGTTGATCCGGGGTATCTCGGCATTAACTTTAACACAGCAGAAGAGTATTGATATCAACAGGAATAAAGGCTTCAGTTTCAATTGCGATAGGTTTTGTGTTGTAAACAGAAATATCCGCTTTTTATTACAATAAACCTATCTTGCCAAATGAAAAAACATATTCCTCTTTTACTCCTGCTGTTGTGTTTGTTCAGTTGTACAGAAACGTCAACCAAAACATTGGTAACTATCAGCCCGGCTAATAACGGAAAAGCACTGCAAATTACAGGGTTCGATCCCGCTATTATCAGCGAGATCAGCCGCGACTCATCTGCCCGGGCCTGGGAAACGTTAATGGCCGTTTACCGCATGCCTGCCGATACCAGCATGCGAAACCTGCAGCCTGTACAACCAGGACGCTATACAGTTAAAGATAATGTAGTTATTTTTACACCAGATACAGCTTTCAGCACACAGCAAACCTACTTTTTTCGTTATTATGATTTTGGGGCCGGTGGTACGCTGACCGATTTGATAAAAAGCCGCAGTAAACCCGGTACACTGCACTATACAGATTTGATTTTTAAGCAATAAACTACCTTGATGCTTGAAAATTTAATAATTTTGATTATATTTGCAACCGTTAATAAAAGAGGGGGCAATTAGTCCCCTCTTTTATTTTATCAATCAAAATTATTCAGTCAAAAACACCGGTGGGTAATGAATATTGAAAAAAGGGTAAAAGAACTGGTAGAAGAGAAAATAGCAGACAAGCCGCACCTGTTTATAGTGGATATAAAAATGCACTCGAACGGTAAGCTGATTATACTGCTTGATGGCGATAACGGTATCGGCATTGATGAATGTGTACAGGTAAGCAGGCACGTAGGTTTCCATCTGGAAGAAGAAAACGTGATTGAAACCGCTTATAACCTCGAGGTTTCATCGCCGGGTATTGATTTTCCGCTGTCGTCGCCAAGGCAATACGCCAAAAATGTTGGCCGTAACCTGGGCATCAAAATGAAAGATGGCGCTAAACGCGAAGGCACATTGACAGGCCTAACCGAGGATGCCATCACCATTGAAGAAAAAGTAAAAGAAAAAGGGAAAAAGGCGCAGGTTATTGAAAGCGTTATCCCGATGGAGCAAATAACAGAAACAAAGGTTTTAATATCATTTAAGTAAAAAATGAGCAATATTAATTTAATTGATTCTTTTCAGGAATTTAAAGATTTCAAGAACATTGACCGCCCTACCATGATGAGCGTACTGGAAGACGTTTTCAGAAGCATGATCAGGAAAAAGTACGGTACGGACGAAAATTGCGACGTAATTGTGAACACCGACAACGGTGACTTAGAGATCTGGCGTACCCGTAAAGTTATGGAAGATGGCTTTAGCGAGGACGACGACCTGGAGATAGAACTTGCCGAGGCTCACTTATATGACGCCGACCTTGAAGTTGGTGATGATTATATTGAGCAGATCACTTTAGAGAGCTTTGGCCGTCGTGCTATTTTAGCCGCCCGCCAAACACTGGTATCAAAAATTCTGGAATTAGAGAAAGACGAGATCTTCAAAAAATATAAAGACCGCGTAGGTGAAATTGTTACAGGCGAGGTTTACCAGGTTTGGAAAAAAGAAACTTTGGTATTGGATGATGAAGGTAACGAGTTGTTGCTGCCAAAAACAGAGCAGATCCCGGCCGACTACTTTAAGAAAGGTGACAGCGTTAAAGCTGTTGTATCTAAGGTAGACATGCTGAACAGTAACCCTAAGATCATCATTTCACGTACAGCGCCTGAATTTTTACAGCGTTTGTTTGAGCTTGAAGTACCGGAAATTTTTGATGGCTTAATCACCATCAAGAAAATTGTACGCGAACCGGGCGAACGTGCTAAAGTTGCGGTTGAATCATATGACGACCGTATCGATCCGGTTGGCGCCTGTGTAGGTATGAAAGGTTCACGTATCCACGGTATAGTACGTGAGTTAAAAAATGAAAATATCGACGTTATTAACTTTACCAATAACGTTCAGCTATATATCCAGCGTGCATTGTCACCGGCCAAGATCACTTCTATTAAATTAGATGATGATAAAAAAACAGCTGCCGTGTATTTAAAACCCGATCAGGTATCATTAGCTATTGGTCGTGGCGGACATAACATTAAGCTGGCCGGAAAATTGACAGGCTATGAAATTGATGTTTACCGTGAGGCCGATGAGCATGACGAGGATGTGGACATCGAAGAATTTTCAGACGAAATTGATAGCTGGATCCTTGACGAATTTAAACGCATTGGTTTGGATACAGCAAAATCAGTACTGGCCTTAACCGTTGGTGAACTGGTAAAACGTACCGATTTAGAGGAAGAAACGGTAAAAGAAGTGCTATCAATTTTGAATGCGGAGTTTGAATAAGCATAATAAGCAAAATTAAAATCGTATTTTTGCACCGAATAAGCAGAGAAAGTAAGTAATATTAAATGTCAGAAGACAAATCCATAAAATTAATTAAAGCAGTAAAAGAACTGAACATTGGCATGGGTACCCTTGTCGATTATTTAGCTACCAAAGGATACAAGGTTGACAAGCATCCTATGGCCAAGCTGGATAACGATATGTACAATGCCCTGTTAAAGGAATTTGCTGTTGACAAAAGTATTAAGGAGGAAGCTAAGCAGATCAGTATCGGAAAGATAAGGAAAGAAGAGCCTGCTGCACAGTTTCCTGAAAAGCCGGTTGAGAACCGCCGTTCGCGCGATTTTGAGAACGAAGAGATACTGATCAAGAATACAGGGCACTTTGCACAGCCGCAGGTTGAGAAACCAAAACCGGCTGAGCCTGCTCCGGCAGTACAAGCTCCTGCACGTTCTGAAGAGCGCAATGACGTATTACCTGGTGTTAAGGTGATTGGGAAAATTGACCTTAACAACCTGAATGCTAAGCCACAGCCACAGGCGGAGAAGCCTGCGGAAAAACCAGTGGAAGTTGTTAAACAACCTGAGCCTGTTGCACAGGCCCCGGCCCCTGCGCCAACGCCGACACCAGCTCCGGCACCTGCCGAGCCAAAGGTTGAAGCGCCAACACCAGTAGCACCGGTTGTACCTGAGCCACCAAAGGTTGAGGCACCAAAACCGGCAGCACCTGTTGTTGCAGAAACGCCTAAAGCCGAAGAGCCAAAAGCGCCTGTTGCTGCACCAGTTGTTGAAAAAGCACCGGTTGTAACACCTCCGGCTGCTCCCGAAACACCGGCTGCACCAGCGCCTGATGAAAGCCAGGAACCGGATGTGATCCGCGCTAAAGCTGAACGTTTAACAGGCCCGAACATTATTGGTAAGATCCAGTTGCCGGTAAATGCGCCAAAACGCAACCCGGTAGCTTCGTCATCAAACTCTAATAACAACTCGGCCGATCATAAACGCAAACGTAAGCGTAAAGATAACCAGGGTAACCCTCATCCGCAGCAAGGCGGTGGTGGCAATCATCCTCACGGCCAGCAAGGCGGTGGTGGCGGTAATCATCCGCAAGGCCAGCAGCCAAGCGGTGGAGGTACCATTAACCCTAACCGTCCGGATTTCAGGAACCGTACACACGGTGCCCCAGGAAACAGCGGACCAGGTCAGGGACAAGGCGGAGGCGGTGGCCACCGTCCGGATTTCAGGAACAACCGTAACAACAATGTTCCTCAAAACAGCGGCCCTAAAGAAGAACCTTCAGAAAAGGATATACAAGATCAGATCAAGGCTACACTTGCACGCTTAAGCGGCGCAGGTAAGTCGGGCAAGTTTGCACAGCGTGCTAAATTCCGTCGTCAAAAACGTGATGACGTGGCTGCAAGTGCCGAAGAGCTGGCAATGGAGCAGGAACTTCAATCAAAAGTATTGAAGGTTACCGAGTTCGTAACAGCAAACGAGCTGGCAAGCATGATGGATGTATCTGTAACGCAGATCATTTCAACCTGTATGAGCCTGGGTATGTTCGTTTCTATTAACCAACGGCTTGATGCCGAAACACTTTCAATTGTGGCCGACGAGTTTGGTTACCAGGTTGAATTTGTGAAACCGCAGGATGAGGAAGCCAACCTTGACCAGCCTGATGATCCGGCCGACCTGGTGACACGTGCACCAATCGTAACCATCATGGGCCACGTTGACCACGGTAAAACCTCATTGCTCGACTTTATACGTAAAACCAACGTAATAGGCGGCGAAGCGGGTGGTATAACCCAGCACATTGGTGCTTACGAAGTAACATTACCTGATAATAAAGGAAAGATCACCTTCCTGGATACACCGGGTCACGAAGCGTTTACCGCTATGCGTGCAAGGGGTGCACAGGTTACGGATATAGTAATTATAGTGATAGCTGCCGACGATAGTGTGATGCCGCAAACCCGCGAGGCCATAAACCACGCGCAGGCTGCAGGTGCACCGATCATCTTCGCTTTCAACAAAATTGACAAGCCGGGCGCCAATGCCGATAAGGTAAGGGAACAACTTTCGGCCATGAATATTTTGGTTGAAGAGTGGGGCGGTAAATACCAGTCGCAGGAAATATCAGCCAAAACAGGCTTAAATGTTGACCTGCTATTGGAAAAAGTATTGCTTGAGGCTGAATTGCTTGAATTGAAAGCCAACCCTAACAAACGTGCCGTAGGTACAGTTATTGAGGCTGCGTTGGATAAAGGCCGTGGTATCGTTACCACCATCCTGGTACAGGCCGGCCGCTTGAAAGTGGGCGATCCGATACTGGCAGGGTGCTACAGCGGTCGTGTAAAAGCGTTAACTAATGAGCGTGGTCAGCGTGTGGACTCGGCAGGGCCTTCAACACCGGTACAGGTATTGGGTATGCAGGGTGCACCAACAGCGGGCGACAAGTTTAATGCGCTTGAAAGCGAAGTTGAAGCACGTGAAATTGCCAACAAACGCTTACAATTACAACGCGAGCAGGGCTTACGTACACAAAAACACATCACCCTTGATGAGATCGGCCGTCGTTTGGCAGTTGGTAACTTTAAGGAGCTTAACATCATTGTTAAAGGTGACGTGGATGGTTCTATCGAGGCCTTGTCAGATTCATTACTGAAACTGTCAACAGAGCAGATCCAGGTGAACATCATCTCGAAAGCGGTAGGTCAGATCTCCGAATCAGACGTATTGCTGGCATCGGCATCTGATGCGATCATCATCGGTTTCCAGGTACGTCCTTCAGGCGGCGCCCGTAAACTGGCCGAAGCCGAGCAGATAGATATCAGGCTGTACTCAATCATCTACGACGCGATCAACGAGATCAAAGCGGCGATGGAAGGTATGCTTGCACCAACCTTTGAAGAGAAGATCGTGGCTAACGTTGAGATCCGCGAAACCTTCAAGATCAGCAAGGTGGGTACTATTGCAGGTTGTATGGTACTTGATGGTAAAATTAACCGTAACAGTAAGATCCGCATCGTTCGTGATGGTGTGGTGATCTACACCGGCGAACTGGCTTCACTGAAGCGCTTTAAAGACGACGTGAAAGAAGTTGCTACAGGTTATGAGTGCGGTTTGAACATCAACAACTTTAACAATATTGAAGTAGGCGACATTGTTGAAGCTTACGAAAACGTAGAAGTTAAACGCAAGCTGGCATAAACAACAACAGCTTTAAAATATCAAGGGCTTATCTGTAAAAGATGAGCCCTTTTTTGTTTAAATACAATATAGTAGTTGCTTGTTATAACGCAGGAGATATTTAGGTATAATTATGACTTTAAGAAATCTTCAAATAAAATCATGTCAATACCGTTTTTTATTGCACGTTTATTAAAGCCAATATCATTAGTGACCAATATAAGTGATTGCTTTTTTGCAACTTCACCAATTAAGGCATCTTTCCATTTTTTGGTACCTCTTGAATTTCCATACAAAGCTCCGCATGTATCACCTATATTATCCAGCCAAGGCTGATCATCATCCCAGTAAATATCGTCTAACCAAATACCAGATTCCAGGTTTAATTTAATAGGATTTAAATCGCTCAGTATTTTAAGCATCTCGTTTCTTCTATTATCAACGGGTATATTTTTTAATTCACTTATCTGAACATTAGTAATATATAGATCGCCCTTGCTTTTAATTAAAGCGATGTTGATCTTTTGATCTAAGATTTGATCGAAAATATTACCATCAAGAATATACCTCTTCATTTATATTGGGTTTAATGTGCTTAAGGAAGCTACCTTATTTGATATGAATGAGATAATCCCATCGACCTAAAATCATTATTCTTTTACGTTCAAAAATGCTATTAGTATTGTACCATAGGATTCTGGACATTTAGAATCTCTGAAATGGAAGAATCTATAGCGGAAGCCCGCTCCAATTTATCTTTTACACTAATTCCAGCTCACTCAATTCCTTCCCCAATTGCTTAATTCCGTTTAGTATTCTGCTTACCTGCTTTTCAGAAGGGGTACGTTTACCGTTAACATATTCAGACAATAAGCTTTTTTGTATGCCGATCCGTTGTCCCAAAGCTGAAGCATTGATCTCTTTATAAAATTCAAAGAATGATGCGAGATCGTATTTAAATGTAATTTGATCAATTGTAGCCGGCTTTTTCTTCGATTCTTCAGCATATAAATTGTAGGCCTCTAAAGCGTTATTTTTTAATTCGGCTATATTGTTACCTGTTGTGACAGCCACTATTAAATCATTTTCTTCATAGTATCCGTCAAAGCCAGTATTGGTTTTGCCAACGGTGAATGTGTGGTTCTTCATGATGTGCTTAGTATTAAATCATCTATCCTTAACGCCGGATCTGCACTTGTAATTAGGATACAAGAAACCTATATGACTGCAAAAAGAGAGACTATTTAAGCCCCGCCTGCTTTTTCAATTTCTCTGCTAACCCTTTTCCCATTTCAGCACTCCAGTGATTTGGGAAAATTAGGTTTTCTGCTTTGTCAGGGTGTCTTAATATAATATGACTTCCCGCCTGTCGAACTTCATACCATCCGGCTTTTTTTAATAAGTTTAAGTAATTCTGAACATTTCATTTCTCCTTCCTTAAGACAACATTAAAGGTAAACAAAACTTCACTTATTGCCAAGGGAAAAGTGAACTTTTGTTTACCTTGCGTTTGCGTGCAATATACAGGTTGCTCGAACTGGTCGAAGTTTAGCGATAGCGTAACTTCGTCCTAAAACGAGTTAAGCTTCCTGCTTAATTTGTTCCTCTTTTTGTAAATCTTGAAAAGAGAATTAATACCGTGAGTGTCTAAAGCGCACAAACAGCATGCTTTTTTTATTTCAGATTGAAGTTACTGGCAATATTTTGTCAGTGTTCAGCTTTTAAAAACAGGGTGTTCAGTCTTTTAAACTAAGATTTTATAACCCATTGGTTATCAATGGTCATCTGTTCAGGGTAGTTTGTTTTAGATTTTTTATAAATTATAAATGCCTGATTATCAATAGCTAATTTTTAGAAAAAAATATCATGTGTTCACACTTTAAAAACTGAACACCAACTGGCGGATAGCATTGACCGGGCGTACAATTACAAAGACAATATCCGGCACTACCACATGCTATGTAACTCTGGCCAGAGACCTTAGTAATCCATCCTGTGTAACAACTTTTTTAACACAATATATTCCCGAATTTAATTTATAATAAATAGGTTTGTTTTAACTGATCTTATAATTTATTATATATGAAATTAAAACTACTCTTTTCGTGTTTAATTACGGCGGGTATTGCAGTGCCCTCGTTTGCGCAGGAACCTGTTGATGCTGCTATGGTTCAAAAAATAAGGGAAGAAGGCCTTAGCCATTCAAAAGTAATGGAAACGGCGTTTTACCTTACTGATGTTTCGGGGCCGAGGCTTGCTAATTCTCCGGGATTAAAACGTGCTCAAAACTGGGCTGTTAATCAACTTAAAACCTGGGGAATGGCTAACGCTAAATTGGAAGCCTGGGGTAAATTCGGCAAAGGCTGGGAAGTTCAAAAAAACTACGCAGCTATCACGGTTCCCTACTATCATGCCATCATCGCCATCCCCAAAGCCTGGACACCCGGCACAAACGGTTTGATCAAAGGCGAAGTCACCCTGATCAAAGCTGATTCTGCCGCCGAGCTTGAGCAATACAAAGGTAAGCTGGCCGGCAAAATTGTGATATTTGATACCAAGGCCCCTACCGAGCGTACCTGGAAAGTTGATGCCGCCCGTTACACCGATGAGGAGCTTGCTGAAATGGAAAACGCCAAAGCTGCTCCCGCTGGTCCGCGCAGGAATGTTGCTGATCCAAATGCAGCACAGATGGCCTCTTTCCGTAAACTACGTGCTTTCAGGACTGCGCTAAGCCAGTTTTTGGTTGATGAAAAAGCAGGGCTGGTATTAAGTCAGGCGCGCGGTACCGATGGTACGGTGTTTACTACCAACGGCGCTTCATATGCTGATACTGCCAAAGCGGTTGCTCCCGAACTTGAAACCAGCAGCGAAGATTACCAGCGCATTTTGCGCCTTGTAAAAGGCGGTCAGCCGGTACAACTGGAAGCTGATATCAAAACACAATTTATTACGGATGACCTGCAGGGTTATGACGTAGTTGCTGAAATTCCGGGTACGGATAAAAAACTGAAAGACCAGGTAGTAATGATAGGCGGTCACCTTGATTCATGGCATGCAGCTACCGGTGCCACCGATAACGCGGCAGGCAGCGCGGTAATGCTGGAGGCTATGCGTATTTTAAAAGCCATTAACTTCAAACCAAAACGTACTATCCGTATCGCGTTATGGAGTTCGGAAGAGCAGGGCTTGTTTGGTTCGCGCGGATATGTAGCTAATCATTTCGGCGATCCTAAAACTATGGAATTAAAACCTGAGCAGGCAAAACTTTCGGCCTACTATAACCTGGATAACGGTACGGGCAAAATTCGCGGGGTATACTTACAGGGCGATTCGGCTGCAGCTCCTATCTTTAAAGCCTGGCTCGAGCCTTTTAAAGATCTTGGCGCAACCACACTTACCATCCGCAACACAGGCGGTACAGATCACCTTTCGTTTGATGCGGTGGGTATTCCTGGCTTCCAATTTATCCAGGACGCCATTGACTACGGTACGCGTACCCACCACAGCAACCAGGACACTTACGATCGCCTGATTGAAGACGATCTTAAACAAGCTGCTACAATTGTTGCTTCGTTTGTTTATCATACCTCACAACGCGCTGAAATGATCCCGCGTAAGGAGTTACC
Source organism: Mucilaginibacter sp. P4_A11 (assembly GCF_056402535.1). Lineage (NCBI taxonomy): Bacteria > Pseudomonadati > Bacteroidota > Sphingobacteriia > Sphingobacteriales > Sphingobacteriaceae > Mucilaginibacter > Mucilaginibacter sp. P4_A11. The sequence goes on from NZ_JBFUHE010000001.1 coordinate 223,898, forward strand.
AAAACCACAACCGGCAAGGTAATAATTGCTGTAATTTTAAATAAAAAAGCGATGCCGTGAAGCATCGCTTTTTTATTTAAAATCTTTTTTAATCACATTTTACTCTTGATTGTTGTACAATAACCTTACCTTCTTTTTTAGGAGATCTTTGTTGAAAATATTTTGTTATTTGTTTATTTTCCTTTAATACAGCAGTATGCAGGCAGTTAATTTCCATAAACCGTTTAAATAAATTAATTTTGTATGTTTAATGAACCTATTTATAAAACCCAAAAAGCAAGGGAAATCAACAGACGAGGAACTACTTAGTGATTATCGCGCAAGCGGTAACCTAACAGTTTTGGGCAGCTTATATGAACGATATATGCCCCTTGTTTATGGCGTTTGCCTTAAATATCTGAAGGATGAAGAACTGGCCAAAGATGCTGTAATGGGCATTTTTGAAGAATTGGTTGATAAGGTTAAAAAGCATGAAATTAACCAGTTCAGGAATTGGGTTTATGTACTTGGGCGTAATTATTGTTTGATGCAGCTGCGGAGCGGTAAAAAGATGGAGTTGGTTAATTTAGATGAAGTTATGGAATTTACCCCCTTTTTGCATCCTGATGATAATAACAGGGAAGAAGCGTTGAAAGCTTTGGAAAATTGTATAGCAGGCCTGAACGGCGGACAAAAACAAAGTATCGACCTGTTTTATTTAAAAGAGAAGTGTTATAAAGAAATTGCCGATATAACCGGATATACTTTAAATGAGGTAAAAAGCTATATCCAGAACGGTAAAAGGAATTTGAAAATTTGCCTCGAACGGAACAGTGCATAGTAAAAAGGCAAATATATTGCAAATACAGAAGTATCTCAACGGAGAGCTTGATGCCCGTGCTATGCATAAACTGGAGATGGAGGCACTAAACGACCCTTTTTTGATGGATGCATTGGAAGGATATGAAAACATGGGGACAAGTCAACAATTAAACCTTGGCGACCTTACAGCGAGGCTGCAGCAACGTACAGGAGAAAATAAAGGCCGTGTAATACCATGGACTGTTTGGCCCATTGCGGCTTCGGTTTTAATTGCATTAAGTTTAGGTGGTCTTTATCTTAACAGGGCGTCTAAACCCGAATTGCAGAGCAATAATATTGCAGAAAACAAAAATTCTACGCCGCCTCTGGCTGCCGCTGCCGATACCATAAAAATAACCGACACGGTTAAAAAAGCGAATACAAATCTGCCAGGAACTGTGCAGGCACCTTTAATTGCGGTAACCAAAAAAACAAGAAAAATAAAGCAATCGGCTAATGCGCTTTATCAACAGGAGATCTCGGCCGGTGATAATAAAACTGCCGGCAGTATCACCCCTCCGGCAGGCAGCAATATGTTGGCAGAACCGGTAGCTCCTGCGCCAGCAGCCAAAGATAAGGTTGTACTAAAAGAAGAAAGCAATTTAAGTGAACGGATAGTAGCCGGATATACAGCTCCAATTGTTAAAAAAGATACAGCAAGCTCGGATGCGATTCTATTGAGAGCGAATACTACCGTAGCCAAATCAAAAGGCCCGCTGCAATTTAAATTGCCCGGAAAGGTTGATGGCGTTACATCTTCACCGACAACTGTTTTTGGTGGCAAAGCGGCAGCCGAGTCGTTATACATTGCCGGTACCATTATTTCCAGAGATGATGGCTCTCCGTTGATTGGCGCAGCAATCAGGATCAAAGGCACCAATCGAAGTACGGTAACTGATGTAAACGGGAAATTTGCACTGAGCTCGCCGGGTGATAAAGCTACGCTTGACGTGGTTTATATTGGTTACGAACCAAGACAGATTAGTGCAACACGCGGTGATAGTGTCAAAGTAGCGCTTAAGCCCGATTCCAGGGCGTTGAGTGAAGTGGTAGTAACTACATCTAAAAGAGATGATGACAATAGCGATGTAAGCGTCACGGCGGCACATCCGCAGTTGGGTTGGGGCAGTTTGAAAAAATACCTGCAAACCAATGCAGTATTGCCTGATAATACTACTGGCACGGTTACCGTAACCTTTACGGTATTTCCGAGTGGCATAATCGATGAGTTCAGTGTTAAAAAGAGCCTGAATGAAACGGCTGATCAAAAGGCTATCGAACTCATTAAAAATGGCCCCTCATGGGTTGGCAGCACCAACAACAAGCCCGAGGTTGTTACTGTAAAGGTTAAATTCCAAAAGCAGAAATAAGAAATCATTCCTAATAAAAAAGGCTGTGTCGATCTACTCTCGACACAGCCTTTTTTATATCTTTTAGTGTTGTCTTATTGTCCGGTAGTTTTCTTCTTATCAGCAAAAGCGAACACTTTTTGCAATAAAGGTGTGGTGCGTGCACCAAGATTTTGGCGGATGTTAAGTTCTTCTTTAGCTATCTCCACAAATAAGCCGTCGATAGCTTTTTGGGTAACATAATCGGTAATATCCGGATTTAGCTTTTTTACAAATGGTACTTTATTGTAGGCCTGGGCTGCATCTGTATAGTATTTGGTAGCGTTCACCTTGTTTAAGCTGCCTTGAATAACAGGCTTAAATTGGAGACTTAATTTTGCTGTGGTAGTGCGTTTAAAGTATTGTGTTGCTGCATCCTGACTGCCCAATAAAATATTGGTAACATCCTGCAGGGTCATTTGCTTAATGGCATCAACAAAAATAGGCTTTGCCTGCTTTGCGGCATCTTCGGCAGCACGGTTAAGCGAAAGGATCACATTATCGCAAAGGCTGTTTAAACCAAGTCCGCGTAAAGTTTTTTCTGCTTTCTGAGCTTCGGGCGGAAAAAGGATTTTAATGGCGGCATTGCCAAAAAAACCATTAAGTGCCGATAGCTGATCTGAACTTTTTCCGGTGCCTATTTCAAGGGCTTGTTTTAAACCATTACCAATTTCAAGAGACGAGGGTGTTCCCTGGTTTTGTACGGTGGCGTTGGCTACCTGGTTCAGCGTATCACAACTGGTTAAGGTAATAAAGGCTATTAAAGCGGGAATAATGATCAGTCTTGTTTTCATAGTAAGAGTAAAGCTAACAAAATTACCGTCGGTTTGCCTATGCAAAGAAATGTAACAATGCAAATACACCGGCTGCTATGAGTGCCGAAATAGGTATGGTAATGATCCAGGCCCAAACCAGATTAATGGTTACGCCCCAGCGTACCGCGGATACACGTTTGGTTAAGCCTACGCCAATAATTGAACCAGTAATAGTATGTGTTGTTGACACCGGGATCCCGAAACGCTCGGTAATAAATAATGTAATAGCACCAGCGGTTTCAGCACTTACACCTTCAAGCGGAGTAACCTTGGTTATTTTTGACCCCATGGTTTTAACAATTTTCCAACCGCCCGACATAGTACCGGCAGCAATAGCCGAATAACAAGCTAACGGGATCCACTCAGGCATTACCGAGCCCGGTTTAATAACCTTTGAAGCAATCAGGGTTACATATAAAATCCCCATCACTTTTTGTGCATCGTTACCACCGTGAGCAAAGCTTAATGCTGCCGATGACACCAACTGCATACGCTTAAACCAACGTTCGGCAGTGGCTGGTCTTGCAGCTTTGCACAGGTGTAGTATTAATATGGTTACAACATAGGCTATGATCAAACCAATAAACGGCGCCAATACGATGTAAGCAACAATTTTAAGTACATATTGCATTTCAACAGCATGGAGGGCATTAGCGCCCATGTAAAGCGCATTGGTCATACCGGCTCCGGCGAAGCCGCCAATAAGGGTGTGTGACGAACTGGAAGGGATTCCGAACCACCAGGTAAACAGGTTCCAGGTGATGGCGGCTACTAAACCTGCCAGGATCACATGCAGGGTAACATACTGCTCCAATACAATTTTTGATACGGTATTGGCTACTTTATGGTCTTTGATAAAAAAGTAAGCGGCAAAGTTGAATACCGCAGCCATTAACACAGCCTGAAAAGGCGTTAACACTTTGGTAGATACGATGGTAGCAATTGAGTTAGCTGCATCATGAAAGCCATTGGTATAATCAAACAACAGGGCGAGTACAACAATAACTACAAGTAGGGAAGTAACCATTTAGCTGGGGATAAGATTTACTTAAGCGTTTTTAACTAAGATTGACTCCATAACATTAGCTGCATCTTCACACATATCGGTGGCAGTTTCCAGAGCGGCTAATATTTCTTTGTATTTGATCAGGCGGATCGCATCCTTTTCGTACAGGAACAGATCGGCTACGGCGCGGTCAAAAACATAATCGGCCTGGTTTTCAACACTGTTTATCCTGATGCATGAATCGGCTATGTTGCGTACATTTCTGAGATCTTTCAGTTCTTTTACAGCTTTTTCCAAATCAATGCTGGCCTGCAATATCAGGTCAGATAGTTTGCGGATATGCTCATTCAAATCATCTATCCGGTACAGGCTCATGCGGTTTGCAGCGCCTTGTATATAATCGGCTACGTCATCAATGGCTGTTGCAAGGGCATGGATATCCTCACGATCAAACGGTGTGATGAAGTTTTTGCCAAGCTCCAGGTAAATCTGGTGAGTGTATTCGTCGCCTTTATTTTCCAGTTTGTCAATCTGTTTGTATAGGTCCTCACGGGTTTGGGCGTTGTTGGAGTTAACTGCTTCAACCAGTATTGTTGCCATGGCTACAACATTGGCTGCGGCTTGTTCAAACAGCGGGAAGAATATCTTTTTATCCTTGGGTACAAAATACTGGAATATACTGTTAAGCGACATAGTGATTTTAAATTGGTGTAAAGGTACGGTTAGTATGTTAAATTATTGTTAACTTTTTAGTGCAGGTAAATTCGGGAATGGGATGGTTTGTTTAGCCCTCGCCAGTGTAAAACCAAAGGTTGAGCCCAGCCCCTCGGTACTGCGCACATTTATGGTTTGCTGATGGGCTTCAATAATATGCTTTACAATAGCCAGCCCTAACCCTGAGCCGCCAATCTGCCTTGAACGACTGCTGTCGGTACGGAAAAAGCGTTCAAATAACCGTGATAAAAACTTCTCTTCAATGCCGATACCGTCATCCGTAACTTCAACCAAAACCTGGTCATGTAATACAAAAAGACTTACCGAAGTGCTGCCTTCTTCTTTGCCGTACTTAAACGAGTTATCTATCAGGTTTACCAATACCTGTCTTATCTTTTCCCTGTCGGCATTTACCACAATAGGTTCATCATATTTTTGTTTAAATATAAGTTTGATGTGGTATTGCTTGCCCTTGATCTCCAACGATTCAAAAACCTCTTTTATCAGGTCATTGATCTTGAATTTGGTGTAATTAATAGGCATCTCACCCGATTCAAGCTTTGAAATTTCATCAAGATCTTTAATCAGGTAACTCAGACGGTCTACATTTTTTGAGGCTTTCTCCAGGAACTGACGGGCCATTTCCCTATCCTCCATGTCATCATCCTGCAGGGCTTCTATATAGCCTTGTATAGCAAAAAGCGGGGTCTTAAACTCGTGCGAGATATTGGATAAAAAATCGCGGCGAAATTTTTCCTGTTTACGCAGTTCATCTATTTCTGTCTTTTTCTGTTTGGCCCATTCTTTTACCTCCTGCTCCACATCGGCAATGGGGTTAGCGCTTACATGTTCTCCAAGGGCATCCCTGAGATCGCGGCCTAACTTCAAATTGTGGATCAGTTTATAAATTAGCTTGATACGGGAGTAGATGTATTTTTCGATGAGGTAGTAAAAAACGAAGTAACTTACACCAAGGGCTACCGAAAAAGTAACCATTACATCATACCATTTATGCTGAAAATAAAAGTTAACGGCCGATAGCGTAATTGCCACGCCAAGCGAGGTTGTTAAAACCAGTACACGCAAGTTCATAGCGTAAAGCTACGATTTATAGATGATTAACTCCCATCTGAAAGGCCAGCGCCATGTTAATTTAAAGTTATCAATTTGTGCTTTTTTTAATAAAGCTAATAATTCGTGTTTTTTAAAGCCCCGCATAACCGAAAGCGGGCCATCGTTTCGGGCCATGGCATTGCGGGTAAAAACCCGGGTTATGAACACTATGGCATGGTATAAAAGCCAGTGCCTGTGCAGGTCGGTAATGATGATCCCTTTTTGTGCCGATGCCTCCATATTTTTAATAAGTTTAACCCAGCGCTCATCATCAAAATGGTGGGTGAACAGGCTGCAGATAATCACATCGGCCGGTTTGATGAGGTAGGCCTCGTCAATAACATCGGCTTGGGTAATGCTGATGTTTCTATATCCTCCAGCTTGCTGCCGGGCATAGTTAACCGCTGCCGGTGCTGCGTCAACTCCGTTCAACTCAAGGTCGATTTGTTTGCTTTTAGCCCATTTGGCGATGGCAATCAGGGTATCTCCTCCTCCGCAGCCCCAGTCGCTTACAGAATAGCCATTACTTACAGCGAATTTCTTTAATGACTTGATAATACTTTTATGGCCGCCAAACAGGGCATTCATTTTTCCCAGGCCTTCAAGCACTGGTGTGATCTCGGCCGATGGCAGATCAAAATCATCCATGATTTCCGGGGTATCTGTTCGGTAACTTAAATCGGGCATATAATATGAAAGCTAAAAGCAGAATGCATAAAGCCTAAAGCTGATGTTTTTTTTAAAGTCATTTATCAACCTTTGGTGAAATTTATTAACAGACTCTATAATATAATACGCTTAAGTTAGGCAAATGGTTGGCCGTGGGTTTTACTAATCAGGTATTGTGCTACCGAAGGCAGGTGGCCGAGTGTATTTAAAGTAACGGCGGTCATGTTATCATTACCAAACAAACGCTGTAACTGCCTGCCTACCCAAAGCCTTTGAGCAAACTGTTTGTTCCAGCTTTGAGTATAATCCTGCTCAAGGCTGGTGCGTTTTTCAGGATTAAAGTTCCCCGGTTTATAGTGCGTAATAATTTTTTCTGAAAGAATTTTGGCCGAATGGATGGCCATGGTCATACCATTGCCGCATAACGGGGCTATCATCCCGGCAGTATCTCCGCTCATGAAGATATGGTTATCAACAGGTGCTTTTTTCTCGAACGAGATCTCGTTGATCACCTCGGGTTTATCCAGCAAAAATTTAGCATTGCGAAAAATCTCATCTAAATAAGGGTTTTTGCGGATCACGTTCTCTTCCAGGGACTGTAAAGTACCGTATTTGCGCAGGTCATCACGGTGGGCCATATAACACATACAGTACCTGTCCCCATCGGTTTTACTTACACCACAATAGCCGTCTTTATAATTATTAAGCTGGATGAGATCCGTAGGGAAATCCATCTGCAAATGAAATTTTACGGCGAGGTACGGGCTCCGTTTATAAAAGAATGGCCGTTTAAGTTTCTGATCGAGATTGGAGCGTTTACCGAACGAACCGATAGTCAGCGGGGCGGTTAATGTTTTGCCCGGAGTTACTACCTCAAACTGTTCAGCGGCGAAACGGATATCCTCTACCCGGGTGCCAACTAAAAAATCAACCCCTTCGACAAGGGCTTTTTGGTACAAGAAATTATCAAATGTAAACCGGCTTAAGCCAAAACCACCCAGGTCGAGTTTTTGCGAAAGTTTAGTTCCGGATGATGCCGTAACCTCTAAGCGGTTAATGCGGGCTACATTAAGTTCGTTAAGATCAATATCAAGCGAAGACAGAAAAGGGATCACTTCGTTGGAGATATATTCGCCGCAAACGCGGTGCATGGGGTAGGTCTTCTTTTCGATGACTGTAACCTTAAGCCCGGCACGGTTCAGCAATATGGCATTGAACAATCCTGCCAAACCACCACCAATTACAATTACATCGCTCATGGCTTAATGCATTTCAAGTATCATCCCCTCAACCGTTAACCCCGGACCAAAAGCGAAACTCAGGATCTTTTGATCAACCAGATTACCCGCCTTTAGCATTTTATCCAGCACAAACAAGATTGTAGCTGACGACATGTTGCCATACTCCTGCAAAACCTGGTAGGCAAAGGCATTACTTTCTTCAGGAAGTTCCAAGGCATCTTCAACGGCCTCTAAAATGGTACGCCCGCCGGGATGGACGGCGTAAGCCGTGATATCTCCCATGGAAGTTTTTGCCTTCAGCAGAAATCTGTCGGTAAGCGCTTTGATATGTTTTTTGATCTGTTTGGATACTTTTGAGGTAAGCTTCATTTCAAACCCGGTATTGCCAACATACCAGCCCATCTCGTTCCGGGCTTCGGTAACAAATTCTGAATAGAAATTTTTGAGCGAGAGATAATTACCATTGCCCAACCGTTTAGCTGTATTTTCAACCAATACGGCTGCCGCACCATCCGAAAATAAGGAGTTAGCAACCCAGTTATCCAGGGTATTCGCTTTTTGAAAATGCAGGGTACAAAGTTCCACGCTCACTACAAGCACTTTAGCATCGGCATCGGCACGACAAATATAGTCGGCCACTTTAAGGCCGTTTATGGCACCATAGCAACCCATAAAATTAATGCAGGTACGTTCGGTGTCCCGGTTCAGTTGCAGCCTGTCGACCAGTTCAATATCAATTCCCGGCGCATGCATACCTGTGCAGCTAATAGTTACCAGGTGAGTGATATTCTCTGTAATGTCATCATCGAAATTTTGAAGACAGTTTTTAGCTGCATCCATCGCGATGGCAATGGCCTCTTTTTCGTAAAGCTTCAATCGCTTTTGTGTATCGGGAAATGGTTCGAGCCCGGCTGATTGCTCAAAGAAGGTAAAATCGGCAGGGTCATGGTATCCAAAATCAGGAATCACCGAATAGCGGTAGTCAATTCCCGAGTGATCATAAATACCTTTTAACCTCGTGGCATTAGTTGCATCCAATCCAAAGGCGTTAGCCATGAAATGGTAAATATCCTGCTGGGCAATACGATTGGCGGGATTTGCTATCCCGATAGCACTGATGCAACTCTCCATTAAAAATAGTTAAACCTGTTTTATTTGCTGATCTCCGCCTCAACCGAAACATTAGCCTCATTTGAAAGGATCAGGTTTTTGCCGCCTATGCCAAAATCCGTCCTTAATATCAGGAAGCTTCCTTTCAGCTGAGCAGTATTACCAGTTTCCACGTAGGTAAAAGGTATTTCGATCAACTTTGTTTTATCTCTTATAGTTACGTTAAAATTGCCGGTATAGTTGCTCCCGCTTTTACGTTTAAATGAAACAGATTTCAGCGTGATCTTAGGGTATTTAACTACATCAAAATAATCTTCACTTTTAAGGTGGTTATCGCGGCTTTCGTTATCGCTATTCACGGTACTTGAAGCAACGGATGCTTCAATAGAGCTACCTGCCAAATCATTGGGTTTAAACCTAATATCGGCCTGTAAACCACTGAAGGTACCAGCCACATTAAAACCCAGGTTTTTGATCTTAAAGCTAACGTCTGATTTAGTTACTGTTTGCGCAAAGCCCGCTGTGGCCGCAAAAATTAAAAGTATAGCTATATAAATTTTCTTATTCATGTTACATTAACGTTGTTTCCAAACATAATAATTTATGCTGTACAATTTTTTATATTAAAGGTTGTAAGTTTATAACGTTACCGGGGCAACTATAAATTGCTTTTGAGAGTATTTACCAGCAAAACAGCAACGATGAAATTTAATCAATTTATTCCTACCCGGTCGGCATTGGCGCATTTGCGGTTTGTATTTTCTGTTTTTTTGCTGCCGGTGTACCTGTTTGCCTTTAGCCAGGCCAATACCGTAAAAACATCGACAGCTGTGCTTGTATTTTTCATATGGCATTTTCTTGCTTTCCCGGCCAGTAACGGCTACAACAGCTATTTTGATAAGGATGAAGATAGCATTGCCCTGTTAGCCAAACCGCCCGAAGTAGATATCAGCCTGTATTATTTTTCTATTTTACTGGAAGCGATAGCGTTTTTGCTTGGTTTTATCATCAGCTGGGAATTTGCCTTTGCGGTACTCATTTATGGCATTATGTCAAAGCTTTATAGCCATCCGGCTACCCGCTTAAAGAAATATCCTATTATTAGCTTTTTGACAGTGTTTATTTTCCAGGGATGTTTTATTTATTATACCACCTACACCGCCCTTACCGGGATAAGCCTGTTTGGTCATTGGGATTTAGGCTTAATTATTCCCGGTGCTATCAGCTCCTGCCTGATTGGGGCCTCGTATCCGCTAACCCAGGTTTACCAGCACGAGGAAGATGGCAGGCGGGGAGATAAAACGCTCAGTATCGTTTTAGGCTATAAAGGCTCTTTTATTTTTTCGGGGGTATTGTTTGCGGCAGGGATAGCCTTATCTTATTACTACTGGCATTTGGCCGGCATGATGCTTAATTTTTATTTTTTCCTGCTGTGTGCCGCGCCAATATTCATTTTTTTCAACTACTGGTTTTATAAGGTGGGCAAGTCGACGGAGAACGCCAACTTTAAAAATGCCATGCGGATGAACTTTATCAGCTCGGGTTGTATGCTGATTTATTTTGGGGTGTTGGCTGTGTTTAGTTGAAGGAGATACATAATCCTAAGAACAACGCCTAACCCAAAACGTCATTGCTGTAAGGTACGAAGCAATCCCAAACTGTACAGAGAAACTTGCATAGCTGCTCTACTTCTCGGGGATTGCTTCGTACTTCGCAATGACGTGTTGTATTATAGCAATTTCTACTACTGCTTCGCAGCCCAGGCATCCATCTTCGCTTCAAAAACAGCCATTGGCATAGCTCCGTCTTTCAACACCTGGTCATGGAACTCGGCGATGTTGAATTTGCTGCCTAATTGTTTTTCATATTTAGTGCGCAACTCGCGGATCTTGAGTGCGCCTATTTTATAGCTTAGTGCCTGAGCGGGGATAGCCATGTAACGTTCAATTTCGGCGGTTGCACCCTGCTCGCTGATGGCTTCATTATCCATCATGTATTTAACAGCCTGCTCGCGGGTCATGCCTTTGGTATGGATGGCCACATCAACCACTAAACGGATAGCGCGGTGGATTTCATCTCCTAACGCACCCATATGCTGGTATGGATCGGTATATAAACCAAGCTCTTTACCCAACGATTCGCAATACAGGGCCCAGCCTTCTACATAGGCAGTTTCCCCGCCGTCAAACCTGCGAAATTTTGGCAATGATGCATTTTCCTGGGTTAGCGAGATCTGGTAATGGTGGCCAGGAATAGCTTCATGCAAAAACAATGACTCCATACCCGATGTAGTATTAAACTTGGTAGCATCCAGTATCGGTACATAAAAAATTCCCGGACGGGTGCCATCTGCCGACCCTTGATTATACTCCGCACTTGCCGATGCCGCACGGAAAGCCTCAGTTTGCCTGATCTCGAATGGCGTTTTAGGCACATGGTTAAACATTTTCTTCAGGTTTGGCTCCATACGTTTATGAATGTTCTCGAAAGCATCAAGTACGTCCTTCGGCGTTTTATAAGGCGTAAACTTTGGGTCGGTTTTCATGTACTCGAAAAACGCTTTGAGGTCGCCTTTAAAGCCTACACTGGTCTTAATGCTATCCATTAATCCGCGGATGCGGGCAACTTCTTTTAGTCCAAGCTGATAAATTTCTTCAGGGGTTTTATCGGTGGTGGTTTGCTGTTTAACTAAGTAGGTGTATTTAGCTGTACCATCCGGCAGTAACGAAAAACCTGAAGTAGCGCGCGCATGTGGCAAATACTCGTTTTTAAGGTAATCGGCCAGTTTTTGGTATGTTGGGTTGACTACAGTAGTAATAGCTTTTTTATAGGCCTCGGTTAGCTGCTTTTTATCCGCATCCGAAAAATCCTTCGGCATGTTCGTAACCGGTCCATAGAATAAGCTTTTCTCTACATCTTTTGAAACCAGGTCCTGCATTTCGGGGATCATTTTAACAACCAGTGATTTTGGCAATACTACACCCGTTTTAATTCCTTTATTAAAATTAGAGATAGCAGTATCAGCCCAGATCTGGAATGCTGATAAACGTTTCAGCCAGTCGTTATAATCAACAACCGATTTAAAAGGCTGTGCCCCGGATCCCGAACCCAGTTGCCCCATAGTAATTGGCAGGGCATAAAACTGGTTAAAAGGCATGTACTCAAAATGATGCTTAAAGTTGTCAAGCGCCAGCTGTACCTCGTAGGTGAAAATATCGTAGGATAGCTGATCATCAGCATTTAGTTCCGCCCTTTCAAAGTTTTTTACTTTTGACAGGTAAACCGAGTTATAATCATAGGCCTTTTTCAAAAATTCAGCTGAGCCATCGTTAGGCAGCAGATCATTATAACGCCTGTCGCCGATGTAAGTAGCATTTAGCGGATAAAGCTTTAAGCCATCCTGGAAATAATCTTCAAAAACTTTAGCCAGATCTTTGTTAGCTGGGATGCTGCTGTCTGCATCGGTTGATTTAGGCTGGTTGCAGGCTGCAAATGAACCTGCTATAAATAGCATGAGTAATATTTTTTTCATGAGGGTGTTGTTAAAAAGATAAAGCTAATAAAAAGAAAAAGGAGATTTATCTTATCGACAAATCTCCTTCAGCAAATTATAGTTCTTAATCCTACAACCCCATTTCTTTTTTCAAAAACTTACCGGTAAAGCTGTTCTTCACTTTGCACAAACCTTCGGGTGTGCCGGAGAACAGGATATTGCCACCGCCGGAGCCGCCTTCGGGGCCAAGGTCTATGACGTGGTCAACCACTTTAATAACATCGAGGTTGTGCTCAATAACCAAAACGGTATTTCCTTTATCAACCAGTTGGTTAAGCACGCCTAATAACACGTTAATATCTTCAAAGTGCAAACCTGTGGTAGGCTCATCCAGTATATAAAAGGTATTGCCTGTATCTTTTTTGGATAGTTCGGTAGCCAGTTTAACACGTTGCGCTTCACCGCCTGATAGTGTGGTTGATGCCTGGCCTAAGGTGATATAGCCCAAGCCTACATCGTTCAGTGTTTTTACTTTACGGTAGATAGCCGGGATATGCTCAAAAAATGGCGTAGCATCCTCAATGCTCATATCCAGCACATCACTGATGGATTTACCACGGTAGCGCACTTCCAATGTTTCGCGGTTGTACCTTCTGCCACCGCACTCCTCGCAGGGTACTTGTACATCAGGCAAAAAGTTCATTTCAATTACCTTCATGCCTGCGCCCTGGCAGGTTTCGCAGCGACCGCCTTTTACGTTAAACGAGAAACGGCCAGGCTTATAACCCCTGATCCTTGACTCGGGCAGAGCGACAAACAAGTTGCGGATATCTGAGAACACCCCGGTATAAGTAGCCGGATTTGAACGCGGCGTACGACCGATAGGCGTTTGATCTATCTCAATTACTTTATCAATATGCTCCAATCCCTCAATTTTTTCATAAGGCAACGGTTGCTTCTTAGCCCTGAAAAAATGATGGTTAAGTATTGGATACAAAGTTTCGGTGATCAGGCTTGATTTACCGCTGCCAGATACGCCGGTTATACCAACCAATTTACCCAAAGGAAAATCAACCGATACTTTCTTCAAGTTATGGCCGGTAGCTTTTTTCAGGCTCAGGGTTTTGCCATTTCCTTCTCTACGTTTTTTAGGAACTGCTATCTCGCGTTCTCCATTAATATATGATGTAGTAAGCGTATGCTCTTTCATGAGCTGGGCTGGCGTGCCTTGTGCCACTATCTGCCCGCCGTGTACACCTGCAGCCGGGCCCATGTCAATTACATGGTCAGCCTCCAGTATCATATCTTTATCGTGCTCAACAACTAACACAGTATTGCCAAGGTCGCGCAGGTTTTTGAGGGCGTTGATCAAACGCTCGTTATCGCGCTGGTGCAGACCGATACTCGGCTCATCCAAAATGTACATCACATTCATGAGCTGAGAGCCTATTTGCGTAGCCAGCCTAATGCGTTGCGCCTCGCCACCCGAAAGGGTTTTGGCCGTACGATCAAGTGTTAAATAGCTCAAACCCACATCAAGCAAAAACACAATACGTGCGCGGATCTCTTTCAGGATCTCTTTGGCTATAACATTCTGGCGTTCAGATAAACGATCTTCCAGGCCATCAAACCATTCCTGCAGATGATTGATATCCATACAGGCCAGCTCAAAGATATTTTTGCCATCCACCTTAAAGTGCAGCGACTCCTTTTTGAGCCTCGCGCCCTCACAAACCGGGCAAGTACGGAGTACACGATAGTTCTCCATATCGTCCATGCCTTCGTCGTTTCGGCGCTCCTGCTGTTCTTCCAGCATCCGGATGATACCATCAAAAGTGATCTGATAGCTTTGAACGTTCCATTTATTATATTCAACGGCGACACTCAATGTTTCAGGTGCACCGTTCAGGATCATATCCAGTTGGTCGCGGTTAAGTTTTTCGATAGGTGTCGATAACGAAAACTCATATTTTTTAGCCAGCGATTTCAACACCTGGAAGATCCATGTTTCGCGATACTCACCAATAGGGGCCAAACCGCCGTTCATAATGCTCAGTTTTGGGTTAGGGATCACCGAAGCCTCGTCAACCTCAAAAATATAACCCAGGCCATTACACTTTTCGCAGGCACCGTAGGGCGAATTGAACGAAAAAGTATTTGGCTGCGGCTCATCATACGAGATACCCGAAACCGGGTCCATCAGGTATTTACTATAATAGGATACATTATTGTCTTTATCGGCAATACGTATAATGCCCTTGGCAATTTTCAAAGCCTGCTGAACGGAGGTATATAAACGTTTGCTGTCCTTTTCGCTTACCTCCAAACGGTCAACCACAATATCAATATCGTGGATCTTGTAACGGTCGACCTGCATTTTGGGTTCAACATCGGTAATAGCTCCATCTACCCAAACTTTTAGAAAGCCCTGCTTACGGATAGATTCAAACAATTCGCGGTAGTGACCTTTACGCGCCTTTACCACTGGTGCCAGGATATTAACCGGTTGTCCGTCAAATTTTTCGCTAATGGTTTTCAGGATCTGGTCTTCACTCATGCGTTCCATCTTCTCACCGGTGGTGTAAGAGTAAGCATCACCCGCACGGGCAAAGAGCAAACGCATAAAATCGTAGATCTCAGTAATGGTACCTACAGTGGAGCGCGGGTTTTTACTGGTGGTTTTTTGCTCAATGGCAATGACCGGGCTTAAGCCCGATACTTTATCTACATCAGGCCTTTCCATGCCGCCCATAAACTGCCGCGAATAAGCCGAAAATGTTTCCATATAGCGGCGCTGACCTTCGGCATAAATAGTATCAAATGCCAATGACGATTTGCCGCTGCCGCTTAAACCGGTAATTACCACCAGCTTGTTGCGCGGAAACGAAACATCTATATTTTTCAGGTTATGCACCCGGGCACCATAAACTTCAACTTCACTTTGCTCGCCCAGGTCAACAAGAGGTTTTGTACTCATACTTTATTAATATGGATTTATTGACATTGTTTGAAGCTAATTATTATAGTTACCAGTTTTTTACAAAACGCTGCTTTCCTAAAATTTTTGGCTTAAACCATCAATAGTTTGCTACAAATATAAGCAAAAAAGGCCGATCATCCATCCAGGATGACCGGCCTCAAAGTGCTCCGTAATGTAATCTTTTAATTAATTTACAGTATGATTACCTGCTATTAATTAATTGCCAGCAACTGTGATGCAGGCGGGATATAAAAATAATTATCATATCCGTGCTGCTTTGGCTGCTCAATAACTGCTTTCATAGCAATAAGCTTATAAACATATGAACCGGTTTCGCGGTTCAGCTTCATGCGGAAGTAGTTATCTTCATTTTGCTTATTAATGGCACGCGCTAATTTGATCGAGCCATTGTTATACGCAGCAGCCGCCAGTGTCCAGCTGTTAAATTCATCGTATAGTTCTTTGATATACTTGCAGGCTGCAATGGTTGATTTGCGAAGGTTTTTCCGCTCATCAACTCCATGGCCTACTCTTAGTCCGTAGGTACGTGCTGTACCCGGCATAAATTGCCAAAAACCCGATGCCCCTTTAGATGATGTACCCGATTTAAGGCCTGATTCGACCAGGGGTACATACTTAAAATCTTCAGGGATGCCATAAAACTTTAAAATCGGTTCAATAATAGGGAACCATAGTTCGGCTTTCCTGTGTAAAACGTTGCTCTGCACACTTTTATAGTCGTGCTGCCTGAGCGATTTGTTAAGTTTACGGGTAACCCTTTCGTCATTAGCTGGTAAAGCTTCATTGGCAAAGTTGTAAGCAACCGCCTTTGCGCTTTTGAGAAAAATAAAATCTGAGGTTCGATGGCTTAAAGGCGCTGCTTTTGCAGCTTTTTCGGTAACAATTTTACCGAAAATATTAAGCTCGGAAATGAGAACCAGCACCAGCGTTACGGAGCACGTAAGTAAGTGTTTTTTAATCATTTCTTTTCCTATCATTTAACTATACATTTGGTAGAATGTGCTGCAAAGGTACGTCATACGAATCACATAATCAAATACTTAGGATTTTGCTAACTTTTTTAGATGTGGTTTTCGGTTCAAAAACAGGGTTTAAAAGCGTTTAAACGGCGATTTTGCAAGAGGATATTTTTTTGATCTTTTTAGATAAAAATTGGCAAAAAAGCGTAACTTTGACCCTCACGCTGCGAAAGCGCTAAACAAAAAATTATGGTATTTAAGAGACCAGCAGGTAGTCGCGACGACAAACCCGGAAAGTCGTCATCAAGGAGTTCAAAATCCGACGACCGACCAAAAAAATCAGCATCAACCCCAAAAGGTAAAGCTACTCCAAACGGAGAGAAAAAAATACTTTCCAGACCGGAAAAAACATTTCAAAGCAACAGGTTCAGTGACGATAAGCCCAAAAGCAATTTTAGGGGCGGTGAATCATCTGGCGCTAAAAGATCAGGCGCTAAGCCAAGGCCATACTCAGGCAGGCCAACCGGCGACAGTGAAGACAGGCCAAAAAGAAACTTTAGTGGTGATAGCACAGGCGAAAGAAAATCATTCAGCGGCGGCCCGCGTAAACCTTACAGCGGCAGACCGACAACCGGTGATAGCGATAGACCAAAAAGAAGCTTCGGCGATTCACAAGGCGAAAAGAAACCTTACTCATCTCCACGTACCCGTTCATCAGCAAGCTTTGAGGGTAAACCTAAAAGAAGCTTTGGCGGTGATGCAGGCGGCGAACGCAAGTTTGCACCAAGAGGAACAGAAGGTGGCGATCGTAAGTTTGCACCAAGGGGAACAGAAGGCGGCGATCGTAAGTTTGCACCACGAGGAACTGAAGGCGGCTTTAAAAAACGTGAAGGTGGTTTTAAAGAGAAATCACCATTTGGCGAAAGGCCGGCACACAGGCCGCATGACAGGGAAAACCAACAGGATGCCCCTAAAACCATGCGTGGCCGTAAAAATGCTCCTGCTAAAAAATCAGAAGATGACGGCCTGATCCGCTTGAACCGCTATATCTCAAATGCAGGCATTTGCTCACGCCGTAAAGCTGATGAGCTGATTGCCGCAGGTGTGGTGTCCGTTAACGGCGAAGTGGTAACCGAATTAGGTACCAAAGTTGATCCGTTTAAGGATACTATTAAATATAACGGTGAAACGCTGAAACGCGAAAAAATGGTTTATGTACTATTAAATAAACCAAAGGATTATATCACTACAACTGACGATCCGCAAGAACGCCGTACCGTAATGCACCTGGTTGAAAAAGCAACGCGTGAGCGCATTTATCCCGTTGGCCGTCTCGACCGTAACACCACCGGTTTGTTATTAATGACAAACGATGGTGATTTGGCCGATAAGCTTTCGCATCCTCGTAACAGCATCACTAAATTATATCAGGTTGAACTAAGCAAAAGTTTAAGCCAGGGCGACATGAACAAACTTGCCTTTGGTGTTGAGCTTGAAGACGGCGTGATTAAGCCCGACTCAGTTTCATATGTAACAGGCGGTTCAAAACGCGAAGTTGGCATCCAGATTCACAGCGGTAAAAACCGTGTTGTGCGCCGTATGTTTGAGCACCTTGGTTACGAAGTAGTAAAATTGGACAGGGTGGTCTACGCTAACCTTACCAAAAAAGATCTTCCACGTGGCCGCTGGCGTTATCTTGATGAAAAAGAGGTAATTCAGTTAAAACACCTGATGAAATAAAAAAAATGCCCCGCTAATCCGCGGGGCATTTTTTTTGTCTATTTTGCTATCTTGCACAGCAATAACCATCAATAATCAACCATGAAGAAATTTCTTTTGATCATAGCTATGCTTTCACCGGCACTCACATTCGCGCAAAATAAAAAAACTGGCCCTAAAACTTTTGACCTTCTGGTAGGTACTTACACTACCGGTAAAAGTAAAGGCATTGTAGTGTACCGCTTTTATGCCGAAACAGGTAAACTGGCTTATCTTAGTGAAATTGATGGGGTTAATAACCCATCATATTTAACATTAAGTGCTAATAACAAATTTATTTATGCTGTTAATGAATTGCCTAAAGGCGAAGTAAGCGCGTTTTCATTTGAGCCTAAAACCGGCAAAATGACTTTTATTAACAAGCAATCAACTTTAGGTGCCGATCCATGCTATATATCGGTTGATAAAGCCCAGAAAAACCTGCTTGTAGCCAATTATTCAAGTGGTAATGTTGCGGTAATGCCATTAAACAAAGATGGTTCAATAGCAAACGGGATACAGACAGTGCACGATGATGGGCATAGTGTAAATAAAGAGCGCCAGGAATCGGCCCATGCGCACATGGCCGTTCTTACGCCCGATGAAAAATATGTATTGTATAATGATCTGGGTACCGATAAAATAAACGTTTTCCGTTACCGCCCGTCAAAAGAGCCCCGTATTGAACCCGCAACACCTGCCTTTGTAAGTATTACCCCCGGCGAAGGCCCAAGGCACCTGGAGTTTTCTGCTGATAAAAAAACCGTTTACCTGGTAACAGAAATGGGATCGAATGTTATTGCGTTTGATTATAAAAACGGCCAGTTAAAGCAAAAACAATCTATCACGATGCTGCCCGATGGCTTTACCGGTCAAACCGCGGGCGCAGCTATCCATTTGTCGCCCGATGGCCGTTTCTTATACGCTTCAAACCGTTTGGAAACGAATGAGATTAATATATACGCTGTAAACCAGGAAACAGGCCTGCTTACTTTTGTGGCCCGCCAGGCTACCTACGGTAAAAACCCGCGCGATTTCGCTATAGACCCAACAGGTAAATTCCTGATAGTAGCTAACCAAAACAGCGATAACATGTGGGTATTTAAGATAGATCAAAACACAGGCAAACTTGCCCAAACAGGTATCAGAGTTGATATTGGCAACCCGGTATGCTTGAAATTTGCACCAGCTGAGTAGTAGCTGAAAGCTGAAAGCCGAAGGCTTAAAGCATTTGAATAGCTTAGGGCCAATAGCTTAAAGCCAAAAGTTCGTTGATATAAAAAGGAAAAGCTCAAAGCAGTATATCTACTTTGAGCTTTTCCTTTTTTGCGTTAAGCTTTCAGCCTTCGGCTTTAAGCTTAACTCTTAGTAAACGAATAAACAATGTACCCTGTGCTGTTACCTACAGTAACAGGGGATTTTAGGGTCATGGTTGATCCATCATTAGTGGCAATATCCAGGCGGTAACCTTCGGCTACGTTTTTGGCTTTATCGCCTTCGTAAAGTTTTTTGAACTGGAATTGGGTACCGGTTGTACCGCCGTTATAAACCGACCAAAATATGGTTTGGGATGTTCCGTTGGTTAACGTGTAAATTCCGTTACCGCTATTGGTAAGTTTCCATGTGCTGCCTACAAAAGCTTCGGGAGGGGCCTGGTCAAATACGCTTTGTACTGCATTTTGTACAAGACCGTCATAACTTACATTATTACAGGTCCAGGTGCCAACAAATTTACCGCGCGATACATTAGATGTAGTTGTGCTTTTGGTTGACGAGCAGGCCGAAATGACCAAAATAAGCGAGAAGATTGCGATTGAGGTTTGAATTAACTTTTTCATGACAGTATATTTTATGCATAAATAGCATAAATCCTGCCAAAGTGCACAACTATAAATTCACAGTTTGCTGCCGGGTGCGCTTTTCTAATTCGTTTAACCTTTTATTGATTGATTCGGCAATCTGGTCGGCTTCCCGAACCTTTTTGAGGCTATTAATAAACTTGGGATTGGTGTCCCTGTCCGATAAAATTTTACCGATCTGCTTAATAATGTTCATAGGTTATTCCTTATAGCTCTATTTTACGGGGTGTATACATGTAAGGTTGCGTTAATTTTTAAAATATTGAATAAATTTCGATTAAACGTTTTATCAATTTTAAAAAACAAAGTCTATCAATAGCAAAGCACTGCTTTATAACGCTGTTAAGTTCAATGTGAAATAATTTACTATCCCAGGAAATTACTCACCGGCCTTGTTCAAGAATGCTATTAACTGCTCCATAGCTTTGGCCCGGTGACTGATAGCATTTTTTTGCTCCATGCTCATTTCAGCAAAGGTAATATCGTATCCTTCGGGCTCAAAAATAGGGTCATAACCAAAACCACCGTTCCCGCTTAATGCTTGCCGTATGGTTCCTTCAACTGTACCCTCAAAAAAATGTTCTTCTCCATTCCAGATCAATGAAATTACGGTACGAAAACGGGCTTTGCGGTTGGTTTCGCCTTTTAGGTTATCAAGCACTTTGCTGATATTGGCCGCATGGTTACCGTGCGTGCCTGCATACCTGGCCGAGTAAACACCCGGTTCACCGTTCAGGGCATCTATTTCCAGTCCGCTATCGTCGCCAAAGCAGTTAAGCTTATATTCGGTGTATACATGATGGCTTTTGATGGATGCATTGGCTTTAAACGTAGTGCCGGTTTCCTCAATATCATCATAACAGCCAATATCATGAAGAGTTAACAATTTAATAGCCCCATTGAGCTTGGCCGAAACTTCATCAAGCTTGTGGCGGTTATTGGTAGCAAAAACTAATTGCTGCATATTATTTTTAGGCAAATTTTATTTATAACGTTTTTACCAGTTCCCAAAAGGTTTTCTTATGATCCACATTATCCATCATCTCATCAAACGAGTAAGTATAAAGCACCGTAATGCCGTTTGAGGTTACCGGCTTATTCGGCTTAAGTACTTTGATATCCTGTGGCAGGGCATCTCCTCCCAAAACAAGCACTTTGGTTGGTTTAAAAAGGGGCTTTAACTGACTGAATTTAGTTTCACTATAGTTGGCCAGGTTGAATATGGCTACATCATCGGGCCCAAGGTCTTTACGCTTAAGGATGTTTTCAAGAGCAGTTAAATGCTCGGTTTTTATAAAACCATCTGCCTTATAATGAGTAAGTACCAGGAAGTTCTTTAAGTTTTTGCCCTGATACTTAAATTCGGCAACCGGCGTTTGTATTACAGGCTGAGGTTCAGGGGGTAAGGAAGGAGTGGCTGTTACGGGCTCGGGTTTAATATGTTCAATAACAGGGGATGATGGTACTGCTGCGGTAGGTTCGGGTTCAACAATTTTATCATATAACATTTTATCTGCATTGAGCAGGTAAAGCTCATCCTCTAACAAAAAACGAAACGCGGCCGGGTTCTCAACTTTCACTTTAACAAATTTTAACCAAAAGTAGTTAAACGATCTCAAGCTTTATAGGCATATTAGCACAATTATAGCCGGCTGATTTTGCAGAAAATATTTGTTCGGCTATAATTAATAAATTTTACCGAAATTCGTAGTTTTTAACGGGTTAACTATCCCGTTTTATTTAGCATAACAGCGTTACATGAGAAAGTTAGGAGTATTAGTACTAAGTTTTATTTTAACAATAACATTTGCAAAGGCACAGGTAGCATCAGATACGTCGGCAAAAAAACTGGTTAAAGCCGATTCGGTTATTGCCACCACACCAGGCAAAACGCTTGATAAAATTGCAGCAGTGGTTGGTAACAGCCCAATACTGTTATCAGATATTGAACTGTCATACGCCAACTTCCTGGTACAGGGAAACCAGCCGGACCCAACCGTTAAAGCGCGGATCCTACAAACCTTGCTAACCCAAAAGCTGCTTGCCCAACAGGCTGCTATTGATAGTATTGAGGTAAAAGAAGAAGATGTTGATGCCAATGTTGACCGTCGTATGCGTGAAATGACGCAGCGTGCAGGTGGACAGGAAAAACTGGAGGCTTTCTTAGGTCGCTCGGTTATTCAATATAAAGACGAGATCAGGCCCGATCTGAAGGAGCAAATGGTTGCCCAGAAAATGCAGCAGCACATCACCGAAAAGCTGAACGTTACGCCCCAGGATGTTAAAAAGTATTATGACGGGATCGCGAAAGACAGCCTTCCTTCATTTAACAAAGAGATTGAAGTAGGTGAGATCGTTTTTCAGCCCAAACTAAACAAAGAAGAAAAAGATCTCTATAAAGCAAAATCAGAAGAGTTAAGGCAACGTGTAAAAAAAGGTGAAGACTTTGGTACACTGGCGCGGCTTTATTCACAGGATCCGGGTTCGGCGCCTGAAGGCGGTGATCTTGGCTTTGCCGACCGTACCACCTTTGTTAAGGAATTTACTGCAAACGCCTTCAAGCTGAAAGCGGGAGAGATTTCTCCGGTTTTTGAAACGGATTTCGGGTTTCACTTTTTACAGGTGATTGAACGCCGCGGTGAACAGGTGCACGTAAGGCACATCCTTATCACACCAATTGTTACCCAGGCAAGTTTGGATAGGGCTAAAGCGAAAGCCGATAGTATCTACACCTTACTTGTAAAAGATAAAAATATGGCTATTGACTTTTCAAGCGCGGCCGCCTACTACTCCGACGATAAGGATACCAAATACAACGGCGGTATGATGCTGAACGCAGAAGACGTTCAAAGCCGCTCAACATTTATCCCAACCGATAAACTTGATCCTAAAGTAGCGCTAATTACCGACACCATGAAAGTTGGCAGCATTTCAAAACCCGATATCTTTACAGGTGCCGATGGTAAAAAGAGCTATAAAATATTGATGCTTAAATCGGCCACCAATGCCCATAAAGCTAATTTAGAGCAGGACTTTCCTAAACTTAAGGAATATGCCTATAATGATAAGGTTAACAGAACAGTATCGCAGTGGTTTGAAAAACGCCGCAAGGAAACTTTCATTAAAATTGATAAAGAATATCAATCATATGATGTGTTGAAGAAATGGGTAAATACTAACCCCACGCTGGTAATCCCTGAAACCAAAATCAAATCATCATCTAAATAACTTTATGCAACACCGTTCTGATGTAGAAGCTGCAGACGCTTTAAAGCAGGCCTACCAGCAAATTCGTGCCGAAATAGGTAAGGTAATAGTTGGCCAGGATGAAGTGATCAAATTTGTGCTGATCTCTATTTTCAGTAACGGGCATTGTTTATTGGTTGGCGTACCGGGGCTTGCAAAAACCTTGCTGGTGCAAACTGTATCGCAGGTACTTGACCTTGATTTTAAAAGGATCCAGTTTACGCCCGATCTGATGCCGTCGGACATTATCGGTTCTGAAATATTAGGTGAAGACCGTAACTTTAAATTCATCCACGGCCCTGTTTTCTCAAACATTATCCTGGCTGATGAAATAAACCGTACGCCGCCAAAAACGCAGGCAGCCCTGCTTGAAGCCATGCAGGAAAAAGCAGTTACGGCGGCAGGTGTTACCCACAAGCTTGCACAGCCATTTTTTGTACTGGCAACCCAAAACCCTATTGAGCAGGAAGGCACTTATCCCTTACCTGAAGCCCAGCTGGATAGGTTCATGTTTAACGTAGCCCTTAGCTATCCCTCATTCAAAGAGGAATTACAGGTTGTTAAAAACACTACCAGCACCAATAAAGTAGAAGTAAATAAAATATTAAACGCCCAGCAGATCATCTATTTTCAGCAACTGGTACGCAACATCCCGGTTACCGATAATGTGATGGAATATGCGGTGAAGCTGGTGTCGAAAACCCGTCCTAACAGCGAGTTTGCTACACCTCAAATTAACCGTTTGCTAAGCTGGGGCGCAGGTCCAAGAGCATCACAATTTTTAGTACTGGGTGCTAAATGCCACGCGGTGCTTAATGGCAAATACTCTCCCGATATTGAAGACGTACAGGCCGTAGCCAAACCCATTTTAAGCCACCGCATAGTAAGAAGCTACCACGCCGAGGCCGAAGGCTTATCAGCTGCTGATATTATTGAGCAGTTGTTTTAGAGTAGTGGTTAGAGATTAGTTTTTAATAGTCTCGATAAAAAAGAAGAAGGTCTTGTGGCAATAAACCGCAAGACCTTCTTCTTTTAAAACCAATTCCGAAATCGAAAATCCCAGTTCCGAAATCCCTCTACAATCCCTTCGTTATCGCCTCATACACCACATCCTGGATCCTTGGTCTTATATTCAGGCTGCCCAGTTTGCTGCCTACCGATGGATTTACCCGGTTTGACAGGAACACGTAAACCAGGTTATATTTAGGATCAACCCAGATACAGGTACCTGTAAAGCCGGTATGGCCATAAGTTTGATCTGAAGCCAGTTTTGAAGGATAATGTCTATCGGCTATTGGGTCCCAGCGGTCAAATCCTAAACCGCGGCGGCTTACCGGGGATTGTTTGGAGGTAAACAGGTCAACTACTTCCGGTTTAAAGTACTGCGTGCCGCCGTAACTGCCTTTGTTTAAAACCATTTGATATAGTATGGCTACGTCATTGGCACTGCCAAACAAACCA
Source organism: Mucilaginibacter sp. P4_A11 (assembly GCF_056402535.1). Lineage (NCBI taxonomy): Bacteria > Pseudomonadati > Bacteroidota > Sphingobacteriia > Sphingobacteriales > Sphingobacteriaceae > Mucilaginibacter > Mucilaginibacter sp. P4_A11. The sequence continues at coordinate 248,571 of NZ_JBFUHE010000001.1, forward strand.
GCATGTCCGGCAACCCCGCCTAAAAGGGCGGACGTTGGGTCATGCACATAACCATCCAATAACGACATGCGGTATTCCTTGTCATTTTCAGTAGGGATTATTCTGTCGGGGGTAAAGCGGTACAACGGTAAAAAGCCTGCGGTTTGCATCCCCAGCGGGGTATAAAAATGCTGCTGTACATATACATTGAGTGGTATGGCTGTAATATTTTCAACTACCTCCTGCATAAACAACATGCTCACATCGCTATATACATATTGTCCACGGGTTTTCAACGGTGAGCTCAGCATTTCGGGGAACATTACATCTTTATAGTAGTCCTTCCGTAAATAATAATGGTCGGATACTTTTGTTGGATATGCTGTGGATGAATCTGTACTGTGATCTGTTGGTTTCACCTTCTCAAACGACTGGATATCGGGGATCAAACCGGCCTGGTGCAACAACACTTCGCGGATCTGGATATCGTTTTTGTTGCTTTTGCGTGCAAGAGGAATATAATCACCAAGGGTTTTCTGCAGGCTTAGTTTACCCTGATCGGTAAGCTGCATGGTTTCCATGGTAGTGGCCGATACCTTGGTCATGGAGGCAAGATCAAAAATATCGGTCAGCTTATCGGGCATTACATTATCGTAGGTGTGATAGCCATAAGCTTTATTAAATATCACCTTACCATCTTTGGCAACCAATACCACGCAGCCCGGAGTAGCATGTTCACGGATAGCTTCCTGCGCTATTTTATCGATACCCTGCAGGTTTGCGGCGTTTATCCCTGCCTCTTCAGGAACGGTATATTGGAGCCTGGTTTTATCGGTGGTAAAACCCATCCCCGTTTTATAAACAGCGCTGTAGTTTTTTGTTAATTTTTGTGAGATAGCTACCCCCCCAAATATAGCTTCGGCGCTGTAGATGGCCGATACCTGGGATACCCGTTCTGTCCAGATCACCGGGGCGGTAATAACATCAAGTTTGCCCAATACTGAACCGTTACCAAAAGCAGCGACTATTACATTCTTGTTTTTTTGGTTGGAGCTGATAAAATCGAGCACATCCGGGTTACCCAGATCAGCGTCGTTTACTTGTACTATGATGGTGTTATAAAACTTCAGGTCGGATGTTAAGTTCGCCAGCGTTTTATTGCCCGAATAGGTTGTACCATCAAACAGATCAACCTTATTGTACTTGTTTAAAAGGCTGTCAAAAACGGTGGCATACTGGTTACTGAAATGCACACTGGCAATTTTCAAATCCTCCAGCTTTTGCAAAGGCACCAAATAGGAGGCATTGTTAAGCAACACGGTTGAATTGCCAACCAATCTTTCTTCGGCAATGAAAGCCTGCCCTGTTAACGGCGGGTTTTGCGCACAAGCGGTATTAAATAATGCAAACCCTAATAGTACTAAAGGAACACGGCCCCATTTATTTTTTATCATATACTTTAACTCCGTTTATATAGGTTTTTGTCACTTTGGTTGTCGGGATCTCGTTGCCTTTTATTTTCATGATATCTTTATCCAATATCACAAAGTCGGCAAACTTACCGGGTTCAATGCTGCCTTTTTCCTTTTCTTCAAAGTTGGCTTTGGCAGCCCAGATGGTCATACCTTTTAATGCTTCGATCCTGCTCAAAGCGTTTTCGGGCTGGAAGCCACCTTCAGGAAAACCTTTCAGATCTTTACGCTCAACCGCTGCATAAAACGTATAAAGCGGGTTAATGTTCTCGACCGGGAAATCAGTACCCAGCGGCAGCCATCCATTTTGCTTCAGCAATTGTTTATAGGCATAAGCTGTTTTAAGCCGCTCGTTGCCCAGCCTTTTTCCGGCCCAATACATATCTGATGTTGCATGCGTAGGCTGTACCGATGGGATGATACTGTACTGACCAAACTTATCCAGATCCTGTGGTGATACAACCTGCGAATGCTCGATACGCCAGCGAAGGTCATTTTTGCCTTTTAAATTGGCCGCATAAACTTTAAGCATTACCCGCACTGCCGAATCGCCGATGGCATGGGTACACATCTGGAAGCCGTGGGCTGCTATTTTAGGCGCTATCTCTTCAAAATGTTTCTGGGTACTCAACAAAAAGCCGCTCCATTTGGCCGAATCGGCGTAGGGTTGCAGCAGGCAGGCACCTCTTGAGCCAAGAGCGCCATCAGCGTAAACTTTAAAAGCCCTTACATTTAACCGCGGTGTTTTAACGATGCCGCGCTTAAACAGATATTCATAATTCTCCTGCCTGTCGGCCAGCATCACATACATGCGCATTTTCAGGTCGCCTTTATTTTGCAGTTCATTGATGGTGTTGACCATAGTATAAGGCAGTCCGCAGTCATCAACTGTGGTAAGCCCCGCTGCAAAACAATTTTTCTGTGCCGAAAGAAGGGCAGTATCTATAATAGCCGCTGTAGGTTCAGGGATTTTACGGGTAACTATACCCACTGCATTATCAACCAGGATGCCGGTTAGCTTTCCGTTACTGGTTTCTATTTCGCCTCCATTAATGGTTTGTCCTGGTTTAACGCCGGCGATGTTCAATGCAGCCTGGTTAGCGATAACCGCATGACCGTCAACCCGGCTAAGTATCACCGGCCGCATGGGGAACAGCGAATCCAGCTTTGCCTTATCCGGAAAATGTTTGTTTGTCCAGTCGTTCTGGTCCCAGCCATTGCCGATGATCCAGCCATCGGTATTACGGTCGGCAAAGGCTTTTACCGAGTCAATGATCTCGGGCCAGCTATGGGTACCTACCAGGTTTACTTCCTGCAGGCCCATACCATATTCATAAAAATGGGCGTGGGCATCGATGAAGCCGGGGTAAACCGCAGCTCCCTGTGCATCAATCACTTCGCGGGCATTATATTTTTGTTCAAGGGAATCGGCATTGCCTACTGCAAGTATCTTTCCTCCGCTTACCACAAATGCGCTTGCTGTTGTAAAATTGCTATCTACGGTGTATACAACCGCGTTTTTTACCAGCATATCGGCATTGTATTCCTTCTGTTTGCAGGCCGCTGCCAGTAATAGCAGCGCGGGCAATAGTCTCTTCATAAAGTGATTGTATGTTTATTGTAATTGTATTAAGCCACAAAAGTATATACAACTATCAAATCATAAAGTTATGCCATCAAATATTTAATTTAGCATCGAAATAGAAATTGAAGGGAATTTTTTTTAGATGTCAGACATTATTCAGCTTTTACCGGATGCCGTTGCCAACCAGATTGCCGCAGGCGAAGTAGTTCAGCGACCGGCTTCTGCGGTAAAGGAATTGGTTGAAAACGCTATAGATGCAGGCGCGGATAAGATCCAGCTTATTATTAAAGATGCCGGTAAATCATTGATACAGGTTATTGATAATGGCTGCGGCATGAGCCTTACCGATGCCCGCATGTGCTTTGAGCGCCATGCTACCTCCAAAATACGCAAGGCCGAAGATCTGTTTGCCATCCGCACCATGGGTTTCAGAGGCGAAGCAATGGCTTCTATCGCCGCTATTGCCCAGGTGGAGCTTAAAACCCGCCGTCATGAAGATGAACTGGGCAGCTGCATCATAATTGAAGGATCGGAAGTAATAAGCCAAGAACCCTGTGCGGCCAATACCGGTACATCCATCTCCATAAAAAACTTGTTTTATAATACCCCCGCCCGCCGTAACTTTTTAAAAAGCAACCCGGTGGAGATGCGCCATATTATTGACGAATTTCAGCGTGTGGCCCTGGCGCATCCGCAGATCTTTTTTACGTTGCACCATGACAGCCAGGAGGTTTATCACCTGCCGGGTACTACGCTTAAACAACGTATTGTACACCTGTTTGGCAATAATTATAACCAGCGACTTGTTCCGGTTGAAGAAGATACAACAATTATCAAGCTGCGTGGCTTTGTAGGTAAACCTGAGTTTGCGCGTAAAACCCGCGGCGAGCAGTTCTTTTTTGTAAACAACCGCTTCATCCGGGACTCGTATCTTAACCACGCTGTAACAACTGCGTTTGAAGAACTGTTGCCAGATGATTGCTTTCCGTTTTATGTACTGTTTATTGATATCGATCCTTCCAAGATCGACATCAACGTACACCCTACTAAAACAGAGATCAAATACCAGGACGAGAAAGCTATTTATGCTATCATCCGTTCGGCGGTAAAACGGTCGTTAGGGAGATATAACATTACCCCCAGCCTGGATTTTGACCAGGAAAACAGTATTGAGCACCTCATCACTCCTAAGCCATTTGAAGATATCATTGCCCCAACTATTTCCTTTAATCCAAACTTTAACCCTTTTGCCAATAAGGAAGAAAAGCCCAGGCAGGAGCATCCATTTTTAAGGGATAGCGGAGGATATAAAAAAGACGCGATCCCGCAAAATTGGGATACCTTGTATGAGATCTCAAAAAAAGAAACCCTTTTTCAGCACGAGATCCACGAGGAAAAAACCATAGCAGTTGATGAGCAGGATGTAAGCAAACCAAGTGAGCGGCAATTGTTCCAGATCCATAACCGGTTTATCCTGTCGCAAATAAAATCTGGCTTTATGCTCATTAACCAGCAAGCTGCACATGAGCGGATCTTATATGAACGTTTTTTATTGCAGCTGCAAAATCATTCGGGCGTAAGCCAGCAAAGCCTGTTTCCGCAGTCGGTTACACTAAATGGCAGCGATTTTGAGTTATTAAGAGAACTTTTACCTGATATCAAGGCCCTGGGCTTTGACATCCGCGAGTTTGGAAAAAATACGGTGGTAGTAGAGGGAATCCCTGCCGAGCTGAACAATGTTGGTGAGCATGAACTTTTAGAACATTTGCTGGAAGGTTTTAAAAACAATATGGCGATTCTTAAATTAGATAAACGTGATAACCTGGCCCGATCACTGGCCCGTAATGGCGCTATTAAAACAGGCACCAAATTATCACTTGAGGAAATGAACCAGCTTATCGACCAGCTTTTCGCCTGTCAATCACCCAACCAGGCATTGAATGGTAAGCCCGTAATCAGTACCTTTACCATGAACGAATTAATGGAACGATTTGAAAAATAGCCCCAGGCTAAATTATATATGAACGGATACAATCAATCACCTTTTGCTAACCTAACACCTGTTGTTAAAAACCTGCTGATCATAAATATAATATGTTTTTTGCCATTTGTGCTGTTCGGGCAATTTTATGATGCTAAAATAGTGCCACTGTTAGGCGGTTTTTATTTTAATTCACCTTACTTCTATCTATGGCAAATCTTCACTTACATGTTCCTGCATGGCGGTTGGAGCCATATCTTCTTCAATATGTTTGCCCTGTTTTCTTTCGGCCCGATTGTAGAATACGCTATCGGCCCAAAAAGATTTCTTCAACTGTATTTTTTATGCGGGATAGGTGCAATCATTTTTCAAATAATAGTGCAGGCTATAGAAGTACATGGAATAACTGGCAGCTTTACTATAGCTCATCCTGCGCTTCAGTCATCTTATTTAGAGTATGGTGCAAATGCGCAAAAACTTTTTGATATTTATGGGACACCAATAGTTGGTGCATCGGGAGCAATATTTGGTTTGCTGATAGCCTTTGGCATGCTGTTCCCAAATCTCGAATTGATGATATTGTTCATCCCCGTTCCCATAAAGGCAAAATATATTATACCTGTGTATGTGGTTATAGAATTATTTTTAGGTGTTAAACAATTTTCAGGTGATTCGGTGGCGCATTTTGCACACCTTGGCGGGGCGCTTATCGGGTTTTTATTGGTTAAAATTTGGAGATTACAACGACCAAACAATTTTTATTAATAACAGTAGTTATCTTTGTAATACAGCTTTATTATGAGCACCCTTTGGCAAAATATCCACTACAAAATGCTGCGGTCTGGCAATAGGCTAAACCTGCTTATCGGCATTAATGTGATTGCTTTTCTGGTAATCAATATTTCGGCAATAGTTGAACAATTACTAACTCATTTTGGTGGTAGTATCATTTTACTTTATGCCGATAAATATCTGAATATGCCGGCATACCTGCCTGATCTGCTTAAGCATTTCTGGACACCTTTAACGTATATGTTCATGCATGCCGGCGTACTCCACATCCTGTTCAATATGCTTTGGCTTTATTGGATGGGACAGATCTTTGAAGAGTATCTTGGCAATAAGCGTACTATAGGTTTGTATTTAATGGGCGGCCTTGCCGGTGCATTGTTATATCTGCTGGCCCTGAACCTGCTGCCTGCATTCACCAGTGTTAACGCTGCACAAGGCAGTACCATAGTTGGGGCATCGGCCAGCGTAATGGCCATTGTTGTGGCAACCGCCACCTTACTGCCAAATTATACCATATCGCTAATTTTATTTGGGCCAGTAAAATTAAAATGGCTTGTATTAGTGATCCTTGTTATTGATTTTTTGGGCATAGTTGGTGCAAACGCCGGCGGTGAAATTGCCCACCTTGGCGGTGCATTAATGGGATTTGTGTATATTAAGCAGCTACAAAAAGGGCATGACTGGGTAGGCGGTATAGCAAAGCTATTTAAGCCAAGATCCAAACTAAAAGTAGTTTCAAATAATATGGGAAAAAACGCGGCTGATTATCCACGCCAGGAAGAGGTTGACCGTATTTTAGATAAAATATCGCAATCGGGTTACAATAGTTTAAGCAAACAAGAACGGGAAATTTTATCGCGCGCAAGCAAACAGGACTAAATGATAAAAAAGCAAAGTATTTTTAGCAGGGTGTTATTATGGATAAACCTGTTTTTCTGTTTTGCTTTATTGATCGGATATTTAGCCCCCTCCATTGATCCACGCAAGTATTGGATATTTGCTTTCTTCGGGCTTGCCTATCCTCCTATATTACTGCTCAATGTAATTATGATGGTTTATTGGCTGCTACGCAAACGCTGGCAGTTTTTGTTTTCGCTGGTTAGTATTTTAATTGGTTGGGGCGTACTTAATAATAATATCGGGTTCAGGTTTAAATCAAGTTTTTCGTTACCCCCGGGCCTGAATGTAGTGCATGTTATGACCTACAACGTGCATAACTTTAAGCATTTTGGTTTCAGTAATGACATATCTACCAAACATGAGATACTGTCGCTCATTGACAGCGAACAGCCGGATGTAATAGGTTTCCAGGAGTTTTACACACGCAACAAAGGACAGTACGAAACCCGAGATTCCCTCTGTAAGATATTAGGCAGCAATAACTTTTATTTTGAGCCATTTAATTTCAACAGCCTCGAAGCTATTGGTATGGCTATTTTTTCGAAATTTCCTATTGTATCAAGAGGAATGATCCGCCTTGCGGCAGATAGAACATCCGGAAACCAATGCTTATATGCCGATATAAAAAAGGGTGATAAAATTTTCAGGTATTATAATGTGCACCTGCAGTCCATCAATTTTGGCCCGGAGGATTATAAATACATTGATAGTGTATCAAAAAAAGGCAAAACTGATATTCAATCGACGAAGAAACTGGGAAGCAAACTAAAAATAGCCTTTAAGAAAAGGGCCGAACAGGTTTTTAAGATCAAGGCGCACGCTGCCCAATGCCCATATCCTTATATTATAGCCGGCGATTTTAATGATACGCCGTCATCATTCGCAGTTAACCAGATGGCCAAAGGCTTAAACAATTCATTCCGCGAGAAAGGCTCAGGTCTTGGGCGTACGTACAACGGCGATTTTCCTAATTACCAGATAGATTATATCATGAGCAGCCGGCAATTTTCTGTTTTTAATTATAAGGTGATTGAAAAGAAACTTTCTGACCATTATTCTGTGCGCAGCGACCTGGTATTGAACTAAATAAAATCATTGCCCTGCATTTGTAAAAATAAATCCGAAATTCAGCAGGCAGTAGCTTAAAATTGAAAAAATCGTAAGTTTGCGCTCATGCAACAAAATTTGTTTGTTTACAATACTTTAAGCCGTAAAAAAGAATTATTTAAGCCCATCAACGCGCCGCATGTTGGCATGTATGTTTGCGGGCCTACTGTTTATAGCGATGTTCACTTAGGCAACTGCCGCACTTATATATCTTTCGATCTTATGTTCCGGTACCTTACAGCCATTGGCTACAAGGTGCGCTACGTACGTAATGTTACCGATGCGGGTCACCTTGAAGGTGATGCAGGCGACGAGGGCGAAGACAAAATTGCAAAAAAGGCCAAGCTGGCACAGCTTGAGCCCATGGAAATAGTACAAAAATATACCGTTGGTTTCAGGGATGTGATGAAGGTATTGAACAACCTGCCGCCAAGCATCGAGCCAACAGCCACCGGCCATATCATTGAGCAGATAGAAATGGTAAAAGCAATCCTCGAAAAGGGCTATGCCTATGAGGTTGATGGTTCCATTTACTTTGATGTTGAAAAATATAACAAAAGCCAGGATTACGGCATACTAAGCGGTCGCAACCTTGAAGATCTTTTAAACAATACCCGCACACTTGGCGGTCAGCAGGATAAGCACGGCAAACTTGATTTTGCGTTATGGATAAAAGCGAAACCCGAACACCTGATGAAATGGCCTTCGCCATGGGGTGTGGGCTTTCCTGGCTGGCACCTGGAATGCTCGGCCATGAGCCAGAAATATCTTGGCAGCCACTTTGATATCCATGGCGGCGGGTTGGATCTTGTGCCTACGCACCATACCAATGAGATTGCTCAAAATGTAGCTTGCTGCGGCACTAACCCCGCCAATTACTGGGTACATACCAATATGCTTACGGTAAACGGGCAAAAAATGTCGAAATCATTAGGCAACAGCTTTTTGCCGCATGAATTATTTAGCGGCGAAAACTCGATACTGAATAAAGGCTACAGTCCCATGACTGTCAGGTTTTTCATGCTACAGGCACACTACCGCAGCACGCTTGATTTTGGAAACGAAGCTATGGAAGCATCCGAAAAAGGTTTTAAACGCCTCATGAATGCCTTTGCCCTGCTCAACGATGGCTTAAAAGCATCTGCCACAACCGAGGTTGAAATTGCTCCATTGCTGGAACGCTGCTACGCGGCCATGAATGATGATTTTAACAGCCCGGTATTAATCGCCGAACTATTTGAAGCATCGCGCATTATCAACTCGGTATATGATGGTAAGCTGAAAATTGATGCCGCGAACCTTGAGCTGTTAACTAACCTGATAAACACCTTTGTGGTTGATGTACTCGGCTTACAAAACGAGCAGGCCGCTAATGACGACTTGCCCAAAGTGTTAAACTTTATTGTTGATCTGCGCAGCGGCGCAAAAGCCAATAAAGATTACGCCACTTCAGATCAGATCCGGGACGGGTTATCGCAAATAGGTTTCCAGTTAAAAGACAGCAAAGAAGGCACTACCTGGAGCAAAGCCTGATATCAGATCATATTTTAAAGCGAGTTGTAGTAGCTGAATAATTTAGCTAATGCAGCATCGCTTTTAAAATTTACGGAGTTTTTCTTGATATAATCCTGCACCTGGGCAGCTTTATCATTCATTGCAGCAAGTATCGTTTTTTGGTTAGGCTTGATCTTAACCATTTGGTTATTACTGAACAGGTAGTAAACATTAGCCGACAGAAATGACTTTGTGGTAATTTGGGAACTGAAATCTTTTGACTCAACAACCTTTTTTTTGTAGCATCTTAACAGTTTTATTTTCCCCTCGCCTACAACCAGGTAAAATGTTTTTGCTGTTTGATCATCGGCAGCAGGGAAGCCGCTGCTGAAAGTGGGGGCGGTAATATCACTCTCTTCAATTGTATCATCCTTTAGTGAAAAACTTTTAACGGGATCAACAAACGATAAAACTGCCGAGTCCTTAGGGTTCTTAAACAGTAATTCATCGCCATACAAATTATAATTTAAAATAGCAGTAGCCGTTTTCCCGTTGGCAAAGCTAACGGTTCCGGTTACCCAATTATCGCTTAGTAAGGGGCTGCCTTGTATTTCGGCATAAGTTTTTAAATAATATGGCCTGCCCGAGTAGTCAGATAAATATTGGGCTTTAGCTTGTAAGCAGAACAACAAAAGCACAGATATACAGTACAACTTATACTTTTTCATGAAGGCAATTTATATTGGTTTAAACAAAAACGGATAAGATTGGTTATGAAGTTAAGTGTTTTTTTATTGAACTTCATTATTAAGTAAATTTAATTATTTACGCATATTTTATATGATCAAACCCGCTCTTTGCAATTATTCTCCCCTATCTTCGTTTCAGCATAAAGCAAAAATGATGCATCTGTTAAATGATATTAAGCAGTTGCATGCATTTTGACTATTGCATTTCCGACTTAAAATTTATTACTAAATTGCTCCCTAAAACCCGAATATAAATATGAAGAAAATAATATTAGCTGCTACATTTATTGGTTATAGTGCTTTTGCCCTGGCGCAGGACGCTGTTAATGTAAACAAGGTAGTTAGTGTTGAACAAGCTTTTGATAAGTTAGTTGAACGTAAAGGAATAAAAGATGGCTTCCTGGCAGTTGCCGATCCTGAAGGCATCATATTTAAACCTGATGCAGTAAAGATTGTTGATTTTTATAGTAAGATTGATAAGCAAGCCGGCAAACTTAGCTGGGAGCCTAAATTTGCAAGGATCTCGGCCAATGGCGACCTGGCGTTCACCGCTGGTCCTTATGTGTATCAAAACGGTAAAACCGATGACGATAAGGTATATGGCGACTATGTATCTGTTTGGCGTACTAATACCGACGGGAAGCTAAAATTACTTATCGACCTCGGTATCCAGCACCCTGAAGCCGAAGAAGAAGCCGTTACTGATTTTAAAGAACCAGATCCGGCACAACGTTCAGGTCCAAGTAAGGACCCATTTGGCGCCAAAAATGTGATCATTGGTACCGATAAAACTTTTAACCATGGTTTAACCTTATCGGCAATGGCCAGCTACAAGGAATTTTTAAGCCCCGAGGGCCGCTATTATTTCCCGGGATTTCCGCCAATGACCGGAACCGACGTGGTAATGAAATTTATTAATAATGAGGCCATCAGCATCACTGCCGAAACTACCGATGGCGGCCGGTCTGCCAGTAATGACCTGGCTTATACTTATGGCCACGCCCGTATCACCAAAGGTAATGTTGTGGGCAACTACAATTACGTTAGGGTATGGGAAATTGATAAAGCTAAAAGATGGAATATTCTGCTTGAGATCTTTTCACCTATTGAGAATGAATAGTGTCATGTCATGACGCAGCCTGTAATCTAAAGTCATAAGTTCTAAGTATTGAAAAAATCCGACTTGTGACTTTAGACTACATACTGCTGACTTAAAGATAGTTGGCTGGAGATTCGGGATTAATTCGTAAATTGAATTTTCGCAATCCCAATAGCAATGCGTTATTATACCATCCAGCCACCGACCGAGTTGAAACCCTATGTAAGATTTTACTGGGTGCTTGAACATGAACTTGATGCAGATGAATCCTCATACATTTATCGTTCTGTTGCTGATGGTTGTACCGAAATGGTATTTCATTACCGCTCGGCATTTGACGAGTTAACGGACAAAACCGGACAAAATGCCGGGCCATCAGGCATCCAGTTCCAAACCACACAATACCGCAGGTTTATTACAACAGAAAGCTTCGGGATTTTTGGTGCCTATATCTATCCTTTCGCTATACCCTGTTTCTTTAATATCCCAAGCAGCCAAACCAGTAACCTCGCGTTTGATTTCGATACTTTTTTAAACCGCCCCGGCCGCGAATTGGAAGAGCGGATTATCCTGGCATCAGATAACTATAAGCGCGCAGAGATCCTGTCTGCATTTTTAACGGCCCGCCTGCATCAAAATGGCTTAAAAGACGATAGAATGGCGATAGCTATCAGGGATGTGATCCACAATAAACAATACAGAACAGTTAGCCAGCTGGCCGGTGCTTACAACCTATCGGCAAGGCAATTTGACCGCAAGTTTAAGGAGGACGCAGGTTTTAGTCCCAAAACCTACATGAGGCTGGTACGCCTGCAGGATGCGCTGCGGCAATACAGTGCCAATAAAACACTAACGCAAATAGCGATGGAATGCGGGTATTACGATCAGTCGCACTTTATTCATGATGTAAAAGAATTTACAGGCTATCATCCTGGTTATTATTTTTCGGGCAAGGCCGAGGGAACCGAATACCGGGATTCATAATGTCCGGTTTTTACAATTTTGGGGATTGTGAGAGCGCTAATTTTGAATAAAAATAAACAAGCTATGTCAACAATAAACATTCCCGAAAACTACCAGGCTGTAATGCCTTACCTCGTTGTTAAAAACGGCGCTAAATTTATCGACTTTACCCAAAAAGTTTTTAACGCAATCGAACAGTTCAAAGCCATGCGAGATGAAAACACCATTATGCACGCCGAAATTAATATAAATGGAAGTACCATCATGTTTGCCGATTGTACCGACACCTATCAGCAGCAAAATGCGGGGATGTTTGTGTATGTGGATAGCTGTGATGAAACGTATCAAAAAGCCCTTGATAATGGTGCTGAAAATATCATCCCGCCAGCCGATCAATCATATGGGCGCAGCGCAGGCGTAAAAGATCCGTTCGGGAACACCTGGTGGATAACCAATCCGTTATAAAAGAAGATCCATAGATCATTAACTACGCGTTGCGGGTATTTAATTAGCCGTAAATGTAAGGTTCAACGAAATAGCTATCTCATCGGCAACAACCTTGTTTTTTAAGGCCGAAACGAAATCCCATGCCTCCCGTTTCGGCTGCATATCGATATTCCACTTAACGCGGTCAATTGTGGTATTAGCCGTAGCGCTGATGATATCTTTCTTTTTAATAATAGCTGCCGAAAATTCAATAGGGTTTGCTATCCCTTTTATGGTAAGCACACCAGTCACCTTAAAGTTAGTTGATTGGCCGATGCGTGTGATTTCCTTAACAGTCATGGTTGCTTCCGGATACCGTTCTGTTGCAAAAAAGCCTTCTTTTTTTAATTCTTCATCTACCTTTTTATTCCCGGCAGCATCGGCATGATCGGTGCTGTATATGGCATTCATATTCAGGGTAAAGGCACCGGTTTTAGGCTCGCCGGCAGCTGTATAATCCAGGCTGCCCGATTTAAAAAGCAGATAGCCATGATGGCCGCCCATTGTTTTGCGGGTATCCCATAAAACTTTACTTTTTTTGATATCTAAGTGGTAGGTTTGCTGTGCGCCGGCAGAGAAGCAGCTCATAGCCAGCAACAGGATAATCGTGTATATTTTTAACATTGTGTAATTGATTTGTGCGGTAAACCTACTCAGCTACAGTGCGTTTGCTACAATGGTTATTGTAAATAAAATTGTAAACTTTGTAAATTAAATCCTCATGAATATGGCCGGCTTGAAATTATCCATGAATAAGAACACCAAACGCTTGCTGGGGCTTGGTTCCCTGCTGTTCATGACCCTTTTATGTGCGGCTTTTAGCTTTGCCGGGGACGATGGTTTTGATGCGGCCCGGCAAGAGATTTTGCTGAGGAAAATAGGGCATGAGGTATTGTTATATTCAGGGGATAGTACATCGCGGGTGCTCCCGGTAAAAAAGATCGCCGAAAATGAATACCAGTTACGGTTTGAGAATGAATTTTCATTTCAGCCCGATTCGCTTGAAAAAGCAATCAGCAGTTCGCTGGCAAAGGATAACCTCGCTAAAGACTATATTGTGAACGTTTTAAATTGCGGGGGGAAGGATGTTGTATTCGGCTATGCCATGTTCAAAAATAAAAAAGACAACATAATGCCCTGCTCAGGGCGGAAGCAGCCTAAAAGCTGCTACATTATCAACCTTAAATTTAAGAGCCAGGGATGGAATATACCTCAAAAAGGTTATTTAATTGGCGGTATACCCTTATTAGCGTTTATCGGGCTTATAATTTCAAAGTCGGGTAAAGGAAGGAAAAAACCAATTGAAAACGATCCTGCTCCGGATAATAGTCTTAAAATAGGTGAAATTCTGTTTAACCCGGACAAACGACAACTGCAGAGTGCCGGAATGATTGCCGAGCTTACCTTAAAGGAAAATAAACTGCTGCTCATCTTTGCCCTGTCGCCAAATGTGATCATTGAAAGGAGCAGGCTGCAAAAAGAGATATGGGAAGATGAAGGCGTAATTGTTGGCCGGAGCCTTGATGTGTTCATATCAAAATTACGTAAAAAGCTGGAGCATGATCCCGCTATTAAACTGGTAAATATACACGGTAAGGGATATAAGCTGGAAATCAAGGAATAACCACTTTGTGGCTACACAAAGTACCCATCAATCTGTCAAAGAAAATGCGCTATTTATTATATGGAGGTAAATTTTGATTGATTTCCGGGCATCCCATCTTTAATTTGCTACTTTTAAACTGTCGATAGGCCTTGACTGAGCTTAAACATTTGGGTCTGAAAATCATCATTGTGTTCATCGATAATTTGTTCAAAACAGCCCTGCATCTTCAGCATTTTATTAAACACCATAATTGAAAAACAAAATGAGTAAAATTACAGTAAAAGACGGAACCGAGATTTATTACAAAGATTGGGGAACCGGGCAACCATTGGTTTTCCATCACGGCTGGCCTTTATCTGCCGATGACTGGGACGCGCAGATGTTCTTTTTCCTTGAACAAGGCTACAGAGTTATAGCTCACGACCGCCGCGGACATGGCCGTTCAAGCCAAACCGCAACCGGCAACGAGATGGATACTTATGCAGCAGATGTTGCTGAGCTTGTTGAGGCGCTTGATCTGAAAGATGCCATCCATATCGGGCATTCTACCGGCGGTGGCGAAGTTATCCACTACGCTGCTAAATATGGAAAAGGCCGTATAGCTAAAGCTGTGCTGATCAGTGCGGTTCCGCCTGTTATGGTTCAAAGCGAAAGCAACCCGGATGGTGTTCCTATTGCTGTATTTGATGGAATCCGTGAAAGCACTGCTACTCAAAGGAACCAATTTTACCAGGATCTTACCCTGCCATTTTACGGTTATAACCGCGAAGGAGCTAAAATATCACAAGGTATCAGGGACAACTGGTGGCGCCAGGGCATGATGGGCGGAATAAAAGCACATTATGATTGCGTTAAAGCCTTTTCGGAAACAGATTTTACAGAAGACCTTAAAAGTGTGGATATTCCCGTACTTGTTTTGCATGGCGAAGATGACCAGATCGTTCCGTTTGCAAATTCAGCATTAAAATCTATTAAACATTTAAAAAACGGCAAACTGATTTCTTATCCTGGTTTTCCGCATGGTATGCCAACTACCGAGGCTGCAACCATTAATAAAGATCTTTTAGCTTTTATTAAAGAATAATTCTTTATCAATTACTGTATTATACAAACGGCTGTCCCGAAAGAGACAGCCGTTTGCAATTTAATACCAATTAACGATCATAACCCATGGTTGATCGTTGCTTATGCTTTAGTTATCGAGGTTCGCTATCGAAATGTTTATTATTTTTGAATAATGCATCCGGAATTTGAAACATACCTGCGATCGGGAAGTGACATATCAGAAGAGACTATCCGCCGAATCAGTAACCTCGCTGTGTTAAAGAAGCTGCGCCGCAACGAACTCCTTTTTAGTGCAGGCGAAATTTGCAGGCATAAGGTTTTTATCATAAGTGGATTGCTGTATACCTTCAATATCTCTGCCAGCGGGAATCAGCATATCCTGCAATTCTCGCCAGAAAACAGCTGGACATTGGATGTTGAAAGTTACGACCGGGAGATCCCATCGCAAGTGAGCATAGGAGCGGCAGAACCCAGCACGATACTCTGTTGGCAAAAAAAGGACTTTGAAATGTTGCGGGCAGAAATCCCACAGCTGAAGAAATTTGCGGAGGACCTCATTGCCCGCAACACCCATTACAGCCGGAAGCGGATCCTATTATCATTAAGTGCAACACCTGAAGAAAAGTACGAAGACTTTGTGCAAACTTTTCCAGACTACTTGCCCCGTTTACCCCTTCGCATGATTGCCGCGTATCTTGGCATCTCGATAAAAACCCTTACCCGGATCCGTCACGCGCAGCTCCAGCGTTAATTGAAATTATGGTCAGCTGACCATCTTTAGCGGGTTTTTATTGGTGAATTTTGCATTAACAAAATCATTTAATTTATGCGTGTATTTGTAACCGG
Source organism: Mucilaginibacter sp. P4_A11 (assembly GCF_056402535.1). Taxonomy (NCBI): domain Bacteria; kingdom Pseudomonadati; phylum Bacteroidota; class Sphingobacteriia; order Sphingobacteriales; family Sphingobacteriaceae; genus Mucilaginibacter; species Mucilaginibacter sp. P4_A11. The sequence continues at coordinate 264,695 of NZ_JBFUHE010000001.1, forward strand.
AGCCTCTGGATTTGTAGGCTCAGCAATAGTAAAAGAACTTTTAGGCGCAGGTCATGAAGTATTGGGCCTTGTCCGTTCAGATAAGGGGGCCGAACAACTGGCATCAACCGGTGCTGAAGTATATCGCGGCGATATTAATGACCTGGAGTTTATTCAGAAAGGTGCCGCTACTTGTGATGCCGTGATCCATACGGCTTTTAATCATGATTTTTCGCAATTCAAAGCTAACTGTGAAGCTGATCGACTGGTAATCACAGCGTTGGGCGATGCATTGGCAGGTTCAGATAAGCCTTTAGTGATTACCTCTGGCGTTGGCCTTTTGAACTATGGCCGTTTGGCTACCGAAGATGATGTACCACCGGCTACATCAGATGTTATTCCGAGGGTAGCTTCGGAAGAGGCAGCTGCGGCTGTAGCTGCAAAAGGCGTAAAAGTTTACACTGTACGTCTGCCGCCAAGTGTACATGGTGAAGGCGATCACGGTTTTGTACCGATGATCATTAACATGGCGCGGGAAAAAGGCCAATCGGCTTATATCGCTGAAGGGAACAATCGCTGGCCAGCCGTTCACCGTTCAGATGCCGCGGCTTTATACCGCCTGATCGTTGAAAAGCAACCAGAACTCCGTGTATTTCATGCCGTAGCTGAAGAAGGCATCGCATTCCGGGAAATTGCCGAAGCCATTGGCGAGGGCCTGCATTTACCTGTGCTTAGTAAAACAAGTGATGAGGCTGCAGCACATTTTGGCTGGTTTCTGCATTTTGCGTCAATGAATTGCCCATCATTAAGCGATAAAACGCGGGCGGCCTTAAATTGGCAGCCTAAAGGGGCAGGGTTAATTGCCGATATTGGCGCTGCAGGGTATTTTTTGAAATAGACATTTGACTAAGCTTTCAGGCTATAAAAAGAGGCAGTAGCAATTTCACACAATGTGAAATTGCTACTGCCTCTTTTTTATACTATTATGAATGCATACCAGTAACATACCAGCTTTTATTTGTCATGGAATTCGCGAACAATTGATTTGTAATCAACGTATTACTGCTTGTTAAAAGTAGTGGTTGTTCCTCCTGAAGTTAACTTTATAACCTTCTTTGACTCATCTATGGTTCCGGTGTAGCTTTTTACGCTATTGTCATCGTTAAACACGAGATCAAAAGAAAACTGATACTTTTCAATTTTACTATTGGTCACATCTCCGCTTCTGCCACCAACGGTACCTGAGCCACTAAGCTTGCCATCCTGATTGCCAAACGTAAACGAATCGCTATCGGTTTGCCAGAAACCTATCAGATCGCCCAGAAGAACAATAACGCCACCGCCACCACCGCCGCCATCACCGCTTTTACCACAGGTGGAGGTACAAAGTGCCATAATAACAATCAAAATAACATACAGGGGGGAATTTAACTTTTTCATGATTAAATGCTTTAGTTATTAATGAATATTAGTTTTTTAACCGGCTCAGAAAATCTTTTACACGTTGTTCCATGGCGATAAGCTGGTCAGAGATAGCCGGAACCTGTGTTTCTATTTGTGATTGAATCTCCTTTTTTAGTTTGTCTTTGTCCTTATCAGCTATCTGATTCTGGAAATATTGGTTGATCTGATTTTTAAGATCATTTAAAGGGACTATTTTATTTTTGCCGATACCATAGATCAGCGTATCAGCAATCCCCTCAAAGGCTTTGGAAAGTGACGGATCATCCCAGTAATCGGTCATTTTTTTTGAATAGGTGGGATAGTTGACATATAATTTTTCAAATGCCTGGTTAAACCCATTTTGGGTTTGTGCATATTGCGTTAGCGCATTAACATTCACAAATGCATATACACCTATAAATTTAAAAGCGATCATCAAAGTTTGAGCTTGCAGAATATAGTTTTGCAGGGCCGCGCTGATCTCGGGGTAAAACAAATCTATTCCGTCCTGTCTTTCCCGGGCAATTCGCAAATCATCATTAGAATACCCTAATTTTTTAAGATTGGCAGCAATAGAATCAATTTTTGTTTGCAAAGCTTTCGTATCAGATTGCCCCTTTTTAGCTGCATCCTTTAATTGCGACAACGATGCCATATAACTCTTGATCTGCCCGCTTGATTGAAAACTCTCCAGTACTATCTGCGTTAATAACGATGGATTTTTGGGTATCAGCACCCTTCCTCCTAAGGGGTATAGGATGATATAACTTTTGTCGGAAGTTTTAATTTGTACCTGGGTGGTGTTGCTGTTAATAGCGGCGGTAAATACACCGGATTCATTTGTCGTCGCCGGGTTTCCGTCGATAGTGATGGTGTAATTTTTTACCAAGGCGTTACTGCTTAAAAGCTCGCCTTTAAAAATGATCGTCTGCCCGTAGCTACTAAGCCAGGCCATGCATAAACTTACTATGCAAATGCCCCTTTTCATAGCTTATTAAGCTGAAGCGTAAGCGGTACTTTTGAAGAAAAGATCTGTGTGCTGTTGAAACGCAGCTTGTTTCCCCGGTAAATCCTCACCGGAAGTTCAGTCCCATCTTTTATCGGCAAAGTTAAGCTGAAGTTACCTAACTGATCGGCATTGGTTTTATAAAGCCCATCAGCCAGTACAATCAATACATCCGGTACGGGTTGCCCCTGCATATCTACAACCAAACCGCTCACGGTTAAGGAATCGGCCTGTTTTTTAAGATGCAGTTCGATAGGCGTACGCCCGTCAATCGGAATGGTTACCTGCTGGCTTTGCCGGTAATAGCCGGTTACCGCGGGAGTAACAGTAATACTTTTTCCCAATAAATTTGCAGGCTGTTCGTTAAAGGTTACTACGCCGTTCTCGATCCTTGCCGAGTCGGGCTTATTGAACAGTACTTTAAGCAACCCGCCATTTACCAGCTCATTTTTACTTTCATCGCCAAACACGATAAATTTAACATCGAATGAATCGGCCACGGGCGAAAGTTTCAGGCCGAAATAAATGATCAGGCAAAAGATCACGGCAGGGCCACCGAGCGCCAAAGTGCCATTATACAATTTACCGCTATATTTTGCATGTGCTTTTAAGGCCCCAAATAAAAAACCAGATGCAATTAGGGCAACAAAAACCAACAGAAAAAAATAAACCTGCGGACTTAAATTCGCAGCCTTATTGCTAAAGATCATGAGTACTACAGCAGCCGCCACAAACAGCACGAAGCCCAATCCGGTTATAATAACCCAACTTAAAGGTGAAACGGTTTTATTGGCTTCTGCAGGCATAACAGTAAAATACTGTGTATTATAAAGTTAGATATAATTTAATTTATAATTTACAAATTTTTAACTCTTAGGAATTATTGTGCAATAGTGTGAAATAACGAAAACCGGAGCGCTTCTGATCATCATGATTTAATACAAAACCGCACCGTTAAAGGTGTACCTTAATTCTTTGTGCAGGATTTAAATTTTTTCACTTGCCACTCAATCAGTAAACATGATAGGTTCTTTATTACTTCCAGCCAACAATCTTCATTTTAGGTATTGCTAATTTTGCGGCCGATGCTTACAACAACCGCTATAACAACACCTCAGCTTAAAAACCGTACTGTTTCTACAGTACTGGCGTTCGCTTTGCTGCCGCTTTCAGGTTTTGCTACCGACATATATATTCCTTCGTTACCCAGCATGGGTGCGGATATGCACATCAGCAGCATACAGGTTCAATTAACCCTGACGCTGTTTTTGATCAGCTACGGTGTATCGCAATTATTTTTGGGTAGCATCCTGGATTCATATGGCCGGTACAAGTTTAGCCTTGGCGCATTGGTGGTATTTATTTTGGCCAGTGTGGTTATAGCCGTTACACATAATATTTATGTTATTTACGCCATGCGGATCATCCACGGTATTGCAGTTGCAATGATAGTAGTGGCTAAACGTGCTTATTTCGTAGATGTATACGAAGGCGGGCAGTTAAAACATTACCTGAGCATGTTCACCATCATTTGGTCGGCCGGGCCTATCATAGCGCCGTTCTTAGGCGGTTATTTTCAAAGCACGCTCGGCTGGCAGTCTAACTTCTATTTTCTGGCAGCTTTGGCTTCGGTTATAGCTGTGCTGGAGATGATATACAGCGGTGAAACCATTCGTCACCGTACAGAATTTCATTTAAAGAAAATAGCCGGGCTGTATACTGAAATGATCAAAACAACTACGTTTAGTCTTGGCATTTTGATGCTGTGTTTTGCTTATTCCATGGTGATCATGTACAATATGACAGGGCCGTTTATTATTGAGCATCACTTTAATTTCACGCCGGTGGTTGCAGGTTATTGCTCGCTTATTTTGGGCCTGGCCTGGATGGTAGGCGGCTTTATTGGCAAGGCGTTGATCAGCCGGCCATTTTTTGGTAAACTGTTCGTTAATATTTTGTTACAGCTGTTAGTTGTAGTTTTAATGATTGTCAGCGTAAACTTTGTGGGCAATGTTTATGTAATGGTTTTGTTTGCCTTTGTGATACACATAGGAGCGGGATTTACATATAATAACTATTTCACCTATTGTTTAGGCCGGTTTCCAAAAAACGCGGCTATGTCTGGCGGGCTTACCGGTGGTATGGTATATGTGATCCTTTCACTGCTTACTTATATCGTTGTTGCTGTCATCCCGGCAAAAGATGAGCGTAATCTGAGTTATAGCTATTTAGTGTTTATTTTGTTGTCTGTTGCAGTAATGCTGATATTATTCAGATTGAATCGAAATCCCAAAACCTCAATTAACGAATAACAACTGGTTAAGCGAACAATCGATAATTGGTGAGCCGGGCTGTTGAAAGTCGCTTTGCTTTTGCACACCGGGTTCTTTTAGATGTAACTGAGCGCTATGCGGCTACAGGCTCGGTAGAGGTTTACTCGGCTGTCCGCGGTTATTTGTGTGATCATTTTAGAAATTGAACCCTTTAAGGTTTCTTTTCCGGGGCGCTTCTTTTTTTAAAGAATGAGGATGCTGGAGTTGACCACATCTTCTATAAATGGACCAAGCTGTCATTATATTTATATAGGAGCTGTACTGGAGCAAATGCTACATCCCATCAAGCATGCTCAGATCAAATTTGGGTTTGATGGCATACCTAAGCTGTACCAAACCGCTCGAAAATTGTTCGCTGCTCAGTAATATAAGTTCTACACGATCTTTTGAACCAGTGAATAACGGTTTTCCTCCGCCTAAAATAATGGGGTGTACCGAAAGCATAAACTCTGTGACCAATCCCTGGTCAATGAAAGAAGAAACCAGACTTGCGCCGCCATACAACCATATGTTATTACCTGCTTCATTCCTGATGGTATCAACTCTCGCTTTAAAAACGGCACTGTTAATAATTTCGGTATTGGGATTTTGAGATGGCTGTAAACTATCTGAAAAAACGTACATTTTGAATGCGCCGAACATCTCAGGATCGGTACTCATGAGCAGCTCATAGCTTTTGCGGCCTATGAAAATGGCATCACTATTGTTTAAAAACTCCGTCATACCATAATCCTGATCAGCAAAGCACCAGTCATATTCGCCGTTAGGGCCTTCAATGAAGCCATCAAGGCTCACAGCAAGGTTTAAGATTATTTTACGCATGAGCCGTTTATTCTTCGGGTGAATTATTCATTTCCTGCCATTGCTTGCTGAATGACTTATCAGCGACGCGTGGTATTTCACGTAAATGCCCCCAGGTACGTTTAAAGAAAGTTTTAAGCAGGAAGTTTTTCATGCCGCCGCCAAAAAAATCGGTAAGCTTCCGTTTAAGCATCCCCTTTTTCCAGATGGCCCAGCCCCAGCGCTCTTTGTTGGTCACCAGGTTTTCGTTCACTGCATCGCGGCGGTTAAGGAGCAGCATTTTATGGATATCTATTTTAACAGGGCAAACCTCGGTGCATTTACCGCAAAGGCTTGAGGCATAGCTCAGGTGCTTGAAGTTTTCCATACCCTGTGTATGCGGGGTAATGATGGAGCCTATAGGGCCGCTGTAAGTGGTAGCATAAGTGTGCCCGCCAATGTTCTTGTAAATAGGGCACCCGTTAAGGCAGGCCCCGCAGCGGATGCAATAAAGTCCCTGCCGCTGGTCTTTTTTTGCCAGCAGATTAGTACGTCCATTATCTAACAGCACTACGTACATTTCTGCGGGGCCGTCGGTTTCATTTTGCCGGCGCGGACCGCTTAATATGGTATTGTAAACCGTAAGATTTTGCCCCGTACCATGGGTAGACAGCATTGGCCAAAACAAATCCAAGTCGGTAATGGATGGGATGATCTTTTCAATACCAACAATAGCGATGTGGATTTTAGGGAACGTAGTACAGAGACGTGCATTGCCCTCATTTTCGCTGATAGCAATACTGCCGGTATCGGCCAGCAGGAAATTGGCACCGGTGATACCTACATCGGCCTGAACATACTTTTCACGAAGCAGCTCACGGGCTTTCAGGGTAATTTGCTCGGGCGTGGCATCAATAGGGGTTCCAAACTTTTCATGGAAAAGTTTAGCAATATCCTCCTTGCTCAGGTGCATAGCCGGGGTAACAATATGGTAAGGCTTTTGCCCTAATAGCTGCACTATGTATTCACCAAGATCCGTTTCAAGCGATTCAATTTGGTTGCCTTCTAAAAACTCATTGAGGTGAATTTCTTCGGTAACCATCGATTTTGATTTTACTACGGTTTTGGCATTGGCCTTTTTGATGATGTTCAGGATCTCCCGCTGGGCTTCTTCTACGTCATTAGCCCAAATCACTTTGCCGCCTCGCTTCTGAAAATTAGCCTCAAATTCCGGAAGGAATTTATCCAGGTTTTCCATCACCTTCCATTTGAGTACATGGCCTTTTTTCTTGGCATTATCTAAATTGATAACGCGCGACAGCCCCCTGGATACCGCTGTATTGTACCGGTCAATATTGAAATTGATAATCCGGCGATGATCGGCATCGAATGCCTTCTCCTCCGATTTTACCAAAAATTCTTCAGCGGTTGCTCCCATATATGCGAAAATAGGTTTTTTGTTTTTAAGTTTTGGGTGAGTGGTTGATTATGTTGAATAGGTGAGTAGTTTTTTATTTCTTGAAAATTTTATTGGGCGTATGGTTTTAGCAAATCAATTCTCCTTTAACAAAAAGAGGCGCATGTGATGCGCCTCTACAAAAATATTTTCAGCAAGCAGAACTACTCACCTATTCAACATAATCAACCACTCACTACTTCCCGGCAGCATCCACTACGGGACGCTTATCGCGGTTAGCCAGTTCCCAGCCTGTGTAAAATACCAGTTGAGCGCGTTTAGCTAACAGCGGGAAATTGATCTTGCTTACTTCATCGCCTGGCTGGTGGTAATCGGCATGTACACCATTAAAGTAGAAGATAATTGGTACGCCATGTTTCGCAAAATTGTAGTGATCACTGCGATAGTAAAACCTGTTAGGATCATTTGGATCATCATATTTATAGTCAAGTTTTAGTTTTGTATAAGTATTGTTGGCATTTTCACCAATTTCATGCAATTCCTTACTCAGCATAGCCGAACCGATTGGGTATACATAGTTTGCAGAGTCAGGCTTGCCGATGTATTCTTCACCAACGCGCCCGATCATATCAATATTTAAATCGGTAATGGTATTAGCTAATGGAAATACAGGATGATCTGAATAATACTCAGACCCCAGCAAACCTTTCTCTTCGCCAACGTTACCTAAAAACAGGATACTGCGACGCGGACCGTGACCGTCTTTTTTTGCTTTAGAAAAAGCACGGGCAATTTCCAAAATACCGGTAGTACCAGAACCGTCATCGTCGGCACCGTTATTTACTTTATCTTTTGCCTTTTCATCAGGGTTTAAACCGATGTGGTCATAGTGTGCAGAAAAGACCAGTACTTCATCTTTCAGATCGGTACCCGGCATGTAGCCTAATACGTCAACTGCTTTTACATCATTTTTTGTAGTAGCGTAGTTTATAACCACGTTATTTTTAATGTCTGCCGCAGGAGTAACCGCTGCTGCCGAAGCAGATTTAAGATCGGCATAAGTTTTACCTGTTGGTTTTACCAGTGCGTCGGCTAAGGTTGCGGTGATGTTAAATACAGGAGCATTGGTATTTGCCGGCTTTGCTGTTTCATCCTTAATAGTTAACCGCGGACTTGTTACACTTTTGCCAAAACGGGCCAGTGCTGCTGCAATACCTGGGTTGGCAGCTAATATGATAGCCGGATTTTTGCTTTGTAAATTCTTAACCACTTTTGTACGCGCGGTACTCATACGATAGCTGGTGTTTGGTGTAGCGCCGGCCTCTGGCTTATCTTCGTTAATCCAAAGTACAATTTTACTTGTCAGATCGGTGTTGCCAATTTCGGCATCGGTACCGTAACCAACAAAAACAATATCGCTTACAGATGTGCTTTTATCGGGGAATGCACCGCCTAAATAAAAATCGGTTCCATACTCAAATGATTTACCGTTAACGGTGAATGCCGTTACTTTTAAAGCATTTTCGGTAAGGGGCACATCAAAAAAGTACGATCCGTTAACAGGAGCTTGTAATCCTAGTTTTTTAAACTCGCCGGCTATATAATTAGCGGCTTTTTCGGCACCGGGTTTACCGGTTTCGCGCCCTTCAAATGCATCCGAAGCGAGGATGCTCAGGTGCTTTTTCGCATCCTCGGCAGTTATCAGCCCGGCGTATTTTACTGCCGTGGCATTCTGCTGGGCACAAGCTGTCGTTGCCGATGCCAGCGCGATAAGCAATAATGGTAATTTATTCATTCTTTTAGTTAATAGTTCTTTTTTAAGGTGAAAGCGGAAAGGTTAAGGGTGAAAGGTAGTTGCATCTTGCAAAGCGAAGGAAGAGATAGAAAACCTTTTACCTTTCGCCTTTAACCTAAATCAAGCGCACGCAATTTTCTCTACACGGTTGGCATGTCTGCCGCCTTCAAATTCAGTATTTAAAAATGTAGTTACAATGGCCTTCGCTTCTTCGGGGGTAACAAAGCGGGCAGGTATACAAACAATGTTGGCGTTATTGTGGCTGCGGGCCAGTACGGCAATTTCTTCTTTCCAGCAAATTGCTGCGCGGATGTCCTGATGTTTGTTGGCTGTTATGGCCACACCATTGGCGGCGCCGCATATCAGGACTCCCAATTCACATTCGCCGCTTTCAATAGCATTAGCTACAGGGTGCGCAAAATCAGGGTAATCAACCGACTCGGAAGAATAGGTACCGAAATCTTTTACTTCGGCAGATGAAAGAGCTTCTGTTAAAATTTGTTTGTATTCATACCCGGCGTGATCCGAACCTATAGCGATTTTTAGTCCTTGCTTCATTTAACAAAAGTATAACGTTTTACTACTTTTTAAAGGTAAATAATTTGTTATATACGGGGCAATTTGTGCTCACTCAAAAAGAGGGGTAATTCAACCGGAAAATATGCAGATCTCACTTTTATTCGCTACTCCGTTCAATAAAATTTATCAATGAGCTAAAAAGGGGATTATGCTTTATCGAACTCCTCTTCCTTTTTGATCTTACGTTTTTCAACAAGGCCAGCTACAATAATACTTACCTCATATAACACAAACAGCGGGATACTAACCACGGTCATGGTTAGCATATCTGGTGTCGGAGTAACCACAGCGGCTATGACCAGGATAACCACAATAGCATACCGGCGGGTTTCTTTCATGAATTTGGGCGTCATGATGCCCAGGTTAGCCAATATATAAACCAATATAGGCAATTGGAAAACAATGCCCGTAGCAAGTGTGAGGGTTGCCACTGAAGATAGATAAGAGTCCGTATCAATTAAGTTTTCAATAGCCGCGCTTACAGTGTAGCCCGACAGGAAGTTGATTGACATTGGTGTGATTACATAGTAACCGAACAGGACACCTAAAAAGAAAAGCAAGCAGGCGTAAAATACAAACCCAGTAGCCGCTTTACGTTCCTTATCGTGTAATGCAGGCTTTATAAAACGCCAGATTTCCCAGATCAGGTAAGGAACACCCAGCGTGATACCGATTATTAATGCCGAGTTGATCTGAAGCGTAAACTGACCAGCGAGCTCGGTGTTGATCAGGCGGATTTTTACATTACTAACGCAAAAGCCGTCGCGATGCAGGGCAGCGCCAATTTTGCAAAGCATGCGGTAAGTCCAGAAAGTTGACTTGCTGGGCCCCATGATGATGGTATCAAAGATCCAGTCGTAATAATAAAAAACAACAGCGGTAAATACTACAATCGCTATCGAAGCTCTTATAAGATGCCCCCTTAAGGCCTCGAGGTGATCAAAGAACGACATTTCTGCCTCTAACGTTTTTCCTTTATCCTTTATGGCCTTGATGATCTTGTTCTCGCTCATTGTAATATATACCRCTGTATCAACGCTATCGTGCTAAGTACGTTTTATTGTATGAAGATAGTTTGAATTTATTTTTATAATTCAAATGTATCCATAAACTTGGTGGTAAAGTTACCAGCGCGGAAGTTTGGATCCTTCAATAATTTTAAGTGGAATGGAATGGTTGTTTTCACGCCTTCTATCACAAATTCGCTCAATGCGCGTTCCATGGTGCTTAATGCTTCATCGCGGGTTTGAGCCACGCAAATTACCTTAGCAATCATTGAATCGTAGTTGGGCGGAATAACGTAACCTGTGTACACGTGGGTATCGATACGTACGCCATGACCACCCGGTGAGTGAAAATTGGTTATCTTACCTGGTGACGGGCGGAAATTATTGAACGGATCTTCGGCATTGATACGGCATTCGATGGCGTGCATTGTTGGCTCGTAGTTTTTACCAGAGATAGGAATACCTGCAGCAACTTTAATTTGCTCCTTGATCAGGTCGAAATTTATCACCTCTTCGGTAACCGGGTGTTCAACCTGGATACGGGTATTCATCTCCATGAAATAGAAGTTACGGTCTTTATCAACCAAAAACTCTACTGTACCTGCACCTTCGTATGAAACAGCTTTGGCACCCTTAATAGCGGCCTCACCCATTTTTTTACGCAATTTCTCAGTCATGAAAGGCGAAGGTGATTCTTCAACCAGCTTCTGGTGACGGCGTTGAATAGAGCAGTCGCGCTCAGAAAGGTGGCATACTTTACCAAACTGATCACCCACCACCTGAATTTCGATGTGGCGTGGGTCCTGAACATATTTTTCAAGATATAGGCCATCGTTACCGAAAGCTGCACCAGACTCGGCACGGGCCGAATCCCAGGCGTTCTCAAACTCTTCGTCTTTCCAAACAATGCGCATACCGCGGCCGCCACCACCGGCAGTAGCTTTCAATATAACAGGGTAGCCAATTTTGTTGGCGATAGCGATACCCGATTTTACATCGGCAAGCAGGCCATCAGAACCTGGAACAATTGGCACACCGGCTTTCTTCATGGTATCCTTAGCTGAAGCTTTATCACCCATCTGGTTGATCTGCTCGGCAGTTGCACCAATAAATTTGATACCATACTCAGCACAAATGGCCGAGAACTTAGCATTTTCAGACAGGAAGCCGTAGCCAGGATGGATTGCATCGGCATTGGTTAATTCGGCAGCTGAAATGATGTTAGGAATATTTAAATATGAATCGCGGCTTGGCGGCGGACCGATACAAACAGCTTCGTCGGCAAAACGAACGTGAAGACTGTCGCGATCGGCAGTTGAATATACAGCAACCGTTTTTATGCCCATTTCCTTACAGGTACGGATAATACGAAGGGCGATCTCGCCGCGGTTAGCTATTAATATTTTTTTAAACATAAGTATATGTTAGTTAATGGTTGATTGAGTTAAGTGGTTGATTAGGTTCTCAAACACTTAATTAGCTTAAATAATGAAAGGTTGATTTATAAAGCAGTAGAACTACTCACTTAATCAACCATTCACCTAATCAACTTAACAATTAAACTGGTTCTACTAAAAACAGTGGCTGATCGTACTCAACAGGTGAGGCGTTATCAACAAGTACTTTTACGATACGGCCTGAAACTTCTGATTCTATTTCATTGAAGAGTTTCATAGCCTCGATGATACATACTACAGAACCTGGTTTTATCTCGTCGCCAACATTAACAAACAAAGGTTTATCCGGGCTTGATGAACGGTAGAAGGTACCGATCATTGGAGATTTAACGGTAATGTATTTCGATGTATCAGGACCGGCAGGTGCAGCAGGCTCAACAGGAGCCGGAGCTGGTGCAGATGCCAATACCGGAGTAACGGGTTGTGTTACGGCTGGTATTGTAGCATGAACCACCGTAGGCTGTACCTCGTTGGTTTTTATTGTGATCTTAAAATCTTTTTGCTCGATTGATACTTCGTTCACGCCCGATTTGGAAACAAAGCGAATAAGGTCCTGAATTTGTTTAATATCCATGTTTAAGGATTAATTGGTTTGGGACAAAGTTTATATCTAAGTTATACTCAAATGTGCAGATATGCAAATGTGCAGATATGCAGATTACTATGTTGATTAATTAGTGAACGGATTACTATAAGTAGCCTGTCATTTACGTTGTTCATAAGCAAATAACATGCGCTTTTTACGGATGTTTTAATTTTTTGATATATCAAATATGCTTTTTAAAAGGAATTTGTACATCTGAAATCTACACATCTATAATCGGCACATCAATAGGCCCATTTCAAATATACCGAACCCCAGGTAAAGCCACCGCCAAAAGCTGCTAAAATAAGGTTATCCCCTTTTTTAAACTTGCTTTCCCATTCCCACAAGCAAAGTGGGATGGTACCATTGGTGGTGTTACCGTAACGCTCAATATTGATGATCACCTTATCGGGGCTGATGCCTGTACGGTTTGCCGTAGCATCAATGATCCGCTTGTTGGCCTGATGTGGTACAAGCCAGGCAATATCGTCACCTGCGAGGTGGTTACGCTCCATTACCTCGTGCGCAACATCGGCCATGTTGGTTACTGCAAATTTGAACACCGCCTGGCCTTCCTGGTAGGCATAATGTTCTTTGGCATCAACAGTTTCGTGGCTTGCAGGTTTCAGTGAACCGCCGGCTTTAAGATTTAAATACTGCGCACCTGCGCCGTCACTTTTCAATACCGAATCGATAACGCCGTTACCTTCTTCATTTGGTTCAAGTAATACGGCACCGCAGCCATCGCCAAAAATGATACAGGTAGCACGATCTTCGTAATTAACAATAGACGACATTTTATCGCCGCCTACTACCAATACTTTTTTGTGCTTACCGCTTTCAATAAATTGAGCGCCTGATGTTAAGCCGAAAAGAAAACCCGAACAGGCTGCCTGCAAATCAAATCCCCATGCATTTTTAGCACCGATTTTGGCACCTAAAATGTTGGCCGCAGCCGGGAATATCATATCAGGGGTGGTAGTGCAGAAGATGATAAGGTCGATCTCATCGGCACCGATACCGCGTTTTTTTAGTAACCCGGTAACGGCATGGACCGCCATATCAGATGTAGCAAGGCCTTCGCCTTTTAATATGCGTCGCTCTTTGATACCGGTACGGCTGGTTATCCACTCGTCATTTGTATCAACCATTGTTTCCAGCTCCTGGTTGGTTAATACATAGTCGGGAACGTAACCATGTACAGCGGTAATAGCGGCATGAACTTTACTCATCTTTTATAAAATTACTGGAATGCTTGTTTTATTTTATCAACGAGGTTACTCTCAACCATGTTCCTTGATAAAAGGACCATGTTTTTTATTGCCTCTGGGCTCGAGATGCCGTGACCAACAACAACAGGGGCATTTACACCCAAAATCGGGCTGCCACCGTATTGTTCATAATTAAATCTGTCAAAAAACTCGTCCTTCAGCTGTTTCTTCCTTGTTATAACGTAAAACGATTCGGCCAGCTTTAATATTACATTGCCGGTAAAACCGTCGCACACGTATACGTCGGCGCTTTCACTGAAAAGGTCGCGTCCTTCAACATTGCCAACAAAGTTAAATAACGTTGTTGCTTTCATTAATGGGTAGGTGGCCTGGCTAAGGATGTTACCTTTTTCCTCTTCTTCGCCAATGTTTATAAGTGCAACCCGGGGGGTAGCTATATCATAAACGGTTTGGGCAAATAAGCTGCCGAGTACACCGAACTGAACAAGCACATCAGGCTTGCAGTCGGCATTAGCACCTACATCCAACAAAATACCCAAACCTCCTTTAAGTTTGGGTACAATAGTAGTCATAGCCGGGCGTACAACACCCGGAATAGTTTTTACGCTGAACATGGCGCCAACAAGCATAGCGCCGGTGTTCCCAGCCGATGAGAAAGCCTGAATTTCGCCAGCTTTAAGCAGTTGGAAACCAACTGATATGCTTGAATCAGGCTTCTGAACAATAGCTTTGGTAGGATGCTCGCCCATACCAATAACTTCGGTTGTATGTACAAACTCGAAGTTATCAGGGCTTACACCGTTTTCCTGAAGAATACTTACTGTAACTTCCTTATCGCCAATAAGTACCAGTTTCTGGTCGGCAGATAAAGTTTTATAAGCTTCGATAGCTCCTAAAACAGCTGCTTTGGGAGCGTAATCACCGCCCATAATATCTAAGCCAATCTTCATTTTCAGAAAATTAAACTTATGCTACTGCTGCTTTCTCAATAAGAACTTTACCGTTGTAGTAAACATTACCATCAACAGTGTACGCCCTGTGCGGTAAATGCACAGCGCCTGTAGTTTGGCAGGTAGTTAAAGTTGGAGCTTCCGCTTTGTAATGCGTTCTGCGTTTATCTCTCCTTGATTTCGAAAATTTCCGCTTTGGATGTGGCATAATATCCTAATATTAATTATTTATTCATTTTCCTGAGCGCATCCCACCGTGGGTCTGCTTGCTCACTTTGTTCACCATTTGCCGACAAGCTGTTTAACTTATCGAGCATTTCTTTATCACAAGTTGAGGTGTTACCCTCGCCGCAAACCGATGTAAACGGTATTGCAACATTAATGTATTCATATATCAGCGCAGATATATCGATCTCATGATCGTTTTTACCCAGCGCTATGATCTCTTCGTCTTCATCAACCGGCTCATCGCTAAACTTAGCTATCTGCTGTTCAGTAATATCAAGCTGTATTGGAAGCACCTTCAAACACCTGTCGCAGGTGGTTTCAATTGTGCCGTCTATCTTAAAGTTCAGGATCAGCATAGTTTCCTGCTTATCCAGTTCAACTTCACAGTGCAGGGTTGCCTTTTTAACGAGCGAATATTCAAACTCATCAAAAAAGTCATCCTGTATGTCATACTCAAACAAGTGTTTCCCCAGTTTAAGCCCCGAAAAGGGAATCGAATATTTTTTAAGCGATTTCAATGAGCAACAATTAGCCCGCAAATGTAGGGAAAAATACCATAACTGGAAAGTGTTTTTTTATTTTGGCCTTATGGGGAGGTAAAAGAGGAATGGTAAAGGGTAAAAGGTTGAAATACAGTGATTTTTGCATGGCTCAAAAATCACTGTTATATCTATATAAAATTAGTTTGACAAAACCCCGGGTTTCATTTTTGAGGCCAGTTGCAACGCTTTATAAGCATTTACTATGCCACCTGTTTTTGATAGCGTTGTAAAATCAACCTTTTCGGTTTTGCTGCCTGGCTTTAATACCATAGTGCCGGTAAGCGGAGTAGCCGAACCTAAAATGGCTTCCTTTACCTGTTTGGCGCTTAGGGTTGGGTAATATTCTAATATCAAAGCAGCTATACCCGCTGTTATTGGCGATGAAAAGCTGGTGCCGTCTTCGGTGTCTACTTCGGCATCCGTAGTGATAGAAGTTACTTTAACGCCCGGTGCAAAGATATCAACGCTTTTTTTACCATAGTTCGAAAAATCGCCGGCAAGGTTCTGACCTAACTTAGGCCCCGAAGCCCCTACACTGATCACGTTATCGGCGTCTGTTGATGATCCGTCTAAAAAAGTATCGTTCGGAAATTCGGGCTGGGTATCCATATCCTGGTTGTCATTACCGGCAGCCATCACCAATAAAACATTTTTTGATGCGGCATATTTAAAGGCCGCGTCAACCCACTCCTTATGCGGAGAGATCTTTTTGCCAAAGCTCATATTAACCACCCTGGCACCGTTGTCAACCGCGTAGCGGATAGCATTAGCTATGTCCTTATCATACTCATCGCCATTAGGCACAGCTTTAATGATCATCAGCTTAACATTATCGGCCACACCATTGATGCCATAGTTATTATTACGCACAGCACCGATAAGCCCGGCCACACCTGTTCCGTGCGCTGCATCAGCAAATTTCACCAGGTTATTGCCATAAGGTTTGCCATCCATGGTATCCGGATCATCACCTACAATACGCTTGCGCGAAGTAAGATCAGGTGAGATATCATTGTTGAGTTTTGCAAGATATTCGCTCAGGTCTTTTATGATCTTGGCATTGTTAGAACCTGCACCCTCTTGTGAAAACACCGATTCCCAAACATATTTACTTTGGCTTAAAGTGTCATTAGTAGCTTTAACCTTAACCAGGTCGGCCTGTGTAAAAGTGCCATTCGCTGGTAAATTGAGACCGCGTTTAATGTACCCGCTGGTAACCATCAGTGCGTTCATTACCGGCGAAAGTTGACCGATCTCGGTATTGGCTTTATTTACCGTTGAATCATAGACCGTTTTTACACGTAGCCAGTAAGCGTACTCTTTTTTATTGGGCGCGGCAGTCGAATCGGTAACAGAAGCATACTTGCCTTTAAGTTTATTATACTCACGCACCTCCTCGGTAGTCTCGGTAAAATCGGCCTTGCCTCCGGGCCCGCCCAAAAAGTTCCAGCCGTGTATATCATCAACATAACCGTTATGGTCATCATCTATGCCGTTTCCCGGAATTTCCTTTTTATTAACCCACAACACTGTTTTCAGGTCCGTTTGCGAGGTATCGGCACCACTGTCAATAGTTGCCACAACAACAGTTTTGCTTTTTTTGCCCTGTACAAATGAGTAAGCTTGTTTTAGGCTGATACCGTAAAAGCTACTTTCCTTTAAATCAAGCAGGTGCCAGGCTTTTGGCGGGGCGGGATCGGCCACCGGCGCTTGTTGTGCCGACGCGGGTAAATTAATTAATAATGCTGCTGATAAAGTGGTTGCGCTTACGTACTTACAAAAATTGAACATGAAAAGTATTTATAATATGTCTTATTTAATTTATAAGACTTTAATGAATCGTTTTAGTTTATTATTCTTCTGGCTTTTACGTGCCGGTTATCATTAATGTTAATTATCATTTTTATGGCGTTGCCTGCGGCCGGGCTATCCGCTCATACTGCACAGGCCTTAGCCACATGGCCGGTATCCGCTGCTATCCCTAACGCGAACTCTATCTGAACCGGGATTTGGGTAGATTATGGGGATCGGCAGGATTTTATTTCTTGTCATGCTTATTAAAATAAGACAAGCAAATCCCATAAATCTTAAAAATCCCCCCAAATCCGGGTTCAGAATTTACAAATCAAATTTTATCCCCTGGGCTAAAGGCAACGTTTTTGAATAGTTTATAGTATTGGTTTGGCGCCTCATATAAACTTTCCATGCATCTGAGCCTGATTCCCTGCCGCCGCCGGTTTCCTTTTCACCGCCGAATGCACCGCCTATTTCTGCACCCGATGTACCGATGTTAACATTTGCAATGCCGCAATCAGAACCAGCATACGACAAAAATTGTTCTGCCTCACGCAAATTATTGGTCATGATAGCCGATGATAAGCCCTGCGGAACGCTGTTCTGCAGATCAATGGCTTCCTCAATAGTGCTGTATTTGATCAGGTAAAGGATGGGTGCAAATGTTTCATGCTGCACAATCTTAAAGTGATTTTCAACCTCGGCAATACAAGGTTTTACATAACAGCCCGATTCATAGCCCGCGCCTTCAAGCTTGCCGCCCTCAATTACAAAATTGCCGCCTTCGGCCTTGCATTTCTCAATCGAATCAAGATATAAAGCAACGGCATCAGTATCGATTAGCGGGCCCATGTGGCTATGCTCATCCAAGGGGTTACCTATCCTGATCTGTTTGTAAGCATTAACCAGCTTTTGTTTAAATGCATCATAAACACTTTCGTGAATAATGAGCCTGCGGGTGCTGGTACAACGCTGCCCGGCAGTGCCTACAGCTCCAAATACCGCCCCAATGAGCGACATGTCCAGGTCGGCATTTTCACTGATGATGATGGCATTATTACCGCCAAGTTCCAGCAGGCTTTTACCCAATCTTGCACCAACAGCAGCACTTACTGCTTTACCCATCCTGGTTGAGCCGGTGGCCGAAACTAACGGAACGCGAGTATCGGCAGCCATAAGCTCGCCAATGTTACGTTCGCCAATTACCAGGCATGACACGCCTTCTTCAATATTATTCTTTTTAAAAACTTCCTGTGCTATATGCTGGCAGGCAATAGCGGTTAAGGGCGTTTTTTCTGATGGTTTCCAGATGCACACATCGCCGCAAACCCAGGCTAATAGCGAGTTCCAGCTCCAAACCGCCACCGGGAAGTTAAATGCCGAAATAATCCCAACAATGCCCAGCGGGTGATATTGCTCATACATGCGGTGCTCTGGCCTTTCGCTATGCATGGTTAAACCATAAAGCTGGCGGCTCAGGCCTACGGCAAAATCGGCAATATCAATCATTTCCTGTACTTCGCCCAGGCCTTCCTGCAGGCTTTTGCCCATTTCGTATGATACCAAGGTACCCAGATCATGCTTGGCAGCACGTAAGGCCTCGCCAATCTGGCGCACAATTTCTCCACGCTTTGGGGCCGGGGTTTTACGCCAGGTTTTAAATGCTTTAGCGGCTTGTTCAACAACGTGGTTATAATCCACTTCGGTTGCCAGGCGTACCGAAGCTATTTTTTTACCGTCGACCGGTGATGTTATATCTTTTACCGCAGCACCGGCACTGCAGCCCCAGGTGCTGCCTGTACTAAAGGCATCATTAATATCGTTTATATGTAAACGTTTTAGGATATCTGAAATATTAGGTTCCATAATTGCTACTTTTGTCAAAGGTAGAAATCTTTAGGGCAATTTTTTAGAATCACTCATCGCTTGCCTGTTGCATCCATTGTCATTAATTATCAATGCTTTGTATTGAACAGTTGTTAAGAATGTTTGAATGTTGAAAACTAAATTGCATTTTGGAGGCTTACTTATTGTAATTTGAACTCAATAAGTCTTTACAAGGCAATTTGTCAACCTAAAGCGGATGTTCTGCAAACAAAATTGAATGGAAGAAGAATTTGAATTTGGTTTTACCGAAGACCCAAAATTCTCGGTAGAACGGTACGAGGAAATGATCAGAAATCAGGACTTGTACTTTTTTGATGCCCAGGCGTTTGAGAACATTATCGACTACTACATCGAAAAAAATGATCCGGCCAGGGCATTACAGGTAGCAGAGTACGCGAGAAGTCAGCACCCTTTTGCGGCAATTTTCCTGATCAAACAGGCCCAACTGCTTGTGGTAAGCAACAAGGTTCCGGAGGCTTTTGCCGCACTGGATAAAGCTGCTATGCTTGAAGCATCTGACGCGGATATTTATATCATCCGCGGTAACCTGTATGAAAGCCTGGAACGTTATTCGGAGGCGCTGGAAAACTATGAAAAGGCCCTTGATCTTGCCGAAGAGACCGACGAGATCCTGCTGCATATTGCCTACGTTTACCAAAACATGGGCGATTATGATACTGCCATAACCTACCTTAAGCTTTGCCTTAAGCAAAATATGGAAAACCAGGATGCCCTTTACGAACTGGCTTTTTGCTACGACGTAATGGACAACCAGCAGGAAAGCGTACAGTTTTATCAGCAATATATCGATAACGAGCCATACAGCTATGCCGCCTGGTACAATTTAGGCAATGCCTATACCAAGCTGAGCCTGTTTGAAAAAGCTATCGACGCATATGATTATGCCATATTAATTAAGGACAGCTTTGCATCAGCCTATTTCAATAAAGGTAATGCACTGGTTAACCTCGAAAAATATGCTGAAGCTATAGAAGTATATCGCCACACGTTCGAGTACGAGCAACCCAATGCCGATACTTATTGTGCTATTGGCGAGTGCTACGAAAAGCTGGAGCAAATGGATGATGCACGCGCTTTTTACAAAAAATCGGTTAAGATGGATCCGAAGCTGGCCGATGCCTGGTTTGGAATTGGTGTTACACTTGATTTTGAGGAACGTTATTTTGAGGCCCTGCACTTTTACAAAAAAGCACTTGACCTGGATATAGCCAATGCCGATTACTGGTTTGCTATAGCCGATGCTGAATACAAACTTGGCCATTTAGATGAAGCAGAAAAGGCTTACGAAAAAGTGGTTGAATTAAACCCGCTTGATATTGATGCCTGGCTGGATTATTCATCTATACTTTACGAGCAGCAAAAGCTTAATGAAGCTATCGAGATCATAGCTCAGGCTATCAAAAATAACCCTGAAGCCGCTGAGCTTTACTACCGTATGGTGGCTTACCTGTTTGCTAAAGGCGAGTACAACGAAGCCCTAAACAACCTGGAGTATGCTTTAGCCGCCGATCCGGAAAAACATTACATCCTGTTTGATTACCTGCCGCAATTGCAAAAGAATAAGGTGATTGTGGATATCATTAACAGGTATACGAAATAGGGATATTGGTGAGTGGTTGATTGAGTGAATGGTTTTGAACACCTAAAAAATAAAAGACAAAGACGCACATTATGCGTCTTTTGTCTTTTAAAGGCAATAAGCTGCAGCTGTACTTTAACTAAATTGTGTTAGCAATTGCAACATATTCAACCACTCACCTAATCAACTCAATCAACCACTCACTATCAACAATGAATTTACCATGAGCTTTAAGATCATTTAACATTTGAAATTTGCACATCTGCATATTTGTTGCGACCTTTGCCTCGTTAGAACTTTTAGTTATAGGCTATAACAAATACTTACAATGAACTACACTATTAATCATCTTCCTGACCGTACAACTAAACCACGCGATAAAGGCATTACCATGGTGATGGATAAAGGCCTTAGTTTACGCCAGGTTGAGGATTTCATTGAAGTAGGTGGCGCTTATACGGATATTGTGAAACTGGGATGGGCTACATCATATGTTACCCCTAATCTTGAAGAAAAGCTAAAGCTTTACCGCGATGCCGGGATCCCGGTTTATTTCGGTGGCACTTTATTCGAGGCTTTTATTGTACGTAACCAGTTTGATGATTACCGTCGTTTACTGGATAAATACCAACTGGAACATTGCGAAGTATCCGACGGATCGATCACTATTGAGCATGATATAAAATGTAAATACATCAGCGAGCTGGCCAAACAGGTTACTGTGATATCTGAAGTAGGCTCAAAAGATGTACAAAAGATCTTTGCCCCTTATAAATGGATCAAACTTATGAACGCTGAAATTGAGGCGGGTTCATGGAAAGTAATTGCTGAAGCCCGTGAAAGCGGGAATGTAGGCATCTACCGCGATTCGGGCGAGGTACGCCAGGGCCTGGTTGATGAAATCCTGACTCAAATTCCCGAAGGAACCATCATTTGGGAAGCCCCGCAAAAAGCACAGCAGGTTTGGTTTATTAAACTGATAGGCGCCAATGTAAGCTTAGGCAATATTGCTCCGGCAGATATCATCCCGTTGGAAACATTGCGCCTTGGTATCCGCAGCGATACGTTCGACCACTTTTTAGAGATGTAATTGTTGACTGATCTTAATATAACAATTAACCAGGCCTCCGGAGTAATCCGGGGGCTTTTCTTTTTGGTTAGAGCAACCCCCCTCTCCACCATTTCATTGCTTCGTTCTTCGCAATGACGCTCTATTCTTACCTATACAATTCATAGTTATTAACACGGCAAGTAGCTGATAAGCAGTAAATTTCAATTCCTAAAACCCAATCCGCCGCAATAGACGTCAACCCTGTGGAAAACTCCACCTATTATGCTATTCAGCATACTAATAGCTTTGAGTTAAAACCCCTGACCCTTTTTTAGTGTTGCACCTACTCAGTTAATTTTATCATAATCTGTACAAGCTATGGCTAAAAATATTACCAGTAAAACACCCGCGGCAAACAGCGGAAAAGGACTCAAAGCAGAACGCTATTTCAGCAAAGAAGGCACTAACGTTTATGACCTGTTTAAATATGAAAAACGATCGTCGGTTATTCGTAACCCCTCCGGCGATGCAGTGTTTGAGATGAACGATGTTGAGGTGCCTGCGGGCTGGTCGCAGGTTGCTACTGATATCCTGGCGCAGAAATATTTCCGTAAGGCTGGCGTACCCCAGTCAGACGGCACAACCGGATCTGAAAAAAGTATTAAACAGGTTGCCCATCGCATGGCCAACTGCTGGAAGGATTGGGGCATGCGCTATGGCTATTTCGCCAGCCCAAAAGATGCTGAAATTTTTTACGATGAAATAGTTTATACCATAGTTGGGCAACTGGCTGCGCCAAACTCGCCGCAGTGGTTTAACACCGGTCTTCATGCCTCGTATGGCATCACAGGTAAGCCGCAGGGGCATTATTATGTTGATCCCATAACAGAGCAGCTGAGCAAATCAACCTCGGCCTATGAGCGCCCGCAGCCGCATGCCTGCTTTATCCTTTCGGTCGATGACGATTTGGTGAACGAGGGTGGCATCATGGACCTTTGGGTTCGCGAAGCCCGCATTTTCAAATACGGCTCGGGGGTTGGCACCAATTTCTCTAAAATCCGGGGTGACAATGAAAAATTATCCGGCGGTGGCTATTCATCCGGCCTGATGTCGTTCCTGAAAATTGGTGATAGGGCAGCAGGCGCCATCAAATCGGGCGGAACAACCCGCAGGGCAGCCAAAATGGTTTGCCTGGATCTCGACCATCCCGAAATTGAAGGTTTCGTGAACTGGAAAGTAGAGGAAGAAAAGAAGGTTGCTGCCCTGATAGCTGCCGGTTATTCATCCGATTATGAGGGCGAAGCTTACCGGACCGTATCCGGTCAAAATTCCAATAATTCGGTGCGGATCCCCAACAGTTTTTTTACGGCGCTTAAAACCGGCTCGGCCTGGAATTTAACCAGCCGTATGAGTGGCAAAACGGTTAAATCCATCTCCTCGCAAAAACTTTGGGACGATATCGCCTTTGCGGCCTGGGCTTGTGCCGATCCGGGTGTGCAGTTTGACAGCACTATTAATGAATGGCACACCTGTCCCGAAGGTGGCCGGATCAATGCGTCCAACCCATGTTCGGAATATATGTTTCTGGATAATACGGCATGCAACCTGGCATCCATTAACCTTGCCCATTTCTTTAACCCGCAAACCCGGGTGTTTGATGTAAAAGGTTTTGAGCATGCCTGTAAGATGTGGACTATCGTACTGGAAATTTCGGTATTGATGGCGCAGTTCCCATCCAAAGAAGTAGCGCAGCTATCTTATGATTACCGTACTCTTGGCCTTGGTTACGCCAATTTGGGTTCGGCATTGATGGTAAACGGTATTCCTTATGACAGCGATGAGGCGCGCGCCATCGGTGGCGCTATCACCGCTATCATGACCGGCACTGCCTACGCAACTTCGGCCGAGATGGCCAGGGAGCTGGGCACTTTTAGCCGGTATAATGATAACAAGGCACACATGATGCGGGTAATGCGTAATCACCGTTATGCCGCCTATAACTCTACCGAGAACTACGAGGGACTGGAGATAGCCCCTCCGGGTATTGAGCAAAAACATTGCCCCGATTACCTGCTTTCGGCCGCCTGCAATGCATGGGACAAGGCTGTTGAAATGGGCGAAAAATACGGTTACCGTAATGCTCAAACCACCGTTATTGCGCCAACGGGTACAATTGGCTTGGTGATGGATTGCGATACAACCGGTATTGAACCTGATTTTGCGCTGGTGAAATTCAAAAAACTATCCGGTGGTGGTTATTTCAAGATCATTAACCAGGCTGTGCCCGAAGCTTTGCGTAATTTAGGTTACCGGGAGCATGAGGTTACCGCTATTGTTAATTACGCCAAGGGAGCGGCAACTTTAAATGGGGCACCGCATATCAATATAGATACGCTTAAAGCCAAAGGCTTCACCGACGATGAGCTGGAAAAACTGGATAAAGGATTGGTAACTGCTTTTGAGATCAGCTTTGCGTTCAATATCTGGTCGCTGGGCGAAGAATGTTTGAAACGGTTAGGGATCACCGCCGAGCAGTACAACGCGCCGGATTTTAACGTATTAAGAACACTTGGTTTCAGCAAAAAGCAAATTGCCGAAGCAAACGAATATATCTGCGGCACCATGACCATTGAGGGGGCTCCATATCTGAAGCAGCAGCACTATCCTATCTTTGACTGTGCCAATAAATGCGGCGCAAAAGGCGAGCGATATATCCACGCCCATGGCCACATCAAAATGATGGCCGCCGCGCAACCTTTCCTTTCAGGCGCCATCTCCAAAACTATTAACCTGCCAAACGAGGCTAAAGTTGATGAGATCAAAGATTGCTACGAACTTTCCTGGAAACTGGGCTTAAAAGCCAACGCGCTTTACCGCGATGGCTGCAAACTGTCGCAACCACTCTCAACTAAATCGAATGTTAAAGAGGAAGCTGACGAAAAACTGGATACCGTAGAGGAAGTATTAGGCGAAGCGGCCAACGTAAAATTGAGCGACTTAACCCCCGAGCAGGTTATTGAAGCGGCCATAGCCATCATGGAAAAATCGAAGGATACGGCCTTTATGCGCCAGCTTTCGCGGGTGGTACAAAAGAAACACCTGCCTTATAAACGCCGCGGCTTTACACAAAAAGCCAGTATTGACGGGCAAACCGTTTTTGTACGCACTGGCGAATACGAGGATGGCACCCTGGGCGAGATTTTTGTGGATATGCATAAAGAAGGGGCCACTTTTCGCTCACTCATGAACTGTTTTGCAATAGCCGTTTCTATTGGCCTGCAATACGGTGTACCGCTTGAGGAGTATGTAGAAAAATTCACGTTTACCCGTTTTGAGCCGGCCGGCATGGTGGTAGGCCATACCAATATCAAAAGCGCAACATCCATTATCGACTACATTTTCAGGATGCTGGGCTATGAATACCAGGACCGTACCGATCTTGTACACATCATTACCGATAAGAATGGCGTATTAGGCAATCCGCAAATGGGCGATGAGGATTTTAATGCTGATGAAACCAACGTTTTCCAGCCATCTACCCATAATCAGGTATCTTCAGATAATTCTTCAAATGCTCAAAGAAAAGGCTTATCTTTCGACGTTAGCATGGGCGTACAAAGCGATGCACCAAGCTGCAACGTTTGCGGGCATACCACGGTACGTTCGGGCACCTGCTACAAATGTTTAAACTGCGGCAATTCTATGGGTTGCTCTTAAATACGGATTTTTTCAATCAATTATAAATAGTTAATTATGTGACAGCTCCGCCTCTCCGGCGGGGCTTGTTTGTTTTAACTTATGTCGATTTATACGCTGTTTTTATACGCAAGATTTTTTAGTATTGTCATAGCAAATCAAAAAACTCACCCTTTAGGGCGCTGAGGGGCTAATTATTTTTAACTTAGCTTTCATGAACTCTATCCTACACATACTAAATGGTGATGCCGCTTTAGATGGTTTTGATCAAACCGGGCTCGACGGTGATGTTATGGTTTGGCGTGAAGTGTTTTCGGAAGGCCCGCTACAGGAGGATATCCTGTCAGGAAGTTTTTGGAGTGCCCGCCGCGACTGGATCAACAGCTCATTTAATGCGCCGGAGGGCGATTATCAGCATAAAGTGTTGGATGAACTGGGCAAACTAAACAGCCAGTATAAAGAGATCAACCTGTGGTTTGAATTTGATCTGCACTGCCAGGTGAACTTGTTAGGTGTACTGGAAATGCTCTCGCTCAAAACCGATATGTCGGCCCCGGCCATTTACCTCATTTGCCTGGCTGATTGCATTCAATTCGATAATAAAAAAGGCCTTGGCGAACTAACCGGCGAACAATTTGAAGAACTATATGATGCCCGCGAACGCCTGAATGAATGGGAACTGGGCCTCGCTTTTGATGCCTGGAGGCTGTATGTAAATAATGACCTTGTAGGGTTGGAAAAATGGCTTAATGAAAACACCTTTTGGGGCGGCATTCCGCTACTCAAACCGGCATTAAAAGCACACCTGAAACGCATGCAAACCAATGCAGATGGATTAAGCTACATCGAACAAAAATTACTGGATATTTATAACAAGGGAGCTAAAACCAAATCAGCCATTTACATTGCCTTTTGGAAAACCGAAAGTATTTTTGGTATGGGCGATTCGGAGATTGATATCTACCTCAATAAATTGAAGGAAAAGGGATTGATAGAGATTTGATACTTAATTCCCTCCGGAGAGGGGTGCGATTGATTGTGCAATGGCAGGGAGCAATTTTTATGCCCTGTTCATTAATAAGCAAAAGGAGATAACCCCCTCCCTACACACTCCCAAAGGAGGGAATCGCACAAGCCCATCTTTTAAAATCTTAAAAAGTCCTCCTACGGCACCGTGACCGCGATAGTTGGTGATCGCTCACTTTCATTTTTCATCCTATCCAGTGCCGTGACCACATAGAAATAAGTTTTGCCTTTAATAACCGTATTATCGTCATATCCAAGCGCGGTATCATACTTGATCTTCAGGATATTTTTAGGGTTGTCGATATCTATTTTTTCACCGTCATTAAAGCGATAAATCACATAGCCGTAAACAGGCTCCTCATCTTTAGCCAGTGTTGGGGTAAGCCATCTCACCGCAACACTTTTACCTGCCGCTCTGGCGGTAACCTGTTGTGGGGCGTTAGGTGGTATCGAGTCGCGCCATAGCATTACCGGCGGTAAGGCAGGGTACTGGTAATAATTGTCGCGTAATGAGTCGGTAAAACCGAGCGGGTTGCTGGTAAGGGAGTTAGAACTGAAATAAACGCTGCCCTGTACTCTTGGATTATCCCTGATCAGGCCTATTTGCTGGGGTAACTGCGCCGGGTTTCTGAAAGCCTGTACCTTGCGCTCGTTGATGCGGTAAGCGGCCTGGCCTATGTAGAGGTGCCTGCCATAAGTATTATCACTCCACCAGCTTAACAACTTTTGAAAATCGGCGGCACGGTTACCTATCTGCCAGTAAAGCTGCGGATTAATATAATCTATCCAGCCTTCTTTTACCCACTTACGGGTGTCGGCATAGTTTTCATAATATGACGAACCGCCGTTGGTTTCAGAACCTTCTTCATTTTGAGCCTTATTAGCCCAAATGCCGAAAGGACTGATACCAAATTTAATATTAGGATCGTGCGCGTGAACACTATCGGCAATCATTTTTATCAGCAGATCAACATTATGGCGGCGCCAGTCTTTAATATTATCATAACCTTCGCCGTATTTTTTGAAGGTTTCATCGTCATTTATTTTTTGCCCGGCGATGGGGTATGGGTAAAAATAATCGTCCATATGTACACCGTCTATGTCGTAATTATCTACCACATCCAGTATCACCTGCACAATATAATCACGCACTTCGGGCAGGCCGGGGTTAAATGTTTTTATCCCGCCATAAGTAAAAAACCACTCAGGTTTTATTTTGGTGATATGCTGTGGGCTAAGTGCTGCGAAGTTACCATCAAACGTTGCACGGTAAGGGTTAAACCAGGCATGCAATTCCATGCCCCTCTTATGCGCTTCGGTGATGGCAAACTCAAGCGGATCATAGTTAGGGCTGGGCGCCTGGCCCTGTTTGCCTGTTAAATATTTTGACCATGGCTCGCGGCTTTTGGCATAAAAAGCATCGGCAGCGGGCCTTACCTGCAGCATAACGGCGTTAATCCCAGTTTCCTGATGCGAGTTTAAGATATCGATAAGTTCCTGTTTTTGCTTTTCGGATGGCGATTTGGAATTGGTTGGCCAATCGATGTTAACCACGGTAGCTATCCATACCCCTCTGAATTCGCGCTTGGGTTGCATTTTTACATCAACCGGGGCCGGTACAAGCTCAGCCGGCTGCGCATTAACTGTTAAATTTGTAAACAGGATTATGGTCAGGAGTATGAACCGTTGGTATATTTGCATTAAATAGAATTAAATTAGAAAGCTGCAAAGATATAAACTCATAACGTAGCAGGTTTATTATGAAGTATAAAAATTGAACCTGTATTGTGTTTTAAACATTTTGTATTTATTTTAGCACCACGCCTAACACAATTGATGTAATAAATTTTTTTAAATCATATTTTTAGTGTTTTAACGTTCAATATGTTAACCATTAAAAATAAACACACCTGTATATGCTTGCAGGAAAGCGCTTTACGTCAATGACAGTTGATATTTCGCTAAAAATTAAACACTATAGCTAAGCTTTTGTTATACCACTTGCTTAACTATGCTAAAACTTAACATTTAATTGCTATGGAAAACCAATCTGGGCAACAACAACCTAAGAAAAACTCAAACGTTATTTATTTTCTTATTGTAGTAGTACTTGCTTTATTGGGTACCGATGTGTACCTGTACCTGCAAAAAAACAACTCCGATAAAAAAATAGTTTATCAGCATGATGAGCAAACAAGGCTGCAAACCGAACTGGACAGTCTTGAATCGCAGGTTGAACAGGTCACTGCAGGCAAAGCCAAAATGACCGCCGCGCTAACCGCTAAAAACGATTCCTTAAAGTCGACCATCAAAATTTTGAGGGCCAAACTGGCTAAAGGGAAACTCACCGCACAGGAACTTGCCAAAGTACAGGAGGATGTAAAACAGCTTCGCTACTTTGTAACCAAGTACACTGCCGACATTGATGAGTTGAAGAAACAAAACACCAACCTTACTAATGAAAGGGATACTTTAAAAACCAACCTCGCAACGGTTGCCAAGAAGGTGGATACCCTCTCCAAACAAAACGAAGATCTTGGCGCCAAAGTTAAAGTGGCCCAGGCACTCAAGCTGGCAACGTCAGATGTGGTGGCCTATAAAATTAAAGGGAGCGGTAAAGAAGTTGATGTTACCCGGGCAAACCCGGCTAAAAAGCTGAAAATCAATTTCACCGTGGCAAGCAATACCCTGGCTACAAAAGCACTGCATGATATTTATGTACGTGTTATTGACCCAACCGGCAACCTGATCACTGCACCTGATTCGGGCACTTTCAGCGCGGATGGCCAGGACTTGCAATTCACCTACAAAACATCAATTGATTTTAAAGATGATGGCTCACAATACACCATTGACTGGATTAACCCAACCCTGCCATTCCAAAAAGGCACTTATACCATTATGCTGTATGCTGATGGCGGCACTATGGGTAAAACAGGTGTAACGCTTAAATAATTTCGGCACTAATTTTTTCGAATTAGGACGAATTTCACGAATAAAAGAGAAGCTCGGTTTGCTGTAGCAAGCCGGGCTTCATTGTTTAAAAAATCGTCATTGCGAGGCACGAAGCAATCCCCGACTTTACAGAGAGGGTTTGCGTAGCCGCCCTGTATAGCATGCGATTGCCACGCTGCGCTCGCAATGACATAAGGGGAATTTACATTTTCATCAGCGCCGGGCTTATCCTTAAATAAACCTCAAACCCAACCGGGGCACTGCCGTAAAGCGGTTTTAATGCCGATGGCGAAACGTTGAGTGTAGCCTGCACACCGCCGGTTACATTGGTGTTTTTAAAACTGCGCAAAATGTGGTTTACACCCAGCGTTACAGCATTGATATTAAAATTAGGATTAAGTGGATAGGCGTCATGCATGTCCAATTCCTCGGCATCTTTCTGTACAAATTCATACCTGCCGTAAATTGCCGTTTTGCTGAGCTGGAAAGTGTTCTCCAACAATACAGATGGCTGGGTTTTATGGTTGTCTGAATAATGATTTTGACCATAAACCACTGTGGTTGCCACATAACTGTTTTTACCTAACATTTTGGTATGAATGGCCGAAGCAGTAAACCTGTTCACATTTTGCCCTGGCTCTGCTTCTTCCGGGCTGTGAATCCATCCATCAGATACTTGTAGCGCCCATTCTTTAGATGGGTTGTAAGATAAACGGACCGAGTACGAATCAAACCTCATCTTATCAAAATCATAGCGGTGCTCATCAGGCTCGCGACCGGTAAATATCGATCCCTCCAGTTTGACATTTTTAATGCGGAAGCCTAATGTAGCCACGCCAAAGGTAATATGTGTTGCGTCCTGATAATGATGACCAAGCGGTGCATCGGGATCATTGATGGCCGATAGCCTGTGCATAAATGCCGGCGGACCTAAAGCCGGTTCGCCCGGATAGCCGAATGACAGGGAGATATCCGCGTTCTTAGCTACACGCTGGGTATACGCCACACTCAACTCAGAAAAAAGATCATGCGGGTGTTGTTTATCAACCAACTTTTGTCCTTTATATGATTCGCCAGTTTGGTACAGGAGGGGATAGCCGCCATTGCCCACCAAAAGAGGATCAAGGGAGAACATGGTGTTAATAGAGAACAGACCATTATTACCAACCTTTCGCTGGGTCATGAACATAAGCCAGTTAGGTACATCTATCCTGTTACTGCCTCCGCGTTTGCCGGAATTAAAAAGATCCTGGTTATTGTAACGGGCGAAAAAACTGCCATGAACCATGCTCATCCATTTTTTACCGTGGATCATGTAGGCGTACATCGGAGTTTCATCCGGTACCCATGAGGTACCGGAGCCGTCGCGATTCATGGGCAGATCGCGTGAGAACTGGCTGGTCATCACCATACGGTGCATGGGCGTATCCATTTTCATATCACCCATGTCCATGCCGTCCATTATCATAGGCTTGGTGCTGTTCATGCGCAGATTCTTTTTTGTAGTATCGCTCATCTTCATGTTATGCTGGTGCTGGGCTGATGCGCCGGCAGCAGCAAGGAACATGAGGATGAGCAAAATATATGCTTTCATCGTTTTGTAGGGTTAAAGATTAAAGAAGTTGTACTCCAGCCTGATGAGGTACATGTTTTTGGTGTTCCGCTGCATATCGTTATAGATAGGCGTGCGGTATGAGAAATCAAGCCTGCAAGTACTATTAAAGATCAGTTGCAGGGCGGGGGCAACATCCAGGTAGCTTTCGCCATGCCCGGGATTAGTTTTGCCCAATAACTCACAATACAGGTTTAAGTTCACCTGCTTGTAATCCCGATAATTTCGGGGCAGCAGCAAATAGCCTCCCGATAGGGTATAGGCGACAGCATTGCGTACCCTATCTACCGGCACTTCATAATTTCCGCTATTGTCAAAAGCACGCAAATAACTTGCAGATCCCGAAAGCGCGAGCTTATGCAGCAGTTGAGTGAAAATCACGCCGCCCTGTGCACCGCTGTTATCCCCCTCTAAAGTGATTTCCCGATTAACTATAGGGTTGTTGATGCTTGACAGCTTGGCAAAAAATGCGCCCCTGAAATGCCGCTGAACGGTATCGATAGATAGAAACCG
The DNA here is from genome assembly GCF_056402535.1 of Mucilaginibacter sp. P4_A11. Taxonomy (NCBI): domain Bacteria; kingdom Pseudomonadati; phylum Bacteroidota; class Sphingobacteriia; order Sphingobacteriales; family Sphingobacteriaceae; genus Mucilaginibacter; species Mucilaginibacter sp. P4_A11. The sequence continues at coordinate 296,163 of NZ_JBFUHE010000001.1, forward strand.
GTACTTGGCATATACGCTGCCGCCTTCAAAATGTTGATTGGAGCTATAATAGTCAGACATGTAAACAGAACCATGCACCATTAAATGCCGGCTAACGCCATACATGGTCTCAATGGTATTGCGGTTTTTGTACGTTGGTGTAAAGTACCCCTGGTTTTCAACACGGATGCCTAATGAGCCTGTTGCCATATTGCTGGCGGACTCTGTATTTACATACAGTTCCTGCGCCAACACAGGACAGGCCATTGCCATAAGGCAAAAAGCCAATAATATCCTTTTCATAAAAATGATGTTAAATGAAAAGCCTTATATAGCTAAATGATAAACGCGACCGCTTGCGGGGGCGGTATCGGTAACCTGGCCGAGATATTTTTTAGATACCGATTTAGGCGCGAAGCCATTATCAACCACAGTAAAGTTAACATCGCCGGTAAATGATTTGTCGGCAACGTTAAGCAGGCGGTAGGTATCTCCCCCATAGTTGAAAGTATTCTCGGCAACCTTTGTATTGGCAAAGTTAAAAGTGGCTTTTAAACTGTTAACCGAAAAGCCCGAGCCCTGAACCTTTTTGCTGATCTGCTCGAAATTTACAGGCACATCATTTTTAAAAGTGATAAGATAAGTATTGCGGATCAGATCGGTTTTGATCTCGCCAACAAATGGCAGCGCACGTAAGGCTTTTTCTGTTGATTTAGCGCAAAGGGCGCAGGTAAGGCCGCTAACTTGTAATTCGGCTTTGGTGAATTGAGCTTTAGCTGCGGTTACAGAAAGCGAAAATATGATGATGAATATTTTTAAAGATTTCATGTTGATCGTTATAATAATTGTTAGATAATAAACTACTGATAAGGTTTACCGGGTTAACAATTAACAGATCAAATACGGAAAATGCAATTAAGGATAAAGGTGGCAATACCCTGTACAGGTTGATCGGGCGGGCCCCGGTCATAAAATTTGTCAGTAGAAGAAGATTGCAACGCGGGGAAAAGACTATCGAACGACCAGCTTGGCAATTCAAAACCAAACATTTTTGTTAAAAACGAAGTCGATTCGCCCTGGTGAGCGTCTTTAACCTTTACCTCAACCTGCTTATCCTTGCAGCATTTCATTTTGCCGCCTTTTTGGTCCATTTTACAGTTAACAGCAGGTGCATCAATTTTTACTGATGCTACATAGTCGCCGCAAATATGGAAATTAAGAGCAAAGCCCAGCACTGTAACTGTATACAGCAGAGTGAGTAATATTGCTCCTGATCTTTTTACCATGTTGCAAAAATAGGTGATTAACTTGTTGATTACAAAATGTTTTATCAGTTTGGACAAACCCTGGCTTCAACAAATGTGCAAATAGTGATTTTGACATATCTATTGATCCCTATATGGAAACGTCAGCCTCTTTATTTTGTTATCCTTCTTAGGTACTACGGGTGCTACCAATGTATAAGTGATTTGCATTTAATGCACCACTACAATATCATATTTTGAACATCTTAAAAGCTCAATATTGGGGGATTTATAAAAAATACCTACTTTTAAAAAATAACTTTTTTTTAACATGCGGTATACCTACTTTAAAGCATTTAAGCCCTTATTTTTTATAGTATCAGTCCTGGTATTCATCGGTAACGTTGCTTCGGCACAAACCCAGGCGGCAGCCTCGACAGCAACACCGGCAGCGGCTCCGGTAGCCGGGGTGCAAACACATATCGATAAATTTTTTAAAGAATACGATAAGCAAAGCACGGCACGAGCGGTAATTGACATTTTTAAAACCAATAAGCTGATGGACTCGACCCGGCTCACCGGGCTCATTGTTAAGATAGATTCTATGCGCAGTGTTATTGGGAAATACCTGGGAAAAGACCTCATCTTGCAGCGCAAGGCATCAAATAGCCTGGTATTGTACAGTTACCTGCTTAAACATGAAGGGCAGCCAGCCCGTATCACTTTTATGTTTTACAAACCTAAAAACGAGTGGGAGATCTACCGCCTGTATTTTGATGTAGATGTTGACGCCGAACTTGCCCAATCATCAACGATAACAGGGAAACCATAGTTGAGCTTAAAGCCGAAGGCTGAAAGCTCAAAGCTTCCTTTCTTGTAAGTTGCTGTTAGCATTTTGTTTTAAGCTTTCTGCTTTTTCGAAGCTTTCAGCCTTCAGCTTTCTGCTTTAAGCTCCTTTAGTCCACCAAAATATTCTCGCCAAACTTTTGAGAAACCGTGGTATCCTCGCGGTCTTCTATTTTTATCACCAAAGAATTATCGTAGGGGATCTTTTCAATCAGCTGAATTTTTGTACCAATGCCGATGTTCAATTTTTGCAGGTATTGCAAAAACGAGCTGCTGGTGTCACGTACTGCTGCAACCTGGCTTTGGGAGCCGGGTTTAAGCGCTGACAGGCTTACGGAATAGGGTTTGGGTACTTTGCCATTGGCTTTAGGGATGGGATCGCCATGAGGATCGTATTCCGGGAAGCCAAGGAATTTATCCAGTCTGTCGGCAAGGGTAGCATCATTAATATGTTCCAGTTCTTCTGCGATATCGTGGATCTCATCCCAGTGGTAGCCTAATTTCTCCAGCAAAAAAACTTCCCAAAGGCGATGCCTGCGTACAATCAAAGTTGCATCCTTTGCCCCCTGCTGAGTTAACCTCACTCCATTTTTTTTATCATATTCAATTAATAGTTTTTCGGTAAGCTTACGAATCATATCAACTACCGAGGCGGGGTTGTTATTAAGTGATTCGGCTATAGCAGTAGGCGTTATTTTAAAATCTTTCCCCTGTGATGCAAGGCGATAAATAGCTTTTAAATAGTTTTCTTCCGAAAGCGTATACATCAGTGATGAATTTGATAAAATACAAACATAAGCAAAAGCATGACGCTTCTAACACGTTAAACGTTACTAATTAGTTGCAGATAGCCTTAATGCAAACAGGCCTCCTTTCGGAAGCCTGTTTGCATTCTATGATACAATTTTTAATGGTGTCCGTGACCACCTCCATGGCCATGATCACCGCCACCGTGTCCTCCACCACCGTGTCCATGATCGCCACCGCCGTGCCAACCACCGTGGCCACGATCGCCGCCACCATGCCATCCGCCCCTATTTGGGTTACCGCCGTGCCAGCCACGATCGCCTCCGCGCCAATGGTTGGCATATCTTACATCACGGCTGTTACGGATGATCACCTGATCATGACGGCCGCGGTAGCCGGCATAATGGTTTCTGTAGTAAGCATTGCGAAACCATGGGTTACGGTCATTAACAACAACCTTGTACCCATTGTAAACGTTGTAATTGCGATATCTTACTGGCAGGTACCTGCGGTGTACCCATACGTTGTTTTCGTAATAAACATAATTGTGGGTTGGCACATCATAATAAGTATCAATATCAGGCATGTAGTAATAGTTTGCATAATCATATCCTACGGGCCCCCAGTCGGGCTGGCTGCCTATATTAATACCCAAGCCAACGCTAACCTGTGCCGAAGCTATTTTTGCAGTGAAGCAGCTCAATAAAATAACTGCCGATAAAATGATCTTTTTCATAAAGCGTGTAATAAGTTATATTGGTATGACTATGGTTAAAGCCCATGGTTTAACTTGTTTCAATACCAGTTGTTCCCTTTATTCAAAATAAATGCCATTGCCAACGTAACCTTAGTGTAACGAAGCATTATTAATTACTTGTAATAAGGTATTTGTCAGTGATTTTCCGTCTTAATTAAATGAGTGATATTCCGAATTAAAAAAGCTGTGTTTTATTGGCATTAATTGATGATTATGTAGATAGGCAAAACTTTTGGGTAACAACGAATCACCTGACCTGGCCCATGCATATTGTATGTAAAAACATACAAAAATAATTGTACACGAAAAAAGCCACCCTGTTGAGGTGGCTTTATATATAGTAGCTAAACTAAAATTATTGTTTTGCCGGAGCAGGCTGATCGGCTGGTGCTTTACCTATCAGGTCCATAAACTGATCCAATTTTGGAGTAATGATGATCTGTGTACGCCTGTTTTGTGCTTTACCGGTTGGGGTAGAGTTATCTGCAATAGGATTGTACTCGCCACGGCCGCCGGCGGTTAAGCGTTTAGGATCAACCTGGTAAGTGGTTTGCAATGCCTGCACCACTGATGACGCACGCAAAGCGCTCAAGTCCCAGTTATTACGGATGTTTTTCTGCGAGATAGGCACATTGTCAGTATTACCTTCAATCAGCACATCGTAAGTGCTGTAATCAGTAATGATCTTGGCAATCTTGCTTAAAGTAGCGCCGGCCTTGTCAGATACTTCATAACTACCTGACTTATAAAGCATGTTATCAGACAGTGAGATGTAAACTACGCCTTTCAACACCTTAACATCAACATCCTGGGTTTCCTGCGCACTTAATGAACGGGTAAGGTTGTTGGTTAACACCATGTTGAGTGAATCGCTTTTGTTTTTAGCATTAACTAATTGTTGTATGTAGCGGTTTGAACTGTTGATCTCATCAACCAGTTTAGAGATGTTCACATTGCCCTGGCTGCTCGAATTTAAACATTTGTTCAAGGCATCTTGCAAGGCAACTACGTTATTTTTCTGCTGCGCTATTTGTTCTTCAAGGCTTTTGTTGCGGCTGTTAGCTACGGCAAGGGCCTGCTCGCTGGTTTGATATTTTACGCTCAGGTCGCGGGTGCTGTTTTGCAATTGGGTGTAATTAGCATCCAGTTCTTTGTACTTTTTGCTGCTTACACAGCTTTGGCTTAATACTGCTATTGCCAGCAGCGCCACAATGGATATTCGATATTTCATAATGTAAATTGATTAAATCGTTTAACAATAAATCGGTTAACTAAGTAACGAATATAATGTTTGTTTACAGGTAAACCTATGTGAACAAACTATAAAAGTTAACCCAAATGTGACATAACGCGGCAACTTTTGTGCCGAAGGCGGGCTTTGCCCCTTACGGTAGATATAGCATGGATTTAACGTAAAAAGGACTGTCCTTTTTGGGGGACAGTCCTTCATAAAAACAATCAAAATTATAACAATACAAAAACTTAATCGCGGTGACCGTTGCCGTGGTTGTCATGATCATCATGACCACGTTTATTACCGTTTGATTTATGTTTTACATCAACTCTGCGCGTTGTTTTGCGATCAACATAATGGTTGCGGTATTTTTCGTCATGACTATCGCGAATTACAACCTGGTCATGACGGCCGCGGTATGAAGCATACTTACGTTTATAAACATCGTTCCTAACCCATGGGTTGCGCTCATTTACAACAACCTTATAGCTGCGGTAAACGTCATAGTTCCCAAAACGTGGCGGCAAAATACCTCCATGTACCCAGGCATTGTTATCAAAATAAACATACTGATGGGCGTTGATATCGTAATAAGCATCAATATCGGGCAGGTAGTAATAATCTGCATGGTCGTAACCTACAGGGCCCCACTCGGGCTGGCTGCCAATATTGATATTTAAACTTATTTGGGCGCTGGCTATTTTTACAGTTAAGCTGCTTAATAAAATGGCAGCTGTTAAAATTATCTTTTTCATGTTGTGTGATTGTTTGTTGTAGGTATGACAATAACAGCGCATAAAAGTTTAACCCGTTACATGTTGCAACGGGTAACTAATTGGTTACAATATCTTAGTTGGATTAAAACTAACTGATGTTCAGATTATTCGTCGTCGTTATCTTTGTCGGCAGCTTTTTTGCCAGCCATAGCAAGTACCGGTTTCCCAATAATTTTATAACTGCCTTCTCCTTTAAGAATAGATGCCAGCTGGGCTTTATCCTGCATTGTTTTTATAGATTGTGCAAGTTCCTTGTCGTATTTAAAATTGGTTTCGTAGCGGCCTTTTTCGTAGTAATAACGCGACGCTATTTCATTTTCAAGTACTTGCTTTATCTCGTCTTTATGTTGGATAAGGTCATTCTTTTTGCTGGCGATCAATTTGGTTTTCAAGCCTTCATACTCCCCCTGAATATCGTTAAACTGTTTATCCCTGGTGGCTTCAACCTTTAAGCTGGTCAGTAATTTTTCTGACGCGGTAGTATAGTTGTAATTTTTATCAGCCAGGTATTTTATAAAATCATTGTAGTCACCATCAGATAGCGTAAACGAACGGGCATCGGCAATTTTGGAATGCTTGTCGCGGTAAACGGTTGCATAATCAAATATTAATAGCTTGCCTACTAATGCCTGGGTAACGTTGGCAAATTTTTCCTGTTTGATAAACAGATCAGGATAGATACCACTGCCATCATAAACAGAGCGGCCGTTTTTTGTTTTAAATTCGTGGATAAGCGAATCAGCCACTTTTACCACACTGCCATCATCCTTGCGGTGAGTGTAATCCAGCGCCTGGATGCAACGGCCCGATGGTACATAATATTTGGCGATGGTAATTTTTACCAGGCTATTGTAAGGTAAATTGAAAGTTTGCTGTACCAGCCCCTTGCCATAGCTGCGCTGTCCGATAACTACCGCGCGATCAAGATCCTGCAATGAACCGGCAACAATTTCGCTTGCTGATGCCGAATGGCTGTTAACTAACACTACCAAAGGCAAATCGGGCTCGAGCGGTGCGCTGATGGTACTGTAAGTGAAGTTCTTTTCTTTTATTTTCCCTTTTTGCGATACGATCTCCACATCTTTCTGCACAAAAAGGTTTACTATTTTAACAGCCTCCTGCAATATGCCGCCACCATTTGAGCGAAGATCAAGGATGATACCGTTAGGGTTTCTCTTTTTTAATTCGGTAAGTGCATTGGTGACTTCGGCTGCCGAGTTTTCGAGAAATTTATCCAGCTTAATGTAGCCCATGTTGCCATCAACCATGCCAAAGTATGATACGTTGGGTTGTTTGATCTCATCGCGAACCAGGTTTTTTTCAAAAGGCTGAGGAGTATTATCGCGCTTGATGAATAGTTTTATGGCAGCTCCCTTTGAGCCTTTAAGCAACTGGCTTACCTGGTCGTTATCTTTACCGTTAAGGTCAACATCGTTGATCTTAAGGAGTTGGTCGCCTGGGTGCACATCTCCCTTTTGAGCGGGGAAACCAGCAAAAACTTCTGATACAAATACTTTTCCGTTACGCACAAAAATACTGGCGCCGATGCCGCCATACTGGGTGCTTACATAATGGAGCTTGTAGTCTTCAATTTCCGATTCGGGTACAAACTCGGTGTAAGGGTCAAGGCCATCAAGCATGGCATCAACACCGGTTTTCACCAGCTTAGCCGAATTGATATCGTCAACGTAGTTGATATTTACCTCTTTATAAACGGAGGCAAAAACATCAAGGTTCTTCGAGATCTGGAACAGGTCGTCATTAAAACCCACTATGCCTGCGGCCAGCAATGCAATACCTGCAAATAAGCCCACTTTTTTGTATCCTTTTTTGAACACTAAACCCTGTTTCATCATTTATCCTCGAAAAAAATAAAAATACAAAAAAGCTATCCAGTTTGTATAACCGTAGTGTCTATTTTACAGCCTGTTGTTATCAATATTAACCAAAGCTTTTTGTAAGGTGAAAACCACATATTTACGGTCGCGGTTTACCAGGTCCATCAGTTTGGTAATCAAGCTTTCTTCCTGTCCTTCGCTATATTTCAACTGCTCGTCTGTAAGATGGTTGTATTTACGTTGAATTTTAATTTTTACGCGTTCCCAATCCTTGTTTGTAATACTGATTTCAGCCATGTTTAATTTATTTTCAGCAAAAATATAAAAAATACCAAGTTGCTGCTGTTTAAATGTTTGGCTCGTGTATTGATAATGCCTAATACGGCCTTAATATTGGCCGGGTTATAAACTATACTAATTTAATAACGTGGGCTGTATACAATTTAAAGGATCATGTGCGTTTACAGCTTTACATTTAACATTGAAAATCATGAAAAAGTATCTATTAAGTGCAGTATTACTGATAGCGGTAAGCATCAGCGCAAAAGCACAATTTTCTTTAGGTGTAAAAGGTGGTGTCAATTTTTCGAAAATCGGCTCCGATAATTTTAGTGATAAAAACCTTACCGGCTATCAGGCAGGATTGTTTGCCCGTTTTGGTAACAGCCTTTACTTACAGCCCGAGCTTTACCTGAGCGGTACCGGCGGTAAATTTGAATCGAATGATAATAACACCGCCTTTAGTGGTAAAGTAAGGTTCACTAATTTGAACGTACCATTATTAATAGGTAAATCATTTGGCGAAAAAGACCTGAACTTCCGTATTATGGCAGGGCCTATTTATACCTACACGCTTGATCAAAGCACAAGTCTTGGTAATAATATCAGTAATGCCGCGAATGACTTTAACAAGAGCAACCTCGGCTTCCAGGCGGGTGCCGGTGTTGATATCGGCTCAATCACTGCCGACTTACGCTACGAAGGTGGTTTAACCAAAGTAAGCGACAGTTTTGCCAAACGCCAAAACCTTTGGGCGCTGAGTGTGGGCTTCAAGATTTTTTAAGTTTGATTAATGTTCGCGAGAACATGTTGATTAACATAAAACAGGGCTGTATCATTAATTGTGATCAGCCCTGTTTTATGCCTAATTATATGCATTTACCTATTATTAGGCCGTAGTCTCTATCTAATGATAGTAACATAGCCACTAAAAGGCGGGGTTTTATTATCCAGTTTAATAATATAGTAATAGGTTGACACCGGCAATAATTTTCCTTTATAAGTGCCGTCCCAGGGTTTGCCATATCCTTTTGTATCATATATCGCCTGGCCGTAACGGGTGAAAATTTTTACTGAACAGTTAGGGTAGTTGGATAAAGCAGGAATGCTCCAAAAATCATTCGCCCCATCGCCATTTGGACTAAAAGTGTTTGGTATAGCAACATTTAGCAGTTGTACCGTTATTTTAATTGGGCTACTTGTTACGGGTACGCTGCAGGCATCGGTGCTGGTAATTATGCAGGTTACTTCATCATTGTTTTTTAGTTGGTTAGTGTTAAACATATAACTGTTGCCATTTGCGGCATTTATGCCGTTTATTTGCCATTGGTAGTTGCTTACCATGCTTGCATTTGATGGTGCAGCTACAAAACTAACCAGGGTGCTTTCATAAATGTTATTTGCCGAAGCACTTATTGAAACCGTTAGTGCAGGGCCTGAATTATTGATTATACTTGCCGAAATGACGTTTGACGTAGCATTGGCATTAGCAAGACAAGGGCTGCTGGTATTGGTTATGTCGCAACTGATTTTATCATTATTACTGAGTGTATTCGTGGTAAAAGTGGGGAGGCCATTACCGGCGGGTATGCCATTAACTTTCCACTGGTAAATTACATTGCCGGCTCCGGGAGTTGGCACCGCGGTGAAGCTGACAGATGTACCGGTACATACCGGGGTTTGAGCGGACGATGTAATAACAACCGAAGGGGTTTGATTAGGTAAAAAGACTATGTTGGTTATGTTATTCGAACTGGCTGGTAACGCGCAGGAGGCAGCTTCTGTAATAGTGCAGCTAAAAACATCCGTAGCTGCCGCCGAAGTTAAAGTCAGTACCGGACTGTTTGTTCCCGTGTTTACACCGTTTACCTGCCATTGATAGCTTATTGTGCCGCCCGACGTGTTTGTTGGAGTTGCCGTAAGGTTAATGGACGCGCCCGTACATGCAGGGCTATTATCAACATCTATAGTTACTGTTGGGCTAACCGGCAAAATGACAGTTAGTTGCTGCGATACCGGAGTGGCGGCATTGTGCAAGTCATCGCCGCTTTGATTTGCTGTAATAATGGTGGTTCCGGAGCCTGTAATATGGATTAAACCCTGGGCGTTTATAGTTGCAACGGCCGGGTTGCTGCTGGTATAAGTTATAGGCATTACTGCATTGCTTCTGCTAACGTTTGCATTGAAGTCTGCGGAACATGTTGTTTTGGTTGTAAACGGTGGCAAATCAAGGAACATGATCTCTTTGATTGTAAAAGTTTCCTGTACCGGAGTTGCCGGGTTGTAATTATCATTGCCGTTTTGCGATGCGGTTATTACCGTTACGCCCGGAGCAATCACATGGATCAATCCCGCTGCATCTACATAAGCAATGGCTGGATTGCTACTGGTATAGGTGATAGGAGTTTCAGTATTTGTACTGGTTGCTCCCGGATGCAGAATATTGTCATTATCGATATTCATTGTCTGGGGAGGAGGGAAGGTAATTATTGACGGCAGTTTTTGGGCGTTTGCCAGTAAAACGGACACAGTGCTGCTTGAGTTATTTCCAACAATAAGATCAGGCCTGCCATTTCCGTCTATGTCACCCATAACAGCGCTTCTGGGGTAATTACCCGTCGCAAAATCTAATTTATTGTTAAAATTGATATTGCCCGATGAAGTACTGTTTATGAGCACTGATATCGAATTATCAACCTGGTTGGTTACAGCAAGATCTGTTTTTCCATCACCATTGATATCGCCCGCGCAGATACTAAAAGGGTTTTGGCCTGTAGAAAAATCCTGCCTGTTTACAAAAGACACTGAACCTGCCGAGCTATTGTTTTTCCATATGGAAACACTTCCGGGCAAATCATTATCCGCAACTGCAATATCCGGTTTTAAATCTCCATCAAAATCTAAAACCACAACACTTTCAGCCCCTCCGCCACTTGATGGCACGCTGTAGTCAATTTTTGCATCAAAATTAATGGAACTGCCTGCGGATGTATTTTTAAATACTGAAACAAAACCGTTTTGACTCGCCACAATGATATCCGCTTTGCCGTCTAAATCTACATCAGTTGCGCTTATCCCTCTTGAATTGGTTAATGAAGGAAAATCCTTTTCCGCTAAAAAAGGAATCGGGCCGTTTGCCGGTGTTGAATTAGTGTATACAGAGATGTATGATGGGTAACTATACTCATTTGTGACTGCTAAATCAGGTTTACCATCTCCATTAAAATCACCGATAGCGATGGCGTATGGGCTTTGACCTGTATTAAATGTTATAGCATTATCGAAATTAATTTGGTTATTGGCAGATGTATTTTTGAATATAGAAATTGTATTGTTACTAAAGTTTGCAACTACAACATCTGGTTTACTATCTCCGTCCAAATCATCAACAGCTAAGCCTGTTGAATAATTATTTACTACTTTTTGAGCGGCCAGTGTGAAGGCTGGTACACCCGGCTGGCTGTTATTCTTTAAAAACGAAACATTATTACCGCCACTATTAACGCATACAATATCTGCCTTGCCGTCCCCATCCAAATCTTTTATGGCGACTCCATAAGGGGAATTTCCGGATTGAAAATCAATCTTCCCATTTAATGAATTGCTTGTAAAAGGTGGGTTATTAAACGTAGTTATAAAAGGCTGTTCGGCGTAGCGGGTAAGGCCATTGCTGGTAACTGTAATTGGCTGGCAAGTTGCACCTTTCGGAACATTAACTGTTAAATGTGTAGTACTTGCGGATGTGATATTTGCTTTTACAGCTCCAAAATAGACCGTATTGACGGAAATATTAGCGCCAAAGTTTGCACCATAAATATTAACTAATGTACCAACAGGCCCGGTTGTGGGAGTAAATACGTTTATAACCGGAGCTTGGGCGTTGGCATTAACAGTTATAAATAGCAAAACTGATAATAAAATAGCACCGATACGTTGTAATATCATAAAAAGTGCAAGGTTCAAGTTGAAAAATTTGCGCTAAGATATAATATTAAAATGATCCGAAACTATCTTCTGATGCCGGTAAATTAGCCGCAAAACAAAAAGACCGTATCATTTTAGTTATGATACGGTCTTTTTGTTTTAGGATTTGAAGTAGCTTTCAATTATATCGGGCGAGGGCGTGAAAACCATCTAACGCCTTCCTTAATAACATGCCAAAGCTATTTAGCGCTAAACACTACCGATGTTACCCCGGCTGTCATAGCGGCTTTACCCGCCGGTTTATATACAAAGAACAGCTTGTGCATTTTGCCGTCCGTTACCTGCGTAAGCGTTACATGTACAGCGCCGCCTTTGGCATCTTTAGCCGGTACCGGCATGCTGCCTTTACCTGCAAGTGTGCCAGTTTCTGAATCGAGCCTCAACTCAAAATTAAGCGGGGCAGTTGGCGGTGCCTGCCAGAAGTTGGTAAGGTTGATAGAGCGTACACCTGTAAGATCGATGTTCTCCAGCTCAAACCAGGCTTCGGCAGCCGGGTAGATCATCAGGTTAATACCATTATATTTAAAGGCGGTAAACCCGTTGAATTTTTCAGTGCCTTTAAATTGATAAGTACTGCTGTTTAATGATACAATGGCGCTTCCGGTTAGTTTTTTGATATCATTACCGCCGTCATCAGTGTATTTGGCAGATAAAACTAAGGCTGCCGACTGTTGTTTTTCAGGTGGGGCAGGCAAAATAGTGCCCGATGCTGCTAACGATGGTTTTTGATCGCTCTTATCCAATGATAGTACCCAGTTGATGATCTGGTCAACGTCGCCTTGTTTAATGTTTGGATGGGCAGACATAGCTGTTTCGCCCCAAACACCGGCACCGCCTTTTATTACCTTTTGGGTAAGCTTGGCCATGGCATTAGGATCTTTTTTGTATTTGGCCGCAACCTGTACAAATGATGGCCCTATTGATTTGCCGTCTTCCTTATGGCAGCTTTTGCAATCCATAGTGAGCATGAGCGTTTTGCCGCGGTTTTCAGGTTCTCCCTGTTCATGCTGTGTTGCCGACTGTGCTTTGTCGAAACCTTCAATGTAATCTAATCCCACATAAATGCGTTTCGGATCAACTGCTTTAGTATCCGGTCCGTCGGTTACGTTAACCGCGTATTTAAACGGTACACCCGGCAGATAGAATGATTTGTTACCGCCTGTAATGTTAATGCTAACGGTTGGCTGTTCATTGCCCGCGTATACGCTAACAGGCGCGCTTTTGCTTGATGCACCTTTGTCGTCTTTTGTTTCAACGGTGATTTTGAAATCGCCTGCTGTTGTGTAGGTATAACTTAGCGCCGGCGTGGTGGTTTCTTTCGTTACGCCATTGCCCAGGTTCCAGGTGTAGGAAATATTGTCCTTTTCCGGATCGGCAGCTTTGACAGCAAGTTTAACTGTGAATGGCAACACGCCCGATGTTTTATCAGCCTTGAAGGATGAAATTTCAGGCGGACGGTTTCCTGAGATATAGTCGATACGGAACAAACCGGCATCGGGGTTATGGGAGAACCAGCCGCTGCCGTACTCCAAACCATAAAGCCTGCCATCGGGGCCAACTTCCATATCAATCATGGAGTTTACTTTCAATTTCGGGAAGAAAGGTTCCATCTTATCAAAATCACCTTCAGGAGTTAAACTAACGGCTTTTATCCAGCCGCGCATCCAGTCATATGCCAAAAACTTGCCATTATAATAATCAGGCAGTCGGGTTTCTTCCGGGAACATATCGGTATAATAAACCGGACCGGCCATAGCATTACGACCGCCTGTACCAACCTGTGGGAAATCAGCAGATGGGCCATAAGGGTACCAGATAAATGCTGGTTGTGCTGGAGGCAGATCAGTTAAGCCGGTGTTGTTACGCGAATTATTAACCGGGTGCTTAGGATCAAATCCCGGGCCCGATTTGCCTGTAGCATAATCATAAAGGTGGTAAGGTTTGTTATCCCCCACAAAATATGGCCAGCCAAAATTGCCAGCTTTTTTAGCCTGGTTAACCTCGTCATAACCCATTGGGCCACGGTTGTCAAGGCTATCGTTATGCGCATCCGGGCCAACTTCGCCCCAGTACAGGTAGCCGTTTTTCTGGTCAACACTTATACGGTACGGGTTCCTGTCGCCCATAACATAAATTTCAGGACGGGTTTTTGGGGTGCCTTTCGGGAACAGGTTGCCTTCGGGAATTTCATATGTACCGTCATCCTTAAGGTTGATACGCATAATTTTACCGCGAAGATCATTGGTATTGCCAGCCGAACGGCGGGCATCAAACTGTAAATGGCCTGGTCTGTCATCAAGTGGAGCATAACCGCTGCTTACATATTTCTGTCCTTTTTCATCAAATGGTGTTGAGTTATCACCGGCCGAGAAGAACAGGGTTTTATCAGGTCCCGGGCCAAAAGCTATCGAACCACCTGTATGGCAGCAAATATCGCGTTGGGCTTTTACCTCCAAAATAACTTTCTCAGTTTTTTTATCCAGCGTATCGTTTTTAAATGTAAACCTTGAAAGGCGGTTCACGGAGCTATCGGCAGGGCTATAATAAATGTAGATCCAGTTGTTTTTTTCAAAGTCAGGGTCTTTGGCAAGTCCAAGCATACCTTCCTCCGCATTTACATTGGGCACGTGGGCTTTCCAGTATACATCGAAAAAGCCAACCTGTTTTACCTTTTGGGTATCGTGCTTGTATAGCATGATCTCGCCGCGGCGCTGGATCACCATAATGTCGAAGTTCGGCAATATGGTCATTTCAGTAGGTTCAAAAAATTCACCGGTTGATAATTGTGTCTTTTTAAAGCGGTCTTCATCCGGCGGCAGCTGGGTTTTAGCCTTGCTGTAATTTAGTTCCTTATTTTCGCCGATTGCATATTTGATACCGGCAAGCAGCATTTTCAGGTAGCCGGTTTCTTTATAAGATTCGTCGGTATGGCCCATGGCTGTGTAAAACGCGCGGCCGCCATCAAAATCATGAAACCATGTGGCGGGGTGCAAGCCCATACGTTTACCGCCTTTATAAGTGCTTTCATCAAGGGTGATGAGCACGTGAACATCTTCGGCCAATGGTTTGCGGAAGCTGTAAAACTCGTCGGTACGTTTCCATACTTTCGGCAGATCTTTAGTAGCATCGTTATTAGCATCAACTATATTATAGGTGCCGGGCTGTACATTGGGGTTTTTATCATGAATGCCGGGATGGTCATAAAACCAGGCACCAACCAAACGGCCATACCAGCCCCAGTCGTATTCGGTATCAGCGGCAGCGTGGATACCTACATAACCGCCTCCGGCCTGTATGTAACGTTCAAAAGCTGCTTCCTGCCTGTAATCAAGCACATCGGCAGTGGTACTTAAAAAAATAACAGTTGAGTATTTTTTCAAAGTATCCTCATTAAACATGGCCGAGTTTTTTGTGGTATCCACATCAAAACCGTTTTCGGCACCGAGTTTTTTGATGGCTACTATACCGGCATCGATGGACGCGTGGTGAAAGCCCATGGTTTTTGAAAAGATAAGTACCCGAGGCTTATTAGGGCGTGTTTTGTTACAGGATAAGTAAATGCAGCTAAACGCTACAAGAACCATCAGGACGATTTTTTTCATATCGACTTATAGTGAGTTTTGGGTTAATTGGTTTTAAGTTTGATGAATTTAGGGTTTCTGCTGCAATCTACTCAATCGATTGTAATAAATTGTTGCCTACCAAATTTATAACTAAATCTTTACGAAACAATACCCAATGTGTAAAAATGACACAATATTTTTTAATGTAATTTTGACAGTTTTGCCGCGTTCTTTATACGGAGGATTATTTCTTCTTTCGGTTTTCGAGCATATCGGCAATATTGATCGCGGAACAATCAGTTATAAGCGCCGAAATTATTTCGGGGCGGGCTTCTGTTGCATTGGTGAAGTTGATGCAGCCCTTTTGAAATTTAGCTGCCGGGAGTAATGCGCTGTATTTTGCATGTAGCGCCGGGTTCATGTAAATGGGCATACAATGCAGCGACATGTGGCTTTTAACCACAGCAAGCCCATATTTCATATAACCCCTTTCTTTATAAAGGATCATTTGCTTGCCCATCATGCTTTCAACACCAGGTATAACTGAAAGATCATTATCGGTAATTGTATGGTGTATGCTTGTTAAAAGCGCTTGTTTTTCTGCCGGTTGTTCGTTGATATATTCGGAAGGTGTCATCAGGTTGGTTTGGTAAGCTAATTTACGCTATTTTTTGCCTGAAATATCGTAAAAAAAACCTTTAGAAACAGCAAAGCCCCTGATGGGCAGGGGCCTTTACTAACCAATTATAAACCTAAATTATGAGAAGAGCTGTAGGAGAAGGAGTCGAACCTTCACGGAGTGGTTATTTTTATTGCTAAAAGTTTCCCAATTTCTCCGCCACCGCGACAAGGAGGTGTGTCTGCCAAAAATTTCACCATCCTACAGTGTTGTAAGTTTCAAGTCCTAAGCTTTTAGTCTTAAGCCTTTCGACTTCTGACTTTGAACTTAGTGCTTAAACTTGCTGTTGGGGAAGGATTCGAACCTTCACAGAGTGGTTAGCCCTTACGGGTTTTCCATAATCTCCGCCACCGGGACAAGGAGGTGTGTCTGCCAAAAATTTCACCACCCAACATTGTTTATCGTTTAAAGAACAGGTAAGCATTTCCCTTTTGCTTGATACAAATTTAATAGGACTATCTATTTCTTGCAAATATTTCAACAAAAATATTTTATTTTTAATCGAATTTTAATTAAACTTGTATTTCAATATAGATATTCAAATTTATGTCCCACAGAAAAGCTCAAAATTTAGAAATTGATAATCTCGACATCCAGATTTTATCAATATTAATGAAAAACGCTACCACTCCATACACCGAGATAGCTAAAGAGTTGATTGTTTCTGGCGGAACCATACACGTGCGGATGAAAAAGTTAGAGGAGATGGGTGTAATAAAAGGGGCCAGCCTTGAGGTAGATCCGCAAAAGTTAGGATATGACATCACTGCATTCCTGGGTATTTACCTTGAAAAAGGATCACAGTATAATGAAGCGGTGAAGCAGCTAAAAACAATTAAAGAGATTGTTGAACTGCATTACACTACCGGCGAATGGAGCATTTTTGCTAAGATCGTATGTCATGATACCACGCACCTGCGCGAAGTTTTGAACGAGCAGATCCAGGGTGTAAGAGGCATTCAACGTACCGAAACCTTCATTTCGCTTGAAGAAAGTATCAGGAGGCAAATAACGCTGGAATAAATTTTTACTCAAATTATTGAAACGCCCAGAGCCTGGTTTTTATCGGGCTATGGGCGTTTGTTTTTTATGAAAAACCTAAAAAAAGCGATTTTAAATGGTATGTCAATAAATTGTGATTGCGCGCTCACGAAGCAAAGACGCATTTTTAGTTTTTAAACAGCTTCTAAGGCTCAAATCAATTTCTAAAAATATTCTGTTTTAAATTAAAAGGGAATATTCTCCTGAGTTGACTACCATGTTACCCTTACTGTAGTGAAGGATTTTCCGGCATAATCAATGTCATAATAATTTTGATTCACATTATCCTGGCTCCAAACTAACTGGTTATTTTCTGTTGCACTTGTCCTGTAAATCCTTATTGTACTTATGTTGCCACCAAAGTACAGTCTAACCCTGTTTTGCGCATCGGTGTTCCAGTTAACTACATTAATATCCGCCTTGTTTGATGTTGTAAAAGCACTTACGTTATCAGCTCCAAAATTCGTTATACCGGTTAAGGTTGTAGGAATATAATTTTCGTTAAGCAGATTAGCAGTATATTGTTGAAAAACGTAGTAGTTTTTCTTTCGTACCGCCGGTGCTCCCCAGGGAGTATACAGCAGTCCACCGAAGTTAGTTTCAGGGTTACCCCATTCAAAATACAGCCAGCCTTTAGAACCGCCTCTAAATGCATCGTGAAATTTATTAACCAGGTCAAGGGCAGCGGTTAGTTCATCCGGCGTAGTTCCCATACCAAATCCAGCGTGCCACTCCGTCATATACAGGCCCTTTGCTCCCGCTGCCGAAGAGGCTGCTGAGAAATTAGCAGCAGAGCTGCCGGAATATTGATGAGTGGTGAAAAAACTCACGTTTCCCGAAGCATTAAGAGCCGATACATAAGACCCGGTATGGGTTACATCAATACAATCCGGAGATGCAAAAACCGGTACAGGGATACTCAGTGACTGTAATTTAGTTTTAAGCCAGCCGGCAGTATTTGTATATGCACTTTGGGCCTGAGCTGTTGTAAACTCTGCCGATTCATAAGGCACAGCCGAAGACGGATAATCGGGCTCATTCATTAAACTCAAATAATTAACAGTTATTCCATTGTCTTTTAAGTTTTTAATATGAGCATACAAAAATTCGCCGAATTCACTATACGCATTTGTTACGGCGGCATTAAGGGTTCCGCCATTGTTAACACTATTGTTGGTCTTCAGGTATTTAGGTGGCGATAATACAATAGCCCAGACTTTAATTCCCGGATTTATCAGCAGCGCTTTTTTTAACGCTGTTACCTGGTCAACAAGGTTAGAATTGCCAGTAAAATTAAACTTAGAAAAATCTGTATTATTCGGATCTGCGTTATCATTCACATCCTCCACGCCATTAGCTCTAAGAACAATTTTAAAAACGTTTACATTGAGGTCATGCCAAAGCCAGTTACTTGCATCAGTAAAATTAGTTATTCCGTTTACCAGGTGCCCACTGTAAAAGTAGCAGCCAGCCCCTACAAGGTCAATCTTCTGGAGTGGGTTTCCTATCCCAACAGTTATGCTTCCCCCGCTTTGAATGGCATTTATAACTGGCTGATTCACTCGCTGCTGAGTAGGTGGCGCAGCATTTTTACGACAGGACAAAACAGCACAGGCCAGTGTCATAGCCATTGCCGAAAGGATTTGATTCTTTCTCATGAATTTTTCTTTGATTAATAATTGGTTTGTAATTTTCGGTAATAAAGCAAACTGATAAAATGGACACAATTAGGTTTTGTATGGATTATATTACTTTCCTGATGTTCAGTGCTATAGCCTGCTGAGAGTTTATATAAAGCAAGAGAAAAAGATGTTTTAAGCTCGAATCAGATTATGTCCCCTTAGGGTCTCTTGTAGATTCAAGTTAACCCACAAAATTCACCAACCTGAAATTTCAATAGGAGGCACCTACGGAGCCAAAAAATGCCCCCTTTTAATGCTATAAACAGGTGGCCCCGCTGGGGCCGGCAACGTTTTACAAAATAATCAGGCATTAATTGAGATACTTAAGGACAGATGCACCAGAGGTGCAAAAGGTTTTGTAGTATAAAAAGTATAGAAATACCCTTTGCCCCAGAGAGGCAAAACAAAACGCCTTAATGATTAAACGACAAAACAATTTTGTGGGTTAACTTGAATCTACGAGAGACCATGATGGGACGTGAAAGTATAGGGCTATGGAGTTGAGTGTAATTGTTAATCTATAAGATAATAGCCTTGCTATAATTTCTCTTCCAGCCGTTGACGTTTCCTTGCGCCTATTCTTCTTTTATCATTAAAGTGTTAAAAAATGTCAAAATCAGTCAATTACATTAATCAAAAGGCCTTTTTCATCTCAATTTCATAAAGCGCCGCTACTTTAGTTTTTGTAAAGGATTGATGTAGCGTAATCGATTTAACCTGCGTAAGGTATTTACGATGCATCTGGTGTTCATTTTTAGATATTTTAAAAAATAGTATTATGCTGGCTATAAAAACTTTAACCGATAATTTAACAGTCTACAAACGTAATGCACGTTTAATGGGCGATAAATTTGAAATTAGTGTAGTGGGCAATAACCCCCTGCTGGCCGATGAGCAAATTGACATTGCCATTGATGAAATTAACAGGGTTGAAAAACTGCTTTCTGCTTTTAGCGACGATAGCAGCATCAACCAGATAAACCGTAAGGCCGGTATTGCCCCGGTAAAAGCCGACGGCGAAACTTTCAGGCTTATTGACAGGGCGCTTCAAATATCTGAGCTTACTTATGGTGCTTTTGATATCACTTACCTGGCCGATAATGCAGCTAACGAAATAGCAACTGAAAACGCATCGGTAAAAACTGCCAAACGTACGCTGTCACTCGCCAGCTACAAAAATATAGTGCTTGACGCTGCGATGCAAACTGTATTTCTGAAAGAAAAAGGGATGCGTATAGGCTTTGGCGCAAACGGTAAAGGTTACGCTGCCGACAGGGCTAAATATATATTGCAAATGAATGGTGTAAGCAGCGGTGTTATCAATTTTGGTGGCGATCTGCTTGCATGGGGCTTACAGCCAAACCTGCAGCCATGGACAGTTGCCGATGCTGACAGCACTCAGCAAAATCAACCATTTGCCGACCTGGAAATCAGCAACCTTGCTTTTGCTACTTCGGTTAATGCTGAAAAATATGCAAGCATCAGCAATAAAAAATTCACTAATGTGTTTAACCCTAAAAAAGGTTTCCCGGTTAGCGGCATTACAAGCGTAAGCATTCTTAGCCCAACCGCTGAATTTGCCGATGCTTTGGCTACACCAATACTCACCATAGGTGTTAATGCCGGTCTGTATATGATCAATCAGCTTAACCAGGTTGCCTGCGTTATCATTGATGATCAAAACCGGGTTTATCCATCAAAAGATATAACGCTTTAATTTTCAAACGTTAAAGTACAATCATAACCTTTCATCATAATTGTGATTTGTTATTATTCATTTGCATCGGCATTTTTACAAGTGCCCCTGCAAATGAATTGTTATTTGTTGTACCTTTCTCATTTTGGTGTAAACATTTAAATTGACCCTTATTTGAGCCTTATTTTTACCTTTTCTTCTCCTCAATGATAAAGTGGTTTGCGTATATTGTCCTGTTATTGATATTTGCAACACGTATATCATTTGCCAATGCCCTTACAAAAAACATTGATGCATCTGCTTATACCGGTAACAAAAGGCCGGCTATATGGTCGTATACTTCATTAGCGGCCGATACTACCAAAACAAAAAAGCAACAAGAGGATGAAAAGAAGAAGATCAAGGAAATAGCCAAGGCAAAACGGCAGGCGAAGCCGGCTACTGTTGATGACGACGGCGTACCGCCCAAGCCCAAACCTAAAAGGCAGCGCCGGCCCGAAGGCATGGAGCGCCCACCCGAAATACCGAGGAGAAATGGCAGTTAAACAGGTTAAACAATTTACTATATTGATGAAATACCTTTGCTTACTTTTTTTTGTGGCTGCAAGCAGTACCGTATTTGGTGCGGATATTGATTTGCGCCTTTTTGCCGGTAAGCATGCTTTAGTAGCCGATTCTGACACCATCATTCGTAAACGGTCGGTTTCGGCCGGGGTAAGCTATGGCAGCGATGTGTTGTTTTTTGGTCGCACGGGGCCGGTAAAATATCCTTTTGTTACTGCCGATCTGATCTATAATACCAAATCAGGTATTTTTTTATACGGTTCGGCCTTTAAAGTTTTAGGTTATGCCCCTGTTGATGAGGTTGATTTGGGAGGCGGTTATTTTTATAAATTTTCAAAAGCCTTCTCTGGCTCGGCCAGTTATACACGTTTCTTTTTTGCCCGGGATGCGGCGCAGGTTATTAAGTCAGCCTCATCTAACGATATCAACTTTAAAAACTCGTATGATTGGAAATATCTGAAAACAAGTGCCGTGCTTGATTATCTTTTTGGCAAATCGAACGATATTTTTTTGACGGTAAGCAATTCTAAATACTGGGAGAGCAGCTGGAGTATTTTTGACGATCAGGATTTTCTTTCCTTTAACCCTTCCTTTAATTTTATCCTCGGAACGCAGAATTTTGTTCAGCGCTATTCGCTTGATCATCATTTCAGGGATGAGGCGGCCAATATCTCAATTCAGTACGATCCGCGTTATGCCAGCCGTAACCGCCGGTTCAATATGCTTAATTATAGTTTCAAGATCCCAGTGGCTTATAACCGCCCGCATTATACTTTTGAATTTTCATACAAATATTCTATCCCGGTTAACGTGGAAGGGGTATTGCTTAACAGGCGCGAGTCGTTTTATAATTTAACTTTTTACTACGTTTTTTATTAGCTATAATACATGAATGTTTTAATAATAGAAGACGAACAAGCACTTGCTCACGAACTGGAGATCTTTCTTTCAAATTATAATTACATCTGCGAGGTTTGTGTTGACGGTACTTCAGCATCCGAAAAAATTGCTACCAACCTGTACGATTTTATATTAATAGATCTTGGCCTGCCCGATTATGACGGTCTTGACCTGCTCAGGGAGTCAAAAAAGACTAATTCGGACGCGGCCTGCATCATATTGACCGCGCGTGCTGAAATTAATGACCGGATCAAAGGCCTTGATCTTGGTGCCGACGATTACCTGCCCAAGCCGTTCTCGTTGCTTGAGCTTCAAAGCCGCATGCAGGCCATCATCAGGCGTAAATTTGGGGTTAAGAACAATATTGTTGAACTGGGCGGTTTCCTCATCGACCTCACGGCACGTACTATATCCTACTATAACAGCGTTGTTAATACCATCACCAAAAAAGAATTTGACCTTATAGCCTATTTAATTTTGCATAAAAACCGTACGCTTACCCGTATGCAGCTTAGCGAACATATCTGGGGCAGCGTGGTGAATAATGATTACGACAGCAACTATATCGACGCGCATATTAAAAACATCCGTAAAAAATTAAATGCTTATGCCCCGCCTGACTGGTTGGAAACGGTACGTGGTTTGGGTTATAAAATAAAGATCAACGCCTGAGTATTTGAAATTAGGAACAAAACTTACTCTTTTTAACGCCATCTCCAAGCTGGTTATCGTGATACTATTTGTATTGCTTGTTCCCGTATTGATCAAAAATATTAGCCGCAACTATGTCGATAGTAAGCTGATCAAACAAAAGAACAAACTGCTGCAAATTGTAAAAAGCAAGGGCATTGAAACTTACATAGAAAACGGCGAAGGCTATGGCAGTTACCTTCCGCTTAAGGAAGAGTACATTAGTTTGGATGAGGTTGATCCAGATTATTTCCTGGATACAATAAAAAGGGGCAAGCGTCTTTTTAGCGAAGGCGATACTTTAGAGTACCGGATACTAAGCCATACTTTTAAAGTTAAAAACAAGAACTACCTGCTGGAGATAGGCAAAAGCGTCGATACTTTGGATGAAACCAGCGTACCGCTGCAAAACATCGCTTTCCAGGTATTGCTGGGGATGATCCTCTTAACCGTACTGGCCGACCAGGTGTATTCAACCTATGTGCTTAAACCCTTGAGGCTTATTATAAAGACCAAACTTGTAGGGCAAAAGTTCCCTAATTTTCATACCTACCGGCAGGTACGCACCACCACATCCGATTTTCAGCACCTGGATATCAGTATCCATAACATGATCGAAACTATTGCCGATAAGTTTCATAAAGAGCGGGAGTTTATTTCCAATGCATCGCACGAGCTCATGACGCCAATCTCCATTCTCCAGTCGAAAATTGAGAACATGTTTGAGGAGGAGGATATAAACGACGAGCTTAAAGGCAGGTTGTTGGAAATGCAAAAGATCCTGAACCGGTTAAAAAGTATTACCAAAACGTTGCTGCTTATTTCGCAGATTGAGAACGAACAGTTTTTAAAAGAAGATAAAGTTTCGGTATCCGAACTGCTGCAGGATGTTTACGACGAGATATCCATCCGCCTGCAGGATAAAAATATTAACTACGAAATGTCGATGCCCGATAACTGGCATTTTGTCAATATCAATAAATTTTTACTCTTTAACCTGTTCTTTAACCTTATTAACAATGCCATCAAATACAATAATGAGGGCGGCAGCATTAAGGTAACCGGGGTGGCTGTACACGAAAAATATATGATCAGTATTGCTGATACAGGCATCGGTATTGCCGAAGACGCCATCCCTTTGATCTTTAACCGCTTCAAAAAATTCAGACAGTCATTACAGCAGGATAGTTTTGGACTGGGACTGCCTATTGTAAAATCAATTGCCGCCTTTCACGATATTGAAATTGAAGTGATTTCTGAAAAAGATAAAGGGAGTACCTTTAAGCTTGTTTTTCCTGCTACCCTAATAGTAGTTTCCTGAAACTGTAAAAGGTATGCCAAATTGTACTGTAGCAAAAATTTTACTGGTGTTTTGTACTAAAAATCGGGCAGTGCAAAGAAAATCAATAATTCAGCATTCTTTACTTGGTTGAAATTAAGTTTACTTCTCATTAAAAAAATGTTGCTATGATTGATGGGGGATGTACTTTTAAAGAATGTGCTTATTAAAACTGCCATAGCCTTGTTTTGGCATCTGCTTTGTAAATTGTACAGCATAACATAATTATACAAGTAAATGAGAACGCTTAAATTAAAAGTAGCCACCCTTGGTATAGCATTAGCTACAGCAGGCATATTAGGCTCAGGATGTAATTCACTTACAAAAACACAAAAAGGGGCTGCCATTGGCGCAGGTGCAGGCGGCACAGTAGGCGCATTTATTGGTAAAGCTGCCGGTAATACCGCTTTAGGTGCCATTATAGGTGGTGCAGTTGGTGGTACCGCTGGTGCTTTTATTGGCCGTAATATGGACAGGCAGGCTGCCGAAATTAAACAAACAGTGCCGGGCGCAACAGTAACCCGCGAGGGGGAGGGTATTCTGGTTAAGTTTGATTCAGGTATATTATTCGATACCAATAAGTCAGATCTGAAACCTGCCGCTCAAACTAACCTTCAAAATCTTGCAGCTTCATTGCAGAAAAATCCGGAAACTAATATTACCATCATTGGTCATACAGATAACACAGGCTCTGATAGCTATAACCAAACTCTTTCGGTACAAAGGGCCGATGCTGTAAAATCATACCTGGCTGGAGGCAATGTATCATCTTCACGTATGACAGTGACCGGCAAAGGCGAAAGTGAGCCGATTGCTGATAATACCACTGCCGATGGTCGTGCGCAAAACCGCAGGGTGGAGATCACCATTGTAGCCAATGATAAAATGAAAGAACAGGCTAAACAAGCTCAATAATTAAAAAGTATAATAAGTACAGATTAATAGTTTATAAAAAATCCCCGGCCTGCAACAGGTCGGGGATTCTTTTTATAACTTATTTGAGTAAACGATTATTTAGTAACGTACAATACTTCTTTAACCGCTTTGATCACCCTTTCAGGGTTTGGCAGATATTCCTGGATCAAAGTTGGAGCATAAGGAAGTGGAACGTCGCCACCCATGATGCGCAGGATAGGAGCATCAAGATAATCGAAAGCGTCTTTTTGTACTTTGAATGCAACCTCGGTAGCAATTGAACCTAAAGGCCAGCTTTCTTCAATAATTACCAAACGGTTTGTTTTCTTTACCGATTCAATAACTGTAGCGTAATCAATAGGGCGTACAGTACGCAGGTCGATAACTTCAGCATGGATACCCTCTTTTTCAAGTTCAGCAGCAGCAGCAATAACCACTTTCATGATCTTACCGAAGCTAACCAAAGTAACATCGCTACCTTCTTTAACAACTTTTGCTTTACCCAGTGGGATATAATAGGTTTCTTCAGGAACTTCACCTTTATCGCCGTACATTAATTCCGATTCCATAAAAATAACCGGATCCGGATCAAGGATAGCTGATTTTAACAAGCCTTTGGCATCATAAGGGTTTGATGGAACAACCACTTTTAAGCCCGGACAGTTGGCATACCAGTTTTCAAAGCACTGACTGTGCTGAGAGCTAAGCATACCCGCGTTACCGGTTGGGCCGCGGAAAACAATTGGCACCGAGAACTGACCACCACTCATCGACATCATCTTGGCAGCGCCGTTGATGATCTGGTCGATAGCTACCAGTGAAAAGTTGAAAGTCATGAACTCGATGACAGGACGTAAGCCGTTCATCGCCGAGCCAATGCCGATACCGGCAAAGCCCAATTCAGAGATAGGCGTATCTATAACACGTTTCGCACCAAACTCGTCCAGCATTCCCTGGCTTACTTTGTACGCGCCGTTATATTCGGCAACCTCTTCACCCATCAGGTATATATTCTCGTCGCTGCGCATTTCTTCGACCATGGCCTCTCTTAGCGCTTCTCTGAATTGTATTTCTCTCATTATAGTAAAATGATGTTTTTTTGCGAACGCAAATATAAACACTAATGTGTTAAATGCAATTAACCGTGGTATTGGTTTGATTTTTAATACATATATTTTACATCTTACTCAATCTCCCAAGCTGCAAAACCCGAATTAGAGACCTAAAAACACAAATAAATACTACATTAGTTCCTAAACCTTACGCTAATGAAATTCCCGTCGTTAAAAAACCTGGCACAAAGCGCTGGAAATACTATCAAACGCTATCCATTTGAAACCCTTTTTGCTTTCGCGGGTACAATAGCTGCAACAATAGAGATCGAGCTTAATCGCCTAAATCGTGTAAGTGAAAACTGGTGTATGCGTACTATCATGATAGCTAACCTTGGTTTTCTGCTTAGTCTTTCGGCTACGCTATATACTCAAAGTAAAAGCTGGGAAGCGAGCAAAAAAGTCATCGTAAAAATTGCGGCCGCTGGAATAGCAATTCTATTCATCTTCATGATCAATCCCCCTGAACGGCAAGCCGACTATACCCGTTTTTTCCTGCTTAGCCTGGCATTCCACTTAATGGTTTCTTTTGCAGCTTTTACCGGCAAAGGCCAGGTACAGGGATTTTGGCAATTTAACAAAACGCTCTTTTTACGTTTTTTAGCAAGTATGCTATACGGAGTAGTATTATTTGCCGGCCTGGCCGCAGCAATTGGTGCGACGAACTTCCTGTTTAATTTTAAGTTTGAGTGGGATACCTACCAGCTTTTATGGGTGTGGATAACGGGAATGTTCACAACCCTTTTCTTTTTAGCCGGGGTGCCAACAGAGACTGCTGTACTTAATGAAGATGAAAGCTATCCTAAAGGGCTCAAGATCTTTACCCAGTATGTGCTTATCCCGCTATCAACGGTATATGTGATCATTTTGCTGGCTTACGAAGTGAAGATCCTGATTGAATGGAAATTACCAAAAGGTCTTGTATCAAACCTCATATTGGGCTATGCAGTATTCGGTATTTTATCATTATTACTGGTATATCCCATCCGCGAGCAAAATGAAAACAAATGGCTTAAAACCTATGCCCGGAGTTTCTACTTTTTGCTTATCCCTTTGCAGGTATTGCTATTTGTGGCCGTAGGCACAAGGGTATTTAGTTATGGTGTTACCGAGTTCAGGTATTTTTTGATAGCACTTGCTTTGTGGCTGCTGTTCATTTCGCTTTATTTTCTACTATTTAAAAAGCAGGATATTAAGATTATTCCCATCTCACTCTGTATTCTAACCCTACTTAGTATCTACGGGCCGCAAAGTGCGTTTACCATGAGTATGTATTCACAAAGGGGTATGGTTGTCAGCTTCTTTAAAAAACATAATGGATTTAAGGATGGGAAGCTGGTGCCTGTTGATAGCACAAAGATTGGTAAAAGAGAAGGGGGCGTGGGCGTTGAAAGGCTTAGTTATTTTATTTATAAATATGACCTTAACGCTTTACAGCCTTATTTTAAAAGAGACCTTAATATAGTTGCCGATTCATTAGGGAAACAAAAAGGGAAGTACACTAACTTAATTGTTGATAGGGATGAATTACGTGGATATAAATTTGATTGGGCTAAAAAACAACTTGGCTTACATCATTTCGAAACCTACTATGCTTACAGTAATACAACCGGTACCGACGAACCCATGGCAGAACAATACCTTTTTTATAAGAAAGGCAATATCACTGTCGTAAAAGATTATGATATCATGCTGGACAATTATGAATCGACAGATAGTTTGGTTAATAAATTCAGAGGGATGGAGATCATGCAAACCAATATTAACAGAAAAAGTTATGTTTTAAAGATCAATGGTGAAATGCTGCGGTTTGAACCAATTCAAATAATAGATAATATACTGGTAGATACCGCTAAAATGGCAATCTATCACGAGAAAAAAAACGACATCCCCGATATGAGACATGAGTATGAACTCCCGGAAGCTTTTATGCAAATCACTCAGGAAACAGATCGGTATAAGGTTACATTAAAATTTGAAAGGATAGATTTTGAACGTAAACCTAAAGAAGGGACTGTGATAACATCTATTATGGGAAAATACCTCATCAAAATAAAGTAATGTTGTTTATATCTTAATCCTGATATTGATCTTATCCAGCAAACCAGTAAGCCATACCATCACAAAGGCAAATACAATACATTTAATAAGGCCCCCGGTGCCCTGGCTCAGGTATTCGGGGTAGCCTATCCTGCTCATTTCATATATTGGATAAAACAGGAAAGGTACTATGTAACAGGTGAAAGTGTTGGTGCCGGCGGGTTCGATCACCTTAAACCAGTTGTATTTGTTTTTAACATCAATCAGGAAAATAAAAAACGCATACACCACCAGGCTTATCCCGGTACAAATGAGCACCCATGAGGGGGTGTCGCGTTCTTTGGAGATGCCTCCGCTAAAATATCGCACTATAAAGCCCAGGTTAAATAAAATTATCGCTATCAGGATCATGGCTACCCAAAGCATCTTCATTTCGTTATTGGCCTTAAGGCGCATGTACAACACTGAAATAAATACCCCCGCCATGGTGAATGATTGCATAGCGCCGTTGCCCGCAATCCAGATATAGCCCTGTAGTTTGTCTAAAAAATCAAGAAAGCCGAAGTGAACATCGAGGTTAAAGAAAATGAAAAACATCCATGCCGCCAGCTGAACCCACAAATGACCATCGGAATAATAATAGATGAGGGCGCAAAGCATGTACGACCAACCTATTAAGCCTAAAATGCCCCACCAGGTAAAATGCAACCAGGTATGTCCCGGATCGCTGGTGCGGTACAGGGCGGCCATACCAGCAAGTAACAATACGCCGAAACCCTGTAACAAATAACGTTTTGTTGGAGATGTATCTTTGCTGTAATCTAAAAAAATAAAGAAGAAGCTGAATGTAACCAGGCTTTCCCAAACCGGCTTAGGCAACAGGGTTGTTGCCTCATTATAGGTTTCCATATTGGCATGAAAAAAACCTATAAAAATGAGCGCGAATGAGCGACTGACTATGCGCGACAGCAATTTGAAATTATCGCCCTGTTTTAACCTGTTTTGAAAAGCGAAGGGGATTGAGAGCCCGACGATAAACAAAAATGCAGGGAAAATGGTATCAGCCAAACCCAGCGCATCAACATTTGAGCCCGCGTGTTTTAGCCATGTTGGGGTATTCGGAATGCCATCCAGGTCATTCACAAATATCATGAGGAACATTGTTACAGCACGGAAAGCATCAATTGAACGTATACGACTCAGAAAATTACTCATTCAGACATGTAAATGCACATAGCGGCGTAAATGTTTTAATTTAACGGCAATTAAATTGAAACATTACTTATTACATGGCTTTTTTTAATCCCTGTCGCGACTCAGCTTGCTAAATAAAAGCGGATTTTCATTAAGTTCGACTCCTTCACGGCGGTTTTTTACAATGTGTATAGCGGTAAATAACGCTTCGCGGAAAGAGATCTCTGAGGCCTGGTTTTTACCTGCTATATCATATGCGGTACCATGATCGGGCGAGGTGCGCACAAAGTTTAAACCGGCAGTAAAGTTAACCCCCGATTCAAAAGCTATCTGTTTAAAAGGAATCAGGCCCTGGTCGTGATACATGGCCAGCACTGCGTCAAATTGCAGATAAGTACCGTTGGCAAAAAAGCCATCGGCCGAGTACGGGCCAAATGCAAGGATATTGTTTGAGCGGGCTTCTTCGATAGCCGGTATAATGATATCTTTTTCTTCGTTGCCGATAAGGCCGTTATCGCCGGCATGCGGGTTTAGTCCTAACACAGCAATCTTTGGCTTGCGTACCCAAAAATCATTTTGCAGGCTATGGTTCATCAGCTTTAATTTGGCCAATATTTTTTCGGCAGTGATACTTTCGGCAATTTTAGATACCGGGATATGGCCGGTAACTACACCAACACGTAAAGTATCGCTCACCAAAAACATCAGCGATTCGGCAGCGCCATCGTATTGCTGCAAATATTCGGTATGGCCCGGAAAGTTGAATTGCTCGCTTTGAATATTATCCTTATTGATTGGAGCGGTAACCAATGCATCTATATAACCTTCTTTCAGGTCATACACGGCACGTTCCAACGATTTAAAAGCGTATTTGCCGCCTGCTTCGGTAACCTGACCCAACTCTATCTTAACATCCTCTTCCCAGCAATTGATCATATTGGGTTTGCGGAAATGTGTTTGCGAAGGATCATTGATCACTAAAAAATTAAGCTCATTAACATGGGTTGCACGACGGTGGAATGAAGCCACCTTGGTATGCCCGTAAACAATAGGCGTACAATAATCATAAATTTTGCTATCGGCCAAAGTTTTAATAATTATCTCTAACCCGATACCGTTTACATCGCCAATGCTGATCCCAATTTTTAATTTATCGCTCATTTTTATATGTTGATTTCACCGATTAGTTTATGATTTCACCCATTAATTGATGATTTTCACTGATTCTAATTGTGATTGTTTATTATTTAAATTTACATCAAATCGGGCGTTAAGCATTCGGCTTTAGGCCTTTAGCTTTAAGCTTTCATCTCGCAAATAAAAGATTTTAAGCTTACAGTTCCTGATAAAAGCACAAATATGATTTAATTTGCTCAAATATTTGATTAATAATGACATTGGTAAGGGCAAAAAAACATTTAGGGCAACATTTTCTTACTGATAAAAACATAGCAGCAAAGATCGTTGACAGTCTGAGGCCCGAAGGGCGGTTCGGTCATGTGCTTGAAGTGGGGCCAGGGATGGGCGTACTGTCTGATTTCCTGCTGCAAAAAACCGCGTACGAAACATCGCTTATTGATATCGATACCGAATCATACGATTTCCTGAAAAAGAAATACCCGCAATTGGGTACGCGCCTCATTAATGCCGATTTCCTGGAGCTTGATTTTAAAAGCATTTTTCCGGAAAGCTTTGCCATCATCGGCAACTTTCCTTATAACATCTCATCGCAGATCCTGTTTAAAGTGCTTGATAACCGCCAGCAGGTGGTTGAGGTAGTGGGCATGTTTCAGAAAGAAGTTGCCGAACGCTGTGCCGCAAAACCAGGCAGCAAGGAGTACGGCA
Source organism: Mucilaginibacter sp. P4_A11 (assembly GCF_056402535.1). NCBI lineage: Bacteria > Pseudomonadati > Bacteroidota > Sphingobacteriia > Sphingobacteriales > Sphingobacteriaceae > Mucilaginibacter > Mucilaginibacter sp. P4_A11. The sequence goes on from NZ_JBFUHE010000001.1 coordinate 327,107, forward strand.
TACTCAGCGTGTTTTTACAGGCTTATTATAAAGTTGAGTACCTGTTTACCGTAAAGGCCGGAGTATTTAATCCTCCGCCAAAAGTACTTTCGGCAGTAATCAGACTTACCCGTAATGATAAGCAAACACTTGATTGCGACGAGAAACTGTTTTGGCAAATTGTAAAAGCCGGATTTAACCAGCGCCGAAAAACTTTGCGCAACGCTATATCATCACTTATTAACAAAGAGAAACTAACCGATGAGCCGGTGCTTGACCTGCGTGCGGAGCGTTTGAGCGTTGATGACTTTGTAAAGTTGACTAACCTGGTTTCGGCAACGAGATAGGTTTTAGCTTCCCCAAAGGCACTGGGCTTGAGTTAGCATGTAAGGGATTGATGATTAGATTTGTAAGCAGGTGTTAGTCGCCGGTGAATTCATATATTTCAACAGATTGCATATCGGAGCTTAACGCAATCACACTATACAATGACCCTGTTTTAGATATACGGTAGTACCATGAACCTGCTTTATTCTGAATATAGGTTGTTTCCTGCGAGTAATACTTATGCTCAAAGGGATATAATCTGAAGATTCGTTTGCCATCGCTTTTATTAACCATAATATGGACATACCATTGGTAATAGCCATGCCTAACTGATTCTATTTTATAGCGATTGATGTGGGTGTAGGACCTGATCTGATTATCGTCAAACGTAGAATATTCATAATATATATAACTGAATAGTGCTAAAAAAAATAAAGCAAAGCAGGTTAACAGGACTTGAATTTTATTCATTTTTAAGGCCAGGTTTAATAGAGAGCTAAAATACAAATCGTGTTAAAAAATCAGTTTAATTTATGGAAATAGCATATTACTTACATCTTATTCATAAATTATCATCATGAAGAAACTTATTACGGTATTAGTAGCAGTTTTTAGCGCATTTAGTGTAATAGCTCAAGTAGATAGCACAAATGCTGTCAAAAGCCACATTGAAGCTAATGCATCGGATTCGTTATATCGCCATTTACCTGACGCGAAGGAGAACCAACCATTAATTATGATTAACTCAAATATCATTATGGGTCTTGGTCATATAAACCCTAACGATATCAGTTCATTAACAGTGTTGAAGGATGGGAGTGTTCCGGCAAATCTGGCCAACCTGAGCAAGTTTGGTATTATAATGATAACCCTTAAAAAAGGTGTGAAAATTGAAACAAATACGCTTGGTGATATAAAAAAGAGGTTTAATATAGATGGCAAAACCAGGTTTGCTATTGATGGCTATTTTACTGATGACGAAAATTTACTCGTTTCAGCTCAGGATATCAACGAAATAAACCTAACCTGGAAAAAGAATAAAGATGCATCATCAGATGTTACGATCAATATATGGATGCTGGCACCTGAAGCACGTAAAGGTGGTGTTTATAAACCAAATCCCAACGATAAACCAGGCACTATTTATATAAGAGGACTGGCATCAAAATAATTTTATTCGGGATAAAATTATTTCTTTTGCTGTTCGTCATACTATGATATATGTACGCATTTATTTTAGCACTCCACTCCCTCATTCGCTGGTTTGTTTTGGTCAGTTTACTTTTTGCATTGTACCGCGCTTATGCCGGATGGCTTGGCAATAAAGTTTATTCAAAATTCGACGACCGGACGCGGGTTATCACCGCCACCATTGCCCATATCCAATTAACTGTAGGGCTTTGGCTGTATTTTATTAGTCCGATAGCAAATTATTTCATCAGTCATTTTAAAGAAGCGGTGCACGAGCGGCAGATCCGGTTTTTTGGCATGGAGCACGTTACCATGATGCTCATAGGTATTACACTGATCACTATCGCCTCAGCAAAAGCCAAACGAAAAACAACTGATCAGGAGAAATTTAAAACTATGGCTATCTGGTTAACTATTGCCCTGGTGGTAATAGTTAGCTCTATCCCGTGGTCGTTTTCACCGTTGATAAGCAGGCCATTGTTCCGGCCGTTTTAGAGCCTATTAATTTCTCGCAAAGGTGCTAAGACGCAAAGTTTTTTCTTAGCGACTTTGCGGCTTTGCGAGCTTATATTAATTGTGGAGTCATGAGCTACCTGCCATCAGGTATCATATGCAATTCGATCATTTGTTTGCAAATAGCTCTTGATCAGGATGGTAAAGCATTTAATTTGTATTATCTAAATCCGAAATCGAACATCCGAACTCCGAAATCACAATATCTGATTAAATTCCAGCCTTTCGCAATCCGGCCCGGTGATGTTGAAATACTTACAGCCATTTTGCCAGAATTGAAGAAACACCGGTTCAGGTTCAAGAATGTTAAAACCTGCTTCTTTAATAGTTTCGAATGTAAGGTCGATATCATCCACATCAAAAGCCACATGGTCAACGTGGCCGTTTGATCTTGAGCGGACCTCTGCCAAGGAAGCTTCCGGCAGTTGATAAAGTTCCATAATCATGTTACCACGCCGCATCATAACACAGGTGCCGGTGCCAACATTATCAGTAAAGGGTGCCTGCATTACATTGTTAAAGCCTAACCTGTTGTAAAATTGTTGTGATGCTTCAATATTGGTTACCGGTATGCCGATATGTTGTATGCTGTTAATTGTTAAATTTATACTGTTGCTCATGTTGATAATCAGCTGTTTATTATTGGTTTGATATAAGTTTAAACGTTTAGCGTGGCGAATGGTTGGTGACGCCGTTAAGTTAAATATGCGGTAATTATCATCCATCCATCATTTTACACAAGCTTAACACATTTGATGTAAATTGCTGTTAAACTTGCACCAATTAAAACATATTAATGAAGATCGGAATTGTTTGTTACCCAACCTTTGGCGGAAGCGGGGTTGTTGCCACTGAACTTGGTAAAGCCCTTGCAGACCGTGGTCACCAGGTACATTTTGTAACGTATAACCAGCCCGCGCGGCTGGACCTCTTTTCCGAAAATCTCTTCTACCACGAAGTTTCGGTTTCGAACTATCCGTTGTTTGATTTTCCACCTTATGAGCTTGCTTTGGCGAGCAGATTGGTTGATGTGGTTCGGCATGAGCAACTGGATGTATTGCATGTGCATTATGCTATCCCTCACGCGTCAGCAGCGTTTATGGCTAAGCAGATCCTGATGACCTACGGCATTTATATCCCGGTGGTAACTACGCTGCATGGTACCGATATCACATTGGTTGGTAAAGACCGCACCTTTAAACCGGTTGTTACTTTTTCCATCAATCAAAGCGATGGCGTAACAGCTGTATCGCAAAACCTAAAGGATGATACTTACAAGTTTTTTGATATTAAGAAAGATATATTGGTGATTCCTAACTTTATCGACCTTACCAGGTTCAGCCTTAAGCCAAAAGATCATTTTAAGAAAGCCATTGCTCCCTCGGGGGAAAAGATCCTGGTGCATACCTCTAACTTCCGTAAAGTAAAACGCACCGAAGATGTAGTGAAGATCTTTGCCAAGGTGATCAAAAAGATCCCTTCTAAATTGCTGATGGTGGGTGATGGTCCCGAACGTTCTATGTGCGAGCAGCTTTGCCGTGATCTGGGGGTTACCGATAATGTGCGCTTTTTAGGTAAACAGGATGCAGTTGAAGAAATCCTTTCTGTATCCGATCTGTTCCTAATGCCATCACAATCAGAAAGCTTTGGTTTGGCAGCACTTGAAGCTATGGCCTGTAAAGTACCTGTGATCAGTAGTAATGCAGGTGGTTTGCCCGAGTTAAATGTTGACGGATTAACGGGCTTTTTGAAAGAGCCTGGAGATGTAGATGGTATGGCAGAAAAAGCAATATTTATTTTGGAAGATGAAGAACGTTTAGCTAAATTTAAAGAAAATGCACTGGCACGCGCCAAGGAGTTTGAGTTAGCCAGCATTTTACCCAAATACGAAAATTTTTACCTTGAGGTAATTGAGCAAAATAAAGCTAAGGCTGTTTAACCAACAGTTGTAATAAACCTGATACAATTCAAGAAATATTCTTTAAAAGTTAAATTTTATCGATTTCGTTAATTAATTTAGTTTTTCACTCCTAAAAGTTAAAACTTATGGCAAAGCACACACTAAAAAGCGGACAACTCCTTAAGTACATCGGAAAAAAATGGAAAAACCTTCACATAGGCCATCCATTAAAATTTATGGGGTACGATGAGAATAGTTTCGCCGACATCTGGGTGGAATACCAGGGTAAATTAATGCTTCTGGCTCTGAAGGATGTGGAAACACTAAGCATTGCTTAAGTAGAACAACTTGAGCCGGTCTGTTCAACCGACCAGGAAAAATAGCCTTACTATACATACGTGTTAAGTAAGGCTATTTTGTTTTGAATGAGTTTTAAAAAGGAGGCACCTACTGAGCCCGGTATCATCTCACTTGCGTAAGCTATAAACATGGTACTCCTACGGAGTTTTGTGAACATGCCGTTCCAAACTCCGTAGGAGTACCATGTTTATAGAAAAATGAACCAAGTGTATTAGGCTCCGTAGGTGCCTCCTGTTTATACTTTGTTTAAAGCGAATCCCCGTATTTTATTTTTAACAAAAGAAAGCTATCTTAGCCTCATCAAAAGGAAATGGTGTCTTCCTACTTAACCGCCCTGAAAAGCTGATGGCGCCTACAGATAATTAACTCACAGGTTTTACCCTGTGCTAATTTTTTGTGGGTAAATAAATATCAGCATTATGAATAACCAGCTTTTCTCTTCTCAACATTTCGCAATCCTTAAAAACGCCCTCCGCTGGACGGTCATTGTCATTCCTATTGCCGCTGTTATAGGCAGCGCGGTAGCTTTGTTCCTGTGGCTGCTGAGTTTGGCTATTCATTTTCGGTTTGCTCATAACTGGCTGTTGTATTTGCTGCCGCTGGCGGGCATAGCGATATTTTTCATTTATAAACTCTTTGGCGGCTCGGCCGAAAAGGGGAATAATTTAATTATTGACGAAATTCATAACCCCGGCGGCGGCGTCCCTAAACGCATGGCCCCATTGGTGCTGATCACTACCATAATTACGCATTTGTTTGGCGGTTCGGCCGGACGCGAAGGTACAGCTGTGCAAATCGGCGGCAGCTTAGCCCAAATGATAGGCAAATGGCTTAAGCTGAATAAAGCCGATACGCAAACCTTACTTACCGCAGGCATAGCGGCAGGTTTCGGAGCTGTGTTTGGCACGCCATTAACAGGCGCCGTTTTCGCCATGGAGGTACTAACCATTGGGCGGATGCAGTATAATGCTTTGCTCCCATGCCTTATTGCTGGCATTGTTGGTGATGTTACGGTAGCAGCCTGGGGTGTTCATCATACCCCTTATCATATCGATATCTTACCGGTTATTCCGCATTGGTTTTCGGGCTATATTTCAACCGATTTGTTGCTGATAATCAAAACTATCGTAGCTTCTATCGCATTCGGGTTGGCCAGCTACCTGTTTGCAAAAATGGTGCATGGCATTAAAAGCTTGTCTACTAAATATGTAAAAACGCCCTGGCTTATTCCCTTTATCGGCGGGCTCGTCATCATTGCATTCACTTTTATTAATGGTAAGCCCGATTATTTAAGTTTAGGGGTAGATGCTGAGCACGTAGGCGCTGTCACTATTCCGTCAGCTTTTCATGCCGGCGGTGCCGATACCTGGAGCTGGCTATGGAAAACCATCTACACTACCGTAACGCTTGGTACAGGTTTCAAAGGCGGCGAAGTAACACCGTTGTTTTATATCGGTGCTACTTTAGGTAACACTTTATCCGGCTTACTCGATGCGCCAGCAAGTTTATTTGCAGCATTAGGTTTTATAGCTGTTTTTGCGGGCGCAACCAATACACCACTGGCCTGCACTTTTATGGGGATAGAGCTTTTTGGAGGCGAGCACGCTTTGCTATTTGCCGTGGCCTGCTTTACCGCTTATCTTTTCAGCGGACATACCGGCATATATGGTTCTCAAAGAATTGGGGTCAACAAGCTAAGTGATGGCATAACTGATGATAAAACCCTTTCGGAAGCGATGAAGAGACGCGGATATTTATACCATAAACTGGCAAAATATAATTTCCGGAAAGGGAGCAGTTAAAGCTTTACTTAGTGGCGGTAACTACAATGTAAGGTGATAGGAGCTTTGATTCAACCGGAATAATTTTGGTGAAAACCTTGCCGGCTATCCATACCAGTTTGGTGATGGCTTTAGCCAATGCCGGTTTATTGGCCTTATCTTCCAGCCAAACCGAAAACTTGCCGTAATAATATGCCTCAACATTTTTTAGCCCGAGTTCCTTACAGTAGCCAGCCAGTAATATCGGGTTCATGCTACCGATGTTGTGCTTTTCGTAGTTATTAAGGTCGTAGTTGCGCTGTACCCATCCGTTAACGCCGGTAAAGTTAGGCAGGGTGATGAACAGCGTACCCCCGGGTTTAAGGAAGGAGAGGTGTTTTTCAATAATGCCTTTGGTATCATTAAAATGCTCTATCAATCCGCATGAAAGCACCAGGTCATATTCAGTTTCAGGTTGATATTTAAACAGGTCGCCTTCAATAACCGCGATATCCTGATCATTAAGCTGGTTGGCATCCAGTACCTCCTTCAAAACTTTTGGATGAACATAGAAATCAAACAGCGTGGTTTTTAATCCGAAATACTTCTTCAGAAAAATTGCAAAATACCCAGGGAAACCACCCAGCTCAATAGCTGATGCTGGCTTGTTAACATCCGTAATATTTTTTAGCAGTTTATGAAAAGTATAATTAGCCGGTACATTAAAAGCCAGGTCTTTTTTTGATTCCCAGTAACCGGCCCAAAATGCCTTGTCGGTGAGTTCGTTGCTCATGGGTGCAAAGGAAAGATAATTCGGCAATAGTTCAAAACCCTGTTATTTTGTTGAATGAGATTTCCCCGAAGCAGTCCGGAAAGCTTCCGAAGTGTAAAAAGCATGCCACTCCTCTTCAAACCTCATCAATCTGCTTTATCTTTAACACCAAAAAAATCAATGAAGTTAATTGTTTCCGACCATAAAACCGGCGGCGATCTGTTACTGATCAGCGGGGAAGAAAATTTTGACCACTTTTTTTATACCCGCGATAAAGCAAAGAAATATTTTACCATAGCCTGGAATACCGGCGCAAGCCAAATTATTAATATAGATGGCGCAGATCATGAATTTAATAACAATACGCTGCTGCCGCTTATGTTCGACCAGACCTTTACCTTCGAAAGATCTGCAGATATCATCGCCTGGCAGTTTAACAGGGAGTTCTATTGCCTGATTGATCATGATACCGAGGTTAGCTGTGTAGGTTTTCTTTTTGGCATGGGTAATTTGTTGTTCATTCCCATTGATGATCCCAACCAATCAAAGCTTAAAGTATTACTTGATATTTTTACCCAGGAACTGCATATTAAAGATAATATTCAGAATGACATGCTGATCATGTTATTAAAGCGGCTGATCATCATGGTAACACAAATGGCCCGCACAGAATATATCCCCGCAGAAAATAACCAGGATCAAAAACTGGATATCTTCCGGAAATTTAACCTGTTGGTTGAAATGAATTTCAAAAGCGAGCATTCGGTCAACTTTTATGCTGGACTGATGAATAAATCGCCCAAAACACTATCGAATATTTTCTCACTTTATAACGACAAAACACCACAGCAAGTGATCCAGTCGCGTATTATTGTTGAAGCCAGGCGGTTGCTTAGTTATACCAGTAAGTCGGTTAAGCAAGTCACTTATGAATTGGGTTTTGAAGATCCTGCCTATTTCTGCAATTTTTTCAAACGGCATACCAAACAGTCGCCTGCTGAATTCCGAAACGAAAAACTACAGCCTGTACTGGCATAATAAAAGCCTTTTTAGTGTAAGCCGGTAAATTATTTACCGGCTTTTTTCATTTTTAGCAGGCTTGCTGGATGATTCGGGAAGAAATTACAATCTTTCGGGAACTGGCGACATTTCCCACCTGCCGCATTTGGGGCACTTTTGTATTGTTAAATCAAACACAACATTTAAAATTAAAACAATATGAAAACTCCAACATTAAAAAACAGTATCAAAGCAGGTTTGCTTAGCCTGGCATTAGCGTTTACAGCAGTCTTAGGTTTTACTTCTTCAGTAAAAGCGCAAGCTGTTAAAAACGTAGTATTGGTTCACGGAGCATTTGCCGATGGATCTGGCTATAAAGCATTATATGCCGAACTTACCAAAAAAGGGTACAATGTTACTGTGGTGCAAAATCCATTATCTTCTTTAGAAGACGATGTTAAAGCTGTAACAGTTGCACTCGATAAACAGGACGGCCCTGCAATATTGGTTGGCCACTCGTGGGGTGGTACAGTAATCACTGAAGCAGGTAATCACCCAAAAGTAGCGGCTCTTGTTTATATCGCAGCACTGCAGCCAGATAAGGGTGAAACATCTATCCAGTGGTTACAAACTGCACCTCCGGCTCCTGAAAATGGTGTTTTAACTCCTGATGATAAAGGCATTGTTTATTATGACAAAGCAAAATTTCACGCCGGTTTTTGTGCAGATATCAGCAAAGAAGACGCTGATTTCATGTATGCTTCACAAGGTGCCTTTTATGCAAAAGGATTTGGTACACCGATCACTAACGCCGCATGGAAAACTAAACCTGCTTACGGTATAGTTGCTACCGAGGATAAAAGCATCAACCCTGATATCGAGCGTGCCATGTACAAACGTTCAAATACTATAATAACCGAAATAAGAGGAAGCCATGTAGTTTTTATATCGCAACCTAAAGCTGTTGCCGCTGTGATTATCAAAGCTGCAGAAAATGCATCTGTGAAAAAATAAAAAAGCAATAAGAAGCAGCCCCAGCACGTCATTGCGAGGCACGAAGCAATCCCCGGTTAGCAGGTCCACCCTATATCGTTAGTGATTGCTTCGTGCCTCGCAATGACGTTTTTATTAGGATTTATGGCTTGTTCTTTAAAATTTCCCCTTCAGGGGGCCAGGGGGCTAAAACTATACCCCTCCTTACTCCAAGCCTCCAATGCCCTCGGCAATACATACTCCAGCCGTTTAAACGCTTTGATACTGTCGTGAAATACCACCGTTGATCCGGCTTCGGTATGTTTTAACACACTTTTCAAGCAATCTTCGGGTTTAAGGGCCATGTCAAAATCGCCGCTGAGCACATCCCACATAAAAATATTCAGGTCGGGTTTGGCCGTTTTCAGCGCCCGGATCTGTTCTCTTTTGATCCTTCCGTAAGGCGGACGAAACAGGGGGGTATTCAATAATTTATCGGCCTGTAAAAAATTATCAAGGTAAGTTTGGGTATCGGTTTTCCAGCCTTTGAGATGGTTAAAAGTATGGTTGCCTATGGCATGGCCGCTGGCTTTTACCTGTTCAAAAATGTCGGGGTGTTTGCGTACATTGTCGCCAATGCAAAAAAAGGTGGCTTTAGCATTGTATTGTTTTAAAATATTTAATACTGCCGGTGTAACAATTGGTATAGGGCCGTCGTCAAAAGTGAGATAAATGCAACGGTTAGTTGATTTTATATCCCAGGTAAGTTCGGGATAAAGCTTTTTCAGCAGCCAGGGAGTTTTAACCAGGTACATACAGATTAGGTAGTTTGTGTTTTTATCCCTATTAACAACATTTAACAAAAATAAACACTGCAATGTAATGAACAGTTGCTTACCATTGTATAGAAAAACCTTATGAAACTAAAATTATTACTATCAGTTAAAGCAACGCTCATTTGCACAATTATATTTTCAGTATGCGGCATTAAAGCCGGCGCGCAGGAAGTAATAGGCTTGCAAAAAGCGGTAGATCTGGCCCTTGAACGCAATCTAACCATTAAACAGGCCGAATTTACAGCCGCCATCACCAACGAAGATCTTAAGCAGTCGAAATATAACCAGCTGCCCAATTTAGCTGCTGGCCCACAGGGTTCATTCAATTTTGGCCGTAATATTGACCCTTCAACCAACCAGTTCAGCAACCAGCGTATTTTGGCCGTTAATGGTAACTTTACCTCACAGGTAACCCTGTTCCAGGGCGGGCAGTTGCGTAATACGGTAATCCAGAACAAGATCCTGCTTGATGCCGATAAAACCAACGTTGCCAAGGTAAAGAATGATCTGATATTAAATGTTGTTACTACTTATTTGCTGGTATTGACCAACCAGGATTTAGTAAAAGCTGCTCAGCAACAAATTGATGTATCCAAAATAGCTTTAGACCGTTCGCAGAAAAACTTTGATGTAGGTAACCAAACCCTTGCCGATCTGTCGCAGGCTAAAGCACAGCTATCGACTAACGATCTGAACTATACCAACGCCGAAAATCAGTTGGAGCAATCGTTACTTACCTTAAAGCAATACATGGAGATGGACCCAGGCGCTGATATTAAAGTGGAAAGGCCCGATATCAGTAAGCTGAACAATGTTAAAACCATATATGACGCACAGGAAGTTGTGAAAACAGCGATGGCTGTAAACCCCGATGTATTATTGGCGGAACAGCGTCAGAAAGCTGCTGCGCAGGGTGTTAAAATTGCAAGGGGTAATTATTATCCATCTGTAGTATTATTTGGCGCTGCCGGATCATACTTTTCTGATGCCAAAAACACACCTTTTGGCGCTACGCCAACCGGGCGGTTTGATACGGTGGGTTTTGTACAAAATTCACAACAAGCGGTTGTGGTGCCTAATTACAAAGTTGGTTTCAAGAGCAATCCGTTCTTCAGGCAGCTGAGTGATAACTTTAACCAATCGGTAGGGGTAAGTTTGCAGATCCCTATTTTCAACAGGTTCTTGTCTCGTACCGCTGTCCGGAAAGCAAAACTTCAAAACCAAAATGCTGAAGTGACGGCACAACTGGCCCGCAATAACCTGAGCAAGATTATTTACCAGGCGGTGTGGGATTTGCAGGCTGCTGATAAACGCTATCAATCGGCGACGCAAACCTTCAATGCCAATAAAGATGCATTTAATATTATACAGCAACGCTATACTGTTGGTTTGGTTAACTCGCTTGATTACAATACTTCGTTAACCAATCTCAACAAATCTCAGTTTGATATGATTGAGGCGCAATACCAGGTAATTTTCAGGAGCAAAGTCATTGACTATTATTTAGGCAACCCTATAACACTTTAATAAAATCTTAACCGTAAAATATCCAAATTCACCGTCATGGGAAAAACTACTAAATATATTCTGATAGGTCTTGGCGCACTGATTCTCCTGCTGATCATTGCTAAGGCAACGGGCATGATAGGTAAGCCCGCGCTAACCCAGGTGGCTACTGAAAAAGCCGAAACCCGCGAGATAAACGAAACTGTATCGGCCAGTGGAAAGATCAAACCGCATGTTGAGGTTAAGATAAGCCCCGAAGTATCGGGTGAGGTGGTTGAACTACCAATTAAAGAGGGCGATGTTGTTAAAAAAGGCCAGCTGCTTTGTAAGATCAGGCCCGACATTTTAAAGTCAGGTTATGACCGTGCTATTGCATCATACAATACCCAAAAAGCCAGTGTAGGTAACTCAAGCCAGATGCTTAAACAGGCCGAAGCTACTTATACCAACCAGGTAGGTATTTATAAACGCAGTAAAGAGCTTTTTGATAAAAAGGTATTAACCATTTCGGAATTTGAAAATGCTAAAGCCACTTATGAAGGTGCTAAAGCATCTTTTGAAGCCGCCAAACAAAACGTGGTAGGTTCACAATACGGCTTAGCCCAGTCACAGGCTTCGGTTAAAGAAGCGCAGGATAACCTGGCCAAAACTACTATCTATTCGCCGGTTGATGGTGTGGTTTCAAAATTGTCGATACAAAAAGGTGAGCGTGTTTTGGGTACCCAGCAGTTTGCCGGTACCGAGATCATGACCATATCTGACCTGAGTAAAATGGATGTTAACGTTGATGTGAACGAGAATGATATCAACCGCATTTCTCTTGGCGATTCATCAAAAATTGAAGTGGATGCATTTTTAGGTAAAAAGTTTACAGGTGTGGTAACTGAAATAGGCAGTTCGGCAAACGTAGTAGGTACCTCTGCCGACCAAGTAACCAATTTTACTGTAAAAGTGAGGATCAATGCCGAATCATACGTTGCCCTTTTAAAGAAAACGGCAGATAATCCTTCTCCATTCCGCCCGGGGTTAACAGCTACTGTTGATATCAGCACCAACTCGGCTAAAGCTTTATCAGTACCAATTCAATCGGTAACTACCCGTGAGGAAAAGAAAGAAAATAATGGTCCGCCGAAAGCTGATGATGATAAAAGCAAGCCACAAATTAGCCCGGTAGCTAAAGAATATGTATTTGTACTGAACGCAGGTAAGCTGAAACAGGTACAGGTAACCACCGGTATCCAGAATGATAGTTACATCCAGATCTTATCCGGCCTTAAAGGAGGCGAAGAGGTTGTGTCGGCTCCATACTCAGCTATTTCAAAAACACTTAGCGATGGACAGGCTGTTGAAAAAGTGGATAAATCGAAACTGTTTAATGCAGATAATAATAAGTAATTGATATGCAGATGTGCAGATTTCAAATGTGCAGATGAGGAAATTAGAATTTAGCGCCCGGCGAAAGCCGGGCGTTTTTGTTTTATTACAGAAATGTTTAACTGCCGCGGGTTTAGCGATAGTGTAACCCGTGGTGTATCATGGTTTAAGCTTCCAGCTTAAATAAGCTACTGAAGCTGAAAGCTTCCACGCTGTTTAACCGCAGGTTACGCTATCGCTAAACCTGCGGCAGTGTTAAGGCATTTTCTCTTATTCGCCAATCTGCATAATATTTCATTAATTTGCTTAGCCGATTAAAACCTGGCACATAGATTTTCTATTATTTATTGATGGATAAAAAATTAAACAAGATCACAGTTGTTGGCGGAGGAAGCTGGGCTACGGCCAATATTAAAATGCTTATCGACAACACTACCGAAAAAGAAATTTTTTGGTGGATGCGCAATGCCGAAGCTGTGGAGCATCTGCAAAAGTTTGCACACAACCCGCACTACCTGAGCTCGGTTGAGATCAAACTTCCCGAACAAAATATATCTACCGATTTGAAACCGCTTATCGCGGCTGCCGATATTGTATTGCTTAATGTACCTGCTGCGTTTTTAAAAGAAGCGTTAAAAGATATTACGGCTGCCGATCTGAAAGGGAAAAAAATAGTATCGGCTATTAAAGGCATAGTGCCCGACGAAAACCTGATAATTGCCGAATTTCTTCATCAAAAATACGATATATCGTTTGGTGATTTTATGGTGATCAGCGGACCCTGCCATGCCGAAGAAGTGGCGTTAGAAAAACTATCATACCTCACTATAGCTTCCGGAGATACTGAACTGGCATCGCAGTTTGCAGGTATGATTAATACCCGGTACATCAAAACAAATATTTCCGACGATATATATGGTACGGAATACGGCGCTGTTTTAAAGAATGTTTACGCTATTGCCAGTGGTATTTGCCACGGTGTGGGCTATGGCGATAATTTTCAGGCAGTACTAATATCAAATGCAATCCGCGAACTGGAGCGTTTTGTGGCCGCCGTGCACCCCATTGACAGGGATATTAAAGAGTCGGCATACCTTGGTGATCTGTTGGTTACTGCATATTCGCAGTTTAGCCGTAACCGCACATTTGGTAATATGATAGGTAAGGGATATACAGTAACATCTGCCCAACTGGAAATGAACATGGTTGCTGAGGGTTACTATGCAGTAAATTGCCTACACGAGGTTAATAAGCAATATGGGGTAAGCATCCCTATTTGCGAGGCTGTTTATGCTATTTTATATCAAAAACGCTCACCTGTGATAGAAATGAGAAATTTGGCCGAGAAATTGAGCTGATTTTATTAAAAGAAACTTAATTACTGTCACTTATGAAAAATCTGTTTAAAATAGCCTTGTTTGCTGCAGGTACATTTATGGTAAGTCCGGGCTTTGCCCAAACCCATAAGGATTCAACCCTTGGTGGTAAAATAAGTAAGACCACCAAAAAGATAGGCCACAAAACATCTGAAATAGCAGCCAAAGGCGCAGCTACAGTAGCTGACAAAAAATATGCCGGCAAAGTTGGTCCAAATGGTGAAACCATTTACATTGATAAGTATTCGCACTATTTTTATGTGAATAAGAAAGGGCATCGTGTGTACGTAAAAAAATCCGAGCTGATCGATAAACCTGCTCAATAATTAAATTCGACAAAGGCATAAGCCGTTCTAAAAAATCCTGATCCGTCATGAAAAAGTTTGCTCCGATAGTTGCTGCAGTTGCAGGCATGTTACTGGTTTATTCTTGTTCTACCGCTCCGGCACCCAATAAAAAGCTAGAAGGTAACTGGAAATCAAAAGATGGTTCAACCAAGCTTTCAATAACGGATAAAGATTTTATTATGGATGACGGACAGGCCAGTAAAGAGGATTATTTTGTGAAAAAAGATACTATTTACACCTCATACCAGGGGAGCAGGCCTTATACCAAGTTCTGTATTAAGGAGCTTACCGACAATAAGCTAACACTTTGTTATCCTGATTCGGATATTGTTGAATTTAGCCGTTAAACAACAAAAGCCTTTATTCCCGTGTGCAGCGGTTAAAAGGCTTTGTTAACAAAACTAAACTAAAACTAATGCTTCTTACTAAAGGAAGCTCATGAAAACCACCACATGCTTTGCACATGGTGGTTTTTTTATGATGGATGATTAAAATCTCCTTCTGCGTTCAGGGCGATCTTCACGGGGTTTGCCGGAAAAATCACGGAAACCACCGCCAGTATGTTCGCGCTTTTCGTTACCACGGTAGCCACCGCCTTCACGACGCTCGCCACCACGATAACCACCGCCGCCTTCACGACGCTCGCCACCACGATAACCGCCACCACCTTCGCGACGTTCGCCACCACGGTAACCGCCTTCACGGCGTTCGCCGCCGCCACGGTTATCACTAGTGCCTTCGCCTGAGATCTCGATCCTTACCGGACGCCCCTTATGTTCGGCTTCTTTAAAGCTGGCCATAACTTTATCAACGTCTTCGTTCTGAACCTCAAAGAATGAGTACACACCTTTAACATCGATCTTACCTACGGTACGGCCGCTGATTTTGGTAGTGTTGCAAATGTAACCCAACAAATCGCCGCGGTTAAATTCATCAACCGAACCCAGGTTTATAAATAAACGGGTAAAGTTGCCTCTTACTCCATTGCCACGTTCACCGCGATCTTCAGACCTGGTACGGCCTTCTTCAACGCTGGCATTCAGGTCGGGAGCGTTTTTGTAATAATCAAGGAAGCGGTTAAACTCAATTGATGCAAAACGTTTAATGAAATCCTCTTTGGTGAAATCTTTAAACTCGTCATAAATACGTGGCAGGTATTGCTCAATCTGCTCTTCGTTTACAGTTACATTATGTACTTTGTGAACAATAGAGAATAATTGTTTTTCGCAAACGTCAAAACCTGTAGGGATTTCAGCTTTTACAAACTTTTTACCAATAACACGCTCAATTTGGCGAATCTTACCTAATTCTTTAGCATTAACGATAGCGATAGATACACCTGTTTTACCTGCACGGGCTGTACGGCCGCTGCGGTGGGTATAGTTTTCAATTTCGTCGGGCAATGAATAGTTAATAACGTGTGTTACGTCGTTAACGTCGATACCACGGGCTGCAACGTCGGTAGCAATTAATAATTGCAGGCTGCGCTCGCGGTAGCGTTTCATTACTTTATCACGCTGTTGTTGCGAAAGGTCACCGTGCAATGAATCGGCATTGTAGCCGTCTTTGATCAGCGATTCGGCAATTTCCTGGGTTTCAATTTTGGTACGGCAAAATACGATACCAAAAATGTCCGGGTTAAAATCAACAATACGTTTAAACGCGGCATACTTGTCGCGGGCACGTACTATATAGTACTCATGCTCGATATTGACATTGCCGGTGTTTTTTTCGCCCATAGTAAGCTCAAACGGATTGTTCATGTACTTTTTGGCAATCCGCCTAACTTCTGCAGGCATTGTGGCCGAGAATAGCCAGGTTTTTTTCTCTTCGGGTGTGGTAGATAAGATACTATCAATGTCTTCCTGAAAGCCCATATTGAGCATTTCGTCAGCCTCATCCAATACTACATACTTCACAGCCGAAAAGTCGATAGCCTTACGGTTTATGATATCAAGCATACGTCCCGGTGTAGCTACTACGATCTGTACGCCGCGTTTGATCTGGCGTAATTGATCCATAATGCTTGCACCTCCATAAACGGCAACAACATGTACGTTGTTCATTTTTTTGGAGTAATTCTTGATGTCGTTCGCGATTTGTAAACAAAGTTCGCGTGTTGGGCATAAGACAAGTGCCTGTGGATGATTTTCTTCGAAATCAAGCAGTTCCAACAGTGGTAGGCCAAAGGCAGCAGTTTTTCCGGTCCCGGTTTGGGCTAATCCGACAAAATCGTTGCTGCCTGTTAACAATACCGGGATTGACTGCTCCTGGATTGGTGTAGGATTTTCAAATCCTAACTCAGAGATGGCATTAACAATATCATGACGGATTCCCAGTTCAATAAATGGGTTGTTCATGAATTAAAATAACGAATTTGGCAACATCGCCAAATCGGGCGCAAAGATAGTGTTAGTATTTTACAATTCCAATAGGTAAGTTAGGATAGATTGAAGTTTAGCTGTATTATTGTAAATAAACCACTAATTGGCTGAAAAAAAACCAGTTAATTAATGATTTCATAATATGTATTGCCTTTTTTGCCAATCTTTAAAGTCCTTTTTTTGATAAGTAAGCCTTTAGGGAAGCTAGAAAACACAGATTTTTCATTTGTTTTTTACCTTCGGATCGCAAAAAGGCCTAACCCTTAGCCTAAGTTACAGGTATAGAAAAGAGAAAAGCCAGACTTGTGACTTCCGGCTTAGTACTGTTGACTTAACATTAACCTGGGCTTACCTCAACCTATCAGCCGATTTTACCAGCTTTTCATCTTTTTTAATGCTTTTTTGTGCAAAGATAATCAGTATAATGCTTAATGAGGTCAGAAACAAGCCGACGCCCATAGAATGGGTATCAAGCGTGATGTTACCAGCGGCGCCTTTAACAGTTTGGGCCATCCAGAAGCTGTAGCCAATAAGCACCAGCATGGCGCTATAACAAAAAGCTATTTGCTGCTTGCGGTTTTTGTATAGAAAAATGATAACCAACGGAACAAGGGCTACGATAGCCGTTATCGCGGTAAGCGCCACAAATGTTTGGGTATGTTGCTGCGCGCCGTTAACATCCTGGTAAATACCGGTTACCATAATACTGGATGGTTTATCATCGATATAAACATTATGCGCAAGTGGAAAAAAGAAAAGGGCGAACAGCACAAGGCTGGCAAACAAAAGGTAAATGCTTTGGATGCGTTGAAGCATAGTATTTAATTATTATATGGGCAAATATAATTGTTTTGCTTATAGAGTGTAGCTGATTTGTTGCAGCCCTGAAATACTATGACCAAATTATGAAGCCGGCATAGTCTACAGATTATTAACTTTGCCCTTGTGAGCATCAATCAGCGTTATTTTATTGAACTGGCCTACAACGGTACCGCTTATCATGGCTGGCAGGTGCAGCAAAACGCCGTAAGCGTTCAGGAACTGTTAAACAAAGCCCTGAGCACTATACTGCGCCATCCCATAGAAACAACAGGCTGCGGCCGTACAGATACAGGTGTACACGCCAAAGAATTCTTTGCACATTTTGATGTGGAAGCCCATAGTCCATGGTCCATGGTCGATGGTCAATCCTCAAGCCATGGTCTATCGGCTATTGACTATGGACAAAAAGTGAAGGGGCTCAACGCCCTGTTACCCCCTGATATCGCCATAAAAAACGTTATCCCCGTACATGCCGATGCTCACGCCCGGTTTGATGCTACGGCACGTTCTTATCAATATCATATCCATTTTAATAAAGATCCTTTTTTGCAAGGCGCTTCATGGCAATTGCGCGATGTGCCCGATCTTGAACTGATGAACCAGGCCGCGGCTATCATGATGCAGTATGTTGATTTTAGCTGTTTCAGCAAATCAAACACGCAGGTAAAAACCAATAACTGTAAAATAACCCGTGCCGAATGGGTACAAACTGATAACGGTATCGTTTTCCATATTACTGCCGATAGGTTTTTACGCAACATGGTACGCGCCATTGTGGGTACGCTAATGATGGTTGGCAAAAAAGAAAGGGAACCCGAAAGCATTCGTGAAATTATTGAAAGTAAAAACCGCTCAAATGCCGGTACCAGTGTACCAGCCTGTGGATTGTATTTGACGGAGGTGAAATATCCATACCCATTAGCCCGCCCCTGACCCCCTAAAGGGGGAACTATAGCGGAGAAAGTGATTTTAAGATTTATAATTATACCTTACATTTGATATAGTGGCCGAAGACATAAAAAATAATAAGCAAGACACTCCCCCTTTAGAGGGCAAGGGAGGCACGAAGCAGGCGCCCCCTTCAGGGGGCGGGGGGGCCGTAACCGGAAAGGCCCTGGACTGGAAGTTGCTGAGCCGGGTAATGCATTACGTTAAGCCTTATAACAAAACGTTTGTTATAGCTACTTTCCTGACCATTTTTATAGCGGCCAATGCTTTGCTGCAGCCAATCCTGATTCAGCGTACACTGGATGTCAATATATTGAATGATGACTATAACGGTCTCGTTTTTATGGTTGAGCTGATGGTAGGCCAGCTAATCATTCAAACCATTGCCCAGTATTATCAAACTTACTTAACCAATGCACTGGGCCAGTATGTTATCCGCGATTTAAGGATCGATATTTTTAACCATATCACCAGCTTAAGATTAAAATACTTTGACCGTACCCCTATCGGTATGCTCATTACCCGTACTGTATCCGACCTGGAAACCATTGCCGACATTTTTTCGGAAGGATTGATCTCTATTATGGGTGATATGCTGCTGGTGGTTGCTGTAATAGGCTATATGCTTTGGCAGGACTGGAAACTGGCTTTGATTACATTAATCCCGATGCCGTTCCTGTTTGCTTCAACCTATGTATTTAAGGAGGCTATCAAATCATCGTTCCAGGAGGTGCGTACCCAGGTGGCCCGGCTTAACACTTTTTTGGCCGAGCATATTTCTGGCATCAGTGTGATCCAGATCTTTGCCCGGGAAGACCAGGAAATGCGCAAGTTTAAAGCGGTGAATGAAAAATACCGTGATGCCAATATCCGCTCAAACTGGTATTATTCGATATTTTTTCCGGTAGTGGAAATTCTGTTTGCCGTGTGTATGGGCTTGCTGGTTTGGTATGGTTGTAAGCGGATGCTGTCTGACAGTCAGCTGTTAACTATAACATCATCGGGCAAGGGCATTACTCCCGGTTTAATAACCAGCTTTATCGTGCTGCTCAATATGCTATTCAGGCCTATCCGCCAACTGGCCGATAAATTTAATACCCTGCAAATGGGTATGGTAGGTGCCGACAGGATCTTTAAAGTATTAGATACCGACGAGGTGGCCGAAAATAAGGGTACGCTAAAAACCGGCAGGTTACAGGGCGAGATCAGCTTTGATAAAGTATGGTTTGCTTATAACGATGAAAATTGGGTGCTGAAAAATATCAGTTTCCACATCAAACCCGGTGAAACACTGGCTTTGGTAGGTGCAACAGGTGCCGGTAAATCATCAACCATTAACATTCTGAACCGTTTTTATGAAATAGGAAAAGGCTGCGTCAAAGTAGATGGCCATGATATTCATGATTATGATGTGAACTATCTGCGTTCGCAGATAGCAACCGTGATACAGGATGTGTTTTTGTTTAGTGATACTATTGCCAATAACATCAGCCTGAATAACCCAGCCATCACCCGCGATCAAATTATAGCCGCAGCCAAAGATGTTGGCGCGCATGATTTTATTGAACGGCTACCGGGCGGCTATGATTATAATGTGATGGAGCGCGGCTCAACACTTTCGGCCGGGCAATCGCAATTAATCTCATTTATCCGGGCTTTGGTTTATAACCCGGCAATTTTAGTTTTGGATGAGGCAACATCATCTGTTGATACTGAAACGGAGATCCTGATCCAGAATGCCATCAATAAATTAATGGAAGGCCGCACAGCCATAGTGATAGCCCACAGGCTTTCAACCATTCAAAATGCCGACAGGATCATTGTACTTGACCATGGCGAGATCATGGAAATGGGCACTCATCAGGAATTACTCAAAATTGAGAACGGCCATTACCGCAAGTTGTATGATTTGCAGTTTAATTCGGCAGGGATTGTTAAGTCGTAAGTCTGGATCTGAGGGCAAAAAAAGGTCGTCATTGCTGTAAGGGTACGAAGCAATCGCACGGAGGCATGGCCGCCCTGTATAGTATGCGGTTGCCACGCTATCGCTCGCAATGACATCGCGAAATACGCCTTTTATTTCTCCGGCACACTCTTAACCGAATGAACCGGCTGTTCCTCTTTCTCATGCTTCTTGGCAATATCGCCGCCATGCGGGTTATCGGCATGATATTGTTTATCTTCTTTGCGCACTTTGCTTTTATGCCCATCATCAGCCGGCCTGTGGGTAGGGGTATCTGATGGTGAAGGTTTGTCTTTTTCGTTTGCTGGCTTTGTCATAAGTTAACAACAACGGCAAAGGCGGTTTGTTTAACTCCAGATTTATATCAGAATTTGCAGCTTATTTTGTCTGAACCAGGGTTTGATGGGATTTGTCTGAACCCGAATTAAAGAATTTATGGAATTTGCTTATCGCTTTAAAATTCTGGTCATTCTTTGATCCGGTAAATTCCGGTTCAGAGAAAAATATCAGGTTAATCGTCAAATCCTAAAAAGCATAGTTCAAATAATCAACGAAATCAACGGTAAGCTGTTAATAAATGTTAAATCTGTTTAGCTAAAGCGTTATTAAACAATATTTATAAGCAATAAACTTTTACCTTTAGGGTGGGTTTCTTATTTTCGCACAAATATGATGTTCTCATGAGGGAAGGAGTTGTCTCAAATCTCATGTCGCACATCTCATATCTAAAGCAAGTAAATGGAAGAATTCGAAGCAAGCGCATCCTCTAAAAAAACAAAAACCATATACATTTCAACGGTATTTGGTATTGCTATGGTGCTGTTAATGGTAGGGTTGCTGGGTTTAATACTGGTGTATGCTAAAAATATTTCGAGCTATGTTAAAGAAAATATAGTGCTTAATATTTTTGTTGATGATGCCGCCCACGAAAGCGATGTATTGCAGCTTCAAAAGCAACTGGACGGCAATGTGATCGTAAAGCAAACTCAATACGTAAGTAAAGAGCTTGCCGCCCGTAACCTGCAAAAAGATCTTGGCGAAGATTTCGTAAAGTTTTTAGGATATAACCCGCTATCACAATCGGTTGATGTTTATCTGAAAGCTGAATACGCCAATAACAAGGACATAGAAAAATTTAAAGCCGAACTGCTTAAAAATCCCTTGATAAAAGAGGTTAAATACCAACAATCACTGGTTGACCAGATGAACCAGAACGTAACAACGATCAGTTTGATCATCCTTACGTTCGCTGGGATATTTGTGGTGCTGTCGGTAGCGTTGATCAACAATACAATCAGGCTGGCCATTTATTCGCAACGGTTCCTGATCAAATCAATGCAGCTGGTTGGGGCAACCAAAGGATTTATCCGTAAGCCTTTTTTACTGTACGGCATCTGGCACGGTTTATTAGGCGGATTAATCGCTATTATCCTGTTGATAGCTACCCTGTATGTAGCTTACGATAATGTACCCGACCTGGTGTTTTTACAAAACTACACCGAGTTTGGTATTGTGTTTTTAGGGGTTGTTGGCCTGGGTATTTTTATATCAGGCTTTAGTACCTTTTTAGCAGTTAACAAGTTTTTACGTTTAAAAATATACGATCTGTACAGGTAAGGTTAAAGGCGAAAGGTTAAAACTGAAAGGTTTTGCCCTGGGGGCTTTCAAACATTAATTCATTAACTTAATAATTCAGTAATAAAAAAATATGGCACAAAAATTTAAACCAGCCGCTCCTGTAAAAGCAACTGTCACTGCATCAGCGGCAACTGCGGGTACTGCAAAAGCTGCTGCGCCTGCTCAGCCAGTGCAATTTATATTCGATAAAAGCAATTACAGGATGCTGATCATCAGCGTAGCGGTAGTGGCTTTCGGCTTTGTGCTGATGTCGGGTACTACCGATATTTACAGTACTACCAAAATAGTTATTGCCCCAATAGTAGTTTTGGGTGGCTTTGCTTTAGGTTTCTTCGCTATTCTTAAAAAGCCTTCGGCTAATTAATTACTACGCTCATTTTTACAGCAGATCTGTTTTATTTTAAACACATCTGCTGTAAATAACGTATACCTCTACCTCAACCCCTTAAAATCTCCAATGAATCTCATCCACGTTATTATCCTTGCAATAATTGAAGGGATAACTGAATTTTTGCCTGTTTCGTCGACAGGGCACATGATCATTGCCTCATCAATAATGGGCATAGCTGCCGATCCTTTTGTTAAACTTTTTACCATTGCTATTCAGTTAGGCGCTATTTTATCAGTAGTGGTCCTGTACTGGAAAAGGTTTTTACAATCGGTTAATTTTTACTTAAAATTGCTTATTGCTTTTATACCGGCTGCTGTGTTTGGCGTGCTGTTTAGTAAAAAGATAGATGCCTTGCTCGAAAGCGTTTACGTAGTGGGTATCACCCTGTTTGTAGGCGGTATCATTTTATTGTTTGTTGATAAATGGTTTAACAAGCCTGTGGTTAAAGAAGAAAAAGACATCAGTAATTTAACCGCACTTAAAATTGGCTTTTTCCAATGTTTGGCCATGATCCCAGGCACGTCGCGTTCGGCAGCTACCATTGTTGGTGGTATGACCCAGAAATTAAGCCGTACTGCAGCTGCTGAGTTTTCTTTCTTCCTGGCCGTACCTACCATGTTTGCCGCAACCGCTAAAAAGCTTTATGACTTTCATAAGGAAGGTCACATTTTTACAGGCGAAGAGATCAAACTTTTGGCAATCGGTAACATTATAGCATTTATTGTTGCTATGCTCGCCATAAAAACATTCATAACTTTTCTGGAGCGTAAAGGCTTTAAAATATTCGGCTGGTACCGTATTATAGTTGGCGCAATAATCATTGGCCTCATGTTGAGCGGACACCAGTTACAGGCGATATAGATTTTCGCTTCTATAGTACACTCACCCGGTCTACGCTTCGCTGGACCACCCTCTCTCCGGCTTCGCCGGAAAGAGGAAAAAAAAACATAAAAAATTAAATCCCCCTCTTTGCGAAGCAGAGAGGGGTGACAAGCGCAGCGATGTCGGGGTGAGTTAACTGACCGCCCGACAAATTCCCCTCTCTCCTGCAATCAATCCTAAAATCGTACCTTTGCAAAAACGGATAATTTGATCCGGGTAAATAGTAGATTTGAAGAATACGTACACTAAAATAGATGAATTTGCCGAAGGCCAGCTTTTATTGGTTAATAAGCCATATCAGTGGACAAGCTTTGATGTTGTTGGCAAACTCCGCAATTCGTTTAAGCCGCTCAAGTTAAAGGTTGGTCATGCAGGCACACTTGATCCGCTGGCTACAGGCTTGCTGATCATCTGCACCGGTAAAATGACCAAGCAGATAGATACCTTCCAGGCGGAAGAAAAGGAATATACCGGTACTATGGTATTGGGCGCGACAACGCCATCCTATGATATGGAAACTGAAACCGATAAAAGTTTCGACATTAGCCAACTCACCGAAGAAATGCTGCGTAATAACTGTGGGCAGTTTATCGGCGACATCCAGCAATATCCTCCTGCACACTCCGCCATCAAAGTTGATGGTGAACGCTTGTACGAAAAGGCACGCCGCGGTGAAGATGTAGAGCTAAAGCTGCGTAATGTGACCATAATGGAATTTGAGCTAACCCGTATTGAACTGCCCGAAGTTGATTTCAGGGTGGTGTGCAGCAAGGGCACCTATATTCGCTCATTGGTGAATGATTTTGGAGCTGCTTTGAATAACGGGGCTTATCTGTCGAAATTAAGGCGCACACGTAGCGGCAATTTCAAAATTGAGGATGCCTGGGAAGTGATGGAACTGGTAAATACCGTCAGGGAATTAAAAGTATCAGATGTACATACAGCGCGGTAAAAGAAATTTACAAAGCGCAAACACTCCGGTTGTTAATCCCATCAACTAAAAATTAACTTTGTGTTTTACTCATATAATGAGGGTTTACAATAATATTGACGAATTTACAGCGGTAAACAATGCAGTAGTCACCATCGGTACATTTGATGGGGTACACATTGGGCACCGTAAAATTATATCAGGTATTAAGGAACTGGCCGAAAGTACAGGCGGCGAAACGGTAATCCTTACTTTCTTTCCACATCCGCGTATGATCTTACATCCGGAGGACGAAAGCCTTAAGCTGATAACCACTATTGCCGAAAAGGCTGAGCTCATGGAGCGTCTCGGGGTAGACCATCTCATTATAACCCCGTTTTCAAGAGATTTTTCCAATCAAAGTGCCGAGAGCTATATCCGCGATGTGCTGGTGAATAAGATCGGTACAAAAAAAATAGTGATAGGTTATGACCACCGCTTTGGTAAAGATAGGCAAGGCGGTTTTGAAGACCTGCAACGCCTTGGCCCTGTTTATGGTTTTGATGTAGTAGAGATCCCCGAACAGGATATTAACGAAGTAGCCATCAGTTCAACCCGTATCCGCAACGCTTTATTAAGTGGCGATATTGATTTGGCTAATGCTTTTTTAGGCTACCCTTTCTTTATTACCGGAAAGGTTGTCCGGGGCGACCAGATCGGCAGACAGATCGGTTATCCAACAGCCAATATTGTGGTTGAAGAGAAGTATAAGCTTATTCCTGGCGATGGCATTTTTGCAGTTACAGTCGTCGTAGCTGATCAAAAATATAAAGGAATGGCCTATATCGGCAGCCGCCCAACCGTTAATGGACTTACCCGCAATATCGAGGTGAATATCTTTGATTTTGACGAGGAGATCTATAACCAAACCATCCGGATGGAATTTCACCATTATATCCGCGGCGACGTTAAGTTTTCATCGCTCGATGAGCTGAAAGTGCAGTTAGCTCAGGATAAGGTTGATGTGCTGAATCTTGAATTTTGATCTGAACCATGATTTTTAGAATTTGAGGATTACCTTGAATTTAGTATCGATCGTATCAGGCAATCCTCAAATCAGGAAAATCAAGATTTTAATGCTTAAAAAACGACAGATAGATCTGCTTTACAACATGATATGCAGCAAAAGCGAAAAATAATATCGCTATGCTGGTATTGATAAGCTTGTTACTTAGCGCGAATTTTTCCTGAATATACTTGGCAAATTTAGCGTAAATGAACAGGCATAAAAAAGCGCCCGCCGCCGAGCCTAAACTAAAAATTACAAGTGCCACACGGCCGTCGAGGATCCACTCATGTGTGATCAGGTATGTGCCTGTCACCATCCAGAAAGGTACCTGCACGGGGTTTAAAAAGCCTAATAATATGCCATATTTGATACTGGCATGTTCAGAATAATTGGATTTGGGCGGCGTATTCCGATGGATCCAGGTAAGGTAACCCATAACACCGAAAAGTACTACCATGATCCAATCGATGATAGTACCCAGTTTCAACTGCCCCGAAAGCCAGCGGGCGGCATGCATGATAAAATAAGTAAAGAAAAATTCGACAGCCGAAAAAGCTGTAATGAAACGCACAGCCTCTTTTATTCCACGGTTTATGGTAATCTGTACTAAAGTTAGGTTTATGTTGCCGGGTGGTATATAGCCTATAAAATTAGCTATAAGCCCGATGAAGAATGTTAGAAATATCATCGCAGCAAAGATAGGTTGTTAATCGGAGTTGACAAATGAGCAGATGTGCAAATTTCAGATGTATAAATGAGCAGATGATTTTCAATTAAGGCATAATGGTTTTTCATCCCAATTCAACAATCTGCACATCTGGAATCTGCACATTTGCACATCAGTTCATCTTCCTTACATTTGCAATCTTTAATTTGTTAACATGCCAACTGAAAAAATAGTTTCATTACTGCCGGCCGCCACCGAAATAATTTGTGCTTTAGGACTTGAAGAGAGTTTAGTAGGCCGCTCACACGAGTGCGATTTTCCGGAGTCGGTAAAGCAGTTGCCTGTATGTACAGAAGCTAATTTTCCTGATGGTTTAAGCAGTGCCGATATTGATGTAAAGGTGAAGGAGATCCTGGCCGATGCACTTTCGGTTTACACTGTAAAACGTGAGCAGATCAAAGCTATCGCTCCTGATGTAGTAATAACGCAGGCCCAGTGTGATGTTTGTGCGGTATCATTAAAAGATGTGGAAGAAGCATTGGAAAACTACCTGGACAAACAGGCGCGGATCATTTCGCTGCAACCCAACAGCCTCGATGATATATTTAACGATATAACCACCATAGCCAACGCCTTAAACGTACCACAGGCAGGTGACGATCTGCTCGAAAGTCTGCAGGAGCGTGTTGACATCATTAAGCATAAACTGAAATTTGCTGATAGCAAACCCACAGTAGCCTGTATAGAATGGCTGGAGCCGATAATGATATCCGGTAACTGGGTACCGGGGCTGGTAAGTATAGCCGGCGGAACGCCGGTTTTGGCGCAGGAGGGCAAGCATTCGCCATATATTGAGTGGGATGCCATCCTGCAGCAGGACCCTGAAGTTATTGTGGTAATGCCTTGTGGTTTCAGTATTGAACGCACCATGCGCGAGATCAACCTGCTTTTGGACCGCCTGGGTTTTGCATCGCTCAAAGCTGTGAAAAATGACAGGTTTTATATTGCTGATGGTAATCAATATTTTAATCGCCCCGGCCCAAGGATTGTAGACTCGATAGAGATCCTGGCCGAGATTATTCGCCCAAAACAATTCGCATTTGGGTATGAAGGTGAGGGTTGGATCAAGTTTTCGGTTTAATAATAAATACTATCGCTAAACCCGCGATGGCGTAAGCAATTATAACATCTACACAGCTAAAATTACTTATTAAAATAATTTAAAAAGTAATTATATTTACCTGTCTGCTATCTCCCAGGCAAAGGATGAATTATGAACAAAATTTTTACGATGATGGTTATCGCCGCGGTTTTTGTTTGCAGCGGTTTTAAAATGAATGACGATAAAAAACCGAACATAGCCGACCTGCACCTCAACTGGCAGGTGATGGACAATAACTATCAAAATAAAAATGAGGCACTCACAGCATTGGTAATTACCAATAAAAGCCATGAGGTTTTACCTGCCGGGGGATGGAAGATCTATTTTAATTCGGGCCGCGGGTTTACCAAAGCGGCTGTGAGCAATAATGCCCTTATCGAACAGGTTAACGGCGATATGTACAGCATAACCCCAACATCGGGTTTTAAAGACCTGAAACCCGGGGAAACTGCCCGTATTGAATTTGTGTGCGATGATCCTGTAGTGAATATTACCGATGCACCCGAAGGCCCTTACCTTGTTTGGGATAAAGCACCTGAAAAAGGCTATTCTTTCGGCTCATATGACATTACGCCCTACAAGCCAACTTACCAGGGCTTAATAACCCCTGAAATTGTTTACGACAGAAATAAAACAGTTGCCGATATTCCTGCCGATCAGTTAGTGAAAGTTTTTCCTACACCGGTAAGTTATAGCCTAATCAACGGCAGTTTTTCGTTTTCTTCGGGCGTTCAAATTTCCTCTGCTGATGCGCGGTTCGGTAAAGAGGCTGTGGTTTTGCGTAATTACATTTCTACCATCTTCGGAAAAAAGGAGACTGGCAAATCCTTGGGTAATGTCATTTCATTTGTATATAAAGCCGGTTTGGGTGATGAAGCTTACGAGTTAAGTGTGAAGCCGTCTGCAGTAGTTATCCGGGCATCTACAAGTGCCGGCATATATTACGGTATCCAATCCTTCAAAAGCCTGATTCCGGCGATTGCTTTGGCTAAAACACCATCCTCGGTAAAAATTCCATGCGTAGAGGTTGTAGATGCGCCGCGTTTTCCTCATCGGGCAGTAATGCTTGACGTAGCCCGTAACTTTCAATCAAAACAACAGGTGTTGAAACTGCTGGAGGCTATGAGCCTGTATAAGCTGAATACACTGCATTTGCATTTAACCGATGATGAAGGATGGAGGATAGAAATCCCGTCGTTACCGGAGCTTACCTCGGTTGCCTCAAAACGGGGTCATACGCTGGATAGCAAGCATCATTTACCACCTTCACACGGCTCTGGCCCGGAGGTTAACAATCCTTTTGGTACTGGCTATTATACTAAAGCAGATTATATCGAGATCCTGAAATATGCCAGCGACCGTCATATCACGGTAGTTCCTGAAATTGAAACTCCAGGTCATGCCCGCGGAGCTATTAAAGCAATGAATGCCCGCTATGACCGCCTGATAGCAGAGGGCAAAAAGACAGAAGCAGAAAAATATTTGTTGTATGACCAGAACGATAAATCCGATTATCGCTCCGTACAATACTGGAACGATAACGTGATAGACGTATCGCTGCCATCAACCTATAACTTTGTGGAGACTGTTGTAAATGACCTCATCAATACTTACAAAGAGGCAGGCGCGCCGCTGCCAACTATTCATTTCGGTGGTGATGAGGTTCCTGCTAATGTATGGGAAAAATCACCGGCTTATTTAACACTTAAAGCCACTCATCCCGAAATACAAATCACCAACGATCTTTGGTATTACTTTTATGGCCGTGTTAATGAGATCCTGAAAGCTAAAGGCATCCTGCTTTCGGGTTGGGAAGAAATGGCGCTCCGTAAAACCACGCTCGATGGTCAGCCGGCTTACGTACCTAATCCGGATTTTACAAAAGAACACCTACAGGTTGACGTTTGGAATAACGTGTTGGGCGCCGGGCAGGAAGATTTGGCTTATCGTTTAGCCAATAGCGGTTACAAGGTTGTGTTAACATGCGTTACAAACCTGTATTTTGATATGGCCAACTATAAATCGTTTGATGAGCCTGGTTATTATTGGGGGGCGTTTTTGGGTATAGATAAATTCTATTCTTTTAT
The DNA here is from genome assembly GCF_056402535.1 of Mucilaginibacter sp. P4_A11. Lineage (NCBI taxonomy): Bacteria > Pseudomonadati > Bacteroidota > Sphingobacteriia > Sphingobacteriales > Sphingobacteriaceae > Mucilaginibacter > Mucilaginibacter sp. P4_A11. The sequence goes on from NZ_JBFUHE010000001.1 coordinate 356,242, forward strand.
CCCATACGATTATTTTAAAAACGCCGATGTTGATAAACAAGGCAACCCGATAAACAGAAATATCTTCATCGGCAAGCAGCGCCTTACCGACTATGGTAAAAGTAATATTGTAGGTCTGCAAGGCGCATTATGGGCTGAGACAGTTAAAGGCCCTGAGCGGATGGATTATATGATCTTTCCGCGCTTACTTGGCTTAGCTGAACGTGCCTGGGCACAGGACCCGGCCTGGGCTACTGAAAAAGATCCAGCAAAAAGTAAAGAGGCGTACCAGGTAGCATGGTCAAACTTTCTGAATGTTCTGGGCAAACGCGAATTACCACGCTTAACTTATTACAATGGCGGTTATGATTATCGTGTACCGAAACCGGGTATTAGTTTACAGGATGGTAAATACCTGAGCAATGTGGAGTTCCCGGGATTAACTATTCGTTATACCACCAATGGTAAAGACCCTGATGCCGGTAGTAAAATTTATACCGGTCCGGTTAATTATAATGGGGGGACTATCAAGTTCCGCGCTTTTGATCCTAAAGGCAGGGGTGGTAATGTGGCTGAGGGAGGAAGCAATAATCTGAATCCGTAATTCAGTTTACAGTTTGGGTTGCAGTTTGCAAGCCGGAAAAGAGGCCGTATCATAAATCAAATTAACCACTCTTGGTGTTGTGTTACCTATGAATTGAAATTTAGTAGATAATATTTAGACAAAAAGGGGTTAACATATTTTATGTATAAAAAACAATCAATTGATTATTAACTATATAAGTAAATGTTAGCCACGAGTTGTGTTAACCCTGTCAACCCCTATGCAAGTTCAAGCGCAGACGCTTGAACTTGCATTTATTAATACATAAAATTCATCCCCACCGAGTAATTCCTTAACGGTGCCGCATTATAATAACGATTGCCCACCGCATTCAAATCATTACCCAGGCTGTATTTTTGGTTTAGCAGGTTATCTGCGGCAGCAAATATTTCAAAACGTGTTTTACGACCGATGGTTGGCTGGTAACTAACCCTTGCCTGCAGTAGATTGTATTTTGGTGCATAAACAGTGCTGGCATCATTAAGCGGGATTTTTGAAGTAAAGGTATGCTGCACAAACAAGGCCAGGCTTTCAGGAAACCTGATCTGCACACTGCTTACAAATACGTTTTTAGGTACACCGGTTAAGTTATTGCCTGAATAGTTGGCGCTGGTAACAATATAGTCCCTGAACCTGAAATGGCTGTATGTGAATGATTCATTGAACTGTAATCCGCGGATAAAGCCATATTTACCCGGGCGGATGATCCAATAGTACAACGATGCTTCGGTACCTAACTGGTTGGTGCCACCGGCATTGATATAATGTTCGGTTTCATTGGCATTAAGGCGGCGTACTATGGCGTTATTTAAACGGTAGTAGTAAACCGATGCATCAAGCATAAAAGTTTCGTCGCTGTTGCGCAGGCGAAAGCCAGTTTCATAGTTCCAGCCATATTGGGCCTGCAGGCTTGTATTCACAATATTATCAGTTGGCCGTACTTCGGCTGTGGTGGGGCTGGAGTAACCGCGACTTACGCTTGCCCGCCAGGCAAGGGCGTTGATAATCTGGTATGATAAAGCCAGTCTCGGCATCAATTGTGCACTGAAGTTACGATCAGTATAATTATTTTGATTAAGCGGGTATAGGTTTTTAAAATCATAACCATAATCATTTAAACTTACAGCAGCTTCAATGTGCAGGCGTTTATAAACATCGGCAGCATAGCGCACAAACACAAAATGCTGGTTGGTGTGGATATTATCAATAGTTTGCGTGGTATCCTTTACACCTTTTTTATTGCCATAATTAGCAATATGCGAGTTGGTTTGCTGCCACTCAAAACCAAGATCTATTTTCCAGTCTAAACTCGGTTTTTTATCACCCGTTAACTCAAAGTAAGTGCGGAAACCATAGGTGTTTTCGCTCCTCTGCTCATAATTGGTGATAAAGGGATTTGCAAAATCAACATGGTTGCCAAAAACAGCCAGCACATTGCGGATGTGATCATTGAAATGATACTCGTTAGTTAAACCGCCTAAATACATTTTTGTGGTGATGCCGATATGTTGCTGAATAGCCCCGGGCAATGTCGGCGTAGGCTGACGGGCTAATCGCGGATCGGTATTATATTGCGCAAGGTTTAAACCTCCCGGTGTTTGATAGGCCAAGTCGGAATAGATACCCAGTGCCTTCAACGTATTTTTGCCGCTGTAATTCCAGCTATCGGCCAGTTGCAGGTAATTGCGGTGCGTATCGCTGTTTTGCCTGTAGCCATGATAGGTTTGAAAGCTTTGGTTGATATTGAGCAGGTAATTGGTAGTTTTTAATTGCACTGCAGCCTTCTCGTGAAACAGCCCGTACGAACCCCCGTTTACCCCTGCCGAAATATAAGTGCTGTCGTTATACCGGTTAAGCGGACTAAGGATTACTACCCCGCCTGAGTTGGCCCCAAATAAGCTGCCATCGGGGCCTTTCAAGATCTCAACCTTTTGTATAGAAGCTATATCAATAGCATTCAGATAACTATTGCCCCCGGCATCAGTAAGCGGGATATCGTCAAAATAGATTTTTACATCCCTTACTCCAAAAGGCGAGCGTAATAAACTCCCCCTGATAGATAAACGGTAACTCCCCGGCGAACGCTCTTCGGTACGTACCCCCGGAACAGTGTTCAACGCGTTTACAAATGAATTATCGGGCTGGATCCTAAGTTGCGCGGCATTAAGTACACTCACTGATGCCGGTACGCTGATAACCGGCTGATCACTCAGGTAGCCTTTGATTATTACGGGTTTAAGTTCAGTAGTATCTCTTTTAGGATGTTTTTTATTTTGAGCATAGGCTGTAGTAACAACAGCAAGTATAAAAGTTACAAGAGTAAAGCGTTTTAGCATAGGTTGACAATAGGGATGACCATCAAAAATAGGCGTTTATACTTATAAAGCATATCGCCGGTTTGTAAATATCTTGATGTTGCAAGCTCTTTACCTTTTGCTTAGCTAAATGAGTAAACCCGGGTTAAACATAAACGCCTTAACAAATTGTTTTTGTTAAGGCGTTTATGTTTAATAACTAATAATATAATCAGATCTTTCCAAAGAGTTGGGCAAGCTTATTCTCAAGGTCTTCGCCTCTTAAGTTTTTGCCTATGATCTTTCCGTTGGGATCTAACAAAAAGTTTTGAGGGATGCCGCGTACTGCATAAAGATCGGCTGCTTTACTGTCCCAAAATTTAAGGTCAGATACATGGTTCCAGGTAAGGCCATCTTTGTGGATAGCCGCCAGCCATTTATCTTTAGCATTTGGCCTGTCAAGCGATACACCAAGAATAGTGAAGTTTTTGCCTTTATAGGTATTGTAAGCTTTTACCACGTTCGGGTTTTCGCGGCGGCAGGGACCGCACCATGAGGCCCAAAAATCTATCAGCACATATTTGCCACGGAATGACGAAAGGCTGATCATTTTTCCGGCAGTATCGGCTTCGGCAAATTCAGGTGCTGTAGCGCCCAATGCTACTGCTTTTAATTTTGGCAGGCGTTCGGCAAATTTCTTACCAGCTTCGGTTGCTTTAATAGCTGCACTGAAATTGTTGAACAATGGGGCAATATCAACGTAATCGGCACTGTAAGCATATGATTCCAGTGCGTTAAGGCTCACATATGAATCTGGGTTTTCCTGGATGAATTTTTTGTTTACCAATGCATCCTGATCATCTATCTTTTTTTCTTCGGCATTTAGGGCGCTCAGCTGCTCGGGCGTTGCTGTTTTGCGTTTTGCACCAAGCGCTTCGTAAGCATCGTTAATTGGTTTTTCGGCCAGGTTATATTTTTCGTTATCGTTATTGGTTTTGGTACCTTCTATTTTTGCATCGGCAATTTTATCAGTTGCTGTTACCGTGATGGTACCAGGTTCCAGGTAAAGAGAACGATAATCTTCTGAGCTATGCAGACCGGTACCTTTGGGATTAAACAGAATATAACCGCTTAAGGGTGTTGTGCCTGTTTTACCGGTAAACTTGAAGCTGCCGCCATTTAATACTGCCGAATCAACTACTGTTTTACCATCTTTACGATATTGTACATACACCTTTGCGGGGGCGTTGTAATCACCAATTTTACCCTGAACGGTATATTGGGAATCTTGTGCAAAAGCTAAAGCCGGTACGCTTGCAATTGCAGTTAATGCTATTTTTTTAATTGAGGTCAAGTTCATAACGCAATATAATAAAATTAGCCGGCTATAAAATAACCGGCTAACTCAATGGTGAATTTGACATGGTAATGGATATAGCCGCTAACAGGCTATAACATTGAATCAATTATATTTTCCAAACAATTGCTCTAATTTGGCATCAAGATCCTCTCCACGTAAATTTTTTGCTATAATCTTTCCCTGTGGATCGATCAGATAATTTTGAGGGATTGATGTTACCGAATACAAGGCAGCAGCCTGGTTATTCCAGAATTTAAGGTCAGAAAGCTGGGTCCAATCCAGACCATCACTTTTAATGGCAGCCAGCCAGGCCGATTTGCCGTCGGGCCTGTCTAAAGAGACTCCCACAACCGTGAAGTTCTTGTTTTTAAATCTTGCATAGTTACGTGCCACATTGGGATTTTCCTGGCGGCAAGGGCCGCACCAGGATGCCCAAAAATCAAGCAAAACATATTTACCCCTGAATGATGACAGCTTTACCGGGGTGCCGTTAACATCGTTCTGGATAAAATCCGGTGCTTCAGAACCGATGGCGGTTACTTTCAAGGCCTCAAGTTGTGCCTTCATCATTTTTCCGGCCTCGGTGTCTCTGATATTTTGAGATAGCGAATTATATAATGGCTCAACTTCGCTAACATCGGGAGCCGGACCGCTTACCGAGGTCAATGCAAGTAAACTTAAATAACTATTAGGATTAGCCGCAATAAAGCTTTTTAAGGTCGTTTTCTGTTCTGTTTGCAATGCTTTATATCTCGCCTGCATAGCAGTCCTGAAAGCTGCCGACTTTTGTTGTTCGGGTGATGCTGCTTTAGCTTCGGCCATTAGTTTTTCGCCTTTTTGATTGATGGCTTTTAACTGGGCCTGAAGTTTTACATTATCAATATTGAGTTGCGAACCAGAGATCTGGGCTTTATCTATCGAATCTTTACTGGTAATGGCAATTGTACCTTTTTCAAGGAAGAAATCTATATCGTCAGCAGTTTTTGAAATAAGGCTCCCATTATCGGCATATTTATAGTTACCGTCAATGAATTTTTCGAGAGGCAAGCCTTTGTAGTTTACAGCTATTGTGGCGTTAACAGGGTTAATGATAGTGCCTGTAAAGGAAAATGCGCCGTTAACCACATTGGCCGAATCGGTAACATTGTTAGCACCTAACTGGTATGATAAATATACTTTAGCAGGCGTAGTAACATTGCCTAATTTACCATTAATAACAAAAGTATCTGTAGCCTGGGCAAACACCGTTACCGGCAGCATGGCGGCTATATAAAAAAATAATTTCTTCATTAAAATATATAAAAACTCTACGCTGCTAACGTTGGAGCATGGTTAAAATTGTGAATATCAGTTTAATTTTTGATAGGTACGCCACCAAAGATCAGGTAATTCGCCTGAAGTAGCTGTTTTATAATCGGCATAGCTGCAGGGTACCAAATGGAAACGCTCATTAGGAGAGCCCGCCGAAGGGTAGGGCACCTGCATCCACCAGCGGTCGGATTTTTTACTTTTTACAAATACTACTTCCTGGTCTTCGTGGGTTAAGCTGGTTTTATAAATGAGGTATTGCGATTTTGGATTGAGTGGAAAATCGCGCTTGCGGTTATAAAAACCATCAATAAAATACCAGATCATTTGCGCCAGCTGCCAGGCGGTTTGCCCGTTGCTGTCATAAGCCGGGTTAAACTCGTAAAAGCCTATCGAGGTAAGTTTATCATTAAAGCCAGCATAGCGGCAAAGCTGGCAGGCTTCTTCTCCATAAAAACCATTTGGTGTGGCATTCGCATTTCCCATAGCATCGGCAGCGCGGATGGCACCAATATCAAAACTTATCATGCTGGCGTTGCGGATGGTTGGTTCGGTAACAGCAATGTTGCCGCTCAGTTCGCCTAAGCGGTGTACATCAAAAAAAAGCTTATCCATTACCCGAAGGCTGTCCTGGCTTACAAAATAGGTTTGATAGCCAAGATTGCTAAAATTGAACAGGTAATTAGGATCATGCAGGAATATTTTGTTGAGATAGGAGCCGGAGGTAGTTTCAATACTGTCGCCATGTCCATCTTCATCCAGGTCAAAATGCGAGTCGATCACCACCAGGTCAACCTTTTGTTCAAGCTCCTCATAGCCCAGATACTGGGCATAGGTGATGTCCTGTCCGCCGCCTAAAATAACCGGGATAATATCTTTTTTGATCAGCTCACTCACTACGGTTTTTACGGCGAAGTAGGTATCTGTTACCTTTTCGCCGGCACGGATATTCCCCAGATCGACAATTTTTACCGAGTAGCCTCCTTCATTTAGCTGGTAAAGTTTTTCGCGGATGTAATCAGGTCCAAGCGAACAGCCGGGGTTGCCAATTGCATTACGATCATCCATAACGCCGATGATGGCGATATCCGTTTTCTCTTCCAGGTCAGGGAAATCCACAGAGTAATGCACAATTTTATCGCCAAGCTGGCTGGTGTAATAGCCTTTTTTAGGAGCTATCTTTTTAAGATCAATCGGCGTAAAAAAATCAGCTAATGACATAATTGTTTAATGTGCAGATTTCAGATGTGCAAATGTGCAGATTTTTTAGCCGAAAGCGGAAAGCTTAAGGCAGAAAGCCTAAGATCAAGGCTTCCTCTTTAAGCTTTCCTTTCTGCTTCGCTTAAAAGCTTTGAGCTTTCGGCCTCAAGCTTTCTGCTTAAAAATCTGCACATTTGCATCATGATCTTAATAACAGGCGCAACTGGTTTTCTTGGGGCCGAACTGGCAAAACTTTTGGTAATTACTACCGGCCAACGGATCCGTTGTACCAAAAGGGCAAGTTCAGTTATCCCTACGTTATTATTGCCTTACCAGCAAAATATCGACTGGATTGATGCCGATATGATGGATATTTTCGCGCTTGCAGATGCGCTTGATGGTATTACACAGGTTTATCACTGTGCCGCCTGGGTATCATTAAAGCAGGCAGATAAAAAGCCAATGATCAGCACCAACGTTACCGGGACAGCCAACCTGGTTAACCTTTGCAATGAGCGGGGGATAAAGTTGGTGCATGTAAGCTCAATTGCGGCTATCGGCAGTGCAAAGCCCGGCGAATTGATCACAGAAAACCATCACCTGGAGCAATCAACAGAAAATGATGGATATGCCATATCCAAATTAGAGAGTGAGATGGAAGTGTGGCGCGGCATTGCTGAAGGTTTGGACGCTGTTATTGTTAACCCCTCGCTTATAATAGGTGCAAGTGCCGGAACCGAAGGCAGCGGTGCTTTATTCAACACGGTACGCAAGGGACTTAAATTTTATACCTCCGGCACCATAGGTTTTGTTGATGTAGAAGATGTTGCCAAATGTATGGTAGGTTTAATGAACAGTGATAAAACAGCCGAGCGTTACATCATCAGTGCCGAAAATCGCGATTATAAAGGTATGGTTACTGAGATAGCAAATGGATTTGGTATTAAGCCACCCTCTGTTTTTGCTAAACCATGGATAATGGAACTGGCCTTGCGCGGAGCAGCTTTTGTTTCGGCTATAACCGGTGGCGATCCGGCCATCGATAAAACCTCGGCGCAGGCAGCCTCTCTAACCCGCGAGTTTGATAATTCAAAAATTAAAAAAGCGATCGGTATTGAGTTTAAGCCCATCAGCTTAACTGTTAAGGAAATTTGCAAGGCCCTTGCCTGATCATTCGCCGTTAAAGTCGTTAGCAATTATTAATTTCATAATACTACATTGCAGCATCCATAACCAATGCAAGCCGACAAAAGAAACCACCTGATAGATTTATTAAGGATTATCGCTGCTGCCGGGGTTGTACTTTTTCATTTTGAATATGCAGCTACTAATACCCACAATTGGTATTATTATGTTTGCCAATGGGGGTATTTAGGTGTCCCCATATTTTTTACTATAAGTGGTTATTGCATTTTAATAGCCCTTCAGCATGCCAAAAAGCCATCCGAGTTTATCATAAGGCGCTTCTTCAGGATCTTTCCGCCGTATTGGTTTAGCCTGCTTTTGATATTTATAATAGTATCGCTGTTGAGGGTGCTGACAGGCGCAAATTCGGTTGTTGTATTTCCTAAAAGTATCGCTGGTTTTGGCGCGACTTTAAGTTTGCTCACCAAACCTGTAACAGGTATACCTACCTTAAACTGGGTATACTGGACATTATCTTTTGAGGCTTTCTTTTATATAGTGGTTTATATCTGCTCTTTTTTTAAAAAGCAGTATTTTACCATTGCGCTACTCCTTGTAACTTTATTAAGCATTGTTTTGCCTGTATATAAATCGGGCGTGCTTTTCTTTTTGGGGTATTGGCCGCTGTTTAGTATTGGTATTGCGGTTTACCAGTTGCTTCATTATTCAGCCCGGGAAAAATTGCTATCAGCCATTTTATTTGCTTTTTCAATAGCCGGCTTTTATACAACACATCAGGAGTTTTATTACGTGCTGGCCTGTTCGGTTACTGTTTTATTAATTGTGATCAACCATTTTGTGCCGCTTAAAGATAACTTTTTAAGCCGGCTTGGTGACGTATCCTATTCCCTTTACCTGATCCATGTACCTATCGGTATTTATATTTTTAACCAGTTTAAAACGGAGACCATAAAGCAAAACCTTGTTTACTGTATCCCTTTTGAACTTGTGTTATTGGTAATGCTGGTATGGCTTTCAAAATTAATGCATAAATATATTGAGTTGCCAGCTATAAAATATGGCAAGCGGCTGAGTAGATAGCTCGTTAAACAATCATGAATAATTACCTATAAATTCTACCTGTTCTATCAGCAAATTTTTTCGCACATTTGCACCCAAGATGGAACAGTACTTTATTATTGATTTCGACAGCACCTTTACACAGGTTGAGGCCCTTGATGAACTGGCCCGCATATCGCTCAAAAATCGTCCCGACCGCGAAGATATCTACAAGCAGATTGAAGATTTGACCAATGCCTCGATGGAAGGAAAGCTATCCTTTACCGAAAGTTTAGAGCGCAGGGTGAAACTGCTTAACGCCAACCGTGACCATTTAAAACAACTGATCAGCCATCTTAAAAAGAAAGTTTCTACTTCTTTTTCACGTAATACTATCTTCTTTAAAAATCACCAGGACGAGGTTTTGATCGTATCCGGCGGTTTCAAAGAGTTTATTACCCCGGTAGTAACCGAATATCACATAAAAAAAGAAAACATCTACGCCAATACTTTTGTATTTGACGAGGAAGGCAATATCATAGGCTACGATCGCGAAAATCCGCTTTCGCAGGAAGGCGGAAAGGTGAAGCTTTTGAAAGAGCTTCAGTTACCGGGCGATATCTATGGTATCGGTGATGGCTATTCTGATTTCCAGTTAAAGGAATCGGGCATGATCAAAAAGTTCTTTGCCTTTACTGAAAATATCGAACGTAAATCGGTAGCCGAAAAAGCCGACCATATTACCCCCAGCTTTGATGAATTCCTGTATCTGAATAAGCTGCCACGCGCCATCTCTTATCCTAAAAACCGCATTAAATGTTTGGTGGTAGGTAATGTTGATGAAGACGCATTGGATCAGCTTAAAAAAGAAGGGTATAACATGCGTCACCGCGAAAGTGTTGAAGAAAAATACCTTGAAGAAGCCGGTGTGCTGTTTTGCGACGAAGAGAATCAGCCAAGCGCCGAGCAGGTCCAAAATGCAGGCAGGCTGAAAGTGATCGGTGTTTTTGGAAAATGTAACCGCAAGCTGGCCGATGCCGCTGTAGAAAACGGGATCATTATATTTGACGACCCGAGGCATAACCCACATAGTAACGACTTCCTTCCGAAAAGGGTAATGGCTTTCATGAATGAGGGTAAAACACATACCAGCTGTAATTTTCCGGATTTGCAGCCGCCGCGTGTTAACAATGCCCACCGGTTAATTCACATTCATAAAAACGTACCGGGTATCCTGGCTAAGATTAACGATGTATTTGCCCGCCATAATATTAACATTGTGGGCGAGTTCCTGGTTACTAACCCGCAAATAGGTTATGTAATTACCGATGTTAATACAGGCTATGATACCGAAGTGCTGAATGAGCTAAAAGCCATTGAACATACAATCAAGTTCAGGCTTTTGTATTAATCTTTTGCTTCGATATAAGGAACAACCAGTACGGGGATCAAGGATTTATTGACCACCTGTTCGGCAACGTTACCTAAGAAAAATTTATCGATACCGGTGCGGCGATGAGTGCCTATAACTATCAGGTCGGCATTGAACTCCTTGCTGCATTCAATAATTCCTTCAGTTGTTGAGCCGTATTGGGTAAATTGTGCTATTTCCAACCCTTCGCCCCATTCCTTTGCTGCCTGGTCCAGCAGCGTTGCAGACCGGTTAACCTGCAGTGTTTCCAATTCCGTGCCCGGCAGGTTTAAATTGGGATCAAATGGCATTCCCAGTAAGCCATCCTGGGTATCGGTTGGCACCACTATAGGTTCAACTATGTGTACCAGGCCAACTTCTGCGCCATAGCTATGGGCTATATCAAAACCGTATGCTGCTGCATAACGTGAAAACTCGCTTTCATCAATGCCGATGAGTATCTTCCTGATCTTCATAAGAATAATATAAGGCTTGTATCAAATATAACAACCTAATACGGATATGTTTTAGCACTATAGTATTTTATTACCTTTGGGACATGCATTTCTCTCCCGAAATTGAAGACCGCTTAAACCAACTGCAGGAAAAGTACGAAGCCATGGGCCAGGATATGAACTCCTATCTTGATGGTCTGCTTTATGCCGATTTTTTAACCTATTGGGATTATATCCACCTGGATACCCTGCTGAGTTTACAAAATCCTAAAACACCTTTTCCCGACGAGGAGATCTTCATCATTTATCACCAGATCACCGAACTGTATTTTAAGCTGGCCCTGCACGAATGTAAACAAATTGCTGAAGCAAGCCCGCTGACTGCCGAGTTTTTTACCGCGCGGCTAAAACGCATCAACCGGTATTTTGGTGCTTTGACGCACTCGTTCGAGATTATGGTTGATGGCATGGAGAAGGAACAGTTCCTGAAGTTCAGGATGTCGTTATTGCCGGCAAGTGGTTTTCAGTCGGGTCAATACCGTATGATCGAGATCTATGCTACCGATTTTATAAATCTGGTTGCCAAAGATAAACGCGAGGAACTGCAGCACGCTACTATTGACGAACAATTTGAATACCTGTATTGGAAGTTTGGGGCCACTGAACTATCCACAGGCAAAAAAACGCTAACACTTAAACAATTCGAAAAAAAATATTCAAAAACGTTTATAGAACTGGGCAAGGCTGCTGTTACGCATAACTTTAATACACTGGCTAAACAGTTTGAATCAGCTTCGGAGCTAAGTCCCGAATTGCGTAACGAATTACGCCAGCTGGATATCAACGTAAACGTGAACTGGCCGCTTTCGCATTATAAATCGGCGGTGCGTTACCTGAACCGCGAACCTGAAGATATTAAAGCAACGGGCGGTACCAACTGGCAGAAATACCTGCCGCCGCGTTTTCAAAAAAGGATTTTTTATCCCTGGGTATGGACAGATGAGGAGAAAGATAACTGGGGCAAAGCCTGGGTTGATGATGTATTGAGCGCGATTTAAGGTTGGCAATTGTATTGTCAAAATGATATTTTAATATGTGATAATCACCATTTAAGCTTGTAATTTTTTGGCATAGGATATAAAAATGCCTAACTTGCCATTTTCTATTATTTATTAATTTTTAATGCCATGACCGAGACATTGGACATCAAGATCAGCAGGACCACTGCTTCCCGTTTGCAGCAAACGGACTTCGACAACTTACCTTTTGGAAAAACTTTTTCTGACCACATGTTTGTGGCCGATTACGCAGATGGTGAATGGAAAAATCTCTCGGTCATTCCCTACGGCGAAATTGGTCTCAGCCCTGCAATTTCAGCACTTCATTACGGACAAGCGTTTTTTGAAGGCCTGAAAGCCTATAAACATGCCGATGGAAAAATTACTGTTTTCCGTCCGGATAAAAATGCTATTCGTTTCAATAAATCTGCCGAACGCCTTTGTATGCCAACTTTGCCCGAAGAGATCTTCCTGCAAAGTATAGCTACCCTGGTTGACCTTGACCGCGATTGGGTACCTTCACAGCCAAACCACGCTTTGTATATCCGTCCGTTTATGTTCGCTACCGATCCTTACCTGGGTGTAACTCCATCTTCTACTTATAAATATATGGTGTTGGTTGGCCCGGTTGGTCCGTACTTTTCAAAACCATTACGTGTTAAAATTGAAACACATTATACCCGTGCAGCCGAAGGTGGTATGGGCTATGCCAAAGCTGCCGGTAACTACGGAAGCTCAATGCTGCCTGCCCGCAAAGCAACCGAAGAAGGTTTTGACCAGCTGATATGGACAGATGCTAAAGAACACAAGTTTATTGAAGAAATGGGCGCAGCTAACGCTATGTTCCTGTTAGATGGTAAACTGATCACCGCCGAAGCAAAAGATACCATATTGGATGGTGTAACCCGCGATACCGTTATTGCCTTAGCTAAAGAGTGGGGTATCACTGTTGAAGAACGCAAGATTTCGGTAGCCGAAATTATTGAAGGTGCTAAAAACGGCAAACTAACCGATGCCTTTGGTGCCGGTACTGCCGCTACCATTGCCGCTGTAGCTTCCATCAGCTATGAAGGTGAAGAATATTTCCTGAGCGATCCTAAAACCCGTGAGTTTTCGAACAAGGTGTTTGATACGCTGGATGCTATTAAATATGGCACCGCTCCTGATACTCATAACTGGAATTACCTGGTTAGTGAATAATCATTAGCGAGATATAGAATGCAAAACGCCCCGGACTTTCCGGGGCGTTTTGCATTCTATATATTTTGCGCAGCCCGAGTGTCGGCGAGGGTATCTTCTTCTCGTCATTATAAGGAACTAAGTAATCGCGAACTAAACAGAGCGGCTTTGCCGATCGGGGATTATTAATAATTATAATTTGATCTTTATAGGTATTAATGAGCTCCCTGCGGTCGGTTGTCTTCGCGCCTCGCAATGACGCTTGTTAATGATTAAAGATTATCTTAAAAACTACATCCCGCGGCTGGTGTAATCCCTTCTTTATCCATTGCTAATGATGGCTTGCCTTTTTTGAAGGTCACTATCCAGATGCTGTCGAAATCATTATCCGGCCATTGCAGGTCTTTAACTTTAAGACCAAGGGCTTTTAGTATAGGTTTGATCTGGCTATGCTCCCAAACAATAAGAATGGTTCCTTTTTTGGAGGATAGGTCATCAGCAACACCATTAGCATCTTCTTCCTGGAATTTACTGTTAATAGTCAGGTTGTATTTTACAGCTAATGGGGATACGGTTTGAAACATCCTTGAGCGCGGGGTAGATTTGCCCAAATTCAAAGCTGGTACATAAATATGATCGGGAAGACCAAATTTGGCTTTTAAAACTTCGGGCAGTTTAAGCGCCCGGTTAAACCCGGCGCAGGAAAGATTATCGCCCGCATCAGGCTTTTCGGCATGGCGGATGAATACCAGTTTCAGGTTTTTTCCCTGGCCGCAGGCGGTCAGGCTTGCCCAACCGACTATCAAAAAAAGTAAAAGAAGTTTTTTTATCATGCCGGTTATTGTTAATGTTTATTCTACGGAAACTGTTAAACCTTCCTGCTGAAGAATCTTACGATAGATCTCCATTTCCGTAAAGGAGCCCTCAAGTACGGCGCATTTGCCTTCGTTATGTACTTTCCATGCTATCTTTTCTGCTTGTGGTTCGGAGTAATCCAAATATTTCATCATGCAGTGGATCACGTGGTCAAAAGTGTTAAAATCATCGTTCCAGAGTATTAAACGATGTGTCTCTTTAAGTCCTGCAAGTAACTCTTCGAGAGTAAATGTTTCTTCCTGTACTTCGGTTGGCATACGTAACTACAAATTTACTCAAAAACAATAATAAAAGTGTTAAAATCGTGTTCCATGGTCTTAAAAATCATGTTACACATAACCCCCTTAAAATATTTCACATGAAAAAAGCATACCCGGCTTTTGTTTTAGCCTTAGCTGCCCTACTTTTAACGCCCCATTATTCATCGGCCCAGAGCACTAAAAATATCCTTCAGGGCCCGCCCGCCAATATTAATGTTGATGGCGACCTGAAAGAATGGGGCGATAGTCTGCGTTACTATAACGAAGAAAAGCGGTTAAACTATGCCTTAGCTAATGATAAAGATTACCTGTATGCTGCCATTAGGGTAAGTGACCGGCTTGATAAAATGAAGGTGTTAAATGCCGGCATTACGTTAACTATTGATCCTAAAGGGAAAAAGAAAGACAGTTTTACGCTTACTTTTCCGTTAGCGGCACCAGGTGAAAAGCTGGAATTTCCAAAGCCAAAAGATGATAACGGTGAAATTACCCAGGCCGACCGGGACGAGCTAATGCGCGAACGTATAACCAAGCTGCGATATATTAAGGTTGTAGGGTTTAAGGATATTGAAGATGAGATGATCACCACATCAAATACATATGGTATCAAAACCGCTATTAATTATGATGCCAACGGCGACCTGGTTTACGAAGCTGCCATCCCTTTAAGTTTTTTCCATGCCGGTAATGATACCTTTAAGAGTGAATGGGCTTTTAATTTTAAGATCAATGGTTTTCAGCGCCCGGCAGGTGGCGGTGGTGCAGGAGAAGGTGACGGCGGAGGCTTTGGCGGCGGAGGCGGTCGCGGCGGAAGAGGTGGCATGGGCGGTGGCCGTGGCGGAAGAAGCGGCGGTCGCGGCGGAATGAGCGGTGGTGCAGGACGTGGTGCAGCCGGCGGTTCAGGCGAAATGGCAAAGTCAGTTGATTTTTGGGAGAAGTATTATTTGAGTGCGAAATAAGTTTGTTTCAAACAATAAAGTCCGAAAGAAGAAAGCATTGCTTAATCTTTCGGACTTCCCGACTGCGGACTTTCCGGACTCAATACTATTCCACCTTATACCTATAAACCTGCCTGCCCAAATTACCATCGGCATCAATACCTTCAATTATTACGCGGTACGTGCCTTTAGCATCGGCATTAAAGAAGCTCATGGATGCATTACCGTCTTTGTCGGTTAACAAGCCCGGCGCCCAGTAAACGGTGCTGCGAAGGTCCTGCATTTGAGTATTGGTTTTAGGATCATCATACTTAGGCGAATAAAATTCTCTTGCTCTATAATATCCCTTAGGGGCATACGTAACAATGCCCGGCGCGTATTTGTTGTAAACAGTTTCGCCACCGCGCTTCGTTGTAATTACTAAAACACCACCTCCGCCTCTTGAACCATAGATGGCCGTGTTCCCAATCGTCCTTAATACCTCAACAGTAGCAACGTCACTCGGAGTAAGGTTGTCTAAAAAATCAGGTTCAACATACGTGCCGTCCAAAATGATTTGCATTGGTGTGTTTGGGCTGCGGGTTGAATAGGGGATCCCATTCCTGAATGTTACAAAATTAAGCCTGCCCTGTAGTACCTGGGAAAGCATTCCGCCGCCATACATCAGGTCTTTACTGGTGAGTGTCTGATCTGCATTACCGGCTCCATTAAGGTTAGCCGAATTTTTAAAAGGATTTTCCCGTTTCTCGCGGATCACTACTTCTTTCAATACTATGGTATGGTTACCTATGCCGTACTTTACCTGCTCATCATATAATTTTTTACTGTTTAATAGATAAGCTGATGTTCCGTCATAGATGTTCACCTGCAGATCGGGCGCGTTTTTATTTGGCCCAACAGGTTGCGGAGTTACATTATCAAGGGTAATGTCGAGGTTTTTGCGGTCTTTTGCAGTGCGGGCCTGGATCACGAATTTGATACTATCCCTGAAAACAAGATCTTTGAAAGTGAACTTACCATTGGCATCGGCAACGGTATCAATAATAAAAGTTCCTCCCGATGATGAAAACAAGGTAACCTTGCCGTTAGGCACAGGTTTACCGCCAAAAGTTTTGAGGTGGCCAGTTACTTCAAGTGATTTTTCGGGCCTGAACACGATCGGTGTAAATTTGTCAGCAAGCAGCTGTTTCCATTCAAAACGATGATAGCCCTGGGTAAGCATCAGTACATCCAGGTTGGCTTTGGTTTCATTACTTACGTTGGTAAAGTAATAGTTTGGCTTTTCAATATATCCTTTCAGATCGGATGTAAGCAGTAAGGTTGAAAATATAGAAATCTCATTTGCCTCGTCTGTGGTAATCTTCGACTCATCAATAACCGATGCTGAAAAGCTGCCTATAATGGGTTTATCCTCGCTGGTTTTAGCATTGAGGTTAACGGTAACTTTTTCGCGCGGTTTGTAGCTCTGCTTTTCTGTGGTAACTGCAAGCTTAAGCTGGTCGGGGTTTTGAACAAAAATCAGGCGCTCGTTCAAAGGTTCGCCGGTTGCCGAAAATAAAGTAAACTGAATTATACCTGATGGGAATTTATTTTTAGGGATGGCGGCCGAAAAGGATGTTGCCCCATCCTTGCTTTTACCTGCATAACAAAGTTCGCCGCCCGCTTGTGCTATCAGTGTTAGGCTTGATAAGGAGGGAGTACCGTTACCGGAGTTTTTTCCGGGGATGATAGATACGAATACCTTATCGTCGCGCATGCTGTTAATGCTTAACACGTAGCCATTATCAACCGCTTTGGGCAAATCAAAGATACCTTCCGAACCATCGGCATAAGTAATATGTGCTTTATACGTTTTACCGCTTTCGGGTTCGAAATTTACGCTGCCCATACCAAAATGACTTTCGCCCAATGCTGAGATCTGGTTGTTTTGATCGTCGGTAATAAAGCCTTTAATGTCAACTCCCAGTCCGTCGGCCCCAACAGCTTTGAAAGCTACTTTTTCAAAAACGCCGTTAATTAAATTTCCACTCTCCGGGAAAAACTGAACATCAACCTTATTGGATAACGTTTTTATAGGTACTGCTTTAGCAACTGTACGTTTATCATCGAGTTTAACTTCAGTATTGATATGTCCTGATGTTATGGAAACCGGCAGGTTGTTAGTAAAGCTGGCTGTAAGGTTACCCTTATCATCAGTTATGCCTTTGCCGCGTGAGATGGATTTACCATTTATTTCAACCTCATAGTTTACAGGCTTATTAACATAAGCTATGCCGTTAAGGTCGGTATAAGTAATAACAGCAGTTACCTTTTGTTTGCCGTTTAGTGTACTGTAGGTATAGGCGGTTTTGGTGAAAACTTTGTTACTAATGCCGTTTACTATAGTTATGGTTTTATCAAAAAAGTAAGCCTCGCCTTCATTACGCATCCAATTGGTATAGGCACGGATGCGGTAGTTACCTTCCGCCATACTATCTGCCAGGGCAAAATCGCCTGCTGCCAGGCCTGCTGTCAGCGGTAGTTTAAGGCTGCGTTTTATCGAGTCATTATCATCAATAAGATCTACATTCAGGGTTTGGCTATAAGCCGAAAGTTTATGTTCGCTGCCGATGGTAACATAGGCCTTAAACCAGATGTCCTCGCCAATGGCATAATAGGGTTTATCAAAGTGGAGGTAAACTTTTTCCTGCGGATGCTCGGCACGCCATTTATCAAGCTGTGCAATGATTTTTGTTACCAGTTCATCTTCGGGTTTTATAAAAGCTAAGGTAGCACCAACAACAAGGGTGATAAGGATCCCAACCGATAGGCGTTTGAAGTTCATAGAAAGATAAATCTTGAACTACCAAGATACGCAAAAAGTACATTCGCTTTTATAACAAGTGTATTACTAAGTTTTAAGTCGGAAGTCTTGGGTCTAAAGTTGCAAGTACTAAGTCTGAAGTTAAAATTCGATTTTTTCTACACTTGAAACTCAAGACTTTCGACTTGAGACTTCATACTTAAAACACTACCACTTATTCTTCCACATCATACTTTCAACGGGGCGTGTGGTTGGGTTGTTGTATTTGGCGTTGGCCTTGCTGTTATAAAGTGTTTCGATCTCGCCTTCAACTACAAAATAAATAAGCTGGCCGATGGGCATGCCCGGATAAATACGTACGGGTTGGGCGCATGAAATTTCAAGCGTCCATGTGTTACAAAAACCAACGTCACCCTTGCCCGCTGTCGCGTGGATATCGATGCCTAAACGGCCTGTGCTTGATTTACCTTCCAAAAACGGCACATGGCGGTGGGTTTCGGTGTATTCCATAGTTACCCCAAGGTAAAGCGTGTTAGGTTGCAACACAAAGCCATCCTTGGGAATTTCAAAGCCATCAATCTCATTATGAACTTTAGCATCAAGTACCCGGTTGCGGTAAGTAGCTAAATATTTGCCCAAATGCACATCGTATGAATTGGTACCCAAGTATTCGCGGTTAAATGGTTCAATAATTATATGGCCTTGTTCAATTTCTTCGAGGATGCGCTTATCAGATAGTATCATACGGGGCAGGTTATTGCTGGCGCTAAATTAGGAAAATTAGCCCAATTGCTGCCGGCTTTTGTGAACAATATAGGCAGGTAAAATACGTTCAGATAGCGCGGAAACCATCGCTAAACCATATATATGTCAGCTAATTACCAATATGTAGTTGCATGTATACAATTTAATTTTTTTGACATATGTTTGCAACCTATTTTGCAATTTTACTTTTATGGCGATAGCATACAGGCAGCGTATTGATGATGATACCGAGTTTGCACTCTGGCGTATCGAGGAGGAGGCTGCCGACCTGTACAGCCAGTTACAATTGGATCAGGAGGAAAAGGATTTTGTTGAAAGCCTGAGCAATGGCAAGCGCCATCTGCATTGGCTGGGCACCCGTGTGCTGCTGCGCAAAATGCTCCGTACCGACGAGTATATTGACTGCAAGGTTGATGAGCACGGTAAACCTTACCTGGTTAATCTGCCTTACCATATCTCATTAAGCCACTCGTTTGATTACGCGGCTGTAATGATCAGCAAAACGCATAAGGTTGGGATAGACATTGAGCAGATCAAGCAAAAGGTTGAACGAATTGCCAATAAGTTTATGCGCGATGGGGAACTGGCTTTTATTGACGGCCCGCAAAAGATTGAGCAATTGTATGTTTGCTGGTGCGCCAAGGAGGCTGTTTATAAATGCAACGGACAAAAGGAGGTTTCATTTGCCGATAATATTTTTTTAGAGCCTTTTCAGTTTGAGCACCATGGCGTTGTGAACGCGCAATTAAATAAAAAAGATACCACCATTGATTATACTGTAGGCTATCTTCAGTATGAAGATTATATGATAGGCTACGTAAAGGGCGAGTGATGAAAAATAAAAAAGTATTTTTTCAGGATTGGGGCCTGATCGATTACCAGCAAGCCTGGGATAAGCAGGAAACTATCTTCAGCGAAACGGTTAAAACCAAAATTGAAAACCGGAACCGCGAAACGGCTTATGAAACGGCAGCAAAAAGTGGCGGGGCCACCGTAGCTTATGAAACTATTGAAGCCGACGAAACTTTTAACCACCTGGTATTTTGCGAGCATCCGCATGTATATACTCTTGGTAAAAGCGGCAAACCCGAGCATCTATTATTGGATGAGGAAGGCCTGAAAGAAAAGCATGCCGTTTATTATCCGATAAACAGGGGCGGGGATATTACCTATCACGGGCCGGGACAAATTGTATCATACCCTATCCTTGACCTTGATAATTTTTTTACCGATATCCACCTGTACCTGCGTACGCTGGAAGAGGCCGTGATCCTTACCCTGGCTGATTTTGGACTGAAAGCCGGGCGCTACGAAGGTTATACCGGTGTTTGGTTTGATGCCGATAATGAAAAAGCCCGCAAAATATGCGCCATGGGCGTACGTTGCAGTCGCTGGGTAACCATGCACGGCCTCGCACTTAATGTAAATACCGATCTTAGCTATTTTAAAAACATAGTGCCCTGCGGTATCGATGATAAGGCTGTTACTTCCATACAGCAGGAGCTTGGCCAACAGGTTGATATTAATGAAGTTAAAAAAATCCTTAAACACCATATTTCCGTACTTTTTGGTATGGAGATATTATAATGAAGGGAATATTTTTAAGTTTACTAACAGCAGTTACATTATCGGCCTGTGCCGGCAAAAACACGCCGGTGCCGGTTAGCTATAATCCCCCGTCAAAACCAGTTATCGTGATACAGGATACCCTAACATACCTTGCCCTCGGCGATTCATACACCATTGGCCAGTCTGTGCCTCCGGAACAGGCATTTCCTAATCAACTGGCTAACCAGTTGAGCGGATTTAAGGTAAATACACCAACCATCATAGCCCGCACCGGCTGGACAACCGACCAGTTGATAGAGGCTATTGACAAAAGCGATATCAAAGGCAATACTTATGATGTGGTGACCCTGCTGATAGGCGTTAACGATCAGTACGGCGGATTGAGCCAGGAAAATTATCGCATTAAATTTGAGCAGGTTTTAAATACCGCCATCAAATTTGCAGGCGGTGTCCGGGAACATGTATTTGTATTGTCCATACCCGATTATGGGGTCACTCCTTTTGCACACGGTAATGATGCCGTAATAGGGCCTGAGATAGATCAGTTCAATGACATTAATCGTAAGATAAGTGCCAATGCTAAGGTTAATTACGTTGAAATTACGGTCATCTCCAAATTAGCGGCAAATGATCCTACATTACTGGCGAGTGATGGTTTGCATCCATCGGGTAAAATGTATGGAATGTGGGTTGATAAACTGAAAGTAGATGTAGGCGCTGTTTTTGCTAAGAAGTAAAGTTGAAATTCATTGTTGCTTCTCGAAAGATTTTCTCAACGGTTGGTAAAAAAGGCGTCATTGCGAGGAACGAAGCAATCGCGAACTCTACAGGGCGGACCTGCTAATCGGGGATTGCTTCGTGCAATGACGTTTTGGAGATATTGTCGCCTGGGGAAACTTAATTACTCAAACCTAACACTCCGGCAAACTGATCGGGATATTGATCGCCAGCCCACCATCACTTGTTTCCTTGTATTTTGAGTTCATATCCAGCGCGGTTTGCCACATGGTTTTTACCACCGCATCCAGGCTTACCTTGGCTTTTTCCGGGTTGCTTTGCAGTGCCAGCTGTGATGCTGTTATGGCTTTGATAGCTCCCATGGTGTTCCGTTCGATGCAGGGCACCTGTACCAGGCCGCCAATAGGGTCGCAGGTTAGGCCGAGGTGATGTTCCATAGCAATTTCAGCTGCCATGAGTACCTGGCGCTGTGTGCCGCCCATACATTCGGTCAATGCAGCCGCGGCCATGGCGGATGATACACCAATTTCGGCCTGGCAACCGCCCATTGCTGCTGATATAGTAGCACCTTTTTTAAAGATGCTTCCAATTTCGCTTGCGGTAAATAAAAAGTTAACGATCTTTTGCTCTGTGTTTCCATCGCAAAAGGCAATGTAGTACTGCAATACGGCAGGGATCACGCCTGCTGCACCATTTGTTGGCGCGGTAACAACCCGGCCGAACGAAGCATTCTCTTCATTAACAGCCAAGGCAAAGCAGCTAACCCAGTCTAAAGTGTTTTTAAAGCTATCGCCGGTATTCCGGATGGCCGCAACCCACTCGTCATAATTGCTGTATTTATTATTGCCGATAAGCCTGGCGTTTAATTTGGCAGCCCGCCTCGCAACATTTAATCCGCCGGGTAACTGCCCGGTGGTATGACAGCCCCGGTAAATGCACTCTTTTAGTGCCCTGAAGATATTCAATGCACCCGTGCGGGTTTCCTGTTCGCTGCGCCAGGCCAGTTCGTTTTCGGCCACAACTTCTGAAATCCGCAAGCCGGTTTTGATACACCAATGCAATAGGTCTGAAGCAGTATCGATAGGGAATGGCAGATCTACCTCCGCTTTAGACTGGCCCGAATCGCCCTCCTTCACTACAAAACCACCACCTATGGAATAATAAGTTTCTGATATGGCCTTACCTGTATTTAAAAATGCCTGGAAGGTTACCGCATTTGGGTGATAAGGCAAGCTTTCATTGAACAGGAACATCAAGTCATCATCAGCATAAAAACTCACTGGCAAAATACCGCCAAGTATCAGTTGATGTGAACTTTTGATGTGTTCGATTTTAGGTGTTACCTGGTCAACCTCAAAAGTAACCGGGTCATCGCCGCTTAAACCTAATAATATAGCTATATCCGTCCCGTGCCCATGCCCGGTTTTGGCTAATGAGCCATACAATAATATCTTAACCTGCTGCACCAGCGGTAGTGCCCCCTGCTGCTCAAGCGACTGTACAAACTGCTGCGCGGCACGCCAGGGGCCAAGCGTATGCGAACTTGACGGGCCTATGCCTATCTTAAACATGTCAAAAACCGAAATCTGTTCTCTTTGCATCAAGGTCAAAATTAAACATTATTACAATTAAAGGCTATGTAATAAATCCGTTGTCACTAATCGTTTTGATAGAAAAAATTTATATTTTGCGGTGAACTTAAACAAATAATAACCTTAAAACTTAAACACTAAACAAAACTTATGGATTCTTACACTTCTTCTTCCGACATGTCGGGCACTATGATTGGTGCGTTAATGGGGGCGATTTTGATACCGGCACTTATTGTTGGTTTAATATCTATTATCAGTATGTGGAAGATTTATACCAAAGCCGGCAAACCGGGTTGGTCAGCAATTATTCCTATCTACAGCACTATTGTATGGCTTGAAATAATTGGCAAGCCTATGTGGTGGCTTGCTATATTATTGCTTGTGCCATGCGCCAATATTATTTTTGCCATTTGGATGGTGAACCTGCTAAGCAAAAGCTTTGGTAAAAGCGAAGGTTTTACTGTTGGCCTGCTCATTTTACCTTTTATATTTTTCCCAATACTGGCGTTTAGCAGCGCACAATATTTAGGCCCATCAGCCAAAGAAGCGCAAGGTAGGTCATTCAACCCGAATGATTACCGCGATCCATTCAATAATCAGAACAATCCACCTCCACAAAATTATTAATGTGGTTAAACAATATCATGATATATGCATCCTGCAGTCAGCTTGGTTTTATCCACTGGCTGCAGGGGCATTTATTGCCCTGTCCTTTTAAATATCTTACTGGCATTGATTGCCCGGGCTGCGGTTTTCAGCGCTCGGTTATAGCCCTCATCAGGGGCGATCTTCAAAAAAGCTTTCTGTTATATCCTGCAGCAATTCCGCTGATCCTGTTTTTTTTATACGGCATTGCCGACAGGCTTTTTAAACTCGATAATGAAAAAGCCATTATCAAGAAAACAGTCTTCATGATAAACGGCAGTATTGTGCTCATTAGCTATTTTTTAAAAATGTGGCACCTGTATGGTCACGTGGCTTATTGATAAGGCTCAGACATGGCGCTTACATGGCTGTAATCTTTAATAATGGCCTGTAAAAATTGCAGGTCGTTCATTTCGGAAGGTAATGTGGCTATTTTGAGATGTTCTTTCAGCTTCACCGCCATGTTGTATACTACCATAGCGTTGTGTGTTTTCATATAATTGTGCACAACGTCGGCAATTAACCGTACATCATCATCATGCAATTCGGCCACCTCTTTAAATATGGGTTCATAACCATCATCTGATGGTCTGAATGTTAAACTGTCTATCTTGGTACGAGGGTGTGTTTTTACCATAACTGTTCCGGCAACCAGGTCACCTATACGCTGGCCATTTTCGGTTACCAGTGCGCAAAGCAGCGCGCCAAGATTAAGGGTAATGCCAAAATCAACCATTCGCATCAGCCATCTTAACAGGTATTGACCAAAACGGGGACGGTTGCCATCAAGGCTGATCACCCGGATCTTCATAACACGTTTGCCAACGCTTTGGCCGTTAAGCAGGGTTTCGCAAAGCAAATCATAAAATATAAACACCACTGCCATGATAATTCCACATATGATCAGCGCAGTTTGTGGCATTTTACCTATGATCAGAAAAATAAAGATGAAATAGAAAGCTATGAAAATGGCGTAGTCGATTATCCGGCCAACTATACGTTCACCAAGTCCGGCAATCTCATAGTCTATATCAATATTTTGTGTTGTGTGTACGGTTATGGTTTGCATCTTAACAAAGATATATTTGTTGATGTAAATTATGATTGCATATTAAAGATTTGTGAGTATTTTAACAAAAAATATAACCTGCTTTCAAAATGCGTGAGGCGCTGTTTATCAAACAAAATACCGAAAAATGGAAGGCCTATGAAATCGATAAGCCAACCGACCCGGACGAGCTTGCGGCCGCATTTATAGCTATTACCGACGACCTGGCCTACGCCAAAACTTTCTTCCCGCAGTCAAACACAACAAAGTACCTCAACGGGCTTGCATCAACCTTTCACCAGGATATGTACAAAAATCAAAAGGAAAAAAGCAACCGGTTTGCCATTTTCTGGCGGTACGAATTGCCATTGCTGTTTTTCCGGCACCGTAGGCAGTTATTATATTCGCTCATCTTTTTTGTGATTTTTACCTGCATGGGTGTTCTTTCAGCAAAATATGACAATCATTTTGTGAGGCTTATCCTTGGGGATGACTATGTGGATATGACCAATGATAACATTGCTAAAGGCGACCCTTTCGGCGTGTATAAAAGCAGCTCATCAGGCTTGATGTTTTTGATGATAGCGGCCAACAACGTATATGTTGAACTCCGCTTTTTTGTGATGGGCTTATTTTTCTCCGTAGGCTCGTTGTATGCCAGCTTGATGAACGGGGTTATGCTTGGCTCGTTCCAATATTATTTTTTTAGCAAAGGGCTGGGGATTCAATCCATACTCGTGATCTGGATCCACGGCACGCTTGAAATGTCGTCGTTTATTGTGGCCGGAGGCGCAGGGCTGGTACTTGGTAACAGCTTGTTATTTCCAAAAACATATACCCGGTTGCAATCATTAAAAAAGGGAGCGCTTGAAGGGTTAAAAATAACAGTAGGCCTCATCCCTATTATACTATTGGCAGCCTTTTTTGAAAGCTTTGTAACACGCCATACCGAAATGCCGGTTTGGTTAAGTATTATTATATTAGCCTCATCATTACTATTCATGATATGGTATGTGATACTTTATCCGGCAAAATTGAATAAAAACCTAAGCTATACTAATACCGATCATTAAATGAAATATATTGTTGAACTGAGGCGGATCCGTGATTTCGGCGAAATAATAAATGATACCTTCACTTTTCTGAAACAGAATTTTAAGCCGCTTTTTGCGTCATTACTTGTTATTTGCGGCTTTTTTGTGTTGATTGGTACGGTTACAACAGCGTTTTCACAACTGTCTGTCTTTGATAGCCTTGATCCTGGCACCAGGGGAGATTATAACAATACACTTAAAGTAGGTTTAAGTGCCGCAGCTAATGGTTTTGTGATGTTGCTGGCGCAGTTTTTTGTATATCTTACTACCTTATGCTTTGTTGCCGTTTATCTCGAAAAAAAAGGGGGAAAGCCAACCGCACAGGAGGTTTGGGGGTATTTTAAATATTACTTCTTTCGTTCATTGGGAAGTGGGTTATTGTTATTTATATTGCTCATTTTCGGCTTTTTGTTTTGCATAATACCTGGTATATACCTCACCCCTATATTTTACCTCATTTTGCCTACCATGATCATGGAAAATGCCTCGTTTGGATATTCTTTTAACAAAGGTTTCAGGCTTATAAAAGATCACTGGTGGGTGGTTTTCGGGATCATATTTGTTTGCTCACTGATAGTAAGCATAAGTAACTCAATTGCCAGTGTACCTTTGATGCTTGTCGCATCAGTAAGGATCCTGGTTTCTTTCAAATATCTTTCAATTGCCGCGGTGATATTTTTCAGCATGCTTCAAAATATTTTATTGCTTACTTACGCCATCCCAACCATTGCCATCGCTTTATGCTATTTCAGTCTTGAAGAAAGAAAAGACGGCACGGGAATATTGGGCCGCATAGAAGCATTTGGTACAAACCCCGATAAGGCCGACGACCTGCCTGCCGAACAATATTAATTAAGTTATGCCTAAGCCGCTACTGATCATATTGATACTGTTGTGCTTTGCACTTAACCCTGCAGTGGCCAAAATTAATGGAAAGGCTATATCCGTAAAGGTCGACAGCACTTCTAAAAAGAAGCCTGCAGTTGTGCGTATGGATAGCTCAAAGGTTAATGTGCGCCGTTTTAAGGAGAGTGCGCTTGATAAATACCGGACCGACAGGGACTATCAATACAATGATAAGGGAGGGGAACAAGGGCTGTCTTTCTGGGACCGGTTTTGGAATTGGTTTTGGCAAAATTTGTTTGGCAGCCTAAGAATAAGTCCCGGTTTTGGAACTTTCCTAAAATACTTCTTTTTGATACTGGCTGTAGGTGCCATCATTTTCTTCATCATGAAACTTTTGGGTATGGATATGGGCAACCTGCTGCTGAGCAAGTCGCGCAAAACGCCGCTGGCCTATACCGAATCCACAGAGAATATTCATGAAATTAATTTTGACGAGGAGATTGAAAAAGCTATTGCCAGTCATAATTACCGGCTGGCTGTTCGCCTGCTTTACCTGCGGAGCCTGAAACAGCTTAGTGACAACGGCCTTATACAGTGGCAGCCTGAAAAAACCAATTCGGTTTATGTATATGAACTTAATAATCCGTCGGTACGGCAGTCTTTTGTATCGCTAACCAGGCAGTTTGAATATGTATGGTATGGCGGGTTTAATATTGATGGTGCTGCCTTTGGTAATATTAACCAGTTGTTTCAAAACTTTAAAAAGCAACTGTTATGAAGGACCTAAAGATCTATTTTATAATAGCCACTACCCTGTTTGCCATTTACATCATAGCAAACCTGAATAAACCCCAAGAAGTTAACTGGACGCCAACTTTCAGTAATGCAGATAAGATACCATATGGTACAAGGGTGCTTTATGACCGTGCGGGGGATATTTTTCCAGGCTCGGCAATCAAACCTAAGCGTGATCCTATCTATAACACCATTACTGAAGATTCGATCAAAGCATCATCGTACATTATCATAGCTGCAAGCCTTAATATTACCACTCCCGATTTTAAACAGCTTAAAAAATATTTAGCTGCCGGTAATGACGTTTTTATCGCCGCAGGATTTTTGGGTACCGATATTGAAAAAGAACTTAAAATAAAAATTGCCAATAAGTTTGCTGTTAACGGAAGCAACCACACCTTAATACATTTTGTAAACCCGGCTTTATCGCCCGAAGTGAATTACTTTGTTGATAAAGGAATAACTGCAGGCTATTACGACAAATTTGATACCACACGTGCTGTAGTTATTGGTGAAACGGACGATCATAAAGCCAACTTGCTGAAATACCCGATAGGCAAGGGAAATTTGTACTTAACGCCTAATCCCGGCATGTTTACTAATTATAGTCTGCTGAAACCGCAGGGGGCCGAATGGGCCTCTACAGCTTTATCTATGGTAAAGAAAACACCGGAAATAGTTTGGGACGAATATTATAGCCAGGGTTCGGGGGAGGATGATTCGCCGATGCGGGTATTCCTGGGGAATGCACAGTTAAAAGCTGCTTACTATCTTGCTTTGTTTAGTCTGCTCATCTTTGTACTGTACGAAATTAAAAGGCGTCAGCGGATCATCCCTGTCATTAAACCGCTTGAAAACTCTACGGTTGATTTTGTTAACGTAGTAGGGCAGGTTTACTATGAGCGAAGGGATAATATTAATATTGCCCGGAAGAAGATGCAGTATTTCTGGGCTTATGCCCGCGAAACCTACCGGCTAAAGACTAACCGTCCCGGTCCCGAGTTTGTAGAAGAACTGGTTAACCGCACCGGTGTTGCTGAAGATCTCGCCCGTGGATTATCCGGTGTATTTATTTTTATCAGCACCCATGATATTGTAACCGATCAGGAGCTTATCAGGCTCAATCAACTTATTGAACAATTTTATAACCAATCCAGGTAAATATGGAAAACGAATTTTTTGAACAGCGTACCGATCTTACCAAACTCAGCAAAGCTGTCGAGCAAATAAAAGCTACGTTGGCAACCATTATTGTAGGTCAGCATGATTCTATCGATTTGCTTATTGCCGGGATTCTGGCCGATGGGCATATTCTTATTGAGGGTGTACCAGGCGTTGCTAAAACACTTACGGCAAAGCTTATTGCTAAAACTATTGATGCCCGGTATTCACGCATCCAGTTCACGCCGGATCTGATGCCATCGGATATATTGGGAACCTCTGTTTTTAATCCTAAAACAACCGAATTTGAATTTAAGCAGGGGCCGATATTCGGGAATATTATCCTGATAGATGAGATCAACCGTGCACCGGCAAAAACGCAGTCGGCTTTGTTTGAGGTAATGGAGGAGAGGCAGCTTACTATTGATGGGCACCGCTATAAAATGGAAGAGCCTTTTACTGTTTTCGCTACACAGAACCCGGTTGAGCAGGAAGGTACTTATCGTTTACCCGAAGCTCAGCTGGACAGGTTTTTGTTCAAAATAGAAGTGAAATATCCTACATTGGAAGAAGAAATAGCTATCCTGAGCCGTCAGCATCAGCAAAAAACTACCGATCAGCTTAGCCGGATCCAGCCAACATTGTCAGCCGCCGATATTAACGAGCTACGCCAGCAGGTGAGGGCATTACATGTTGAAGATAAAATATTAGAGTTTACAGCGAAGATCATTCACGAAACGCGTAACAGCAAATCCTTGCAGCTGGGCGGTTCACCACGTGCATCCCTGGCTATTGTGAACGGCGCCAAGGCGCTTGCTGCTACGAGGGGCCGTGATTTTGTTACGCCCGATGATATTATTTATGTTGCTGCGCCCGTGTTACGTCACCGTATTATGCTAACACCTGATAAGGAGATGGAAGGCGTAACTCCCGACGAGGTGATAACCCAGGTAATACAAAAAATTGAAGTGCCACGATAGTAAAGCGCGTGAAAAAACTATACGGATTATTTTATACCAACCTGTTTTTAACTAACCGTTTATTCGGTGCGGTTGCGGCCTGCGTGGTGTTGTATTTGCTTTCGTTTTTCTTTCCCTGGTTGGGTATTATACCCGATATAGCTTTTTACGCACTGCTGGTGCTGCTGCTCACCGACCTGTTCATCATTTACCGCATAGCCGATGGCGTATTTGCCAAACGACTTGCCCCCGAACGCCTGAGCAATAGCGATGAGAATGAGCTGAGTATTTACATCGAAAACAGGTATGGCTTCAGGATCAACGCCGGTATTATTGACGAGATCCCCACACAGTTTCAAAAACGGGATGTTTGGTTTGCTACTACACTTGCCCCAGGCGAACGTAAGCAGATCAATTATATGCTGAGGCCAACACGTCGCGGTGAATATGAGTTTGGTTTTATCCGGGTATTTGTACGTTCGGCCATTGGCCTGGTATCTAAACGACATAATTTTGAACAGGCCGAAACTTTGCCTGTTTACCCTTCGTTTTTACAGATGCGTAAGTATGAGTTGATGGCCATTTCAAACAGGCTTACTGATATCGGCATTAAAAAGATCAGGAAGATTGGCCACAGTATGGAGTTTGAACAGGTAAAGGCGTATGTTACGGGCGATGACTACCGTACCATAAACTGGAAAGCTACAGCCCGGCGCGGCGACCTGATGGTAAACTCTTATACCGACGAAAAATCACAGCATGTTTACTGCATCATTGACAAGTCGCGGGCTATGCGGATGCCTTTTGAAGGGCTTAGCTTGCTGGATTATGCTATTAACGCCAGCCTCGTACTTTCCAACGTAGCCTTGCTTAAAGAAGACAAAGCCGGGCTGATCACTGTAGGGGAAAAGATAGGTTCGGTAGTCCCTGCCGACAGGAATTATGCACAGCTTAACAGGATCCTTGAGGTTTTATATAAGGAGAAGACCCGTTACCTTGAAACCAATATGGAGGCGCTTTATACTACAACGCGTCTGGTATTAAAGCAACGCAGTTTGGTAGTGTTTTTTACCAACTATGAAAGTCTCCCCGCATTGCAACGACAACTGCCATTTTTACGGCGCATAGCTAAGTTTCATTTATTATTGGTAGTCTTCTTTGAAAATACCGAGTTAAAAACCCTGGGCGAACAACCGGCCAAAGATGTTGAAGGCATCTATATAAAAACCATTGCCGAAAAGTTTGCTTACGACAAAAAGCTTATGGTAAAAGAACTGGCCAGCTACGGGATCCAGTCGATATTAACAGCACCACAGAACCTTACTATCAATACGGTAAACCGTTACCTGGAAATAAAGGCCAAGCAGAAAATATAGTTTTTTGAGAGTCAAGAGATCAGGAATCAAGAGAAAAGAAAAAGAATAAACAAGAAAGCCCCAAAAGATAATTCTGTTGGGGCTTTCTTGCTTCTTGACTTCCTGCTTCTATTCTTTCCTGCTTCTGTAATTTCTTGTCTCTTGAATCTTGTCTTCTTGTATCTAATATCAAAATCCCGGCTTAGGGAAATTAATACCGCCTATTGCAAGCTCTTTCAGCATTTGCTCCTGCAGGTTTATTTTGGCGTTGAGGAAATTGGCCGGATCAACCCAAACGTTAATGGTAAACCTAACACAATCGTTATCCAGGCTGATAACGCCTACGCGTGCGGCCGGATCATGCAGGATATCATTATTGGCATTTACAACGTTGGTCATGATAGCCTTTGCTTTTTCCATATCATTGTTATAGCCTACACGCATTTCAAAATCAAGGCGGCGACGGCCTTCGCGGGTTATGTTTACAATAACCTCGTTAAACAGCTTTCCGTTAGGGATGATCACGGTTTTGTTATCGGCTGTAATGAGCACAGTATAAAACATTTGTATAGATACCACCCGGCCATCCTGCCCCTGGGCTACAATGCTGTCATCAAGTTCGAATGGTTTTAGTAAGAGGATCAATACACCACCTGCAAAGTTTTGAAAGGTACCGGATAAGGCTAAACCCGCTGCCACGGAGAAGGCGCCTATAATGGTGGTGAAAATGGTCATTTCCCAGCCTATGATGTTCATTACCCATATCACGAGTAGTACATACATGGCGGTAATGGTAAGACTTAAAAAGAAGGGTTGCAGCGATGAGTGTATCCCGCGCCTGGCCATACGCGTACGCAAACGGTTACGCAGCCATTTAATAAACCAAATACCAATGAAAAATATGATTATTCCACCTAAATAATTGGGCCCGCGGTGTATAAGCCAAGTGTGGAATTCTTTGTAAAATTCGTCCAGTTTCATAACTGGGCGCAAAGGTAATAATTATCTGTTAACTGTACAGGGAAACGAAGAGCTCGGGGCCCTTGAATAGCATCCATTCAACGAGGGTGCTTTGTATTTGTTTAGTTTTTTGAGATAGACGTTTCATGACCTGCATTATTCAAATCCTGTGCCTGTTTGGCGCTGTATCAGATTTGTTATGCAAAATTACAGATTAACAGATGCCTAATATTCAGAAATTAATCAAATGATTAACAAATGACTGTTGATTTACCTTAGCATGACTATAACAGGTTCTTTTAAAGCACAAAACCCTGTATGCAAAAGCATACAGGGTTTTGAATAGTATATATTTTGGTACACCCGTTTCCGGATGCGGAGGTATTACATCATACCACCCATGCCGCCACCCATTGGTGGGCCACCAGCTGGAGCATCTTCAGGATCATCAGCCAATACAACTTCTGTTGTTAACAACATAGCTGCAATTGAAGCTGCGTTTTCTAAAGCTACACGACCTACTTTAGTTGGGTCAATAACACCTGCAGCAATCAGGTTTTCATATTTATCGGTACGTGCGTTGTAACCAAAGTCGGCAGTGCCTTCTTTAACTTTTTGCACAACGATTGAACCTTCAATACCAGCGTTTTCGCAGATCTGACGTAGAGGCTCTTCGATAGCACGACGGATAATCTGGATACCAGTGTTTTCGTCTTCGTTATCACCTTTAAGGTCAGCTAAAGCAGCAACCGCACGGATGAAAGCAACACCACCACCAGCTACGATACCTTCTTCAACAGCGGCACGTGTAGCGTGTAAAGCGTCGTCAACACGGTCTTTTTTCTCTTTCATTTCAACTTCGGTAGCAGCACCAACGTAAAGTACAGCAACACCGCCAGATAATTTGGCTAAACGCTCCTGTAATTTCTCGCGGTCGTAATCAGAAGTTGTTGATTCGATTTGTGATTTGATCTGGCTAACACGGCCTTTGATCTCTTCTGCAGAACCAGCACCATTGATGATAGTAGTATTATCTTTGTCGATAACGATTTTCTCAGCAGTGCCTAAGTAGCTAAGGTCAGCGTTCTCTAATTTGTAACCTCTTTCTTCAGAGATCAAAGTACCACCAGTTAGGATAGCGATATCCTCTAACATAGCTTTACGACGATCACCAAAGCCCGGAGCTTTAACAGCAGCAACTTTCAGTGAACCGCGGATCTTGTTAACTACCAAAGTAGCTAAAGCTTCGCCATCAAGATCTTCAGCAATGATCAATAATGGTTTGCCTGTTTGTACTTGTTTTTCAAGGATTGGAAGCAATTCTTTCATCGAAGAGATCTTCTTATCGTAGATCAGGATGTAAGGATTTTCCAACTCAACTTCCATTTTATCAGCGTTGGTTACGAAGTATGGAGAAAGGTAACCACGGTCAAACTGCATACCTTCAACAGTTTTAACTTCAGTTTCAGTACCTTTTGCTTCTTCAACAGTGATCACACCGTCTTTACCAACTTTAGCCATAGCTTCAGCGATCAATGAACCGATAACCTCGTCATTGTTAGCAGAAATAGAAGCTACTTGTTTGATTTTGTTATTGTCTTCACCTACAGTTTGTGACTGAGCTTTTAAATTCTCAACAACAACTATAACAGCTTTGTCAATACCGCGTTTTAAATCCATTGGATTTGCACCGGCAGCTACGTTTTTAATACCTGCGGTTACAATGGCTTGCGCTAAAACGGTAGCAGTAGTAGTACCATCACCTGCAATATCGGCAGTTTTTGAAGCTACTTCTTTAACCATTTGTGCACCCATGTTTTCAAGGGCGTCTTTTAATTCAATTTCTTTAGCTACAGTAACACCGTCTTTAGTGATGGCTGGTGAGCCAAATTTTTTGTCGATGATTACGTTACGGCCTTTAGGACCTAAGGTTACTTTAACTGCGTTAGCAAGGATATCCACACCGCGTTTTAAGGCGTCGCGTGCTTCAACATTGTATTTAACTTGTTTTGCCATGATTTTTAATTATTGAATTATTGAATTAGCGAATGAGTGATTGATTTCGCAT
Source organism: Mucilaginibacter sp. P4_A11 (assembly GCF_056402535.1). NCBI lineage: Bacteria > Pseudomonadati > Bacteroidota > Sphingobacteriia > Sphingobacteriales > Sphingobacteriaceae > Mucilaginibacter > Mucilaginibacter sp. P4_A11. Next base: position 389,746 of record NZ_JBFUHE010000001.1, read on the forward strand.
CCAATAATCTATTTTTTTGATTTTTTTGGTTTTGAACCGGTGGGTTTGAACAGGAATAAATCACTAATTCAATAACTCACTAATTCACTAATTGATTAAAGAACCGCGTAAATGTCGGTTTCGCGCATAATTAAGTACTCTTTACCTTCGTAAGAAATTTCAGTACCGGCATATTTACCATATAAAACCTGGTCACCAACCTTTACGGTTAAAGGCTCATCAACTTTTCCCTGTCCTACAGCAACTATAGTTCCACGCTGAGGTTTTTCTTTTGCAGTATCAGGAATAAAGATACCTGAAGCGGTCTTCTCTTCGGCAGCTGCAGCTTCCACCACAACCCTGTCGCCGATAGGTTTAATGTTTAATGACATAGTTATAACTGTTTATTTTTATTAAGTTTTCAGTCCAATATGCAGCATCAATTATGCCAAGTGAGCATTATGGCAAGTATTGACAGGTTAAACTGTTTTAATGTCAGCAAAAGGTTATTTGCGTTTTGCGGCTTAACAATTTTTTAACCTGATGATGTCAGGATGTCAGTATGACTTAAGGATGACGGTAGGGATGATGCTTTTAAAAAAGTGTCATTTCGATAGAGCATGGGGAGGAGTGCGTGGTAGGGCGAAAGAGAAATCCTGTACGCTTTGCAGAGCGATAATGTATGATTTATACAGGGCGTATAAGATTTCTCCTCACTGCCCACGCGTATTCCCTCACCTGTTCGTCGAAATGACAATCAGTTTTATTGGTCGGGAGCGGTTAAGAAAGAATGTTGTATCTGAACGAGTCTTAAGCCGTCTTCCTCGCCGCAGATAATTTCTTCAATTCATCCTTGGCCTTAGCAAACCATATCTTATTGCTTTTGCGTTCAACAGGGCTCAAATGCGCCTGCTCATTAAGCATATCAGTGAAAATTTGCCATGCTTCCTCATCACGGCCAGCGCGGCTAAGGAATAGGCCATATTCATAACGGGGCTCAAAGTAGGAGTAGCGGCCTTTCATTAATTTAAATTCATTTTCGGCCTGCTCTGCCTGGTAAGTAAATTCAAGCGATTTGGCATAAAGAATATGCGCTTTCGAGCGGGCAAACTGGGGCAACTTGTACAGTTTTTTGGCAATAGGGATCACCTCATTATACTGACCTTTTGCAAAGTAAGCCACAATTAACTGTGCCATTACATGTTCATTTTCGGCAAAGGCGCCGGTAAGGCTGTTTTTATAAATTTCAAGAGCTTTATCTGTAAGGCCAGCTTCAAGATAGGCATCTGCCAATTTTACACGGTTAGCAAAGGTATCTGTAAACCTTACCTCCTCTTCAAGGCGTTTAATTTTTGCTCCGGGGTTTATTACTGCTTCTACATTGATCTTGGGTGCGCGGATACCACGGTTGGAAAGCATCTCGCTGTAGATATAATAAAGGCTGCCGAATACCGGTAATACAAAAATTATCCAAAGCCATCTTTGCTGCGTGCCACGCCTTATAGAATGTATCGCACAAATTGCATCTAAAATAAAGACGATATAATAATAATTGCCGCCGCCGAAGTACATGCCTGTTTATGATATAAGATTTAGTAATATCCAAAAATAAAGAAAATACAGCTTTAAACAATGCTGTTTATAGCTGTAAAATGATTTTTTTGCTAATGCATTGAGTATAGGATAGCGGAGTACAAATGTTTTTGTTCTTTATCACTAAATGAAAAAGCCACCGGTCATTTCTGCCGGTGGCTTTGTGCTAAAACAGTCCTAACTGTCCCTGGTCGTCAATATCTATATCATCAGGGTTAGTGATCTCAAAATCTATTTTTTTAGGAGTAGATTTCGCCGGTTGATCAGGCGATTCCGCTGATTTTGATGCAGGTTCTGTTGATGCCTCATCCTGGGATTTTGCGGACTGATCTTCGCTGATTTCCGAAGGCTCTGAAGCCTCTTCTTCAACCGGATTAGTTTCCACTTCATCCGCGCCGGCACCGTCACTGATCAGCTCAACTGATTTTATAGGATGTTGTGACAGGCGGTTGCCCATTGCTTTCATGCCTTTAACATCAATCACTTCGGCCAGGTTAAGTACAATGGTTTCGGGTGTTTGATCCTTGCCTTTAAGTTGCAATACGCTAACCACCGGAGCGGTTTGGGCCATCAGTACCAGTTTTGAACCCGGTTCATCACTGATGATGCTTACCTGCTTGCCAAGCGCTATGTTTTCAAATGTAAAACGCTTAACCATATAGTTTTTCGATTTACCATCGATGTGGATAACCGAATAAACTTTTTGTACATTGTACTTCTCTATCAGGATCATCTTATCATCAAAGTGATTGTTCAGATCAAAACTGGTGAGCTCATAAATACCATTGCTCAGTACGTTCAGGATGCGGTCGTCGCCATCAAACTCGCCAAGATATTTGCCCCTGCCATCGGCATTAAGGCGTTTTAAAATATCATCATACCAGATTTTACGACCGGCCAGCGTTGATACACCTTTGCTTTTCAGCATGATCTTTTTAACCGGGTATTTGGTAATGATATTACCCATCGAACCTCGGCCTTTAATGGCTATGGCTGCAAAGTCTTCATCAAACTGTAGTTTTTTAAGTTTGGCATGTGGCTTAAGTGCTACGTTCACTACTTCAGCTTCGCCATTAGGGTTGGCAGTAAAATATAATGTTTTTGAACCTTTGGTGCCTTTTGTGAGATCATACTCTTTATCGCGCGTTACACCAACTACCGAGAAGCGCTTGATATAGCTGATGCCGCTTTCGCCATCTTTATATATCATATTGTAAACGGTGCGCTCATCGTTCTTTTTAAATACAGCAACATGGATAATGTCTTTACCCACAAAGACCTTGTCCTGCACTTTGGTGATCATGCAGCGGCCATCGCCCCTGAAAACAATGATCTCGTCAATATCCGAGCAATCGCCAACATATTCAACCGAGTCATCTTTCTTCAGGCCTGATCCAATAAAGCCATCGGCCCTGTTAACGTATAGCTTAATGTTAGCCAACGCTACCTGTGCAGCTTCAACCTTATCAAAGGTGCGCAGTTCGGTTTTACGTGCCCTGTCCTTGCCGTATTTTTCCTTCAGTTTTTCAAACCAGGCAATGGTGTATTCGGTAAGATGTTTCAGGTGATGTTTTACCTGTTTGATCTCATTTTCGAGGGTTTTCATCTGCTCATCCGCTTTTTTAACATCAAAGCGGGTGATGCTGCTCATAGGTTTATCTATCAGCTTTTTATAATCCTCGGATAGGATAGTACGGTAAAACTGCGGGAAGAAAGGCTCAAACAAACGGTTCAATACCTCCAGTACCACTTCAAAATTACCTGAGTTTTCGTATTCGGGGTTTTTATACATCCCCTCCTGTATGAAAATCTTAAGCAGCGAACTGAAGAAAATTTTCTCCATCAAGTCTTTCAGCCTGATCTCCAGTTCCTGTTTAAGCAGGTCTTTGGTGAAAAACGTGCTTTCGGTAAGCATATCGTTCACGCTCATAAAGCGGGGCTTATCATCCTGTATTACGCAGGTGTTTGGTGATATAGATACCTCGCAATCTGTAAAAGCGTAAAGGGCATCGATCGTTACATCGGGCGATATACCCGGTGCAAGGTGGATGATGATCTCCACATCCCTGGCAGTATTGTCTTCAATCTTTTTGATCTTGATCTTGCCCTTATCATTGGCTGAGATCACGCTATCTATCAGACTACCGGTAGTGGTAGTAAAAGGAATTTCGGTAATGGCGAGCGTTTTTTTATCACGCTCAATAATTTTTGCCCTTACCCGTACTTTTCCGCCGCGTTGGCCTTCATTATATAAAGAAGCATCGGCCATACCACCTGTCGGGAAGTCAGGCAGCAAGTTAGGGCGTTCGCCTTTCAATACAGCTATAGAAGCATCGATCAGTTCAATAAAGTTGTGCGGCAATATTTTGGTAGCCAAACCTACCGCAATACCTTCGGCTCCCTGTGCAAGCAGTAACGGGAATTTTACCGGCAGGGTAATAGGCTCTTTGTTACGGCCGTCATAGCTGGCCTGCCAAATGGTGGTATCAGCATTGAAAACAACATCAAGCGCAAATTTTGATAAACGTGCCTCAATGTAACGGGGAGCAGCTGCCGAATCGCCGGTTACCGGGTCGCCCCAGTTACCCTGACAATCGATCAGCAGGTTTTTTTGGCCTATCTGTACCATGGCATCCCCAATGGAAGCATCACCATGGGGGTGATATTTCATAGTATTACCGATCACGTTGGCTGCTTTATTAAAGCGCCCGTCGTCCATTTCCTTCAACGAATGCAGGATACGGCGTTGTACCGGCTTTAAACCATCATTAATATGCGGAACGGCCCGGTCAAGAATTACATACGATGCATAATCAAGAAACCAGTTTTCATATAACCCATCGAGTGAGGTAACGGTGTGTAGTTTTTCTTCATTAGGGTTTGGTGTATCGTTTTGATGCAGATCTTCACTCATTATTCAATAAAAACTTTTGGATTTGTAAAGATACGGATTATGTATTGATGTGCAGATGAGGCAGACCATATTTTAATGCACAGTTAATTTGAAATTATATCGAAATTGTTACGTTTGTGTTGATTTTAACAGGCAACAATTGTAAATTGAAAGCGTAAAAAAATCTTTAGTACAACAAATAATTAGTTGATATTACCGTTAAAGCATGACGGTTAATTTGAATAGGTGTGGGTGTTGTTAATTAATTTGTTTATATATTTACCTATGGTGCTTTAAACGGGGATTTTTCCTTGTCTACCCCTTAAATGAAAACTATTTTGAAGTTAAACCGGCCCTTATTACTTATGGCTTTATCATTGCTGTGTTTTACAAAAAGCATAGCTCAGGTAAAACCCCGGTCGTTATATGCCCAAAATATTAAAAAGCACACAAGCACAAAAGCTAAACCAGGCTCTACAAGATCAAAAACAACTGCTACAGATCAGTTTAAAGAGTTTAACAGACTTTTAGCCCAGGCCAATGTAATTTACACACCGCCAAAAGGTTTTAAAGAGATCCAGGCCCCGAACGATGAAGATTTTTCATTCGACTATGCGTTGCAATTACCGGGACAGGATTTTGAGGTGTGGTTCCAGGTAAAATCTCAGAAACAAAACTATACCAGCTACGAGCAAGGGCAGTATGATATTGACCGGGAAACAGAAAACCCTGATTCGATATATATCAATATGAGCAGGGCTCAGGCTACTGCTTTTACCGGCGAAAGGGATAATTTTATCCGGAGCATACCGGTTAATGTTTTAAACAGGTACAAAGCAGATGCAGGTAAATCGTACCTGTTAAACCTGCTTGATTTTCCGGCTACCAAGCATTATAAATATGCCCTGCTTATTGCCTTACAGCGTAATCATACCGGCACTATTATGGCCGTTTGCTTTACTAATGACAAGGGCCCCGAGTTTTTTAAAAACGTGGATAAGGCAAGTAATTGTTTGAAGTTTAAGCCATAGGGGGAATCGCACGGTCCTTCCTCTTTTCCTCGATTACCCAAATGTTAATAAGTTGATATCTGGTCTCCCGTTAATTGGGCCGGAAGTTTTATTTTTGCAATCAGGCGTATTTTGCGCTGTTTTAAATTCTCTACTTTATATACATGGCAGAACCAGTTAATTATAGTGAAGATAGTATCCGCTCCCTCGATTGGAAGGAGCACATCCGTTTACGTCCCGGTATGTATATTGGTAAGCTGGGCGATGGCTCTGCTTATGACGATGGCGTATATGTACTGCTCAAGGAAATTGTGGATAACTCGATAGATGAGTTTGTGATGGGATCGGGCCGTACTATTGAGGTTAACATGAGCGATCATAAAGTATCGGTTCGTGATTATGGCCGCGGTATCCCTTTAGGTAAAGTGATTGACTGCGTATCCAAAATAAATACAGGCGGTAAATACGATAGCAAGGCCTTTCAAAAATCGGTAGGTTTAAATGGTGTGGGTACCAAGGCGGTAAACGCGCTTTCCAATTCATTTATAGTACAATCATACCGTGACGGCCGTACCAAACTGGCTGAATTTGCCAAAGGTGAGCTCATTCGTGATGAGAGTGAAAAAGATACTACCCAACGCAACGGTACTGCCATCAACTTTGTACCCGATGATACTATTTTCAGACATTACCGTTTCATTCCGGAGTTTGTTGAAAGTATGATTTGGAACTATGTATTCCTGAACGCAGGCCTTACCATCAACTTTAATAACCAAAAGTATTTTTCGGAGCGCGGCCTTTATGATCTGCTTACCCGGAATACCGATGCCGAAACTTTACGTTACCCGATCATTCACCTTAAAGGTGAGGATATTGAGATAGCCATGACCCACGGCCAGCAATACGGCGAGGAGTATTACTCGTTTGTTAACGGTCAGAACACTACCCAGGGCGGTACGCACCAGGCGGCTTTCCGTGAGGCGGTGGTAAAAACTGTGCGTGAGTTTTATAAAAAAGAATACGATGCATCCGATATCCGGGCATCAATAGTTGCAGCAATTGCCATAAAAGTTCAGGAGCCGGTATTTGAGTCACAAACAAAAACCAAGCTGGGCTCACAAAATATTGGTCCTGATGGCCCTTCTGTGCGTGGTTTTATTAACGATTTTGTTAAGAAAGAGCTTGATAATTACCTGCATAAAAACCAGGCTGCTGCTGATGCGCTGTTAAAGCGGATCCTCCAGTCAGAACGTGAGCGCAAGGATATTGCCGGTATCAAAAAACTGGCTAACGAGCGCGCCAAAAAAGCATCGCTCCATAACCGTAAATTACGCGATTGCAAACTGCATTTTGAAGATACGCACGAACGTAAACAGGATACAACCTTATTCATCACCGAAGGTGACTCGGCCAGCGGTTCCATCACCAAATCGCGTGATGTAATGACCCAGGCAGTATTTAGCTTAAAGGGTAAGCCACTCAACTGCTTTGGCTTAACCAAAAAAGTGGTTTACGAAAATGAAGAGTTTAACCTGCTGCAGCACGCTTTGAATATTGAGGACGGTTTAGATGGTCTGCGGTACAATAATATTGTAATAGCTACCGATGCCGACGTGGACGGCATGCACATCCGCCTGCTGCTCATGACTTTCTTTTTGCAGTTTTTTCCCGACCTGGTGAAAGCCGGTCACGTTTCTATCCTGCAAACGCCACTATTCAGGGTACGCAATAAAAAAGAAACCATTTACTGCTACAGCGATGAAGAGCGTCGTAACGCCATAGCTAAGTTGGGCAATAAGCCCGAGATCACCCGATTTAAAGGTTTAGGCGAGATTTCGCCCGAAGAGTTTGGTTTGTTTATTGGTAAAGATATGCGCCTTGACCCGGTGATATTAAGGGATGCTAATATCAAAGCATTACTTGAGTATTTCATGGGCAAAAACACGCCAACCCGCCAAATGCACATTGTAAACAACCTGCGGGTTGAAAAGGATGATGAAAGCATCAATCCAACAATAGCTAAAGAAGCTGAGGCAGAGGAAGAATTGCCGGTGGCAGTGTAAACTTAATTTGCCTGATTAGGGGATTACAGAAAATGCCTGTAATCCTCTAATTTTTTGTGCAGACCTGTGTCTTTTATTTAAAAAAGCCGTCGGAGTTTATATTATAGGCGAGGATTTTTATTGAACCGTCCTTTTCTTTTGCAAGCCTGATTGATTCAACCGCTTTATATTTGCTGTGTTTTGTGTTATATGCAAAAACATATTCTGCTGATGGGTTAGTCCCCACAACCCGGCGTGTTTCCCATTTACTTACCGTTGTTGAATCAAGGTCGCCAAGTTTGTTTTCTGTTGCAGTGTACATTTCAAGCAATTTATCTTTTGATGTAACTGTCCAAAACTGACTACTGTAAAGCTTAAAAGTGTCATTATATTTTTTTGCTTTTATAAGCTCAAAAAATTTATTGGTAACTTTTTCCCCGTCTTTTTTATCCTCTTCCCGGTTGATATAGGTGTTATTAAAGCTGCACCCATTTAAAACAACGGTAGTGATCAATAACGTGAAGCAGATGAACTTAGATGATTTAATAAATTGCATATGTGCGAATGAGTTTAGATAATAAAATAAAAGTAAAGAAATCTTCTTAAACTTTTATTCTTACTAAATAATCCTTATCTTGTTTCCCCCGATTTTTTAACAAGGGTTGATAACATATGATAAGTCATGAAATTAAAATAGCCTTTGATGAATATGAATCATTGGCTGATCTCCATAAAGCCGACCGTGAGCTGTGCCTCGAAGCGCAGAAAGCCTTGAAAAATTCACATTCTCCATATTCAAAATTCCGTGTTGGTGCAGCATTACGTTTGCAAAGCGGTAAAATTATCTATGGCAGTAACCAGGAAAATGTAGCATACCCATCGGGTTTGTGTGCCGAGCGGGTGGCATTATTTAACTGGGGCGCCAACCATCCCGATGATTCTATTGAGGCCATGGCGGTAACCGCCCATTCAGATGATTTTCCTATTGTGAAGCCAATTACCTCGTGTGGTTCATGTTTGCAGGTATTAGCTGAATGCGAAAAGCAGCAAAATCAATCAATAAAAATTATATTGCATGCCGAAGATGGCCCGATATGGATCATCAAAGGCATTGAAAATCAATTGCCGTTTTTATTTTTTGAAGAACGTATAGCTACCCCATAATGAAAATAAAGCTTTTTTTACTCTTCATAGGCCTCGCATTCAGCGCCGGTGTATCGGCTCAGCAGGGCTTCCCGTTTGATAATGAGATCAGGGCATTTAAACACCAGGACAGCCTGAGCTTTCCAAAACCGGGCGGTATTTTATTCATAGGCAGTTCATCTATCCGCAAGTGGACTGATCTGGAACAGCGCTATGCTGGTAAACCTATTGTTAGGAGAGGAGTAGGCGGCTGCGAGTTATGGCAGGTAGCTGATTTTTACACACCCTATATTTTGTTCCCGTACAAGCCGCGCAAAATTTTTATTTACGCAGGCGAAAATGATATTTCAGCAGGTAAATCTGCCCAGGCCGTTGCCGCTTCATTTGCAAAACTATGGGAACTGATTCATCAGAAATTACCAAATGCCGAGGTGTATTTTATGTCGATAAAACCAAGCCCGGTGCGTGCTAAATATTATGATGTTGTTTATGCAGCTAACGAGCTGGTGAAAAGTTACCTGAAAGGAAAACCTAAAAGTTACTATGTTGACCTGGTACCATCTATTTACAAGCCAGGCACTACCCAACCCGATTCGAGCTTGTTTAATGACGACTATCTGCACTTAAACAGCAAAGGCTATGATAAATGGCAAAAGGTGCTGGATCCGTTGGTGAAATAAAATAAAAAAGGCCCCGCACCAACGGGGCCTTTACCTACTTACATATTAAACACTAAACTAAAACTTACTTATTTAAAAACGCTGTAAACGTTTGTGATTTTCCAGCCGCTGCCGGTGTTGGTAACTGTTACATAGTTGCTGCGGGTGAAGCTGCTGTATTTCATATCAACTTTTACTACAGCCAGGTCATTATTGCTTTCAACTATTGAAGTGCTGGTTACGCAATCCTGCTCGGTATTTTTGTTGGCTTTTAATAAGTCAACTACTTCGGTTTTGCTAAAACTTAATACTTTAGTGCCGCGCAGCATGCTAAATTTTGCCGATTGATCCACCACATCGCTGAAGCCTTGTATTTTGCCGCGGGTCATGGCATCTATATAAGTGTTGATGGCGTAGTTTTTGGTTAAATTATCGCCTTCTATTTTATTTGTAGCTTTTGCTGCAGTGCCTATTACTAATAAGGCTAAGCCAAGCATGATTGATTTTAAGGTTTTCATATTGTTGTTGTTTTTAAGGTTTTTAAATTCTAAATTGTTTTTATACTCATAAGACATCGCTACTATGTGTTACGTTACAGCGTATACAACTAAATATGACGATTTAACAAACATTTAACATTTTCGCATATTTTTTAGGAATGATGAGGACAATATGCCGCTAAATAATACTTATGGTTGATTTTAATACCATTATATTACAATTTGCCGAACAGGGCGAAAAAACCGGGTGGACCTACATTGAAATTCCGGCTGATGTGGCGCAGGAAATGAAGCCCGGGAATAAAAAATCATTCCGGGTAAAAGGTAAGTTGGATGAATTTGAAGTGCGCGGCATGGCTTTGATGCCCATGGGCGAAGGAAATTTTATTATGGCCCTGCGAAGGGAGATCTGTAAAGCAATCCATAAGCATCGCGGTGCCATGCTCCGGGTACGCCTTGAGCCCGATTATGATTTCAAATACGTTATTCCTGATGATTTATTAGAATGTTTTGAATACGAACCCGAAGGCGGCGAGTTTTTCCAGGGCCTTGCCGAGAGTCACCGGGGGTATTTTATAAAATGGATAGAGAGTGCCAAAACCGATATTACCCGCGCCAACCGGATAGCACAAACAGTTAACGCTATGGTGCGCCGTATGGATTATGGGCAAATGCTTCGTGCTCAAAAAAAAGCAAGAGAATAGCATATGCAATGCATCAGCTTTAATAAATTTGATAATTAATATTTGTTGATGGAAATCCCCTCGTTTAAACTTAACGGCCGCATCTGGATAGAAATTGGCGACGATAAATTGCTCGGCCATGGTCGTGTCGAGTTGCTTGAGCGGATCCATGCATCTGGTTCTATCAGGCAGGCTGCGCTGCAAATGAAAATGTCATACAAACAGGCCTGGGATTTGGTCAATCACATGAACGATGGCTTTAAACAACCACTGGTAATTTCAAAAAGAGGAGGAAAGGGTGGTGGTGTGGCTTTGCTTACGCCTTTTGGACAGGACGTTATTACGCAGTTTAAGGATTTGCAGCTAAAATTCGTTCAGTTTTTAGAAGAAAACGGTAAAAAGTAAAGGTTTGAAGCTTTTATCGTTTCCCCATAATGATAACTAAATAAATTGTCAATTCAATTTTGCATTTTTACGTTATATTTTAAAAAACATAACGTAAACTATGCTATGACAAAACAATTACCTATTTTATCTCTATTCTTCATTGCTTTATTCATGCTTCTTAATAGCGAAGTCATAGGTCAAACGCAAGATACCAGCAAACGCGTTTTTAACCTTGGCCAGGTAAATATCGTAGGCATAAAAGACAGCATAAGGTCAAGCAAACTAAATGCCCATACGCTTAATTTATATAACCGGTATGATGTTTCACATGCGCTTAATTTGTTGCCCGGTGTTATACTTACCGCTGTAGGGCCAAGGAATGAGTCGGCTATTAATGTGCGCGGTTTTGATATCAGGCAGGTGCCCGTTTACCTGGATGGCGTACCGCTTTATGTACCTTATGATGGTTATGTTGACCTTGCCCGCTACAATACTTTTAATTTATCGGAGATCAACGTATCTAAAGGATATTCATCTGTATTGTTTGGCCCGAATGCTGAAGGTGGTGCTATCAACCTTATCAGCCGTAAACCGGCAAAGCCATTTGAATTGAATGCGGTTGCCGGTTACCTGAGCGGTGCTTACAGGCTCAATACCAATATTGGTGGCACCTTTGGTAAGTTTTATTACCAGGTATCGGCCTCGCAATTGAAACGCGATTACTTCCCGTTATCATCAAAATTTACACCTGTTAAAAATGAAGACGGCGGTCACCGGGATAATTCATATAGTAACGATGTTGACCTGAGCGGCAAAGTTGGGTTCACCCCAACGGCATCGCAGGAATATGCCGTAGGCTACACCTATCACCACGGTACAAAAGGCACGCCTGTTTATGCCGGCGACGATACCCAGAACTCTTTATTTAAAAACCCACGCTATTGGAAATGGCCAAACTGGGATACCCGCGGCCTGTACCTGTTAAGCAACAACAAACTCAACAGTACAAACGTGATCAAAACCCGCTGGTACTATGATCAGTTTAAAAACGAGATTGACAGTTATGACAATGCATCATACAATACCATTACCAAACCTTATGCCTTCAGGAGTATTTATGACGATTACACTTTAGGCGGCAACGTTAACTTTGAAAACACCGACCTAAAGAATAACAATTTTAGCGTTGTAGCCCAATACAAGCAGGATGTACACCGCGAGCACAACATAGGTGAGCCAACCCGCCGGGATGCAGATAACAACTTTTATATAGGTGCCGAAGATACCTATCACATTACATCGGCATTAAAGGTAAATGCAGGTGTAGCTTATAATGACAGGCGCAGCACTCAAGCCCAGCAATATACCAACAGCACCGTAAGCGATTTGCCGGCTAACAGCAACGGTGCCTGGAATGTTCAGGGCTTAATACAATATGATGTTGATAATGCCAATTCACTAAGTTTTTCAGTAGCTCGTAAAACCCGTTTTGCAACTATTAAAGACCGTTATTCTTACAAATTTGGCACAGCTATCCCTAACCCCGATCTGAAAGCTGAAGATGCGCTGAACTATGACCTGAGCTATCACTCGCTTATTGGCGGCAAGCTTTCCATACAGGCATCGGGTTTTTACAGTAAGATCAATAACAGTATCCAAACAGTAAATAATGTAGCAGTTGACCCGGTAACTAAAACTAACCAGTCGCAGGTGCAAAATGTTGGTCGCGCGGAATATTATGGTGCCGAGTTTGCAGTGGGTTACCCGATCATCCCGCAGTTAAGGGTTGATGCTAATTATACTTTAATAGTGCGTAATAATCTTTCAGCACCGCAGATCCATTTTACCGACGTGCCAAAAAATAAAGTGTTTGCGTCGTTACAGTATTCGCCGCTTGCCAAATTGTATTTCCTGGCATCTGAAGAATATAACTCAAAACGATACAGCACCAGTTACGGCACAAAATCAGGCGCTTTTTACCTGACCAATGTAAAAGCACATATCACTTTGGTTAAAGGATTTGCTATAGAAGGTGGAGTTAACAACCTCTTCGACAGAAATTATACACTGGTTGAAGGCTATCCCGAAATGGGCAGAAATTACTTTGCCAACGTAATTTTTAACTACTAATTTTAAGGTATAACACTTAAAAGCAGTTTTATAGAAACGGCACAAAATGAATAACCGTCATTGCGAGGAACGAAGCAATCCCCGATTAGCAGAGCCGCTCTGTATAGTTCGCGATTGCTTCGTTCCTCGCAATGACGATTTGATATTAATTTATCACATGAGCAAATTATTCCAGGCACAATATAAAATATCGCTTGTTCCCCAAAGGAGCAAAGCTTGCCTAATAGTATGCCTTTTGCTCGTTGTTGCCGGTTTAACAGCCTACACCGGCACCGACCCAGTAGTACCCATGGGCGATTACGTATTTCATTACCCTGCTAATTTTGGTAACCGGATCTATGTGCCTACCAATAACCCTACCACACAGCAGGGTGTTTATTTAGGGCGGTTACTTTTTTATGAGCCTAAACTATCCTCAACCAATACCATATCATGTGGTAGCTGTCATCAGCAATCAAAAGCCTTTACTGATGGTAAGGCATTAAGTGTAGGCGTTAACAATGGCTTGGCAACGCGTAATTCCATGTCGCTGGCTAACCTGCTGTGGGCACGCAGATTCTTTTGGGATGGCCGTGCCGCAGGGCTTGAAGAGCAGGCTGCTTTCCCGCTGACCAATCCGCATGAAATGGGGCAGGCGATATCGGTGTCGGTGCAAAAACTAAGCAATACTAAGTTGTATCCCGGCCTGTTTAAAATTGTTTATGGCGATAGCATAATAACCGGTGAACGGATAGTAAAGGCAATAGCACAATTTGAACGTACACTGATCTCGGCTAACTCACGCTATGATCAATATTTGCGTAATGTTTATCAACCTACTGATGATGAATTAAAAGGAATGGAACTTTTTAACCGCGGCCCTAACCCGGAGAAAGGGATCCGCGGCGCTAATTGCACCCATTGCCATGGCGGACCAAAAACTTACCTGGAACTTTTCCATAATAACGGCCTCGATAGCATCTCAAAAGACGAAGGCATGGCCGCGTTTACAGGTTTGGTTACCGACAGGGGCCGCTTTAAGGTGCCAACCCTGCGTAACATAGCTTTAACTGCACCCTACATGCACGATGGTCGTTTCAAAACTCTCGACGAGGTTGTTGACCATTACAGCGAACACATTAAACAATCAGTATCGCTAAGTGCTTTTTTGCAGGGTGAATCAAACGAGGTGGGGGGTAAGTCATTAAAGTTATTGCCCAAAGAAAAAAAACAATTGATAGCCTTTCTGAATATGCTCACCGATTCTACCTTTATAACCGATAAGCGCTTTGCAGATCCGCATCAATCAACAAAAAATTAAATATCATACACATGAAAAAATACGCCGTTGTTCTTTTATTATTAATAACAGGCTTGGCAGCCCGAGCCCAAACAAAAGAAGCAGTAGTAAAAGTAACCGGAGAGGTAACAACCCCGCTCAGCATTAGCGGTGCGGACCTGCAGCAATACAAGCAAACCACAGTTACCCGTAAAGACAGGGATGGGAAAGATCATACCTATTCGGGCGTGATAGTATCTGAGATCCTGGCAAAAGCAGGTGTTACTTTAGGTCCCGAACTACGCGGCGAAAACCTTGCTAAATTTCTTTTAGTGGAAGCCAGCGACGGTTACCAGGTGCTTTTCGCCCTTGCCGAACTGGATAAAAGTTTTACTGATCGCGCCATTATTCTCGCTGATAAAATTGATGGCCAACCCTTAGCCCCGGCTGATGGCCCGTTTCGCATTATTGTTCAGGATGAAAAGAAGCCGGCCCGCTGTATAAAACAGGTTACGGCTATGAAGGTGATGTTTGCGAAGTAAGTTAAATGGAACATAAAACCATTAATTCTTTTAATTTTCTGAAATACGTTTAAATTTTGCAAGATCATTAATATCAATACCGGCGAAGTTTTAGAAAAAATAGAATCGGTTAATGATGGCGGGCAGCGTTCAAGTATTGTTAATAAGGAAGAGTTGGTGCAAATTGTATTTAATTTCCAAACCAAGCAGCTTGCAATAGTTAATGGCAGTAGCATTGAGGTACTTGCTCCTTAACCCAAATGAAGCAAGTAGCCTTTATAAGCAATGTTATTAAGTTAAGATATTGCCGGGTCACATCAGGGGGCGGACGGTAGAAACAAAATAAATAGCAATCTTTATTGTGAAATAAATCACATCATTCTATATATAATGTGAAGCATTATATATAGAATCCCAATTAATCTTTTAAATAACGAACATATAAAACATGCATATTCCATCCGTTATTCCGACCTGAAGTTTAATTTTCCTCCTTAAATTAATTCGTTAATTTCGCCTCAACTTTATCACAATTTATGAAACCAATTTTACTTTTCTTGATGCTGGGCATCGTGTTAACAGCCTGTAAAAAGGACAAAAAGGCATCGGTCGATTTGCCTCAGATCTCCATCAATATTAGCAGTCAAAGTACAGGTGTTGAATTTAACGGCCAATTGCAGAATTTGCAGATAGAGAAGGTTAAAGAGGTTGGTTTTGTATGGGGCAAAAACAACAGCGTATCACTAAGTGATGGTGTATCGTTTAAATATGGAACTAAACCGACGACTGATTTTACTTATACAGCTACAAGTGGTTTTAATAAAGATTCGGTTTATTATGCCAAAGCTTATTACCAGGACAACGCCGGGGCTTATCATTATAGCAATGTCACCTCGTTCACGAGTTTAGGTACGAAAGCTCCTATAGTTTCTTACTTGTTTACTAACTACACTTGGGGTGATTTGGCTAAGCTTACCATACCCTCCCTTAAAATCACTGCTGTGGGTGATATTAATATAATTATTAATGGCAATGTCAGTCTTCATCCAGATAAAATAGAAGGGACAGATGTTTATTTTAAAGTTCCGGCAACGCTTACTAATAACTTAAATTCATTAACAGTGTCTATCTACGGGCAAGTAAGTAATTCTGTATCGTTATCGCTGGCTCAGCCGCAGATCCTGTCGGGGTTAAAAAATCTCTACTATAATGATACCTTATCTATAACCGGTAAATATTTTAATCCTGAAGTGGGGTTGAATAAGGTTAAAATTGGCAATACACTATTGGATGTAATATCAGGCAGTACAACCCGATTGATTGTCAAAGCAAGTTCGTTAACAATGTCTGATACAGGTCCGCTTAACATTACAACAGGTACTAATTTGGGCACTACATCTAATGACAACTACAATGTTTATCGTTATTTTAAACCGCTTAACTCGTTTCCCGGTGTGGGACGCATGTATGCGGTGGCTCAAAGCATGAATAATAAATTATATTATGGCTTGGGTTTTGGAGAAGCAGGTGCGCTCAAGGACTGGTGGGAATATGATCCTGCGACAAATAAATGGACACAGCTCGCTAATTATCCGGCGCCCGCCTGGTTTATGAAGTCATTTGTGCTGGCCAATAAAATATTTATAGGAATGGGTATTATTAGCGACGGTGTCTACTCTGGTTTTACATCTGGTTTTTATGCATACAATCGCCAGAGTAACACATGGACAATGACCGCCCAAATGCAAATATATAACGGGAATGAGGCTGTTATAAGCAATAATAAATATGCTTACCTGGTAGGCGGCAGGATTAATTCGGTTCTTGTGCCGGATGTTTGGAGGTATGATCCCGCAGCAGACAGATGGCAGAAGATGGCTGATTTTCCGGGGCCGCTTAGGGAAAGTCCTATGTCATTCAGCATTGGAGACAAGGGTTATGTAGTGGGCGGAGGCGGAACTGGTTTTCAACCTATGTTAAAAGACCTATGGCAGTTTGATTTCAATAGCGAGCGCTGGAAACAAATGGCCGATATACCACAAGAAGCAGGTAACATGGCTGGTTTTAATTTTGCGTTAAACGGTAAAGGTTATATTGGCGGTGGACTTTATAATACAGTAGATGGTATATCCTTTTTTGTATATGAGTTTGACCCAACGACTAATAGCTGGACAAAGAAGGAGCGCATTTTAGACGCTATCGCATACAACGCCTCGGCCACCAGTATAAATAACGTAGCGTATGTTTTAGGCGGTTATAAGTATTACACGCCAAGTTTTAGTCAGGGAACCAAAAGTTTTGTTTCGTTTGTACAATAAGTACAGTAGCTGCATATTTGCGGTAGCGCATAGTTAATGCGTGGTGCTATGATACCTGATTTACAGGTTGACTAATTGATAAGTTACAGACTCATTCTGAAACTATATGTCTGTATCGACTTGATTTATAATTAATCGATACAGATTAAGATATACTCTCGCAGAAATAGGCGAGGCAAGCATAGGTCGGATTTTAACCGACTTATGCTTACCCTCGCGTGCGCTAAAGTGTTGTTAGGTACGCTAAATCTACGTATTTCGTTTTTGGATAGAATACCACCCCTTTAAGGTGATACCTGAATCTACACCCGGTTTTTAGCATCAGATTATTGTGGTCAGGCGGGGTTTTTTAATAATAAAATTATTCTACACAGCCTGTAATTAATGTGGAACCTTATTCCACCTCTTCCATCAGGGTATTGAACATCACAAACTTTTCGTTGAATTTTTCCTGGTGGGTAGCCCGAAATTTGTGCAGGTGGTTCATATAAAACTGCTGAAAATGGTCGATGCTTTCCGCATTGTATTGGATGCAATAGGTAACCCCCTCGTTAGGTGAATCAATAACAGTTAAGATCCGGTATGAGTTGAAAAGCCCGGTAGCCATTATCGCCGGGATATGAATGGTTTTAATATAGTTAAGCCATTCTTCGTGAATGGATTCTTCAAGTATTATGGTGTCGTTGTATACAATCATGCTGCAAAATTAGTTATTTAAGTTGATTGGGAGAGTAGTTGATTAGGTGAATGGTTGGCCCACTCAGAGTAATTAGAAAACCACTCTCTACTAAACTTAATCAACTATTTACCAACTTAAGATGCATCCGGTTTATCGCCCCTCAATAATCTGAAGCGTTTGCGGGCTTCGTTGATCCAGAGGCTGCCGGGGTAATCGGTTATAATTTTCTGATAGTAGGTTTGAGCTGTGGTTTTATCGTTCAGCCTGTTTTCGTAGATATCGCCTAACATAAATACGGCGTCATCGGCCCACAGGTCGGCAGGGTGCTGTTCAAGTATTTTCTTCAATAATGGCACTGCACCGGCATAATCCTTCTGCTGGATCAGGATGCGCGATTTCGACATCATGATATCATCCTCTAAACTATTATTAGGGAACTTTTTACCAATGCTATCCAGTATTGTTACCGCATTCTCGGGGTTTTGAGCAAAGATCTGAAGATCGGCGCGGGCATACATTTTAAGTGCTGCACCGCTGCTATCGGCAGCAAGATTATCCTGGATCAGCAATAGCAGGTTAAGTGCATCGTTTGCTATTAACTGCGACGTTGCAACTTTTAGCACATCCAACTGTCCTTTTGCCCAGGTAAAGTCGCCGGTGTAATAGGCCATTTTCGCATTTCGGAATACAGCATCCTGACCGATAGCAGTACCCGGAAAATCCTTTTCAACCTGGCTGTAAAGCAGGGTGGCTTCCCATGGCTGGTTATTGAGCAGGTAAATATCTCCTAAGTCGAGCTTGCAATCGGCAAGTAGGGCAGGCCTGATATCGCTGAGTTTAGTAGCTTCTTCCAGCAGTTTTTGGGCATCCTTTAGTTTGTGCAGTTTAAAGGCTTGCAGGTTAGCCAGCTTTTGCATGGCAAATGCAGTACTGCTGTTGCGGCCAAACTCGGTAAGCAGGTCATTATAATCCTTTTCAAGCCCAAGCAGATCTTCGGGCAGGTACTTGCCCGATGTTACTTTAAGGTTCTTGGTATTGATAAGCTCAATTTTCGACGGGATGTACAGTGGTGTTGTTTTTCCTTTGCTGATGATATACTCATACCCGCGGATGGCTTCGTCATAAGCTTCATTGGTGATGAAGGTGCGGCACAGGTCATAAATGCTGTTACCATCGTCATTTTGCCGGCGGCTCAGGGCCAGCGCCTGGTTAAGGGCCAGGTCAAATTCCTTTTGTTGCAGGTATTGYCAGGTAAGCAGATCAACGTAAATGGTTTGCTGCGGATCTTTTTGAATACGCCTCAGCAACGTCGTTTTAAGCATGTCATAATCAGTACTGCCCTCATACACATTTGAAAAGGCGTTTTCGGCCTGGTTTATGAAGTTTGGATTTTGAGGCAAAAAGTTCAGATATTCTTCGGTGAGCGATATTTTATCGCGCTTAAAACGATAGAGGTTGATAAGCTCGTAGGTAAACACATTGTCGTTTTTTAAAAGCTTACGACCCTGCTGAAAAATTTTGATAGCATAATCAATATTGGCGCTTTGGTAAAATTGTGACGCTAAAGCTGCTATCTCACCCTGATCGGCGGGGAGACTTTTGATCAGGTCATCATAAATAGCATCGGCCTTGCCTATGTTTCCCTGCTGTGTGTAGATATTGCCCAGCATGATAGCATACTGGTGGTCATCAGCATGGCGGCGGATCAGCTTTTTGGTAATGCTCTCGGCCTCGTCAAATTTCTTAAGATTGAGCAGCGTATTTACATACACGCTGTAATAATTTTCGTTGTTTTGCTTGTAGAGTTTTTGGTAAATTTCGAGCGCTTTTTGCGGTTCGCCATTAACACTGTATTGTTTGGCCAGCAGCAGTTCATTGTCCTGCGCAAGCAGCCGGGTGCTAAAGCAAAAAGCAAGAATAATAACAATATATAAAGCCCTCATCTGTTCAAAAATAATCAATTAATAGGATTGCTTAAACGGGTTTGCTGTATTATTTATATAACGGCATATAAGGGTAAAATTATAGTGACATCTTGATAACATCGAACTTATTTATCTAATTTGACTCAATATAATAAAATAGGGTATTTGTAGCTATGCTTAGCCGGGTCAGATTTTTTCTTGTTGTAAGTTGCATTGTCGCTTTCTTTTCCTGCAATAGGAGTAAAGTAAGGCAAATACCTATTATTGACTTTTTCAAAACACCCGAAAGAAGTTTTTACCGCATTTCGCCCGATGGTAAGTATGTGTCGTATCTTAAGCCATTTAAGGATAAACAGAACATTTTTATACAATCATTAGCCGATGGTAAGGAGCGAATGGTTACCCAATTTGAGGATTATTCTATCCGTGGTGATTATTTCTGGACCTTCAATAACCAGCTTGTTTTTTCGCAGGACCTGATAGCTACCGATTCGGTTAAGATGTATGCCTTTGATGTAGCTACCGATAAAAGCCGGATTATATTATCGCTCGGTAATGTAAGGGTGGGTTTGGTTAACCGGAACCGTCAACAGCCCGATATCATCACTATTAAAACCAACGAGCGCGATCCCGGTAATTTTGACGTATATCGCCTTAACGTAAAAACAGGCGAAATGAAGACTTACCTGCTTAACCCGGGCAATATTACTGAATGGTTTGCAGATGCTGATGGGAAGATCAGGTTAGAAAGAGCGTCTGACGGGGTTAATGAAACCATTTTATTTCGAGCGGATGAGGATAAGCCTTTTAAGCCCATTATCGAAAATAATTTTAAAAATGCCGTAAAGCCTATAGCTTTTACCGGCGTTAAAAATTATTTCTACGCGCTTTCAAATGTAAACCGCGACAAGATGGCCCTTGTTGAGATCAATGCCGAAGATGGTAAAGAAGAGCGGACAATTTTTAGCTGCAGCAAAGCAGACATCACCAGTTTTGAGTACTCAAAAAATAAGCGCCGTATAGAATTTACCGGATGGGATGAGGCTACACCACGCAAGCATTTTCTTGCACCTGATGTTGAGCAAATGTACCATACCATTCAGCAACAGCTAAAGGATAATGAGATCAGGGTGGTTGACCGCGATAGCTCGGAGAACAAGTTTATACTGAATACCTATACCGACCGTAACCCGGGCTCGTATTATCTTTTTGAAAAAAGCAGCGGTAAGTTGACTAAGTTAAGCGACATAAATTCAAGCCTGGTACCGGCCGAACTGTGTGCTATGAAGCCCATATCATATCTTGCACGTGATGGTTTGCTGATTAACGGTTATTTAACCCTGCCTTTGGGCGATAAAAAAGATAATTACCCAATAGTAGTTATGCCGCATGATGGCCCATGGGGGCGCGATACCTGGGGGTATGATGACCAGGTGCAGTTTTTAGCTAACAGGGGTTATGCGGTTTTCCAGGTTAACTATCGGGGCTCAACGGGGTATGGTAAGGCTTTTCGCAGTGCTGGATATAAGCAGGTAGGCGGCAAAATTCAGGATGATATTACCGATGGGGTACACTGGCTTATTGATACCAAAGTAGCCAATCCTAAAAAGATAGCCATATTTGGCGGTCGTTTTGGTGGCTTTTCGGCGCTTTACGGGGTATCGTTCCACCCTGAACTATACAGCTGTGCTGTGGTACAATATGGGCTCATTAATTTTTTTACCTATATCAAAGATGCACCGCCATTTGTTAAGCCATATTTAAAAATGACCTACGAAATGGTTGGCAACCCCGAAACAGATGCCGATCAGCTGCGGGCGATATCGCCGGTTTTTCATACCGACAAAATAAAGGTACCTTTAATCATATTCCAGGGTGCCAAAGATCAGCGGGCAAATATCAGTGAGCTTAACCAGTTTGTACGTGAGCTGCGTAAACGCAACGTTGATGTGAAATATTTTTTAAAACCCAATGAGCGTGCATATTTCAGGAGCGAGCATAACCGTATGGAAATGTATGCCGAAATAGAGAAGTTTTTGGATAAGAATATGCGGGTTAAACCATAAGCCGACATGGCAATACAGAAAAACGCTTACCGGCAAAATTTCACACTGATCACCATATTCCTGGTGTTCATATCCATAACTTTTGTGGTAGCCCTGTTTATATCTTATAACCTTACTGCCAAGTATGTTGAAAACGAGTTTGCCTCAAAAAAAATAGAGGTACTGGAACAAACCATTAAACCATACAATGAGTTTTTTCAAAATAAAATTCCCGAGATAACCTCATACCAGGGCTTTCTTGATTCGGCGTCTGCTGGTAAATATGCGGCCTCGGTTTTTCATGACTATGGCTTTGTGCGCCGGGTTATATTTTATGATGCCCTTGTTGGCGGCACAACCAGCATGACCGTACGCAAAAATAATTTAAGCATAGCGGCTAAGGCAGTTTATCAGTATTGGCATGTTAACGATAAGGTTTATGGGGCCGAACAGCGTAGAACGATAAATGAGGATGATTTCAGGGAGATGGCTATTAAGTTGAGTAACTATGTAGCTTTTTCTGATACATCGCGTGTATCAAGCCAGGACGAACTTTTTAAGGCTTTTTGGGATGTAAAGCCCGACAAGATAAGTTATACCAACATCCTGCGTCGAGAGGACGTACGTATTTACCGCGATTTGCAGGTGTTAGGGAATAGAAGAGGAGCATCATACAAACAAAATATGATGACCTTTTACCTCGACCCATACCTGATGAAGGTAAAAAACGCACATCCCGAACTTTATGAGAATGTTTCGATAACTCCGGTTGTTTACGATCCTATCGACAGTGAAGGCGATAAACTGATCACGGAGGTATCATTCCCGGGCGCTTTTTCCGATTATAAGCTGTTCTTTAGCTCGGCACATGGGTACTTAACCGCCGAAATTAACCGTCGCTTTATGCCCATCGGGGCTATCGTATTGTTGATGACGTTGTTTTTAATGCTGATAGGCTGGCTTATTTACCGTAACCTGAATGTGAATATGAAGCTTTTTAAGTTGCAGTATGATTTTATTAACAACTTTACCCATGAGTTTAAAACACCAGTAAGCGTAATTAAGATAGCAGGGTCAAATTTGCGCAGCGACGGGGAACTTACCGAAAGACAGCGCCGTCATTACGGTAAAATACTGGACGAAGAAGCCGATAAGCTGAACGAGCTTATGAACAAGCTGCTTTCATTTACCCAGATTGAAAATAAATCCATTACTTTAAAAAAGGAAGAGATTGACATAGAGGATTTTATTGGCAGATATATTGAGACATTTAAAATAAAGTATGCCGATTTTAATCTTAAATTTAAAATCAATGCGGTTGAAACTTTTTATACCGATCCGGTATTATTAGGGAGTGTTTTCCAAAACCTTATTGAAAATGCATACAAGTACTCGCACCCTCAGCAAAAGGAGCTGTTTATCAATATTTCGCAGGAAAAACGCAATATTGTATTTTCGTTTGCTGATAAAGGTATAGGGATACCTAAAAGTGAACTGAATAACGTTTTTAAAAAGTTTTACAGGATAGAGAACCAATACAATCAAAACGGGAGCGTTGGCCTGGGTTTGGCATTTTGTAAAGAACTGGTTAATTTTATGAGCGGGGAAATAGCCGTTTACAGCAAGGTTAACGAGGGTTCGGAATTTATAGTTACGCTTCCATACGAAAATTAAGATATGAACAAAGAAATTAAAATTGCGCTGGTTGAAGATGATGAAAACCTGCGTTTCCTGGTTGCAGAGCGTTTGCAGTCAGAAGGTTATAAGGTACTGGAAGCTGGTAACGGTAACGACGCCGAAGCCATGATCCTGACCGATCAGCCTGATATTGTACTGTTAGACTGGATGCTGCCCGGTAAGCCAGGCTCGGAGGTTTGTGCAAACATTCGTGAAAAAGGTTTTGACAAACTCATTATCATGATGACTGCCAAAGCCCAGGATGTTGACAAGATAGAGGCTTATAACTTTGGGGTATCTGATTACATCACTAAACCCTATAATATGGATGTGCTGGTGGCCCTGATCGAAAACAAGATCAAATTTTCGCTCAACAGTGAAAAGGCCGAATCATATCGTTTTGCCAATATGGAGCACCTGCCCAACACACACCTCCTTATCCGCGATGGCCGTAAGATAGAGCTTACTATCCTCGAAAACAGGATCCTGCTTTACTTCCTCAAAAATAAAAATAAGGTAATAAATCGCGAAGAACTGATGATGGAAGTTTGGGGTTACAACGCCGATGTAAACACCCGCACACTGGATATGCACATTGTTCGCCTCCGTAAAAAGATAGAAACCAATGCCGATTCGCCGCAGTACTTACAAACTGTAAGAGGGATTGGGTATAAGTTTGTTTATAATCAGTAGTACTCTTAAAATACTCGTCATTGCGAGGTACGAAGCAATCCCAAACTGTACAGAGAAACTTGCATAGCTGCTCTGCTTCTCGGGGATTGCTTCGTACCTAATGACGCTTGAAAGAAAGGGTCAAGCTTTCCTGTACACCCTTGACATTCACCGTCCCATCAGGGTCTCTCGTAGAGGACCCTGATGTATACGCCATGCAAATTCGTTGTTCCGAATATCCTGTTAGATGTTTGGAGAGCTGTGAACCTCAGGGTCCTCTGCGAGAGACCCTGAGGAAACATGAAATTTCTTTGTATAGTAAGGGATTGCTTCGTGCCTCGCAATGACGTTTGGAAGAAAGGGTCAAGCCTTTTTATACGCCCTCGTTGTAATAAAATCCCCAAAAAAGGTTTTATCATCAATAATGCTATACCCCGTAGTATTGAAGCGTTGTTCAATAGCCGGTAACTTGCTGGCTTCTATCCCGCAGAGTAACCTGAAAAAAATAAACATACTTTTGAGCAGTACATTTTGCCACCAGCGGCCGGTAAGTTGAAAATCGGCATTGAGCCAGAGCCCACCGGGTTTGAGGAGATTGTGCAGATGACTAAAGACACTATCAACCGTTACATCCACAAAATTATCGAACAAAAAAGGCGTGATTACTACATCAAAATCGGGGAGGAGCTTTACATTTTCAACTGCATCATTAATAAATGTTACCGTATTTTGGTCGGTTTTCCTTTTTTGCGAGAGTGCAGTCATATTTGCTGAGATCTCCACATAAGTAATATCTAAGCCTGATGGATGTATTTTAGCAAGCTCTTCCAGTATCCATCCTGTTCCGCCGCCTGCTATGAGTATTTTACTTGCCGGCGAAATAAAGCGTAATAAATATACCTGGGCTTTTATTAACGCCCTTCCATATACCAATTTCGAAAGCCTGTCATAAAACCATGCCGAGTTGTTATAATTGGCGGCCATGGTTTAATGGAAAAAGTATTTGAGAAAGCTGAATGCTACTACCGTTACATACTGTAATATCAGTACGCCATCCATGTAAAAAAAATAATAGTATTCATTTTTTTCCCAGGCCGATCTGAAGATAAGCCAGCCTGTGAGGATCATGGTAAGGGTAAGCGCAAAAAAATCGAGACTAAAGCCGTTTTGCCTGAACAGGAACATCAAAACAATGTAACCCGCAAGCAATACCTGGCAAAAGAGGTAGGCATTTTTTTCGCCCCAAACTACGGGGATGGTTTTAAGGCCCATTTTGCGGTCGTCAAAAAGATCGCGGATATCAAAGGGGATTGTTAGTGCACCTATAAATAAAAAGCGTTTGGCTATAAGTATAGTAGTATCCCGCATGGAGATATCGGTAAGGTGGTTGTGCATTGCCTCCAATACGGGGAACAGCACACAGCTCATTGTCCATACCAGGGTTATCAAAAAAGGCTTTAAACCGGGGATATTTCTTAACCCAAATTTGTGCTCACCTACGGTGAATAGGGGCAGACCATAGCCAAAAGAAAGAATACTGAGAAATATAAGCAGGATCTTCGATTCGGTGGTAATGATAAAGAATAGCGGGATCAGCGACAGCAGCGAAACAATGGTAAAGGTTACCATCAATCTATAGTGTGCAAAAAACCAGCGCACCCTTCTATATGGTGACCTTTGAGGCTTGGTTGGCCGGGTGATCAGGATACAAAAATTATAAATGCCCAGTGTTGAAGTAAATAATAAACCTAAAACAGGAAGCGATGGTTTTGATCCGATTAAATGAAAGGTTAACAGGGCTTGTGCTACTGCACAAAGCGACATAAAAATATTACTAAAGAGCAGGAAATCTAATACAGGTTGTAATAATTTCTTCATCGATAACTGTGTAGCAGTCTATGCCTGGTCGTTAAGAAACTGGTTGTGATGGATCGCGGCCTGCTTTTAGTGTAAATATCGTAATCTCCGGCAATATTCCAACTCTACCGGTTAAACCAACAAAGCCAAAGCCTACATTTACATATAATTGTTGTTTGTTTTCCTGGTAATGACCGGCCCACTCGTTATAAACGTACTTGATAGGGCTGTACTGGAAATGCTCAGTGCGCACACCAAACTGCATACCGTGAGTATGACCGGCAAACATGGCGTCGATTTGCGGGTACTTAGGCAGCACCTCGGCCCTCCAGTGCGATGGATCATGCGAAAGCAGGAGCTTTACCGGGAGGTCATCGGTGTTTTTTACTGCAAGGTCCATACGGCCATATTTCGGAAAGCGGCTGTATTCGCTCCAGTTTTCAACACCCAAAAGCCCTATTTCCTCGCCACCTACTTTAAGTCGGCGGTTTTCGTTGCGGAGCAGGTCCCAACCCATGTTTTTATGAGTTGCTATCAGGTCGTCATGGTTTTTCTTTTTATTTACCGGCGAATCCCAATCGCCATAGTCACCATAATCATGATTGCCGAGGGTTGAGAAGACACCGAGTGGCGCCTTTACCTTGCTGAAAATATCCTGGTAATCGGTCATTTCTGATGCTTCGCCATTAACCAGGTCGCCGGTAAAAAATATCAGATCAGTTTTTTCTTTCAACAACATTTCAACACCGCCCAGTACTGCCTTTTTATTATAAAAGCTGCCTGAGTGAATATCTGAGATCTGGCCAATTCTTAAACCATCAAAGGCCTTTGGTAAATTAGGCAGGTACATGGTTTGGTATAGCACATGATAATCATACGAGCCTTTAGGCATAGCCTTTTTAATAGCAGCCAATGGAACAGCTGCGGCCAGTAAACCGGCTTTTAACAGGAACTCCGAACGGGGGATGGCATTTATATCAGTAGCAGTTGGGGTAGCAGAGGTAGTTGCAGAAGCCGCTGTTCTCTTTTTCAGTAAAACCTTCCGTCTGATATCATCGGCAAAAATGAACAGGATAAAAGTGAATTTACATATGAGCAGGATAAATGTTATCAGTAAACAGGCGGCACGTACGCCAGTTCCAGCTATGGTGATGTAAGCGCCGGTTAAAAGTGCGGCAACCGTAAGAAAAGAGCTTGCCCAATAAAAAATGGCGAATGCTTTTGATTGAAGCAGTCGCCATTTTTGGAATGCGCCGCGGATGCCCTGTAAAACATACCGGTCAACCAGCAGCTCAATTATGATCCAGAATAATATACTCAGCGCTTTTAATATCATATTAGCGCAAATGTTTAATATCTGTCRTCGTCAATATCAAGGTCGTCGTCATCGGGCTGCAAGTTAAACAAACTGTTAAACATATCCGAAAACGCGAAGCCATTATCGAGGAAACCTTTATTCAATTGTGAAAACTCCGAAAGCCCATGAAGTACAAATTCCATCAGCAACAATTGCTGGCTTTCGCCTAAGCGCGGGTGGATCTTTTTTACCAAGTCTTTCAATCCGGCAACTTCTTCCAGTGCTTTTTTATACTCCTGCAATGGCATATCGTCAACCAAAGCAACATTGTTACCATCACCAAACCAGTTAATGATAGCAGCATATGGATTAGGTGTTTTGGCTTTTTTGGCCTTTTCTGGATCGGGGAAAAATGAGAGCAACAAGCTTTTGATCGCTTTGCCTATCAGGATGTTGGCCACTTTGCCAGGTCCTTCCAGCTCGCCCTCATAAACCAGTTCAATTTTACCGGTGATGGCAGGGATGACACCTAAAAAGTCGGTGATACGTACGAAAGTTGTTTTTTCGTGGTTGATGATCATCCTGCGCTCGGCATTACTGATCAAATTTTCATAAGCCGAGATAGTTAAACGTGCAGACACACCTGATTTTTTGTCGATGTATTCGGAGTTACGGGCTTCAAAAGCAATTTGCTCAACCAGGTTTTTTACTAAGCCGTCAGCTTCGATGGCTATCCGCTGATCATCAGTAAGCGATGCTTCCTGCTGGGTGATCTTGCGTGAAATTTCAACCGAACGTGGATAATGTGTCAGGATCTGGCTTTCGATACGGTCTTTTAGCGGTGTAACTATCGAACCACGGTTGGTATAATCCTCAGGGTTGGCAGTAAACACAAACTGGATATCCAAAGGTAAGCGCAGTTTAAAACCACGGATCTGGATATCTTTCTCCTGCAGGATATTGAACAGTGATACCTGGATCCGGGCCTGCAGATCGGGCAGTTCGTTGATCACGAAAATACCACGGTGTGCACGGGGGATCAGTCCGAAGTGGATCACACGCTCGTCCGAATAGGTTAATTTTAAAGTAGCCGCCTTAATAGGGTCAACATCGCCAATTAAATCAGCCACAGTAACATCAGGAGTAGCCAGTTTCTCGGTATAACGCTCAGAACGATGAATCCAGCCAATAGGGGTATTATCTCCTTTTTCGGTTATGATGCTATGGCCAAACCACGAAATAGGATTGTAAGGGTCATCGAATAACTCCGATCCTTCAATATATGGAATATACTCGTCAAGCAGGTTAACCAGCAAACGGGCAATACGGGTTTTAGCCTGGCCGCGTAAACCTAACAGTAAAATGTTATGGCGCGACAGGATAGCAGTTTGCAGGTCGGGAATAACTGTATCTTCAAAACCTATAATGCCCTCAAAACCACCTTCGCGTTTTTTAAGCTGTTCAATCAGGTTAGCACGTAATTCATCTTTAACCGAACGGCTTTTGTAGCCTGTCTGCTTCAACTGGCCGAGGGTTTTTATATCTAATAATTTACTCATTCTTAATTTTATAGTCCGGAAGTCGGAAAGTCCGCAAGTCCGAAAGTGTTTGTTTAGTCCGAAAGTCGGTAGGTCCGCAAATCCGGAAGTTTATTTTTAATTTAAAAAACAGTTGTTATTCGTCTCCCGGGCTTCCGGACGTCGGACTTCCCGACTAAAAACTCAACGAACAGTCTTTCTCCTGTTCCTGATGTAATCCTCAAAAATGTATTCACCAAGACCGTTCAGGGAGCTGTAAAATGCTTTGCCACCATTTGTTTCTGTGAATTTACGCACAAACTGCTGCAAATAAGGGTCTTTAGCTATCATGAATGTGGTGATAGGTATTTTTAACCTTTTACATTGGGCGGCCATGTTAAGGGTTTTGTTAACCACTTTCCTGTCCAGTCCGATACTGTTTTTATAATACCGGGTACCTTCCTTTAAGCAGGTTGGCTTGCCATCGGTGATCATGAAAATTTGCTTGTTATGCGTTTTACGGCGGCGGAGCAGATCGGTAGCCAGTTCCAAGCCTGCATAGGTATTGGTGTGGTAAGGGCCAACCTGTAAGTAGGGTAAATCCTGCAGGGTTATAGGCCATGCATCGTTTCCAAAAACAACAATGTCCAGTGTATCCTTAGGGTATTTGGTGCGGATGAGCTCGGCAAGGGCCATAGCTACTTTTTTGGCCGGGGTGATCCTGTCTTCGCCGTAAAGGATCATGGAGTGCGAAATATCGATCATGAGCACGGTTGAAGTAAGGGTTTTGTAATCCATTTCCTCTACTTCAAGGTCGCGTTCGGTCATCATAAAATCGCCGATACCATGATTAACCTGGGCGTTGTGGATAGACTGTGTCATATCTATCTGGTCAAGGCTGTCACCAAACTCAAACTCGCGGCGTTCAGCATTTTTTTCATCGCCCTGACCCGATTGCGGAGAACGGTGATTGCCTTTGCCCGATTTTTTTAGCTTGCCGAAGATCTCTTCCAGGGCCGACTGCCTGATGCTTTGCTCCGTTTTTGCTGTGATCTTAAACTCGCCGTTCTGATTGTCCTCATCAAGATAACCTTTTTGTTTAAGCTCGTCGATGAAATCGCCCATGCCATAATCATCGTTGGTGAGGTTGTATTGTTTATCGAGTTCGTTAAGCCAGGCTAAAGCTTCGCCAGCATCGCCCGATGTATAGTTGAGCAACTCGAGGAATAATTTTAGTAATTCGTCAAATCCGCCTTTAGGGATTTGATTGGGCTTAAATTTGGAAAATCCAAAACCGCGCATATTTTGTCCTTTCTGTACATAAAGGAACGGAATATTTTCATGAAAAGTTTCGCCGCGGCAGTGATAAAGTAAATTGTTAGGTAAGTATGACAATTAAGGAGAGACACTTTGATGTGTTCTGCGCCACGTCATTGAGGTACGAAGCAACCCCCGACTTTACAGGGAGACCTGCTTAGCCGCTCTGCTTCCTGGGGATTGCTTCGTACCTCGCAATGACGCTGGTAGTAGTTATCTACTAAATGTATGCCAAGCTGTTCAGCAGTTCAGGCGGATAAACAGGGTTTGCGCCGCGCTGGCTGGCTACGTATGAGCCGACTGAACAGGCTTTATCAACCACTTGCTGCATAGGTTTGCCGGAAAGTAAGCCAGCTACAAAGGTTGCCAGGAAAGCGTCACCGGCACCTACGGTGTCGGCTACTTTTACTGGGCAGCCGGGGCTGTCATAAAATTCATGGTCATGCCATACCAGTGCGCCATGTTCGCCGCGGGTTACACAAATGGTTTGACTATGATATTTTGAACGAAATTCACCGATTTGGTCACGAAGAGAAGCGCTGCTGCCCCCGATGAGCAAATTAGCCTCTTCTTCATTCATTTTCACAACATCGGCGCGGGCCACCAATGTTTCAATAGTTGATAATGTATAATGCGGCGGACGAAGGTTTACGTCAAATACCTTCAACGCCGGGGTTTCATCAAGCAGGTTTAATAATGTTTCGCGTGTGGTGGTTGTGCGGCAGGCCAAACTGCCAAATACAATGGCTTTTACAGCCTGCGCCGCTTTAGTGAGTGCAGCCGAGGGCTGTATATTGTCCCAGGAAACAGGCTGGGGAATAATATAAGTGGCGGTGTTGGTTTCATCAAGCTGTACGGTAACCTCGCAGGTTGGAAATTCATCGTCCTGCTGAATCAGGTCTGAATACAGATCGTTGGTTTTTAAAAAGCCTATCAGTGCATCACCAGAGCTATCCATTCCTACCGAACTTGCGAAAGTAGTTTTTACACCTTGCTGTACCAGATGCCGGGCTACATTCATAGGTGCACCTCCGGCCTTTTTTCCGTCGCCAAAAGCATCCCATAAAACTTCGCCGAAGCTCAATACCTGATTTCCCATAGTTGATGTTGTTTTTAGTGTCGATGAAACCCAAATATAATGTATTAAGTTGGATTTTATTTTTTGTCTGAACCGGCATCATGCATATTGTGCAGACCTAAATTGAAGGAATTAAAGAATTAGTGGAATATTTCCTTTTAATTCTGTTAATTCGGGTAATTCTTAAAATTCAGGTTCAGACAAAAAGCTACCTTTATTATATGAAAAGAATATTACTGAGTTTTGTGTTTATACTTGCCGCCACGTGTTGCTTTGCGCAAAACAGGCAAGCCATCCTGAAAGTGATGCACACACAGGAAGAAGCCTGGAACCGCGGCGATATTGAAGGTTTTATGCAAACCTACTGGAAATCAGACTCGCTGGTTTTTGTTGGGAAAACAGCCCCCACTTACGGTTGGCAAACAACACTTGAACACTACAAGCAAACATATCCTGATAAGGCCGCTATGGGGCAGCTTACTTTCAATATTATACAGGTAAAAGTACTGGATGCAACCAATGCCTTTGTTTTAGGAGGATGGAAGCTGACCCGCGAAAAAGACACGCCTGGTGGCTATTTTACGTTGTGGTTCAGGAAAATTAAGGGTGAGTGGAAAATAGTTTGTGACCATACTTCGTAGAGAGATTAGTGGTTGGAGATGAGTGATTAGATAAAAAACGAGGTGTTGATTTAATACTACTGCATGAAAAGAGGTTTGGTAATTGGAAAGTTTTTGCCGCTGCACATAGGGCATATGGCTTTGATTGGTTACGCGCTTGAGCATTGTGATGAGCTTGTAGTGGTTATTGGTGCCAGCGATGATGAGCCCATTGATGGGGCTATCAGGCTTGGCTGGCTCGAAAAAACTTACGCGGATAATGAAAAGGTTAAACCTGTATTATTAAGTTACGATGAGGCCATGCTGCCGGGTATCGGCGATACGATAGAAAATATGTCAAGGCTCTGGGCCAGCTATCTTAAAAAGAAGCTACCACCCATTGACGTGATATTTGCTTCCGAAGCTTATGGTGCCTACATGGGGCGGTTTTTAGATTGTGAAAGCGTTATTTACGAAGAGCCCTGCAAAGTTGTTCCGGTACAGGCGGCCAGGATCAGGGAAGAGCCTAATTTATACCTGCATCTTTTACCCGACGCGGTTAAGGAATATTATAAAAACCAGGTGGAGTAATTTAATTATACTTTACCAACCCAATCCCTTTTAAAATCGGAAGGGTTTTCGCCGACTATTTTGTTGAATAGTTTATTGAAATATGATAGGCTTTCAAAGCCTACAGCATAACAGGTTTCGGTTACATTTTTATCCTGTATCAGCAGGTTTTTGGCTACATCGACACGGTATTGATTCACAAAATCGGTGAAGGTCATTTTGGTTTGCTTTTTAAAATAGCGGCAAAAGGCTGCTGTTGTAAAATTCACTTTAGCCGCCACCACATTTACATCGGGCTTGAGATTATAATTGCTACCGATATATTCATAAACAGCCCCCATCCTGATCTTGTCTTTTAAAAAGAATTGCAGGTTTAACTCGTCATTGTTTAATATGGTGAACTCATTTGAGCCAGCCAGGATATTGAAAACCTCCATCAATCCCATTAATTGCTGAAACGAACTCATGCCCGGTAATAGTTTTAGCTTTTGTACGGCCAAAGTCCGGGTATCGCCGTAAAAAGCAATTCCATTTGCCGCCTTTTTAAAAAGCTGCTCGATGGCCGAAAATTCGGGTGCCGTGCCTATCGCCGTTCCCATGAAATCTTCTTTTAGCTGCACCACTATCTGGTGGTATTCGCTCCGGAGCCGGTAATCAAAATTAAGATGGGGGAGGTTACTGCCAATAAGTACCAGATCATGCTGGGTATAGCCGGAGATATGTGAGCCAACGTGTCTGATCCCGGCATCGGCCTCCACATAAACCAATTCATATTCCGGGTGATAATGCCACAGGAACGTGTTCCTGAGCCTGGGCGAAAAAAGTTTGAACGATTTGCCCGGTTCAAAATCTACCTTCTCTAACTGGATCTTATCCATGTTGTATTGGACATTTGGTTTTATTAAAGATAGTTAATTGATCAATACAGAACAAATTTTGGTCATTGTGCAGGATAAGCTGCCCTCAATTCAGGTATAATTTTGAATTATAAATCAATATGAAATTATGAAGACCGAAAACGAAACCATGACCATGGCAACCGCACCTGCGAATGCCCATAAAGAGATCCCCGGCAATCCTTCTACTGCAAAATCAAGCCAGGTAGGCCTGAATAAACGTAGCAACAACGAACCGCTAAAAGTGCTTAGCGAGGCAGACTGGCAATTTTGGATAGAGAACGGTTATGTGATCGTCAAAAACGCAGTGCCTAAAACACAAGTTGAAAAACTGGCGAGTTACCTATGGCAATACGAAGGCAAAGATGCCAGTGACATAGAAACCTGGTATAAAAAGCCCAATGCGCAAATGCAGATGAGCGAGTTGAACAACACCGGCATGGTTGAAATTTATAACCAGCAGTTTATGTGGGATAACCGCCAATATCCAAAAGTTCATGCGGCTTTTGCGGATGTCTGGGGCACGGAGAAGCTATGGGTAACAATAGATAGAGCCAACCTCAATTTCCCGCTTCGCCCTGGTTTTGAATACAAAGGTTTTATTCATTGGGATTATGATCCTGAAACCAAACCTCAAAATGTGCAGGGGGTGCTGGCCCTTGCCGATCAAATGGATGAAAATATGGGCGGTTTTCAATGTATCCCTGAACTATATCGAACATACGATACCTGGAAGTTAACCCAACCCGATGACCGTGATCACTATAAACCCGATACCACCGGATTTGAAACCGTAAAAGTGAAACTGGAGGCAGGTGACCTGCTAATATTTAACAGCCTGCAGCCGCACGGTATCCGCCCTAATAAGAGTAATGATAAAGTGCGCATAGCTCAATACATATCCATGATGCCCGCCCAGGAAGATAATGAAGAGCTAAGGCAGTGGCGTATCAACAGCTGGCAAAGCCGTGAGGCCATGCAGGGCTACGCGTTCCCCGGCGATCCGCTGGAGCGTGAAAAACAGAATTCTGTAGCTGAACTGAGTGAACTTGGTAAAAAGCTTTTGGGGTTGGATAGGTGGTAATATATTTCGTTCAGTTATCACTAATACGCGTGTCCTCACGCGCATTTGCAAGCAAAGCAGCCGGCCGTGGAGACACGGCCTCGGGGGGGGTATTATTCTCCCATGCGCGTGTCCTCACGCGCATTTGCTATATAAGCCGGCCGTGGGGACACGGCCTTCGGGTAATAGATAAAAAAATAGCGATGGATAAAATCCATCGCTATTTAATATCATGATTGAAGACTTAAAACTTGATACTTTCGGCTTAAAAAGGTTTCCCCGCGGCCAGTTCGCGGTTTGCCCATTTAACAGCAAGGCCTTCACGGTATTTGGCATATTTGCCTTTGAACATCATTTTTAGCGCGCTGTCAACCCCGCCTTTAATAGCCAGGTTGTACAAACTTGCCGCTTTACGGCTGATACTTGCATCCCAGGCACGCAGGCTTAGTGAGTATGAACCATCAACGTATTTCATCCAGTGCCAGTAACCGGTAGGCATAAACAGGGTGTCACCATGTTCAAGGAAAACCTCAATGCCTTCTACGCCATCGAGCGCCGGGAATTTTTTAACATCAGGGTTTAGTACATCATAATCCTCCAAAGCATAGGTAGCATTTGGAATACAGTATAAACGGCGTTTCCATTTGTTCTCAAATAGGATCACATGTTTGCGGCCACCAAAGTGGGTATGAAAAATATGCGGAAGATCGATATCGTAGTGCAAAAAGGTAACCGAGTTTGAACCACCGAAGAACATGGCAGGCATGCTCTCCAAGAAACCACCCATCAGGTCTTTTGGCAATACAATATCATCTAATAGCTGTGGTGCTTGTTTGAATATATTAAAGAAAAAGATCCTTAACTCGGTTGGTTTATTGCGGATTAGATCGATATACTCATCAAAAGGCATTTCGGTTGCCGATGAATTGATAGGCTTTGACGGATCGGCCTTTGAGTTATCATACAGTGGCACCACTTTATTGCCAACAACCTGTTTTAAATATTCGGGAGTCCATTTTTCGCGGGCAGGCCAGCTTTTGGTAAGCCCTTTGATAACCAGTGGGCGACGAGGGTCTAAATAATTCTTCTTAAAGTCTTCGGGAGAAATATTTTCAACCGTATCGATCGGGTTAAGAATGAAGCACATATATAGTTTTATTACTTTAGGGGAGTTACGCCAATTTTAAAATAAAGTTACAGTATTGTTTCCTACTTATTTAAAAGCATTCAAAATAACGAAATAAACCCCAAAGTAGTATAACTATATCGCAATATTATGGCCTGCCGGCAGTAAGTAGATTGTTGGCGCCTCGAATATCCTGAGTTTATATTGCCCTTTTTTAAGCGCGTTTTCATTATGTTTTCAAGCTTGCGCTATATACAGCTGCAATCCACGCACCGCTTATCGCCAACCGGATCAATTAGGCATCAACACAGCATTCACCACATGGATAATGCCGTTGCTTTGTGCGACATCGGCAATAGTGATCCATGATTTGCCGCCTTTTTCATCAACCAGGTACAATTTTGCCCCCTGCGACATTACAGTAATAGTACCGCCGCTTAAGGTATTCAACTCGGTTTTACCCTTGCCTTCCTTCACTTTAGTTAACAAATCGGCCGAGCTCAGTTTACCCGGGATAACATGGTAAGTTAAAGTTTTGATCAGACTTGCTTTGTTGGCTGGTTTTAACAGGTTATCAACAGCACCGGCAGGTAATTTCGCAAAAGCCTCATTGGTAGGTGCAAATACAGTATAAGGCCCTGCGCCTGATAGTGTTGGCGCCAGGCCTGCCGCTTTTACAGCAGCTACAAGTGTGGTGTGATCTTTTGAGCCCGATGCGTTTTGTACAATGTTTTTAGCAGCCGACATAACCGCGCCACCAACTGTTTTTTGGGCATAAGCTTTTGGAGCAGCGACAAAAGCCAGTAATGCAAAAGCCGCGATGATTAGTTTTTTCATAATTTATAATAGTCAGGATAAAGTACCATTTAAAGATACGATTAGTAAAGCTAAACAGATCTAACGATCATTTTGCTTTGTAACAATGTATTGACTGTTACCAGGCAAATAGGTTTAAAAGAATAAACCTGCCGCAATATTATCAGCATATAGTTTACCCGTTGCACTAAGATAAATAACATTATCCTTTTGAATGATCCATTCCCTGTCGAAATATTCGGCGGCAGCTTTTGATAATTCATCAGATGCCCCTTTGGCTATCTGGTTAAGTTTAGCCAGATCAAGCCCCCAAATGGTACGTAATGAGGTCATGATATATTCATTCAGGCGGTTCGCTTCGGTTAATTCCTCGGTTTCTGCCTGTAGTTTTCCGGTTTCGAGTGCCTGCATGTATTTGGCGTTATTGGCTACGTTCCATTGCCGGGTATCACCATTATAAGAGTGCGCCGATGGGCCGATGCCTAAATATTTTACACCTTTCCAGTAATTGGAGTTGTGGCGCGAATACTGGCCGGGGTTGCAAAAATTGGAGATCTCATAGTGTTCAAAGCCATGTGCCTGCATGGTATCCATCAATACCATAAACTGTTCGGCGCTTTGGTGCTCGTTCATGGGCGGCTGCTTTTTTTTGCTGATGAAAGCCGCCAGCGCGGTTTGTGGCTCCACGGTCATCGAGTAGGTGGATACATGCGGAATGTTAAGTTCAAACATCTTATCCAGGTTTTGCTTCCATTTTGTGTCGCTGAGCATAGGGTAGCCATAAATCAGGTCGGCCGTGATATTTTCAAAGCCGGCATCCTGGGCGCGCTTTACCGATGATTCTGCTTCCTGCCCGCGATGTACACGGTTCATCCAAACCAGGTCCTCATCAAAAAATGATTGAATACCTATGCTGAAGCGGTTAACCGGTGTTTGTCTCAGCGCTTTGAGTTTATCCGGTTTCAGATCATCAGGGTTAGCTTCTAAAGTTATTTCGGCTGTAGATGACACGGTGTGCAATTCGGTAATGGTGTTGATGATTTGGCTGATCTCATCTCCATCCAAAACAGAAGGGGTGCCTCCGCCAAAGTAAATAGTTTCGATGGTTTCGCCGTTGAGATAGCTTTTTTGCAGTTTGATCTCGCTGACCAAAGCATGCAGCATTTCGTCCTTGTATTTTAATGATGTGCTGAAATGGAAATCGCAATAATGGCAAGCCTGCTTGCAAAAGGGAATATGTATGTAGATGCCTGCCATGCGGCAAAGGTAATGCAATTATCTTTTCTGAATAAAACAGGTATTTGTAATAACCGGGATTGAAGGGATATCTTCGTTACGCTATCTTTAGCTACCAATTATACAGGATCATGAAATTTAAATGCATTATTTTTTTAATCATCTCCCTGCTGTACGCCGTTGTAGCTAATAGTCAGCAAGCAGGTAAAACAATCCAGGTTAATATCAATAAGCTGTTTAACGCCCGTCCGGTAACTACGGTTACCGATGGCAAACTCCAAAGCTGGGTTATAGGTATCGACGGAGGAGGGAAGGGCGATGGCTACTTAACAATGGCCGCCGCATTATTAAACGGAGATAAAACACCACATGCCCTGGCTGATGATCCGCTGATACCTGCAAATCCGTCTCATCCAACAATATTGCTCCATTACAAAAATGGCGACAAGGGTAACCAAACCCGTAACATAGCTGGTGCAGATAGCTTCAGCTTTGAAGTACCCCATGAAAAATATTCAGGTTTCTATCTGAGCCTTACCAGCTCTGAGGGGGAGTCGCAATTGAATATTACGCTAACCTATGCCGATGGCTATGAGATCAAAGATTTTACCGTGCCCGATTATTATAATGATATCCCCGAAGGTGATGCTAACCTGAGTTACGCAGTACATGATCTGGCTAAATGGGGGCATGGAAATAAAATGACTGAAAGCGATCATCATAACATCGATGTGTTGAATATCCACCCCGACCGCAAGCGGACTCTTAAAAGAGTTACCGTAAAAAAAGAAAAAGCCGGCTACCTGGTATTTTGGGCTGCTACTGGTGTTACGGAGTAAAGTACTTTTAACTGGTGATGTCTTTTGTATCAATTACGCATTCTTATAAAAAAGAAGTGCCTAACATGGCCTGGCATGTGGGCATGCTCTATGCACGCCACATGTCATATAACGCCTTGTTTATTACAACATAGCTACAAAGCCACCTCCGGGCGATAGTTTTATAGTAAGCGTGTCTTTGGGATTGACTAATCTTTCTTCACGGTGACTAGACGCATTGGTATCTGCTCCGTCATATATCAGTACCCCTTTTGTTGCGCGCTGCAGAAAGTTTAGAGGAACTTTGATTTCATGTGCATCGGCACCATTCATTACGCCAATCCACCAGGTGTTTCCTTTTCTGCGTGCATAAGCAACAATTTTCCCCATTTGGGTGCAGCTTAAAACTTTTGTCTCATCCCAGGTTGTAGGTATCTGTTGAAATAAATCAAACATCGGGCTCTCCAGGTAAAATTTATATTCATCCGCGAAATGCGTAATAGGAGAAAGATATACAATGGATTGAGCAAACTCATGGGCCCAGGTAAATTTTTGCGATGTAAGTTGTTCCTGGTTAAGTATTACAGGAGTAAAATCTGCCGCGCCTGCTGTAAAACGCGTAAACGGCACAGATACATCATGGTCTAACGGTGCAACTCTTTTATACCGTGTCATATGATATTCATTCCCCCTAACTGCCTCCCTTGTGATATCCATAGGGTAGGTTCTTGTCAATCCGGTTGGTTTTACGCTTCCATGA
This sequence comes from Mucilaginibacter sp. P4_A11, assembly GCF_056402535.1. Lineage (NCBI taxonomy): Bacteria > Pseudomonadati > Bacteroidota > Sphingobacteriia > Sphingobacteriales > Sphingobacteriaceae > Mucilaginibacter > Mucilaginibacter sp. P4_A11. Next base: position 428,810 of record NZ_JBFUHE010000001.1, read on the forward strand.
AAATTGAGCATCAGTTTAAGGTCTGCGCAATCTTGCATGGTACCCATGTACCATTGCATAATGGAAGATGTTGCATAGGGGATAAAATCGATCTTAATACCTGTCGCTCCCAAATCTTTGATTCGCTTTAGATACGCATAGCGTGCCGCCGCCGATCTCATTTCTTTAGAATCAACCCAAACAATTGATCTTACGCCAACACTTTTTCCGTATGATATCACATCTCCCAAAAGCTGCCATTGATCTTTACCCGGCTCGCTCCAATTTCGCCACCCGTCATCCACCAAATAATATTCCCAATTTAATTTAGCCGCCGCATCATACCAACTTTTTTGGTCGGCAAACTTGGGGGCGCCAACGCTCCACCATTGCCATAAACAACGGCCTGGCATTACCCAACTAAAGTCGCTGTCTTTTTGCGGTGCCGGGCACAGATTCGTGAGCAGGTCTGAGTTTACAAGCTCAGTTAAATTTGCGGCTATGATGGTTGTTCTCCAGGGAGATACTTTTTGCTTTTCATAAATACCTTTAAGTACAGCATGTCTGGCACTACTGTCCGGTTGTACTTCCCATCCGTTAGGTGCAAAGGGGAAATTTGCTTGAAAAGAGTTTTCATGACGTATAAAAGACATGTCTGAAAAGTCTTCGCAATCTGCTTCTGAAACGGATGCAAAAAGGCCATTCACATTAAAAGTTAAGGGGCCCATTATTGGCGTATTTTGGGGAACAGACGGCAACGTGGTTACATGGCTTAAGCCTTCATAACTTTCGCTATAATCCGACCATGCAATCTGCGCTACTTTTCCGGAAAATTTCCATGAGGTTGAGTCTGCGTCGACGTGTTTTGTATGATAAGGGATTGTGTAACGTACAGCTATACCATCATTATAAGCGCGTACAATCAAGTTGAATTTCTTCTCGGCCGTTATTAACGGAATTGTGGTCTCATTGGCTTCATTATGTGCCATTTTGTGCGAGCCATTGATATTATAAATTTCCTTGATCTTTTTATTTGAAGGGGTGCCGGCAAATTTGGTTTCAACACCCAGGTCGGTACCATCAACAGTTAAACCCAAGCGAGACGGGGCTATCAGCATTGCATTATTAACTGCTGCTTTATATAGCAATTTGCCTTTTGAAATGAATATGCTGACATTAATTTGCCTATTGGGGCTGCTAACTATAATGGTGTTTTGCAGGGCATATCCTTTGTAAGATAAACACAGGGTTAATAACAATAATCGGGTGCTTATTTTCATAATTTACACTTTTTGGCATTTAAATTAACTATGCAAAATTTAAATGTTCCTGATCGGCATTTGGGTTAATTGTTTAATTATTGGTTTTGATCTCAACGCAGATTATTTGACCATTAGGTTGTTAATAATCTTTAGGTTTAGCTAAAATTTTCCATCAATTTGTTAGAAGGTTACCTATAGCAGCTTATGTAACAACAAATATATTTTGCCAACTTCTATTCCGATTGTATTAATTAGACTTTTTTTTATAAGAATCCGACCTTTAATAAGAAACACAGGATTAACCTTCTAAATAATTTCAAAAAAATATTAATTCATAAAATTCTGGTTAAGATAATTACCCTACTTTTGCAAAAAATAATAAGCCCCGTTTAAGCTTTGAGAATCCGTTTGGTTATTTGGTGTTGCCTGCTGTTTTTGTTGAATGGTGCTGCTGCTTTTGCGCAACAAGATTCAACGGTGGCTGATACGCCTTTAAAATCACCTGTGCGTAGTTTTAGACCGGGCAACTCAGTGCTTGATTCGGTGGCTAACGCCATGCAAAACAGGGATAAATTTATTGCCGACTCTGTTGCCATGCGATACCTCAGGGCGCCTGATGCCGCCATGCGTGCAGCATATGCCGACAGCGTTTTTGCCCGCGAATTGTATCATGGTTATGGCTTTTTGGATCTTCATTCAAGGTCAAAAAGCCGGGTAATGGAAGGTCATAATCGCCCTTCGCGTGATCCCTGGGTTATTGTGATCATTATTGCTATGCTGTTATATACAGCTATCCTTAACCTTGCCCTGAGCAAAGATGTAAGCAACGTGTTCACTTCTTTTTACAGTAAACGTGTGCTTTCAATAGCCGGTAAAGAAGAGAGCCCCGTTAGCTCCTGGGCTTTCCTGGGTTTGTTTTTATTATTTTGTGCTACGTTCAGTTTGTTTTTATATCAGCTGGCCGCATACAAAGGCGTTTATTATAAAATTGCAGGAAGCGGCCTGTTTACTTTTCTTACCATTGTAATTATAGTATTATTTTCACTCAAGTTTTTAATACTCAAGTTTTTAGGGTTTGTGTTTGATATTAATAAACTGGTGAGCGAATACCTCAATATCCTTCATCTTACCTATTTTAACATCGCGTTTGCTTTTTTGCCGGTGATTATTTGCTTCAGCCTGCTTGGGGCCCAATATATCCCGGTATTACTAATCGCAACACTCATTATAATTATCGTAATTTTTATATGGCAATACATCAGGAGCAGCGTAAATATAATTTCTACCTTTCGATTTCATAAGTTTTATTTATTTACGTATCTTTGTGCCCTCGAAATTTGCCCTGTTTTGATTTTAATAAAGGCATTGAATATTAAAATTTAGGTTATTAAAAGCACTGAATTGGAAGATAGAAAGAAAAAGGTTAAAAGCATACTGGTTACTTTGCCTAAGCCCGAAAATGATAAAAATCCTTATGCCGAGCTGGCTAAAAAGCTTAACCTGAAAATTGATTTCAGATCATTTATTCATGTTGAAGGCGTGCCCGCAAAGGATTTCAGAAAAGAGAAGATCAACCTGGCTGATTTTAGCGCAGTAATCTTTACCAGTCGTAATTCGGCCGATCATTTTTTTCGCATATGCGAGGAAATGCGTTTTGAGGTGCCGGTTGAAATGAAATACTTTTGTCTTTCAGAAACCATTGCGCTATATCTTCAAAAGTATATCCAATACCGTAAGCGTAAGATATTTTTTGGCAAGCAAACCGCTGCCGATCTTGCGGAGGTATTGAAAAAGCATTCGTCCGAAAAATTCCTTTACCCTTGCTCGGATGTTGCTGCTGAAGAAACCCAGCGCTTTTTGCTGGAGAACGGATATAACTTTACACCCGCGGTACTTTTTCGTACTGTTTGCAGCGATCTTTCTGATCTTGCCGATGTGTTTTATGATGTTATTGCATTTTTTAGCCCGTCAAGTATACAGTCGTTGTATAAAAACTTTCCCGACTTTAAACAAAACAACACCCGCATTGCCGCCTTTGGTGCAACTACCCATAAGGCTGTGCTTGAGGCCGATTTGATTTTGGATATACCCGCTCCAACCCCTGGCGCGCCATCAATGACCATGGCTATTGAGCAATATGTAAAGCTTGTGAACAAATAAATTAGAAATTTATTTAACCCGGCTGCAACTTTTTGCAGTATTTGCCCGTATAACCGCTAACTAATTGTCATATTAACAATTGGTTAGCGGTTTGTTAATTATATGGCGTTTTGTGCTGTATTGATAAGATAAGTATACAGTTTATCGATTCATAGGGGCAAAATATCGTTTTTTATAGCTTACATTGAGTAAAATGTAATATATTCGGGCGTCGCATTGTGTTATAGTTATATAACTGATTTTGAATTGTAAAATGAAGCAGATATACTTTTTAATAGTTGTTTTAGCAGGTGGTGTATTAAGTGGTTGTGGCCGCGGAGGCGGTGACAGGGGTGAGGTTGTAGGTGTACCTGCAAGATCGTTCAGGGCCGAAGTCCCTTATGGCATGGTTTATATTCCGGGTGGCAGTTTCCTTATGGGGCAAACCGATCAGGACGTAACATTTGCCCAGATAGCGCAAACTAAACAGGTTACGATTTCGCCGTTTTTTATGGATCAAACCGAAACCACAAATAGCCAGTATAAGATGTTTGTGAACTGGGTGCGCGATTCGATAGCTATTACCAGCTATATAAATGATAACAAATACTTTATTCAGCCAAAAGGCGGTGCGGGTAACAACAATGCTGGTGGTAAAAGATTTATCAACTGGGATTTTGTAAAGAAAAACCCTATCTGGAGCGACAAAAAAGGCCAGGCAAACAACACTCAGAAATTACAAGGTATGTACTATCAGGGCGATGACCGTGTGTTTGACCGTAACGAGGTTGATGTGCGCTTGCTTAAATATAACTACGCGTTGTTTACCCTGCGCGATGCCGCCGATCATCATAACGATAAAACCAAACGTCGTTCTGACTTCATTTTGCGCGATACAGTTGCGGTGTATCCTGACACTCTGGTTTGGCTGAGTGATTTTTCATATGCAGCCAATGAACCAATGGTTGAAGGTTATTTTTCACACCCCGCTTTTCGTAACTACCCTGTAGTTGGTGTTACCTGGAGGCAGGCGAGGGCTTACACCGTATGGCGTACCCGTTATAATGATGCTTATAAAGATAAGCGCCACTTACCGCACCGTGCACCTTACAACCTGCCAACTGAAGCGGAGTTTGAATACGCTGCCCGCGGCGGAAGGATCGGCACCGATTATCCATGGGGTGGCCCGTACATAAAAAATGCTAAAGGCTGTCTGCTGGCAAACTTTAAGCCTGGTCGCGGTAATTATACTGATGATGGCGGCCCTTATACTGTGGCTGTTCGTTCATATTTTCCTAACGATTACGGTTTGTATAATATGGCAGGCAACGTGGCCGAGTGGACATTATCTGCTTTTGACGAATCGGCATCAACATTTGTGCATGATCTTGCGCCAACCTTTAATTACGAAGCCAAATCAACCGATCCCGAAGTGCTGAAACGTAAAGTTGTGCGCGGCGGTTCATGGAAAGATATAGGATATTTTCTTCAAAATTCTACCCGTTCTTATGAATACCAGGATACCGCAAAATCATACATCGGTTTCCGTTGCGTGACCCACTATCTGGGCCGCGATATTACAGACAAACGCTAATTTATATTAGTTAAGGCAAGTAACAATCAAATCAAAAAATAAAAAAAAGTTATTTCTGAATTATTATGGCTGGAAAGAAAAAACCATTCGGAATTGGGAACGTAATATCATTGGGTGCAACCGTAGTAATTATCGGTTTGTTGTTTAAAATACAACACTGGAAATTTGCCTCTGAGTTTATTACATTGGGCTTGGGTACAGAAGCGGTACTATTCTTTTTATTGGGTTTACAGAGGGATGAAAAGGAAATTGACTGGGTACGCGTATATCCTGAATTAAGTGAGGATTTTCAGGGCGAACTTCCCAAAATAACTGTAAGAGGCGGTGGCAGTAATGCAGGGCCGTCAACAACTGCTGCTTTGGATAAAATGATGGAAGATGCTAAAATTGGCCCTGATCTGGTTCGCAGCCTGGGTGATGGTTTACGCACATTTGGCGATAAAGTAGCCGCTATATCACGCGTTACAGACGCTGGCGAAGCTACTATAGCTTTTACTGCTAAAGTTAAAGATGCAACAGCAAGTTATGATAAGTTGAGCAATTCGTTTGAAAAGGCATCGGCTAACTTAACCGAAATGGCTAATTCAAATATTGATTCAAAGGCTTACCATGACCAGGTTAACCAATTGGCTAAAAACCTTTCTGCACTGAACGCAGTTTACGAACTTGAATTACAGGATTCAAGCGCGCACTTAAAATCAATGAATAAATTTTACCAGAACCTTGCACTCACCATGAACAACTTTAATGAATCAATGGATGATTCAAAACAGTTTAAGGAAGAGGTAGGTCGTTTGGCTAAAAACCTGTCATCATTAAACGCCATTTATGGTAACATGCTTACTGCCATGAACCAGCCGCGCGTTTAATTATAATTAATTGATTGATTACCAGAAAAGATTTATAATAGATGGCCGGAGGTAAGGAAACCCCAAGACAGCGAATGATAGGTATACTATACCTGGTATTATTGGGCCTCATAGCCCTTAATGTGCCGGATAGTTTACTTGACGCTTTCAAAAATATAACGCGAAGCCTGGATGCATCCAGAACAAATGTCACTACCAGTTTACAAACTACTTACAGTGCTTTTGAGGCTACCAAATTAAAAGAACAGCCCGAAAAAGCACAAGAATTACTTAAAAGAGCAAGAGAAGCCAGCAAAACTGCCGATGAGTTGAATGCCTACGTTGAAGAACTAAAAGCAGAATTAATTAAAAAAGGCGGCGGCATTAACCCCGAGATAGATGATATTGAAGCCAGAGATAATCTGGATATATCTCCGGAGGTAATGATCAACAATAAAAAAGCGGATGTTTTAAAAGAGAAGATAGAATCAACCCGGGCTAAATTAATGTCAATTTTAGGGCCTAAAGATAGCGTTGGGGTGAATTTTTCCTTGAACGCAATTAACCCTCCAAAGCGTCCGGGAATTCCTTCAAAAACCTGGCAACAGGCTTATTTTGGCGATGGTATTCCGTTGGGTGCAGCAATTACGACCCTTGCAAAAATACAAACCGACAATAAGAATGCTGAGAATGAGGTTGTCAAAAAAATATTAGGCAAAATTGACCAGGCGCAGGTTACCTTAAATCAATTTAAGGCTGTTGCGGTTGCACCAAGCAGCTATGTAATAGCTGGTCAGCAATATAAAGCTGAAATATTTTTAACTGCGTATGACCAAAATTCAAATCCATCAATTACTGTAGGTGGGTCGTCGATTCCAACATCTAATGGTGTGGGTACCTATACAACTACCGCAAGTGGCGAGGGTTTACATACCTGGACTGGTCAATTAAGTGTTAAACAGGTTGAGGGTCCACCGAAAACGTATCCTATTACGGCGTCTTATATGGTTGCAAGGCCATCAGCAGTAGTTTCTCCTGATAAAATGAACGTACTTTATATTGGTGTACCTAACCCGATCTCAGTATCGGCGCCGGGTGTTCCAACCGGAAGCATCAACCTAAGGATGAGCAGTGGCTCATTAAGCGGATCAGGCGGTCATTACACTGCTACGGTAAGCAGCATTGGTAAAGCGACGCTTACTGTTACCGGCGAAAAAGGTATGGTACTGGGTTCAACAGAGTTCCGTATCAAACGGATCCCCGACCCTAAACCACAGTTTGCAGGTAAAAGCGGTGGTAACACCAGCTCGGCCAATATCAAAGCACAAGACAGGCTTTTTGCCCAGTTAGATAACTTTGACTTTGATGCTAAATTTAATGTAACGCACTTTACTATGCTGGTTGTAAAACCACGCCAGGATGCTATTATCTTATCAGGTTCGGGCGGTGAGTTAACCGGCGCTATGCACAGTGCTTTAAATACAGTTACCCCAGGAACTACGGTTATATTCAAGGATATCATCGCGGTAGGCCCTGACCATTCACCGCGGTCACTTGACCCGATTGTATTATCCGCAAATTAAAGGCGTATGAAAAAGAGAATTTTAGTTGTTATCCTGTGTCTTGCTTGTGTAAGTGCTTATGCACAGAAAAAGCGTACTAAAAGGCCGCCGGCAAAAAAAACAACCACAGCAAGAACAAAACAAACAGCACAGAAACCTGTACAGGTTCAACCGGATAACGTTACCAGCCAGCAGCCGCTTGATACAGCACGTAAAATTGCTGCAAAGCCTTTTGACAGGCCGCTTGATGGGTACTACAAAAGAAGCAACATCATCAATGCTAAGGTAACTCCCTATCCTAATTTGCGTGAAAATGATGTGGCGTTTGCAAAACGTGTTTGGCGTGAAATTGATGTTCGCGAGAAGATGAACCAATACCTGGCTTCGCCGAAAGGCCGTTTAATCGACGTGCTGCTTGATGCCATTAGCAGGGGTGAGCTTACAGCTTATGACCCAACACCGGGCAAAAAAGATGATCCGGGAGGCGACGGTTTCACTACACCTTTAACAGGTGCTCAGGCCCGCGGTCGTTTAGCATCTGACAGCAGCGTGGTTGAAAAACGCGACAAGGACAATAACGTTATATCATCAAGCCTTGTTGCAGGCGAATTTAACCCTGATAGCGTACTTAAGTTCCGCATTAAAGAAGATTGGATTTTTGATAAACAACGTTCGGTATTTGAGCCACGCATTATAGGTATTGCCCCATTGATTAAGCCAAAAGGAACCGGTACACTTGATGTGGATTATCAGCCTGCTTTTTGGGTATATTTCCCTGAAGCGCGCCCTATACTTGCAACCAAAGAGGTTGTTAGCCGTAGCAGCGATGCCACCGGCCTAAGCTTCGATGATGTATTTATCAAACGCATCTTTACCAGTTATATCGTAAAAGAAAGTAACGACAAAGATGAACGTATAAAAGACTATGCTCAGGGTATCGATAAGCTTTACGAATCGGAAAGGATCAAAAAATCCCTTCTTGATTGGGAACTTAACCTTTGGCAGTACTAATAGATTAAGATTAAACGAGATTTTATAAAACAGGCGATGAATTTTCATCGCCTGTTTTGTTTTATATGCCTGTTAAGGTTTATCATGATTCCTAAGAGCAATCAGTTATGTTGAGTTTAAAGTCCGGCGGGCTCTGAAGGTGAAATGCCATCTTCACCACGTCATTGCGAGTAACCATCAGGGAAATCCTGAAAAAAATCGTGATGACGTGCAACATATATTTTAGCGATGTTGTGCGGGGGCCGCGTTAGGGATTGCAGTGTAAAGCCCACAGCGTGTATAGGGAGTGCGGGCAGGAAAGGCGAGGACTTGTAACGGAAAGCCCGGGCCGCAGGCAACGCCCATGTTATAAAATTGATCAAAAAACATACTTAATAATCAACAACTTACGATCGTGTCATTATAAGGTACGAAGCAATTCCCAACAGGGAGGTAACGGTCTTTGTTCTATGGATTTATTTCGTCGCGCTCTTGGCCGCGCTGGGCCAGGTACTTTTGTCTTGATACAAAAGTACCCAAAAAATCAAGTCAGCAGATAGGCTTCTTTGCGCACAGGCCTTTGCCCTGCAAATCGGACAGAACCACGGGCTGCAATTATTTTGCCCTGCTTCGCACCCACTCAGCCGAACTTCTGCAAAAACTTGCTATACCCTTTCCCGCGCTTAAGGCCTCCATTGTTCTGCCCGCTTTCGCCCGAAGCTTACCTGCTGACGGGAACATTTTTTATTTATTATGTCATGGGTAGGTACGAAGGATCTTCTTCAATGAGCATAGCCGCTGTACAGGGCGAAGAAGATGCTTCGTACCTCAGCATGACAGAAGGACAAAGTCATTTTTCCCCTTCAAAGTCCCTGGATTTTACCTACTCAGCATGATTCTATTTTAACTATGTCATGTTGAACTTGTTTCAACACTCCACGTACTAAGCAACCATGCTAAGCAAATCGGCTACTTGTCCCGTGGAGTGCCGAAGCAAGTTCGGCGCAACGCTGCTGAGTATTTTATATGCGAATTTCATCTTCCGCCTGACCAATTGCTTAAACCATTCTACCAACTCCCCCTAAATTTCGACCAACGCCTAAAATGTGGGTAAATAGTGCATTTTTAGGGTTTGCAGAGAGCTTTCGGGGCTTTGTCTATTTATATCAACAGCTGGTATAACACTTTTTAGCGATCAAAATATATGTTGTTCATTTGATCATTGAAAACAACAACACAACATATTTAAGACATTAAAACCTTACGATCATGAAAACCTCAATAAAATTATCAGCCTTATTTGTATTATTAACTGCAGGTGTATTTGCTACTACAGTAGCCAAAGCCGACGAAGGTAAAATAGATGTTACCCCTAAAGCCAAAGAAGTTGTAAGCTTTAAAGCCCTTGACCACGACCGCGGTATTAAAGTTGACTTTGTTAAATCAGAAAGCGGAAAATCAATTGTAAAAGTTTACAATAAAAACAACGAGCTTTTGTTGAAAGACCTTGTACCGAGCAAAACTGACGTAAGCAAAGGTTATGTGTTAACCGGTTTGGAAGATGGTGAATACACTATGGAAATCACTACAAACAACCAGGTAGTTAAAAAATCAATCCACGTTTACCAGGATGGCGATCAAAAATCATTCTATATAGCCCAGTAAGAAAATTACTCTCCACCATATAAAGAAGGCCTGGTTCATTGAACCGGGCCTTTGTGTTTCAGTATAAATTGTGGAAAAGAGGATTAATTCAATTTTGCTTCCGCCCCTGCGTTAAAATAATGTAAGTGCGCAGCAGTATATCAGGAGATTCATTGTTCCCGGATATTATGATGAATTGAAAAATATCCGCAAACTTAAACATATTTGACACTGCTCTTATACAACTTGTTAGTGGACAGCAAGAGCGCTTTTATGTCTATCGTTTTTTTAATTGGATATCATTTTGAAAACAGGGTAATCAATTACTTTTAACTTCTTAAAAGCGAGTGACGTAAATATCTTATTTTTGCTTTTCAGGCATGTCTTATTTAAAATTGATTTTTTCTTATCAACCAGATCATCTTTTCAGGGTTAATGATACCTATAAACCTTAAAATTAATTGGTCTTTAAGTTTTTGAAGAGGGATTATAGATAAAATAATAACTGACGATTGATATTTAACTATGATATTTAAATTAATTAAAGTATTAGAAAATAGAGTTATTGAACCAGTTTATAGGTCGCTTAAAAAAAGACAGAATCATAACACTGATTTTACTATTTTTTCGAATGACTGTTGGGGCGGTGGTATTTACGAAGAGTTAAATTTGAAATATTTAACTCCAACTGTAGGGCTTTTCTTTTACTCGCCATGCTACATTAAGCTAATCCAAAATTTTCAGGTTTATATGAGCAAAGAGATAACCTTCATTAAAAAATCCAAATACAATATTGGCTCCGTGGCATATCCTATAGGGCTTATTGACGATGTGGAGATTCATTTTCTTCATTATAAAAATGAAAAGGAAGCGAGAGATAATTGGAACAGAAGAAAAGCCAGAATTAATTATAGCAATCTGTATTTTAAATTTTCCGACCTTAATCTTTGTACGCCAGAATTAGCTCTGGAATTTGACAACTTAGATTTCAAAAACAAAATATTTTTTTACGCAAATGAGCATTATAAAAATATAAAGTGTGGGGTTCGGCTAAAACGTTATAGGAGTAAAAAATCGATAGGCGATATTTATACAAATAAATGGGGATATAGATTTGACTTTGACCCGGTTAAATGGCTGAATAAAAATGACGTTTTAAATAATGTAAGTTAAGGACAAGGTTATGAGAGGATCCTGTCGTTTCGAGAGACAGGAGAATCAATTGTTTTTAACCACTTAAACCGCACTTGCGTTAAAATATGCCAGCATCGCTTTGGCCTGTTTTAGGTTTACTACTTCAAGCAGCGTTTCCTCATTAGCTTCACGTATTTTTTTTACCGATTTGAAGTATTTAAGGAGCTTTTCGGCTGTGGTTTTACCTATACCATCTATTAGTTCAAGTTCCGTTACCAGTGTGCCCTGGTCGCGTTTTTTGCGGTGAAAGGTGATGCCAAAACGGTGGGCTTCATCGCGCAGGTGCTGGATTACTTTAAGGGTTTCCGATTTTTTGTCGAGGTACATCGGATACTGGTCATTAGGGTAATAAAGTTCCTCCAGGCGTTTGGCAATGCCTATTACGGTTACCTTTTTATCAATACCCAATAACTTAAGGCTATGCATGGCCGATGATAACTGGCCCTTGCCTCCGTCAATCACGATCAGTTGTGGTAATTCTGTTCCTTCGTCCAACAAACGTCGGTAACGGCGGTGTACAGCTTCCTCCATCGTGGCAAAGTCGTTGGGACCCTCAACAGTTTTAACGTTGAAGTGGCGATAATCTTTTTTCGAAGGTTTACCATCTTTAAATACCACAATGGCAGATACCGGGTATTTGCCCTGGAAGTTAGAGTTATCGAAACATTCAATATGGCGCGGGAGCTGGTTCATACGCAGGTCTTTCATCATCTGCGTAAGCAGGCGCTCGGTACGGATCTCGGGGTTTAGCTTTTCGTATTGATCTATCTTTTCCTTTTTAAAGAATTGCACATTCTTTTGCGAAAGATCAAGCAGCTTGCGTTTCTCGCCGAGTTTGGGTACCGTGAATTTGATGTTTGGATGATCCTCAAGGTCAATATCAAAGGGCACGATGATTTCCTTGCTGTCGCTGCTGTAACGGCTCCTGAACTCGGATATGGCCAGTGTAAGCAATTCTTCGTCGCTTTCATCCAGTCGTTTTTTAAGCTCGATGGTTTGCGTTTGGATAATGGTGCCGTTCATTACTTTAAGAAAATTGACGAAAGCAATTTTCTCTTCCGATGCAATACTGAACACATCCACATCGGTAATAGACGAGTTAACAACGGTTGACTTGCTCTGATAATTTTCCAACAATTCAAACTTGCGTTTAAGGCGGTGGGCATGCTCAAAGTTCATTTCCATGACAGCGGCTTCCATCTCGCTTTTTAATCTACGAAGCACAGCACCTATTTTGCCATTCAGGATATCTTTGATCTCTTCAATACTGTTATCGTAGTCAGTTTCGGTCTGGTAGTTTTGGCAGGGGCCTTTGCAGTTACCCAGCTGGTATTCCAAACAAACCTTAAATTTACCCTTATCAATATTTTCGCGGGTGAGCTGCAGGTTGCAGGTACGCAGGGGATAAGTTTCTTTGATAAGGCCCAAAATGTTGTGCATCATGCTCACGGATGCATAGGGGCCAAGGTATTTGGAGCCATCTTTTACGATACGGCGTGTCCAGAAAATGCGCGGGTAATTTTCGTTCTTAATGATGATCCACGGGTAGGTTTTATCATCCTTAAGCATTACGTTGTAGCGCGGCTGATGCTTCTTGATCATGCTGTTTTCCAGCAGCCAGGCATCAACCTCGGTATCAACAATAGTAAAAGTTATAGCACGGATCTTGGATACAAGTACCCGTGTTTTGGCATTGATGTGGATATCCTGATTAAAGTACGACCCGACACGGTTACGCAAATCCTTGGCCTTGCCAATATATATCAGTTCCTGCTCACTATCCCAGTATTGATAAACCCCGGGTTTGTGAGGGATGTTTTTTAAAGCACTTTTATAGTCAAATTTCTCACTCACTGGATCACAGGTTTTAATGAAAACGCCATTGCGAATTTGAAATATGTCATTGCGAGGAGGAACGACGAAGCAATCGCATACTATACAGAGCAGCTATGCTTCTGTGCGGTTGCCACGCTTCGCTCGCAATGACATATTTTAGATTCGCAATGACGGTTGGAGATATCCTCCTGATTAAACAAAAATAATTAAAATCCCAATTTCTTATCCACTTCAGTAGTTCCCTGTTGTTGCTGGTTGTAGGCTCCACAATCCAGTATGATACTTACACCATTTGCAGGGGCATCAAAGTCAACATTCTTTTTAATGCCTAATGCCTGGTTAGCGTATACCTTTTTCATGTACATGGCAAATATCGGCAGGGCACTGTTGGCTCCTTCGCCAAGGCGGGTGCTTTGGAAAGCAATATCGCGGTCCTCGCAGCCTGTCCATAAGCCGGTAACCAGTTGTGGAGTTATACCAATAAACCAGCCGTCAGAGTTGTTTTGGGTTGTACCGGTTTTACCGCCGATAGGATTGCGTAAACCGTATTTGTAAGTTAACCTTGAGCCGGTGCCATCTTCAATAACGCCTTTAAGCATATAGGTCATTACATAGGCCGTTTGCGGGTTCATGGCCTGTACTACGCGTGGGGTGTGGGTGTACAGCACGTTCCCGTTTTTATCTTCGATGCGTAAAATATAAGTAGGCTCTGTCCACAAGCCATGGTTGGCAAAAGCAGAGTATGCGGCTGTCATCTCAAAAACGGAAGCATCAAATGTACCAAGGCAAATTGATGGATAAGGCGGAACGGCGCTGGTGATGCCCATCTTCTTGATCAGATCTACAACAGGCTCAGGCTTTACTTCGCCCATAACGTGGGCAGTAACCCAGTTTTGTGAATGTGCCAATGCCTGCCTTAAAGTAATAAAGCCCGGCAAAGTTTCAGATGGTGATGAGCGGGGACACCATGGCGCACCGTAACCACGGATGGTATCGGGTACATTATTGATCTTCATGCAAGGCGAGTAGCCATTATCAATAGCCACAGCATAAGTAAACGGTTTGGCTGTTGAACCTACCTGGCGTGTACCGTTCTTTACCTGATCATACTTAAAGTGTTCAAAGTTGGTACCACCAACCCAGGCCTTTACATAACCGGTTGTTGGATCCATACTCATGAGCGCGTTACGTAAAAGCATTTTACAGTAAATGATGGAGTCCATTGGGCGCATCATTGTATCGATATTCCCATGCCAGGTAAACAGGTTAAGCATTGTTTTGGTCTTGAAGTTTTCTTCAATCTCCTCATCAGATTTTTCCTGTTGTTTCAGTTGCTTGTACCTGTCCGACTTTTGCATCCCCTGGTCAAGCAAAAATTTAAAGTTATGAATGCTTTTGTACAGGTTACGTCCGCGCCAGTGATCATTAAATTGAGCTTGCAGATCTTTCATGTACTCCCGTTGTGCATCCTCAGCATACTGCTGCATAGTAGCATCAATAGTAGTATATATTTTTAAGCCGTCGCGGTCAAGATCGTAAGGCGAACCATCAGGGCGGTTGATGTTCTGTTCCTTAAAGATCTTTTGAAGCTCCTTTTTTAGTACTGAACGGAAGTAAGGGGCCAAACCGTCAAAATGGTTGTTCTGGTGAAAATCTAAACCAAGTGGTTTCTGTTTAAACTCTTCCACCTGGCCATCGCTCAGATATTTTTGCTCGCCCATACGATTAAGTACCAGGTTGCGTCTTTTGAGTGCATTGTCCGGGTGGCGAATGGGCGAATAAATACCGGGACCGTTAACCATACCTATTAACAACGCAGCCTGATCGGGTGTTAATTTATCAGGTGTAGTATTAAAATAAGTACGTGCTGCCGACTTGATGCCATACGTATTATAAGCACCAAAATCAACCGTGTTCAGGTACATGGTCAGGATCTCTTCTTTGGTATAATGGCGTTCAAGCTTAACGGCGGTAACCCATTCCTGTAACTTTTGGATTATACGTTTAAACGGATTGGCCGATCTTTCAGAAAAAAGGTTAAGTGCCAGCTGCTGTGTTATGGTACTGCCGCCCTGTTTTTGTCCGATGAGCAAATGGGCGAATATGGTAAAGCTTCGGCCAAAGTCAATGCCCGAGTGATCATAAAAGCGTTTATCTTCCGTAGCGACCAAAGCATTGATCACGTTTGGCGATAGCTCACGGTAAGTAACGTTTGAGCGGTTTTGAATATAATAAGTGCCCAATACCTGCTTATCAGACGAGATGATCTCTGTAGCCTGGTTGCTCTTAGGGTTTTCCAGATCGCGGAAAGATGGCAGCTGACCGAACACATCAAAAATGGTGAGTGTTATCATGATAACCACGAAGGCAAAAAGGGCTATCACGATACGCCATATGTACCAGTTGTATCGTCTTATATCTGCGGGCTGGAGTTGATTCTTCGAGTTAAACCTTGTGTTAGTGGTTCTCATTTTTTAATAAAATTTCTGGTAGTAGTCAAAATAACTATCCAATATACTTTGGGTTGCTAATTTATCCAGATTTTCTTTGGTAATGATAAAAAAGCTGTATTTATCCCTTGGCACCTTCATAATATCAGGAAGCAGGGGTATAATGGTGCGTGCATAATCTTTAGCATCGGCAAGGCTGTTAAAACGGCCAACATATATCAACTGGTTATTATCACCAATGCTTTTTACATGGTGAATAACTTCGCTGCGGGTATATCGCGTACGGTTAAACTGCCCTACACCAAAACGTGTTGAGGCCAGATTAGTTGTACCGCTGGCTACATTTATCACAAAGTAATAATTACTGCTGTCGCGTTTACTGAATATATAATTTACAGCCGGCGCGTTGCTGATCACTGCCGGACGCACAGCGGCCACCGTATCTATTTGTTTTGGTACAGGCTGCGCTGAAATATCCCGTGATGTATCGGGCATTTTATGCTGCGGCAAAGGAATTTGTATGGTGGCAAGCTGCTTGGGCTGTTGAGTTACCGCCTGCTGAATTTGAGGTGCTGATGTTTTTGCCCCGGCTATTTCGCGCGTATCACGTTCGGGCAGGCGTTGCTGCGGGGTTACGTTTTGAGCAGTTGGGGTGTATGGCGGCCGGTATTCTGTTTGTTTTTGGTAAGCTACCGGCGGCGTGAATGGGATTTCGTTAGGATCATCATTAAACAATACCACCGGGCGGGCCGCTATCTCGGCTTTGTTCGAATCGATATAGGCCAGGTGCTGGTTAACCAGCGGGGCGATAAGCTTATCCTGTGGATATTTTGAGGCGATGAGCTGTAAGTCGGCCTGGAAAGGAGCGAGCTTTTCCATATGCCCTGCGGCGATGGCCTTCAGGTAATAAAGCTGGGCAGCATACCGGTTGCTGGGATATTTATTGAGCAGATCGTTTGCCTTGTCAATCACCTGTGTGTATTGCCTTTGAGCATACAGGTCGTACACCTGGTTATAAAACCCATTAAACTCGGCATCTACGTCGGCCAGCTTACGCGCATAATCAGGATCGAGAATAACTTTTGCAAATACACTTTCGGGATATTCTTTCAGAAGCCTGTTTTTATAGTCATTTGATTTTGTCGCGTCGATATCAGCGTAAAGCCTGTACAGGTTGTAATAGATAGAAGGCTTATCACTACTTTGAGGGAAACGGGCAAGTAAAGTTTCATAAGTGGCTATGGCTTCCTTTTTATCCCCGAGTACATCGCGATAAAAATTTGCCATTTCAAAATAGGCGTTATAGATCCTGAAATTTGATTGCTGAAGCAAGGCAGGTGTAAGGGGCAGGTTTTTAACGATATCCTGCCTGTAAGTGCCTGCTGATACATTGGTACTATTATAGGCAACACTGCCAACGGGTGCATCAGGGTCATTAACCTGCGAGCCGATGCCAGTATTAGCTGTTGGTATGCCAGTATTTGACCGCCTGCTGCGTCGCCAGTTATCTTCAAGCTTGCGATTTCCCCATAAACGCTTAAAGTCATTATACCCCTGGCTTACAGCGCTGCTATTGTAGAAGTAAAAAGTATTGCCGCTGTTTTTGTTGGAAGAAGATGAGTTGTTGTTTCTGTCGAAGCCGTTTGACATAACGCCGTTATTGGCACTGGCTGCTCCGGCGCTGGCTGCCAAAGCGGCTTGTTGCTGCAGGCGTGTTTTGCGGGCTACCATTTCGTCTATACGGGCGTCGCGGGTTTTCTCATCGAGGGCCGCAAGCATTTGCAGGGTATCCTCGCGCGATATGGTTTCGAGCAGGCGGGTGAGGATCTGCAGGTTATCGGCCTTTTTGCGGATGATCTGGTATCCCGGGTAATTTAACGACAGGTTATTGAGGGTGCTATCATAGTAAAGCTTCGCGCTTGCATAATCGGCCTTGTTTTTAAAGTTGATATCGGCAATGCGCAGGTAGGAAAGCCCTTTTTGGTTTTGATTTTTAGTGCTTACCCTTACCGATTTTTTATAGCTTTTCAGGGCGTTGTCGATTTCTCCTGCTTTAAATTGCTGCTCAGCAATCTGGTAATATACCTGGTCGAAAAAATCAGTATTGTCGCTGTTTTTAAGCAAGGCACGCAGCAGATCGATCTTATTTGCCTTAACGCCATTTTGATTGTCGTGGATGCGGATCCGGTTAAGGTTGGCATTAAAAGCCATTTCAAAGCTGGCGTTGCTTTTAACTATGCGGGTATAGCTTTCGTAGGCGTCGTCCGGTTTTAGGTTAAGCTCCTGTAACTGGCCCAGGATGAAAGTCCAGCGGAGTTTAAGGTTACTGATATAGCTGTATTTAATAGCCAGTTTAGCCATCTCTTCGGCTTCGGCGTAATTTTGGGTGATGATGTCGTATTGCAGCTTAGTAGCGTAAACATCGGCAGTAATATTTTTTTTAGGGTTGATATCCTTTACGGCCGAATCAATTACCAGTTTGGCCAAAGGCAATTGGTTAAGGTACATGAGTCCGCGGGTTTTCCATACCAAAGCTTCCTGTTTAAGGTTGGCCTGTTTGCCAAATGAGCGGGTTACATAATTAAAGTATTCAACAGCATCAAAATAATTGGCTTGCAGGTAGCGGGATTTGCCCAGCACCAGGTAGGCATCACCCAGATAATGGCTTTGCTCTTTAATGCTGATGATCTTGTTGGCTTTTATAATGGCTTCTTCTAAATCCTTATCAGGTGTGCCGGTTTGTGCAGTAGTATCGGGATATACATTTAACAATTCACTATAAGCATCAGGAAATGAGGTTGCATAGCTTTCCTGCTTAAGCCTTAAAATTTCATTGGCATTAAATAATATATTGTAATGTGCAGTTAGGTTTTGCATGGTGCGGTTAAAGCCACTTTGCTTTTCAAGCGAGCAACCGGCCGCTACCAGTATAAGAGCAGACAATAAAAAAATGCCGATGTTTGATTTATAGGGTAGTAATAATCGCCTCAATGCAATACGATAGTTAAAAAGCCTTGCTAAAATACTAAAGATTATGCAATAGGTTTAATAAATTTGCGCATGCCCAAAAATGAACAAAATAACGAGGAGGATGCAGGTAAGCAAGTTAGCGACTACGCTAAGTTTACCGGTATCGCGTTCCAGATGATCGTGGTTATCGGTATTTGTGCTTTCGCAGGTTATAAAATTGACGAAAGTGCCGGACATAAAGTGAAGTGGGTTACTGCCGCACTTTCACTTGCCGGTGTGTTTATTGCATTATTCCTTGTTATACGATCTGTAAAAAACTAAAAAATTGCTGCGAGTTATCTTTTCTTTTATCCTGTTTGTATTTATCACGGCAATCCCCCCGGTTTTGCTTAATTATACCGGCCATGCCAACTGGCTTGTGCCGCGCTTCTGGCTCATCTTTTTTTTTATATCGATGCTTACATTTATCACCGTTTTTCTGGTGAATTTTGTGGGTAAGATCAACTATTCGTTGTACACTCAAACCTTCCTTGCGGCTACTACCGTCAAGATTTTAGCGGCAATGTTTTTCGCTTTGTTTTTTCTGATGAAGGTGAAGCCTAACAACGGGATTTTTCTGGCCAATTTTTTTTACGTTTATTTCTTAAACATAGCCTTTGAAATTTACGGTTTGTTGTGTACCTTGCGCAACCAAAAATTAAAGTAAAAAACTCTCTGCTAATGGATTTTAGGCCTGTTTTGAACTCAAAAAAAATCACCTTAGGTATCGTTTTAAGCGTTTTTTCGCTGTTTATATCTGTAAAGGCGTCTGCTTTACAAGAAAAAACCCCCGCTGAGTCTGCCACCGAAACAAAGGAAGAAGCCAAATTTGATCCGACTGAAACCATTATGGAGCATATTTCGGATTCGCATTATTTCCACATCGGTGGAAAACTTGCGATGCCGCTTCCGGTAATACTTTACACTGATAAAGGACTTGAAGTTTTCATGTCGTCGGTGTTTGAAGAAGGTGAAAAAATTCACGAAGGTAAATACCACAAATACGCCCTTGTGCATGATAAAATAAAGGCAGTAACCGGCGAAGATAAAACAGAAGATACTACAGCTAAAGTTTTCGATCTGTCGATCACTAAAAACGTAGTTTCGATGTTATTATCGATGGCGATATTGCTTCTTGTTTTTCTGAGTGTAG
The DNA here is from genome assembly GCF_056402535.1 of Mucilaginibacter sp. P4_A11. Taxonomy (NCBI): domain Bacteria; kingdom Pseudomonadati; phylum Bacteroidota; class Sphingobacteriia; order Sphingobacteriales; family Sphingobacteriaceae; genus Mucilaginibacter; species Mucilaginibacter sp. P4_A11. The sequence goes on from NZ_JBFUHE010000001.1 coordinate 448,470, forward strand.
CTTCAAGTTACAAAAAACGTGTTGGTAAAGCACCAAAGGGCTTGCAATCGTTCCTGGAACCGGTTATTTTATTTGTGCGTGACGAGATCGCGTTGCCTAATATCGGTTATAAATATGCGCGATTTATGCCGTTGTTATTAACCGTGTTCTTTTTTATCCTGATCAATAACCTGATCGGTTTGGTGCCGTTTTTTCCGGGTGGCTCAAACCTTACCGGTAATATCGCTGTAACATTCGTGCTTTCGGTGATTACCTTGCTGGTAGTTAACCTTAACGGTAACAAGCATTACTGGGCGCATATTTTTGTGCCAAGTTCTGTGCCGGTTTGGTTGTGGCCATTATGGTGGGTTGTTGAGATATTGGGTATCTTTTCAAAACCATTCGCGTTAATGATTCGTTTGTTTGCGAACATTACTGCCGGTCACATTATTGTGCTTAGCTTAATATCGCTGATATTCGTGTTTAAGTCTGTGGCTATCGCGCCTGTATCTGTAGCCTTCGTGGTGTTTATGGATGTGCTTGAATTGTTGGTAGCCATGTTGCAGGCATTCATCTTTACCTTGCTTACCGCCTTGTTTATTGGTACTGCCATCGAGGAGCACCATCATTAATTAGTAAATAACTATAATATATATTAACATTTTAAATTTAAAATCATGATTGGAAGTATTGCAGCATTAGGTGCAGGTTTAGCGGTAATCGGTGCTGGTATCGGTATCGGTCAGGTTGGTGGTAAAGCCATGGAAGGTATATCACGTCAGCCAGAAGCTGCTTCAAAAATCCAAACTGCCATGATCATCGCTGCAGCTCTTATTGAAGGTGCTGCTCTGTTCGGTGTGGTAGTATCATTCCTGGGCTTACGTTAGTCAGCTCAAAAAAATTAAGAATCGTCGCCGGAGCGGTTGGCCCCGGGGCGGTTCTTATTAAAATGTTTTATTAAAGTAGAAAAAGAGATCAATATAAAATGAATCCATTAGTTACCCCGGAATTAGGTTTAGTTGTTTGGACTACAGTAGCTTTCGCTTTTCTGTTTTTTATATTAGCTAAGTTTGCCTGGAAACCCATCATGGCCGCCATTGGCGAGCGTGAACGTTCAATTGAAGATGCTTTATTAAAAGCGGAAGCTGCTAAAGAAGAAATGAGCCGTTTAACCAATGAAAACGAATCATTGATTAAACAAGCCCGTGCCGAGCGCGACCTGATATTATCTGAAGCCCGTAAAGCAAAAGAGCAAATAGTATTAGATGCTAAAGAAATAGCACACAAAGAAGGCGCACGTATGATTGAGCTTGCCCGTGTTGAAATTAACAATCAAAAAGCTATCGCTTTAGCTGATGTTAAAAATCAGGTTGCTACCTTATCATTAGAGATTGCTGAGAAGATCCTTCGCAAGCAATTTGAAGATCAGCAGCAGCAGGACGAACTGGTAAGCCAGTTGTTAAAAGAAGTGAAGTTATAAGATTTCGGATTTGGAATGTAGGATCTCGGATTTAGTCCGGGTATTCGCTGACCAGTTTAAAAGCCGAAATTCAAAATAAAAATTCCGAAATCGAAAATTCGAAATCCGAAATAAAAAAACATGTCAGAAATAACGGTAGCAACCAGGTACGCCAAATCGATCATTGATCTTGCACAGGAACAAGGAATTGTTCCGGAGATCAAAGCCGATATGGACCTTTTCTTAAAAACCCTGAAGGGCAGCCCCGAACTGGTAGCAGTATTGGCTAATCCTATTATATCTCACTCAAAAAAGGTTAAAATCCTTGACGAGATATTTTTAAATAAGGTTAACAAAACTACACTCGCTTTCTTTAAGCTAATGGTTAACAAAGGCCGCGGCGAGGTATTATACTTTACTGCCGGCGAGTACATTAACCAGTACAACGTTAAAAACCACATCACCAAAGCCAATGTTACATCGGCTACGGAACTTTCTGCAGCTAATAAAGCAATCCTGATTGCAGAGTTACAGCAGAGCATTGGCGGTACCGTTGTATTAGATGCTAAGGTTGATCCGGCGCTGATAGGCGGTTTTGTTTTAACCGTTGGTGATAGGCAGGTTGATACCAGCATTGCTGCAAGCCTGAAGAAATTGAAAAAGGAATTTGCTGTTCAAGCATAATTAATAAGTATTAAAAGTAAAACTCTAAATAAATTTTAAACAATGGTAGAGGTAAGACCAGACGAAGTATCAGCAATTTTGCGTCAGCAGTTGGCCGGCTTCAAGTCAGAATCTGAATTAGAAGAAGTGGGTACTGTACTCCAGGTGGGTGACGGTATCGCACGCGTTTATGGATTAACTAAAGTACAGTCGGGCGAGTTGGTTGAATTTGGCACTGGATTGCAAGGCATCGTACTTAACCTTGAAGAAGATAACGTGGGTGTGGTATTGTTAGGCAGGTCTGACGATATTAAAGAAGGTGATACCGTTAAACGTACCAACAGGATTGCATCAATCAATGTAGGCGAAGGTATGCTTGGCCGCGTTGTTGATACTTTGGGTGCACCTATCGATGGTAAAGGCCCAATCACCGGTCAAACTTACGAGATGCCGCTTGAGCGTAAAGCTCCTGGCGTAATCTACCGTCAGCCGGTAACCGAGCCATTACAAACCGGTATCAAAGCTATCGACGCGATGATCCCTATCGGCCGTGGCCAGCGTGAGTTGGTTATCGGTGACCGTCAAACAGGTAAAACTGCGGTTTGTATCGATACCATCATCAACCAAAAAGAATTTTATGATGCAGGCAAGCCTGTTATCTGTATATATGTAGCCTGCGGACAAAAAGCATCAACTGTTGCTAACATCGTTCGTACGCTTGAAGAGAACGGCGCTATGCCTTACTCAATCATCGTTGCTGCAAACGCATCTGACTCTGCTACCATGCAGTTCTTTGCTCCGTTTGCCGGCGCTGCTATCGGCGAGTACTTCCGTGATACTGGTCGCCCTGCTTTGATCATCTATGATGACTTGTCAAAACAGGCGGTTGCTTACCGTGAGGTATCGTTATTATTACGTCGTCCACCGGGCCGTGAGGCTTATCCTGGTGACGTATTTTACCTGCACAGCCGTTTATTAGAGCGTGCCGCTAAGATCAACGCAAATGATTCTATCGCGCAGCAAATGAATGACCTGCCTGAATCAATCAGAGGTATCGTTAAAGGTGGTGGTTCATTGACGGCTCTTCCAATCATTGAAACACAGGCTGGTGACGTATCTGCATACATCCCAACCAACGTAATTTCAATTACTGATGGTCAGATCTTCCTTGAATCAAACTTGTTTAACGCAGGTGTTCGTCCGGCTATTAACGTAGGTATTTCGGTATCACGTGTAGGTGGTAACGCGCAGATCAAATCAATGAAGAAAGTTGCCGGTACCTTGAAACTTGACCAGGCGCAGTTCCGTGAGCTTGAGGCTTTCTCAAAATTCGGTTCGGATCTTGACGCTTCAACTAAAAACGTACTGGACAAAGGTATCCGTAACGTAGAGATCCTTAAACAAGGTCAATACTCACCGGTATCTGTTGAAAAACAAGTTGCTATCATTTACTTAGGTACTAAAAACCTGATGCGTAACGTGCCTGTGAGCAAGGTAAGGGAATTTGAAAAAGAATTTACCGACCAGTTAGAGGCCCGTCATCCTGAGGTTTTAGCTGCCCTTAAAGCAGGTAAATTTGATGACCAGCTTACCGGCGTGCTGGAAACAGTAGCTAAAGAACTTGTAGGAAGGTATTAATCTTTTTGATATGCTGATTTGCAAATGTGCAGATTAGCATATCTCTCAAATTGATTTTAATTAAATAATCGTGCGGTGGGCAATTTTTGCACATCTGCACATCTAAAATTTGCACATCGTAAAGAATGGCTAATTTAAAAGAAGTAAGAAACAGGATCAAGTCTGTATCATCAACCCAGCAGATCACCAAGGCCATGAAAATGGTTTCGGCTGCTAAGTTGAAACGTGCTACTAACGCTATTATTCAGCTGCGCCCTTATGCCAATAAGCTAAAGGACCTGCTGGCTAACTTATCTGCAAGTTTGGAGGATAATACTTCTCCTTATCTTCAGGAACGTGAGCCGGTACGTGTACTGGTAGTTGTGGTATCATCAAACCGTGGTTTGGCCGGTGCTTTTAACGCTAACGTTATTAAAACAGCTAACAACCTGATTGCCGAGAAATATTCAAAGCAGCTTGCTGCCGGTAATGTTTCGATAGTTGCTATCGGTAAAAAAAGCCAGGAGTTTTATCAAAGGCGTAAGTACAACGTAATAGGTAATAATAACGACCTGTACCTTGCTCTTAACTTTGAAAATACTTCAAAAATTACAGAAAGTATTATGAAGGGCTTTGTTAACGGTGATTACGACCGTGTGGAGCTTGTTTATAACCATTTCCGTAACGCGGCTGTACAATACCTTGTTGCCGAGCAATTATTGCCTGTGCCAAAACCTGAAAAGAAGGAAGAAGTAAAGACAGCTAATGTTGATTACATCCTTGAGCCATCACAACAGGAAATTGTTGAGCAATTGATCCCTAAGAATATCAAGATCCAACTGTACCGTGCTGTATTGGATTCAAATGCATCTGAACACGGTGCCCGTATGACGGCGATGGACAAAGCAACTGAAAATGCCGGTGAGCTTTTGAAATCATTGAAGCTATCATACAACCAGGCCCGCCAGGCAGCCATCACTACCGAGCTTACCGAGATCGTGAGCGGTGCAGCAGCCCTTTCAGGCGGCAACTAAGTTTAAAATACTTTTATATAGAAAAGGCTTTCCGGGAGGAGAGCCTTTTTGTTTTTGATATTTTAGAGTTGAATTTTGACTTGTCTTATAGTGATATGAAATTAAAGGAAATTGTAATTTCTACCAAAGGTCCGTTAAAGGAGATGAACAAGCAGACCTGGTGCGTTCAGGAGCAATATTGGTCTTATTTAAAAGGATATGATACGGGGAGGTATCAGAAGATTGTTATTGAGATTGATGATGATATCAGGGCGTTAGATAACGACGGCAATTTGGTTGGTTTAGCAGTAGATGTGCTTGTAGTTGGTAAATATTTTGATATACAAGGCTTTTTGTCTTTGGAAGATTACGAGAAAAAGAGACGCTTGCTTGAACTTTTACACGCCACAATGATGGATTTAGGGGAATGTAATAATTGGAACGTCGAACTCTTTTCAAATGCATATAAAAATTGTATTGAAAGCAATCTGGAATATCGGTTCAAGGTAAGAGATAAGAACTATAAATCACCAACGAGGGGGTTTATAGGATACGTTAAGTGTTATTGGGACCTTGATAAGTTTACTGCAACCGGGGTGATTTCAAGAAAAGATGGAAGTATTTTAAAGGAGGAAACTCTTGTTGAAATTGAGCCTTATTTTGGAGACTTCATATATTATGCTAACTGTAAATGGGACGACGCATATACATTTAGTTTATATTCAAAGGAAGGGAAAAAATGGAGTATAGCAATTCTGTCTCTAATTTAATTCAAAACCAGATACTGGTCGAAGTTTAGCGTAGCGTAACTTCGTCCTAAAATGAAGCAAGCATTCTGCTTGCGAAACCAGTTACCTAAATCTATATTCGTATCAATGGGCCGCAAATACATTTTCCATGAATACCAGTGAACGAGTCAGAATCGACTTAAATAATGAACGAGATCAAATTTAAAAAGGTAATATTAAATTTAAGTATTTTGGTATTTGCAATATCGCTGACGCAAGAATGCTATTGCACAACAGCTTCTTGTGGCAATTCGGCCATGGCATTGATTGTGGGGCCATTGGGACTTTGTTTTGGAGGCGCGGGTTTTAGCTGGCTGGCAAATCCTCTCTTATTCATTTCATGGTTTTCTTTCAGGAAGAAACCGTTTAAGGCGGTTATTACCAGTGTGATACCCGTAGTTTTAATGCTTTCATTTTTATTTTTTAAACAGATAATCTCAGATGAGGCCGGGAATTACTCCAAAATAGTTAGTTATAAATTGGGATATTGGCTATGGTTGCTAAGTGGGGGAATAATGCTTGTTGGTAGTATATTAATCTTTTATAGGTCGAGGGCTAACAATAACGTATGAAAATTATACTAACCAATTGGATGACTCTTCTCGGCGTGTTTACTGGTGTATTTGTCTTTTCCGTTGGGTTGAATTTAACTCAGGCCAATTTATCTTACAATATTTTTCAGGCAATAGCTGCTGCGTTATTTTTAGTTATCGGCTATGGAATGATGTTTTGGGCTTTCTTAATCGTATCGTTAGTTGTGTTGGATATAATCCTTATAGTCTCCCATAAGAAAAACCTTAAGATTAGGCTAATGATAGAATGGCTGATCATTAGTAGCCCTTTTATTTGCGGGATGATTAAATACCATCAATGGATATTTGCAGTGGGTATTGTATCCTTTCTCATAACGCAACTGTTAAGAGAAAAATATATCCTGAAGAAGGGACTTTGGTAGTGTATTTAAGCCCGGGCGAGCGCAACTTCATCAGGTAAAAAAGCATATTGTAACAATATATCAATGATTTAATCTCATTGGCAGTTATAAACCGCCCAGCCAGATGATTAAGAGATATTCAGTTTTAATAGGAATAGTAATTTCCTCAGTTTTCATGATGGTCGCAATTTCGGTTTATCCGGGTGGATCAATGTATAATGAATATTCTACGGGCTTTGACTGGCAAAGAAATTTCATCAGCAACCTGTTTGCAACAAGGGCTTTAAACGGTGCCGAAAATACCTCGAAAATCTGGGCATATGCCGGAATGCTTCTATTCCCATTGAGTTATGCCTTGTTTTTCATTAACATGTCGAAGAAATTGCCCGACAAAAATGCCGCTTACATTATAAAATATTTAGGTATAGCTAATATCCTGTTTACGTTTTTAACTGTAACACCCTGGCACGACTTGATGTTGATCACATCTACCAGTTTGTTTTGGACGTGTTTATTTATCATCACAGTTTTTATCCTAAAAACAAGGCTTCATCTATTTAAAGTCTTTTGTGTAGTTAGCCTTTTGATTTTTTATTACAGCGTATACCTATGGGGCATAAGTGATTGGAACTTATTACCAATAACTCAAAAGATAAACTTCGTTACGTCGACATTACTAATTTTAGGCCTGGAGTATTTCACTAAGAAAGAGGATTTTGCTCATATTAAATCAAAGGAGCAAAAGGCATTGGTAGGTAATAGCTAAGTCTTGTTACTCAAACTTCGACCGATATCAAAACAAAATCCAAAAATCAGCCTAATCCAAAAAATCCCGGTTCAGACCAATCAGCGAAATCAACGTAATCATAACAAAAATCAACGTGCTGGGTTACCTCCTGCCACTCTTTGGTATCAATGTATACCAAAGAAAATTAAACAGTTATGAAAACAAAATTATTCCTGGCGTTGCTGGCGGGCGTGTTGCTGCTGGACGCATGTGGGCGTAGCTCAAAGTACGAACCACTGAGAGAAGACAAGGCATCTGCTGCTGATACCACCTCGGTAGTAACAGCATCCACCAAGTTGGTAAAAACCGCCGACATTCGCTTTAAAGTAAAAAATGTTCAGCAAACCGGCGATGCAATTGCCGCCCTCACCGCGAAGATCAACGGAATGGTAATGCACCACCAGATGCAGGCCAATATTGAAAGGAGCGAGGATATCCGCATCAGCAATGATTCGGTGAAGCGGGTTTCGGCTTTCAGTACCACTGCTGATATGACCGTACGTGTCCCTTCAGACAAGCTGGAGGATTACATGACCGAAGTAGCGCATATGGGTATGTACGTCACCATGCGTAAAATGGATATTGAAGACCGCACGCTGGACTATCTCTCCGAAAAATTAAAACTCAAAAACCGGCAGGAGCTGGTTGCTCAGCAAAAGCAAGGCAAGGTGATCATCAAAAATCCGGTTAACGTGTTGCTGTTGAAAGATGATATGGTTGACCAGCAAATTGGAAACATGCGTACCGATGCCGAAGTTAAATATAGCACCATAAGCCTGAGCTTTTATCAAAGTAACACCATTGTACAGGAAACAATAGCCAATGACGACCCTTCAGCTTATCAATTGCCTTTCTTTAAGCGGTTGGCCATAGCCATGAACAACGGCTGGGCACTGTTTATCGAGGTAATGTTAGGTTTAGCCAACATCTGGGTGTTTATAGTACTGTCTGTAGTTTTATGGATGTTGTACCGTTATTATAAGCGTAAACACCCGGCATGGTTTGCCAGCGGCATAAAATCATAAAAACTTTGTCGCTTTTTCGGTAAACATTTCTATTTTTGCGCAAACATTAAAAATCGGTACCATGGAATCAATGGAAAATGCTAACGCAGAAGGTCATTACAAATTATTAACTGTAGCTATTGTTATCGGTATAGTAGGCGTGTTCCTGCGTTTTGCCGGCGATGCCAACACTGGCTTTATGTTTACCTCTATATCAAATATTATTTTGATCATTGGTATCCTGATCGCTTTAAAATGCGTTTTCACAATCATAAAGTAACAAACCTGTAACAGGGAAATGATATAAAAAAAGCGCTTTCAATTTGAAGGCGCTTTTTTTGTGCTTTTTACTTAGGATGATATCCCGATTCGTTTAGGAGTTTCTGCGCATCCTTGTCGGCCATTAGTTGAGACAGCGTAACCTCAGGGTGCTTATCCATATATTTCCTTACTATTTGCCAGCCAGTCCAAACAGCAAGCTTTGGTGCCGATTCATTCTTTTCGCCAAGACCGGGAGTAAAAGGAGCTTCTGTAAGATATTTTTGAATTTTTTGATAATCGGTTTCGTACAGCAGGTTTTGTTCTAAAAAATACCCCCAGATCTTACCTTCAAACTCATTGCACCATTTTAACTGTTCGGTAGTATATCGGATCTTGGTGCTATCAGCCATATCTGGCAGTACCCTGTCCATAAAGTACATGATCTTGCCGTTGTAGATCATTTTATTAAGCAGGGCCTTATCATTATCATCTTCCGGAAACATATCCTCCCGTGCCATACCTTCAACTACCCGTGGCGTAATATTATCAGGGGTGAACCATTTTGACAGGTAATGCGGAAAGGCATTGGTAAGTGAGGGATAAAAGCGCGAATCGGCACCCAGGAAAAGATCTATACCTAAACCAAAATAGCCATCGCCAATGGTAGTTTGCGCCTGGAAGCCCGAAATATAGGCATATACCCGCGGCAGGCGTTTTTGCGGATAGTAATATTTAATGTATTTAAATGCTTCGGTAAGGCTGGCATTCTGCTGATCCATATTGGGGAAGGCAGCGTCAGCATCGTGCTTCAGATCATTATAAGCTTTGCCTGCAAACACCTGGTGCAAGGCTTTAAAATAACTGGTATCCTTAGTACTGCCAACCTGTAAAATACGTTCAATAAAATCGGGGTAAAAGCTGCCATATTGTTTTTGCAGGTACGCAGCCTGCAAAGCCATGGGTTTATTGCGCATGGCATCAAAATCATGGTCGAACCGCTCAATTTTAACATCAGCATTGATATTGCTCACATCAATTTTTTTGTTGTGCGTACAGGCGCTTAATATCAGGCCGATGGAAAAAATTAAGTAAATTTGCTTTGCTATATACCGGGTAGGGTTCATCTTTATCCTTTAGGGCAAAAGTAATTTTATTTGCATAATGTTGCTACTATTGTTAAGTCAATAGTCGGTAGTCCTGAGTTGCGAGTCGTATTTTTTGACTTTTGACTAAAGACTTCTGACTAAATATACATATACTATGAAAATCGCGTTAGCACAGCTCAACTATCACGTAGGTAATTTTGAATCGAACACCAATAAAATCATCGATCATATCATCAAGGCAAAAAATAATGGTGCCGACCTGGTTGTATTTGCCGAACTATGTGTTTGTGGCTACCCTTCACGCGATTTTTTGGAGTTTGATGAATTTATAGGTTTGTGCGATGATGCTGCTAAAAAGATAGCGGAAGTATGTGTGGACATAGCCTGTATCATAGGCCTGCCAACCCCTAATCATAAAACAGAAGGTAAGGACCTGAGCAACTCGGCGTATTTTATTGAGAATGGCGAAGTGAAAGCCGTGGTAAATAAAGCCCTGCTGCCTAATTACGATGTGTTTGATGAATACCGCTATTTTGAGCCCTCGACCGAGTTTAGCTGTATCGAGTTTAAAGGCAAGCGTATAGCCCTTACTATTTGTGAGGACTTGTGGAATACCATCGAGAACCCGCTGTATATTACCCGCCCGATGGACACACTCATCCATCAGAACCCGCATGTAATGATTAACATAGCGGCGTCGCCTTTTGCCTACAACCATGATGAGGAACGTATAGAGATATTGAGTGACAATGCCAGTCGTTACAAACTGCCTTTGTTGTATGTTAATCACGTAGGCGCCCAAACAGAATTGATATTTGATGGCGGTTCCTTAGTGTTTGATAACACCGGTAAGCTGATTGACGAAATGCCTTACTTTGAAGAAAGTTTAGCTTACTACACGCTTAACGATGATAACGCCCTAAGCTTTGATCATCCCACAACTATAAAATCCCAGCGCCCCGGCGATATAGAACAGATTTACCAGGGGATTATTCTTGGTATCCGCGATTATTTTTATAAGTCAGGATTTAAGCAGGCAATTTTAGGTCTGTCGGGCGGTATCGATTCGGCTGTGGTATGTGCTTTGGCAGCCGAGGCGCTTGGCCCGCAAAATGTGATGGCTGTATTGCTGCCTTCACGTTTCTCAACAGATCATTCATTGAAAGATGCGCAGGATTTGGTTGATAACCTTGGCTGCAAGCACGAAATAGTACCTATTAAAAGCATCACCGAGGCATTTGAAACAGCATTAAACCCGCAGTTTGATGGCTTGCCGTTTAATATCGCCGAAGAAAATATCCAGTCGCGCAGCAGGGCTGTTTTATTAATGGCGATGTGTAATAAGTTCGGGTACATTTTACTGAACACCAGTAACAAGAGCGAAGCTGCCGTAGGCTACGGTACTTTATATGGCGATATGTGCGGCGGAATTTCGGTTATTGGCGATGTTTATAAAACCCAGGTATTTGACCTTGCACGATACATTAACCGTGATAAGGAGATCATCCCCATTAACTCTATTGTTAAACCACCATCTGCAGAGTTAAGGCCCGATCAAAAGGATACTGACTCGTTGCCCGAATATGATGTGCTCGACAAGATCCTGGCCGAGTATATTGAAAACCGTTGCTCATCAGCCGAGATCATCAGGATGGGTTATGACGAAGCAACTGTTCGCCGGGTTATCAAGCTTACTAATTCGGCCGAGCATAAGCGTTATCAAACCCCACCTATTTTAAGGGTGTCGCCAAAAGCATTTGGGATGGGCCGCAGGATGCCAATTGTGGGAAAATACTTGTCGTAACAGCTAAATTTTCACTCTTTAATTGTCAAGTTTACGAATATTGTAAAGCGTTGGTTGTTTTGTTTTAGTTAAGGCTGATTTTTCTTAAAATTGCCTATCTTTCAAACCAATGATCAAACTTTACACAATTATTTCTTTTTGCTATTTGTTATTCATAGCAGGCGATGTTATGGCCCAACAACCTTTGATAACAGAGGCCGGCAAAGCCGAATTGACCAAACTCTCAAATCAAACAAGCGCGGCTTTTAAAACATCATATAACAAAGCCGCATCGTTGGCGCAAACACACGGCTGGACCTTAACCCGAAGATCAAAAAATGGTAATTTTATTGCCTTGCAGGGAGTTAATAAACTTGGCTTTCCCATATACCTCATAACACATAATAATACAACGGCGGCAGCTACTACCGGTACCAATACTTTACAGCCCGGCGGTTCTCTGGGTTTAAACCTGTCAGGATCGTCAGATTTTCTGGCTAATAAACTGGCTATTTGGGACGGTGGTTCGGTTTATAAAGCGCATCAGGAGTTTACAGGGAAAAACATCACGCTTAAAAATAATGCGGCGGTTAATGACCATTCATCGCATGTGGCTGGTACTATGATTGCTAAAGGTGTTTATGCCCCCGCCAAAGGAATGTCTTTCGGGGCAACTACATTGCAATCATATGATTTTAATGACGATGAAACTGAAATGAGTGCCGCAGCAGCTAACCTGTTGCTGTCAAATCACTCATATGGTGTGGTTGCAGGCTGGGATTATAATGATTCTGCAGGTCGCTGGGAATGGAATGGTTTACCTGGCGATACGGTGGATTATAATTTTGGTTTCTACGACTCAAAAACAGCCAACTGGGATAAGATTGCCTACAATGCACCTTATTATCTTATTGTGGAATCGGCCGGTAACGAACGTTCAAGCAATGGCCCGGCGATAGGTGAAACCTATTACGGTTACAAAAGCAAAACTGATCAAACTTTTGTAAGCAAGGGAGCGCGTCCGGCAGGGATCAGCAATAATGATGGGTACGATATCATAAGCACAAGCGGTAACGCCAAAAATATACTGACGGTAGGTGCAGTTTATTCGCTTCCTTACGGGCCTAAAATAAGAGAAAATGTGGTTATAGCCCCCTTTAGCAGTTGGGGGCCAACGGATGACGGCCGCATCAAACCCGATATTGTGGGCGATGGCGTAAACGTGCTTTCGGTAGGGATTGACAATACAACTTCATACCTTACCTTATCGGGCACTTCAATGGCTGCTCCTAATATTACCGGGTCGCTTTATTTACTACAGGAATATTACGCCAAACAAAACGGCGGGGCATTTATGAGATCGGCTACATTGAAAGGACTGGTTTGCCATACCGCTTTTGATGCCGGCAATGTTGGGCCCGATTATGTTTATGGCTGGGGCCTGCTTAACATGACCGAAGCTGCACAGGCTTTGACGGATAACGGCGGTAAGAGCATAGTGAGCGAAAAGACACTGACACAAGGACAAACACAAATTTTCAATGTAATAGCATCTGGTAATCGCTTACTGGCTGCAACCATATCATGGACTGATCCGCAAGGTACGGCAACTACCGAAGGCCTGATCAACAGCCGCACCCCTAAATTGGTGAACGATCTCGACATCCGCGTAAGTGATGGCACAACCACATTTACCCCCTGGGTACTTGACCCGAACCAGCCTGGTTTGGCCGCAACCAACGGAGATAATATCAGGGATAATATTGAACAGGTTTACATTCCTAATTCGGTACCTGGCAGGGCTTATACCATTACAGTATCACACAAAAGTGTCCTTTCATCAGGCTCGCAAGCTTACTCGCTTATTGTTACAGGAGTTGGCGGAACTACGTACTGTGCTTCGGCCCCGCTTTCAGACGCCGATTCGAGAGTTGATAACTTTAAGCTGGCCAATATTGATAATACCCCGGTTGCAGGTTGCAAAAGTTATTCAGACTATACCAATCTTACCGTGCAGTTGGAGCAGGCCAAAACATATCCGCTGAGTATTACACTTGGTACCTGCGGCAACAATTTTAATAAAGCCGCAAAAGTATTTATCGACTGGAATGCTAATGGTGTTTTTGAAGATAGTGAACTGGCAGCAACAACAGGGGTTATTAATGGCACCGGCACTTATAATACCAATATCACCGTGCCGGGAACTGTAGTTGCCGGTGCTTATAGCCTGATGAGGGTCGTGCTCACGGAAACAGGCGATGCATCAACCATTAAAGCCTGCGGCAGCTATGATAAAGGCGAAACCCAGGATTACCGGGTGCAGTTTTTGCAAACCAGTATCGACGCGGGCGTTATCGCTATTGTTAGTCCTGGCAGCAGCGGTTCATGTTCGGCAAGTACACCTGTTACGGTACGACTTAAAAACTTTGGTAATGCCGCTATCAATAACATCCCGGTAACTGTTACCATTACCGATGCTAATAATGTTACCACTACTTATAACGAAACGTACAAGAGCTCACTGCCGGCATTGGCCGAAGATAACTTTACCTTTAGCCAGGAGTTTAACGCGGTGGCAGGGGCATCATACACTATTACCGCCACCAGCAAACTTGCCGGCGATCCTGTTAGCAGCAATAATTCGGTAACGGCTAATGTGGTGATCAATTCGCCGGGAACTATTGGGGACCTGAGTGCTTATTATTGTACCACTACAAATCAATACGAATTATTTGGTACAGGCGATGGCACTGTTTTATGGTACCAAAATGCAGCTGATATATTGCCGATAGCGGCGGGGAGCGACGCGTTAACAACACAGGCCCCGGTTAACAATACCTACTATGCGGGCATTAATGATTTCAAGGGTTCGGTGGGGCCTGCTACCAAAAGTGTGTTTACTGCAGGTGGTTACAACCAGTTTACCCCTTATGTCACTGTAAATACAAAAGTGCCGGTATTAATTAAAAGCGCCCGCCTATATATTGGCAACTCAGGTAAAATAACCTTTAGCGTAGCAAATAGTAACGGGCAGATCGTATCGTCAGCCACTATAAATGCGGTGGCAACCCGTACAACGCCGCTGGCAGGTGCACAGCCCGACGATCCAAATGATCAGGGGCAGATTTATGACCTGAACCTGTCATTGCCGGCTGCGGGAGATTACCAGATCTCTGTGGACTTTGCCGATCAGGCCACCATATATCGTAGTAATGGAGGAGTAACAGGTTACCCGTTCAGGATCGGTAATATATTTAGCATTACCGGTAATGGCGCCACGGCAACCAATGGCGATACTACTGCTTATAAAGGTTACTATTATTATTTTTATGATATGAAGGTGCAAAGCCTTGGCTGTGCATCCGCTACACGTAAAGCGGTTACGCTAAGCAAGCCTGTTATCACGCAAACCAACAATACCCTGAACTCAAACTTTACCGACGGTAATCAGTGGTTGTTAAATGGTAACGTAATAAGCGGCGCTACCGCTGCGAGCTATGACCCGGTACAAAGCGGAAAATACCAGATACAGGTTACATTGGCAAATGGCTGCGTAGCGCAATCGGATAATTTTGTTTATGCGAGAGATGGCGTTACCGGAAGTAAAAACGAAATTGGATTAAGTGCATTTCCTGTGCCGGCAAGTACCAATTTAAATGTGGTATTTACGGCCAAAGAAGCCGCAACCCTGAAACTATCATTGATAAACGCATTAGGCGAATCCGTTTACCAGGGCGGGCAACAAAATATTGATCAGGGTAATTACAGTACTATTCTTAATGTGAGCAGGCAAACGCCGGGAGTGTATGTGCTGAGGGTATTGCTCGGACAGAAGATCTATTCGCAAAAAGTTATCATCACCCGTTAAGCAGGTGATGATAGCTTTTTCAACTTTTTAGAAAGTATATTTTATGCCCAGGCCCGGTGCGATATCGAAAAATGGCCCTCTTGCCAGTTCCAGTCGCGGGTTAAGGTCAAGGCTGATAGCAATTGGAGCCGAAGGGATAACATATTCCAAACCGATAACAGCATCTGCACCTATCAGGATGTGTTTGCCGTTGTAGTATTCGTCATCGCCGCCAAAGCGTTTGTAATAGCCGCTGCCTACCGAACCGAGGTGCCCGCCAAAGCCATAGTAAAAGCTCAGTTTATCAACGTTAAAGGCTTGCTGGTTTAATTCATATAAACCGGTTAGTACCACGCCATGGTCGCGGATGCCTAAAATACCCTCAAGCGCAGTGCCTTTATCCATAAAATATTTAATAGAGGGGCCAACTTCGTATGCGCCAAATTTTAAACCTACTGCTGTTTTATAGTCCTGGGCTTGTGAGTTTTTGCTAATAAGTAAAAAGGAAACGGAAAGTAATAAAAGGTACGTTAATTTTTTCATGCAGATGAATTTAATGATTGACAATAATGTAGCTGTAACAAAAAAGTGACCAGCTTGTTTAGCCCAATTCGAGCTTTTATTTTATATGCAAATAAACGGCAGAATTGCCTTTTTATGGTATTTACGTTTAAAAACATGGTGCGTTGCTTCGCATTTTGCTGGTTTTCAGTACGAAAGAATGGTTTCGGATTGTTAAATTATGCGTTCAAATAATTTAATTTAGTGAAAATTAAATTTATATAATGGTCGCCCACTGCCTTAAAGTAAGTAATCCGAAATACCTTATCCTGTTTTTATCCGCTGTGTTTTTTGTTTTATGGGGATGCACCCCGGGCCGGCTTGGTATCAACAACAGCGGCCAGTACCGCAACGGAATGGTGGTTTGTGCTTATCCTGATGCCGCGCAGGTGGGGCTTGATATATTGAAGAAAGGCGGTAACGCGGTTGATGCCGCGGTAGCCGTGCAATTTGCTTTGGCGGTTACTTTACCCGAAGCCGGGAACATAGGCGGCGGTGGTTTCATGGTTTACCGCGCCGGTGACGGCAAAACCAACACACTCGATTTTAGGGAAAAAGGCCCCGGAGCGGCCAATGCTAACATGTACCTTGATTCGGCCGGTAATGTGATACCTGATATGAGCTTGTATACTCACAAGGCATCGGGTGTGCCCGGATCTGTTGCCGGCATGGTTGAAGCTCATCGGAAATATGGGAAACTGAAATGGGCCGACCCGGTGCAGCCGGCCATTAACCTTGCCCGCAACGGCTTTAAAATAACCAAACATCTGGCTAATGATCTTAATCGCACTGCCGGGCAATTCAGAGCGCTAAATCCTGGTAAAAATTATTTGGTGAAGGATGGAGAATGGAAGGAAGGCGATTTGCTGGTGCAGGAAGACCTCGCCAAAACCTTTGAGCAGATCCGTGATAAAGGCCGGGATGGTTTTTATGATGGCCCGGTTGCCGATTTATTGATTGCCGAAATGAAACAGGGCAACGGCCTCATCACAAAAGCCGACCTGAAGAATTATCATGCCGTTTGGCGCGACGCGATTATTGGCAACTACAAAGATTATAAGATCATCACCATGCCGCCACCTTCAAGCGGAGGCATAGCTTTATTACAATTATTGAAGTCGGTTGAGGCTTATCCGCTGAAACGCTGGGGCTATAATCAGGATTCGACCATCAGGTTAATTGTAGAGGCCGAACGCAGGGTTTATGCCGATAGGTCTAAATACCTGGGCGATCCTGACTTTTATGAGGTGCCGGTTGATAGCCTGCTTAATCCGGCCTACATCACATCGCGTATGAAAAGCCTTAGCTGGGATGCGGCTACGCCAAGTACCAGTATTCAGCCGGGCTCATTTGTTGGCTATGAAAGCGATCAAACTACCCATTACTCTATTGTCGACAGAGAGGGCAACGCTGTATCTATCACCACTACTTTAAATGATAGTTTTGGTTCGAGGATCTTTGTAAGCGGTGCCGGCTTTTTGCTTAATAACGAAATGGATGATTTTAGTTCAAAACCGGGTGTGCCCAATATGTACGGGCTTATCGGCGGTAAAGCTAACAGTATCCAGCCGGGCAAACGGATGTTATCGTCTATGACCCCTACCATTGTTGAAAAGGGCGGAAAACTGTTTATGGTGGTAGGTACCCCGGGAGGTTCAACTATTATCACGTCAGTTTTTCAAACCATACTCAATGTAATTGAATTTAACCAGAACATGCAGCAGGCTGTTGAGTCAAAGCGTTTCCATAGCCAATGGCTGCCCGATGAGGTGGCTATTGAAAAAGGCAGTGTTGACAGCGTAACCATGAATAAATTGCAAAGCAAAGGATATAAGGTCGTAACCAGGCAATCCATTGGCCGGGTTGATGCCATCCTCAAAACCCAATGGGGCTACTACGAAGGCGGAGCCGACCCGAGGGGGGATGATACGAAGATGGGGTGGTAGGTTAGTTCACCGGTTAGTTCATTGGTGTTCGGTATCGAGGTACCCGCATAATTTTTAGCTATAAAGGACCAATCAACTAATGCACCAGTGAACAAATGAACAAACCCCTTGCGTAATCAATAAGCATTTCTTACGTTTGGTATGCATGCATAATAATGTAAAACATCAGGAAACTATTGACTATTTTATAAAAATAGTATGGCAAACCATGGCTAACCGGTACAACCAGCTGGTTACGGAATTTGGCTTTACACAATCAATAGGTTACCTGCTCATTAATATCGACGAAAAGGAAGGTACCACCGTATCCCAAGCTGCTGCCCTGCTGGGGCTTAAATCAACCAGTTTGTCGCGTATGCTTAGTCAGCTCGAAACTACGGGGCTTATCTATCGTGAAAGCAACGAGGGCGATAAACGTTCGGTTAAGATCTACCTAACGCCATTGGGTAAAGAAAAACGCCACCAGGCCCGTGTAATAGTACGGCAATTTAACAATTATCTTGATGCCAACATCAGCGAAGCCGATAAGCAACATCTCATTGAAACCCTCAAAAAGCTGAACAAGCTTACCGTTAATTATAAGCCGTAGGTTGGTCATTATGCTACGCTGTCATTTTATACAATAAAAATACCAAAAAGAACCGTCATTGCGAGGCACGAGGCAATCCCCAATTAGTAGAGCAGCTGAGCAAGTTACGCTGTACAGTTCGCGATTGCTTCGTACCTCGCAATGACGGGGAGAAAGGCTTATCGATATAATGACCTCCTCCGTCACACTTTTACTTACAATTGAACGTTTTACCTTCAAAATGCCCCTTAACTGGTGTTTTAAACGGTGCCTGCTTTTTATTAATTGTTAAAAAGTGTTAAGCTGCCGTTTTTCTATTTTAAAAGAATAAATTTGCCTTTTGAATTGATGAACAGGATACTGATAGTTTTATTGCTTTTAGGTGTTATTGCAGGTGGTTGTGTCAAATCATCTGTTAGCCCATTAGTACAGTATAACAAACAAAAAGAAATTGACGATAAGATCATAAGCGATTATCTGGCTGCCAACGGCTTAAAAGCTAAAGCGGTGTATGATACAACAGGTGTTTATTATATAGTGAACGATGGTGAGGGCGGCACAGGCAATGTACTTTATACCAGCTCAACTCAGGTTACGGTTGGTTTTACCGGCAAGATACTGACGTCGGGTTTTGTATTTGCTCAAACAGCTCAGTTTCACCCCACTTATGTGTTGGGAAGTGTTATAAAGGGCTGGCAGTTGGGGATCCCGCAGATAAGGCCGGGAGGTAAAGTACGGTTGCTGATCCCGTCGCGTTATGCTTATGGGCCATATGCACAGGATTCGATACATTTACCGGCAAATTCGGTGCTTGATTTTCAAATTCAGCTTTACGGCGTAACCAATTAACAAAGCCTGATAAAAAACGGATAATATAGGCCAGGAAAGCAAGAAGCTTTGAAGGTTAAAAAAGACAAATTATAATAGATGAAACAAACAATTTTTACGCTCTTAGTACTTATCTCAATAGGCCTTATATCATGCCGGAAAGACAGGAACGATCCTGACATTAAGCAATACGACGATACCCAGATAAAGAATTATATAGCGGCAAACAACATTCCAGGTATGCTGCGTGATACTACAGATGGTGATACTACCGGTATTTATTACAAGATCCTTTCGGAAGGCCGTGGTACACCAATGGATTATTCAGACCAGATCTCATTTGTTTTCACCGTACGCACACTCGATGGAAAATTTGTATCGGTTGATTCACTTAACGCGAACCATTTTTATGGTTTTTTGGGCCATGTTAGCAATTCACTGCCAAAAGGTTTGCAAACAGCGATCCATAACCTGATAAAATACAAGGGTACGGCAGCAAGGGTTATCATACCATCGCATTTGGCCTATGGTGTTAATGGTTTTGGAACAGGTAGCTCAAGTAATGCAAATACGCATATTGGTGGTAACCAAAGTTTGGATTACTATGTCAACGTGGTTTCAAACCAGGAGTTGTATGACGATGCTATCATCAGTAATTATATTAAATCAAAAAGCCTCACCGGGTTTACTAAAACTGCCGATGGCGTATATATCAAAGTGGCTACACCCGGTACCGGTTCAGATCAGATCAATACCGACTCTTACATTACATGTACCTATTCGGGCAAATATTTAAATGATACAGTGTTTGACAGTACTTCTTTGCAAGGGGCTACCACTTCATCTTTTACAGTTAGCGATTTGGCAAAAGGCGTACAGGAAGGTTTAACCGGGCAGGTAGCCGGATCCGCGGTATCTATCATCATACCATCAAGATTTGGTTATGGCACTACCGGCAGCGGTACCTCAATAGCTGCAAACGTTGTGTTGTTTTTTGATTTTACGATAGCTACGGTTACTAACTAATATGCTTATTTAGCCAGCGCTTTTTTAAACGCGGCTAAACATCTGTCGCGCGCGGCAGCATGATCAACAATGGGTTTTGGATATTTGCTGAAGTCGGCATATTCCGGAACCCATTTTTTTATGTATTGAAGCTCCGGGTCGAACTTTTTAGTTTGAGCATCAGGATTAAAGATCCTGAAGTACGGCGCCGCATCGGTACCTGAACCGGCCGCCCACTGCCAGCCGCCAACGTTACTTGCCATTTCATAATCCAGCAGTTTACGGGCAAAATACCGCTCACCCCAGCGCCAGTCGATTAGCAGGTCTTTACTTAAAAAGCTTGCAACTATCATGCGTACACGGTTATGCATAAAACCAGTTGTATTTAACTCACGCATCCCCGCATCAATAATCGGGAAGCCGGTTTGGCCATTGCACCAGGCTTCAAATTGTTTTTCATCATTTACCCAATGGATGCGGTCGTACTCCGGTCTAAAGGCATGATCCATAGTATGCGGAAAATGATGAAGGATCATCATGTAAAACTCACGCCAAATCAATTCATTAAGCCAGGTTTTATCATGATAACCATGGGCAGTACTTGCCAGTTCGCGGATACTTACCGTACCGAAGCGTAAATGCAGGCCAATGTGCGAGGTACCTTTAATGGCCGGGAAATCGCGCTGTTCCTTGTAATCTTTAATGACGCTTTCGTAACCCTTATCCGGCAAAGCCAAACTGCTTTTTTCAAAACCGAGATCCTTTAACGTGGGAGCAGTTAACGCGCTGGTTTGATACAGGTTTTTTAAATACTTTTTTGTTGGGTAGGCTTTTAAATAAAACGGCTTTAGTGCACTGTACCATTTGCGCTGGTATGGTGTGTAAACAGTATAAGGTTTGCTATCGTCCTTCACCACTTCGCCCTTTTCAAATATTACCTGGTCTTTATAGGTTTTAAAAGGGATGTCATGCTTATGAAGCTTTTCACGTACTTCATCGTCTCGTTTAATTGCGTATGGCTCATAATCGTGGTTGGTATAAACTTCTGCTATGTTATATTCATTGATAAGCTTATCCCAGGCATGTAAAGCTTTATCGTGTATTATAAGCAGGCTGCCGTCATGTTTATGAAGCTGGGTGCTTAAATCTTCAATAGTTTGGTAGATGAACGTAACCCGGGCGTCGTCTTTATCTTCCAGTTGGTCAAGGATCTCTTTATCGAAAATAAAAACGGGCAAAACAGGATTGCCGCTTTTAAGGGCATGATATAGCCCGGCATTATCATCAAGCCGCAGATCGCGGCGGAACCAGAATATTGTTACTGGTGTTTTATCCATAAATTTCGGTTAGTGCCGCGTCGATACCGGCGTATTTAAACTTAAACCCGGCATCTTCAATTTTTTGTGCCGATACTTTGGTACTGCCTAATACAATGCTGCTCATCTCGCCTAACAAAAGTTTGAGAACAAAGCTTGGCACATTGGGTGCCCACAAGGGTTTGTGTAATTGTTTGGCAACTGCCTTGGTAAGCTGTTTATTGGTAACCGGGTTTGGAGCAACCATATTATAAACACCGCTAAGGTCTTTGTTTTCGATGCCTAACAGGTACATATCTACCACATCCCGCCAGTGGATCCACGGTGTCCATTGTTTACCACTGCCAATGGGTGAACCAACATATAGTTTTATAGGCTGTGCAAGCGTTGGTAACGCCCCGCCATCCTTATCCAGCACAACACCGGTGCGGAATTTTAAAACCCGTGCACCTAACTTTTCGCCCCCGTCAACGGCAGCTTCCCATAACACACAGCATTGGGAGATAAAGTCAGATGTAGGCGCGCTGGTTTCAAACATCAACTCGTCACCCCGGTTGCTGTAGTACCCAATGCCCGACGCAGAAATTATAGCAGTAACCTGGTGCTGTTTACGTTTCATAAGGTCATATACCAGTTCAATTGATTTTACACGGCTATCTATCAGGTCTTTCTTGCGGGCATCTGTCCACCGTTTTTCGGCAATGCCCGAACCGGCCAGGTGCACTATGGTGTCAACCCCATCAATGCAATGCTCATCAATGATACCTTTGCCGATATCCCACACAAAGGTTTTTACTTTAGCGTCGTTACCCGCCTTGCGGCTTAAATGACTTACGGTATATCCCTTAGCCAGCAAAGCTTTGGTAAGGTGCCTGCCCAATAATCCCGATCCGCCGGTTAATAGTATACTTTTACTCATAATTTTGTCCATGGTCGATGGACGATAGTCCATAGTGATTTTACTTAGTACTCTATTAACATGGACTATGGTCTATTGTCCATGGTCCCGGCTTTTTCTTCATAATTAACAATCTCCCTTGCCATACCGTTAAATATAAACAGGTGAAAAGGCCACATGGTATACCAGTAAAGGCGACCCCACAGTCCGTTGGGCCTAAAGGTAGCTACCTGGCTTAAACTTTGCTTGCCCTGGCGTTCAATTATTTTAAATTCGAGCCAAGCTTCGCCGGGTAGTTTCATTTCGGCGTACAGGAGCAATCGTTTATTATCGCGGTCGGCGAGCAGAACCCGCCAAAAATCAATTACATCGCCCGGGCTTATGTTTATATTGCTGGTGCGGCCCCTGCGCGAGCCAACACCGCCGAAAATTTTATCCAGAAAACCGCGGATGTTCCAGATCCAGTCCCAGTAATACCAGCCGCGATTACCGCCTATGGAGAGCACGTTGGTAAACACCTCACTGGCCGGGCGTTCAAAAGGCATTTTTACTTTATATTCCTGTGTGCCGTTTTGGGGTACCTTGATCTGGTCCATAAAGCCCGGATTAAGATAGCCCTGGTTAAAAGCATCCTTCCAGCTGGATACAATGGAGTTTTGCTCTATTTTAACAAAGGCAAGCTCCAGGCATTCCTGATAGGTAAGGCATTTGCGTGGCACCACATCGTCAATACTGTGATCGTGCATAACAGTTTCGTTCTTCATGCTGTTCACCAGGCTTTGGGCAAGGGTATAGCTTGTTGAGGTAACAAAGTACAGCCAGTATGATGATATTTTAGGCGAGAGAAAAGGTATGGTGATCATATACCTTTTCAGCTTACGCACTTTGGCATACGTAAGCATCATCTGTTTGAACGAAAGAATATCCGGCCCGCCGATATCAAAAGTTTTATCGAACGATTTTTCGTTTAGCATTACCCCTTCCAGGTAGCCCAGCACATCACGGATGCCAATGGGCTGACATTTGGTGTTCACCCAACGGGGTACCGTCATAACGGGAAGTTTTTCGGTAAGGTCGCGGATGATCTCAAAGGAGGCGCTGCCCGAGCCAATGATAATAGCTGCCCGTAAAACGGTTAATGCAGCGTTGCCTTCTTTCAGCACATCCTCCACATGTCGCCTTGATTCCAGGTGGCGGGAGAGATTTTGGTCGTTGGTTATCCCACTTAAAAATATGGTTTGTTTGCAGTTGGTTTTATCAAGCGCCTGCACAAAGTTATAGGCCGAAAGGGCTTCGAGTGAAGCAAAATCCTGCGTTTGCGCCATGGAATGTACCAGGTAATAGGCCGCGTCAACATCTTCAGGAAAGGATTCGATATTTGATTCTTTGAGCAGATCACCTGTTATTAAGGTAACCTGCTTGCTAAAATCGCTGTGCTCATGAAAGCGGCGTTTATCCCGCACAAGGCATACCACGTCATGGCCTTTCTCCAGCAAAACCGGGATAAGCCGTGTACCTATGTAGCCGTTTGCACCAGCAAGCAAAACCTTCATGCTTAGTGAAACAACAAAAAACGTAGCCTGTTTTACAATCCTAATTTAAATCCGACGCCGTAAAACCTGCGGTTGTCGGTAATATCTGATTTTTTGTTTTGCCAAACGTTGCGACCATTGGCAAATACTTCAAGGTTTTTAAACTGTTTGGTTTGCAGCTTGTATCCAAAATAAATATTTTGCAGGGAAAACGAATGCGCGTTTTGACCGGGTATTAACGGATAGTAGGTTACATATGGATTGACGGAATTACCCGCGCCGGTTTGATACAACACATCAAGCCCGGCAAAAATGTTATTATACTCAAGGCGGTTAACCCAGCCGCCTGTCCACATTTTCTTTCCGAGGTCGGCGGGGGCGTTAAAGAGCTGTAAGCGCTGATGAATGTTTGCGGCATTAATACCACTTACAAAGCGGATTGTACCTTTATTAATGATATTGAAGTTTAAGCCAATACGGTTACGGGTATATTTTGTATTGGTATATATAGTGTACGACAATACATTACCGCTGGCAATATTTGCGGAGTAAGTTACCGGGATCAGGAGATAGCCGCGCTCGAAGGTGTAATTAACAGCTATAAGCGGTGTGATGCTTATATCGGCACCGGCCATATAGTTGTTGAAGGTCTTTAGTGGGTTATAACCGGCAGCCGGGTAGTAAGTAATAAGACCGCTATTGTTAATTACCGTTTGTGTAGCAAGTGTGTTTGTGTTAACAAGGTCTACACCTGTAAGCTGTGTATTGTTGGTTTGCGAAAGTATGTTTTGTTTGGAGTATGATCCGTATAGTTTAATTCCAACCGCATTGATACCGGCAAGGGACGATACATCAATAGTTGCCGATACAAAAGGGAAAATACGCTTCAGGCTGGTGGTATCCATCAGGTTAAGGCTTTTTCTTGAATCTAACACTGCTAAAAAGCCGCCCTGTATGTTAATACTTTTTTTGTACGAAATGCTTAGTGAAGGTAGTAAAAGGTAGTCTTTACGTTTATAAAAACTGCGGTCGCGACTGATAGAATAGCTGCTCGGGTTATTTAGGTCCTGCTGACTGGTGCCTGTGTAATTAGTCATGTAGATGGAATTGGCAGTCGAATCGCGCGTGTAACGATAACTGAAATTTACCGATGGTTCGAAGGTAAATTCCCCCACAGTTTTGCGATAACTCAGGTTATCCTGCACAAGGAAAACTTTTTTTGCATTAAAACTGCTGTCGATATAGTTGGAATTATAATAATTACTGCCGGTGCTGGTTTGGCTGTCAAAGCC
The DNA here is from genome assembly GCF_056402535.1 of Mucilaginibacter sp. P4_A11. NCBI lineage: Bacteria > Pseudomonadati > Bacteroidota > Sphingobacteriia > Sphingobacteriales > Sphingobacteriaceae > Mucilaginibacter > Mucilaginibacter sp. P4_A11. The sequence goes on from NZ_JBFUHE010000001.1 coordinate 473,657, forward strand.
ATAGCGCTGCAGGTATGAGTAATGATTATATGATGCCGAAAGCTTATTGCTTAGCCCTGTCGCGATTTGCGAGTTGAGTTGAATATTGGCATTGAAAAGATTTTGATTGCCATGGTCATTCAATTCGGTTTGTATGCGGTAGGCAGGATCATCATTGTAAGGGGTTAAATTAGTATTGGCGTATTTAAATCTTGAAACCTGGGGTACGTAGTTAACTGTTGTACTTAGAGTATTATTGCTCCCCAGTTTAACATCGGCATAGCCGTTAAATTTAAATCGATCAAAACTTAAAGGACTGCTTACTGTAGTAGATGGGTTTGTTAAAATTGGTAAAACATCCCTTAAATAAGTAGCAGAAATGCCGGTACTAATAACATCTGTATTTTTATAGCCAGATAAATAATATTGATGAAACAGGTTGGTGGTGCTTTTAACATTCGGAGTGTTAGCGCTATTTCTTAAGTTTACAAAGTTTGTTTGGCCGGAGGCTTCAATACCCGATTTACCCGGACGGTTACGCTTTGTTTTGATAAGGACCATTTGCTGTTGGGGCATAGCGCCGCTAAGCTGAATTCCCGAGTTTTGAACCAGGGTAATCTCCTCAATATCATTAATGCTATAGGCGTTTACATCATTTATAAGGTTGCCATCAATCACATAAATGATATTATTTCTACTCGTGTAAGTGCCATAAAGCCATACATTGATAGCTTCAGGCAAGTTGGAAAAAGGCTGGCGCTGTAAATCAGTCGCTTTTATGGTAATGCTTTGCGTGAATTTTTTATCGAGCTGTATCCTTCCCAAATCGTAATGAGATGTATCGTTTTGTGAATAGGCTTTTGAAAATGAAAGGCATATCGCCAGTGCAATAAGGCAGGTTAATCGTGAATACATGAATAGGTTTAAAAATAAATAAGGTTAAATATACCATTTAACCTTATTTATTTTAATCGGAGCTTAAATATTTACACTATCCACTACCACTACTTTACTACATAGTGGTTTTGCATATTCTTCGGCAAATATTATGTGGGTAGGATCAACCTGGTAGGCTTCCTGCGCTTCGGGGGTATCAAACAGTATTAATAGCGATACGTCATATGAGCGATCAATCACATCGCGGTTGGTATCGGCAGGTACGCCGAAATGAATATCGCGGATGTGCGGAATCGGGATAAGCAGGTTTAGCCCTTCTATCAGTTTATCTTTATCGGCTTTGTTTTTAAGCCAGAAATGTACGTGATGGACGAATGTGTTTTGGAGTATTGGCATGGGGGATATTATTGGTGTTGTAAAATTATTTGTTTAAGATATTAGCCTGTTCCAACAGTTGCATATAGTTTTTTTTTGCTCCTTCCGTTATACCCGTACCCTTGCCTTGTTTCCAAAGGGCATAAATATCTTTCACAGATTTCAGGTGCGAAAATTCCGGAAGAACCTTTTGAACTATCAATGTATTAATTTCTTCAGCCGCCAGTATCGCAGAATTGTCATCATCGGCCAACCACCATTTGTCGGTTTGAGGCTCGATAAATCTTCCTATACGGAACCTGTAGTGATCCTGAGCATTGAAAGGAAGCATTGATTCATATAGCTGATATAATTTTTGTGATCTGATATCAATATTAATGGTGAACTTTAATTGACTGGCGGTTGAACTTGTGCTGCTTTGCAATGCTATGTAGTAAACAAGGTCATCTGTTGTGTTTGAAAATATATTGCCTGCCCGTTTAAAGCCTAATGGGTTAAGTGTATTGTTCAATTCAGTGACAATGATCTTTTTAAAATCTTTTAATCCCATGTTCAGTAAGGCAGGCAAGTAGTGATTTAATGCATACAACCAATGTAAACCTTTGATTTAAATGCGAAGGCTGTTTCGGACTTATTTATAGCTATCAATGCGCTATCGGCACTGGCTTTAGTTTCGTAAATGCCGGTTACAAGGGCTATTGTTTTTTGACCAGATCCGGGTTTGTAAGTATCAAGATACTCAAGACTTAACGTATTGGAGGGTTCTCGTCTGGGGTAATATTCGCCGGCGTAAATATCATCATCATAGTTATCCGGAAGAGCAATCAGGTCTTTGGCCTTATTGTAATGCCTGTCCATGGTATCAATAGGGATACCTGACGATTTATTTAGTTCGAACATTTTATCCCTCAATGAATAATAACTAATACCTGTATCGGCAACTACAATATAATAATCTTCATATTGATTGGCCATGTCATCAGTTTCAGAGGTGTCATTGGCGGTTGGTTTAACCGCACTTGAAGTTTTATAAGAAGCTGAAAGAATTTTAACAGGCTTGATTTTAGACGAATCAGCATTTACTTTGGCCGGCTTTGACTTGCAGGCTGCCAGTAAACAGGCTATTAACAATAAGTATAATACTTTCATATACGGCTATAGGTCACTCAAATATAGCTGAATTATTTAATTGCTGCCCACCGTAAACTCAAAACTGCTAACTGCCTCCTAATACTCCAGCACCACATGCGGCTTAAAAGTATCCGTTTTGACTTTAGCCTTTAACTCATGCAAAATGTTATATAGCCCGAAGTTGGTGCGGTTTACATAAATAAAATGTTTTACGCCGCGGGCCTGCTTAAACTCAGGCATTTTAGAAATGCGTTCGCCAAAACCATATAACTGATCAAAAAAAGCTGTCTGGCTAAAATCAAAAGTATCGGTGATATACGGCAGGGCGAACAGGCTGATCATTTCTTTATACTGGGTATAATAAAACTCGATCTGTACCGGGGTATCATCTTTGTGGATCATATCCAACTGGCGGAATGCCTTAATGGTTTCTTCCTTGTTGTCCAATAAATTGGTTGAGGTAAGGGAGAAGAAGGGGTAATAAAAATCTTCAGGCATTTCTTTAATGCAGCCAAAGTCAATAACCCCCAGGTTACCTTCGGGCGTGATCATAAAATTGCCGGGGTGCGGATCGGCATGTACGGCACGAAGTTCATGTTGCTGGAAATTATAAAAATCCCACAAAGCCTGGCCTATTTGATCGCGCAGCTCCTGCGATGGATTGGTAGCTAAAAACTCTTTAAGGTGTTTGCCTTCCAGCCAGTCCATAGTAATGATACGTTTGCTGCTTAGCTCAGGGTAATAGCCTGGAAAAACAACATTCTCAAGATTAGCACAGGCGTTGGAAAACTCAATGGAACGACGCACTTCCAGCTCGTAGTCAGTTTCTTCCAGCAGGCGCTCTTCTACCTCCTTCATGTATACATCCAGCTCCTTTTCGCTCATGCCCAGCATCCGGAAGGCGAACGGCTTAACCAGTTTCAGATCGGATGAAATAGAATCACCCACACCGGGATATTGGATTTTAACGGCCAGTTTTTTACCATTTAACTCGGCCTGGTGAACCTGGCCTATGGAAGCAGCATTGGTTGAGCGGATATTGAACTTATCAAAAATCTGATCTGGGTTTTTACCAAAGTACTTCTTAAACGTTTGCACAATAAGTGGCCCGGAAAGCGGCGGTGCATTGTATTGCGATTGGGTAAACTTATCAACATAAGCCTGCGGCAGCAGGTTTTTATCCATGCTGAGCATTTGCGCTACTTTAAGCGCACTGCCTTTAAGCTCGCTTAATGATTGATAGATATCGGCTGCATTATCCTCGTTCAGTTCCGATTTATCCAGATCGGGATTGAACAGCTTTTTGGAATAATGCTTAATATAATTGCCGCCAATTTTAATGCCTGTTGTTACAAATTTGGCCGACCGCTGTACTTTGGTAGTAGGTATACTATTTTGTTCGGGAGTGGCTCCCTGAGTTTCATCTGTCATAATCTCAAAATCCCATCTTATCTTTTATCCCGCCGTTCTGTACCAAAAATTTACCGTACTCAAAAAGGTTGTCGATAGGTGAACGCTGGAAAAGATCAAAAGTTACATTAATGCCTTTTTCAATAGCCTCGTCGGTTTTTTCAAAGCCTGCCGAATTATCATTGATCCAGAAATTAAGCACGAAGACAAACTGGATCCATAAAGCATCTTTATACTTTTTTGAGAAGTACTTACGGTCGCTCAGTTCGGTACTTTCGATGCCTTCCTTCAGGATCTCATCCGCAAAGCCTTCAAAAATGTCTTTCAGCGGGCTGAATACCTTTGGAGTTGTAAAACCTTTAGGCTGTTTTTTAATGCTGTAAACCGCAAAGCTGCGGCTGCTTTTTAGTAATTCAAAAAAGCCGTAAAAAAATGATAAAGCTTTCTCGCGCGATGTGTAACCCTCCCAAACTTCCTGGGCACGGATCTCGGCTAATGTTTTAGTGGCAAAGCTTGCCCATATGCCCTGCTCAACCGCCTCAAACGAGCCATAAAACTGGTAAAACTCAGCTTCGCTCATTTCATTGTGCTTAGCGAATATATAAACCGACTTAGGCTGCTCGCCTTCGGTTAATACATAATCAATATACGAGCTCTGGATGCTTTCGATAGTTGCCATGTTGATTGGGATTTAATATGCCTCACCTAAATCCTTTCCAAAGGAGAGGACTTTTGAGCTGATATGTTAAAATTATAAGCTTCAATAAATTGTATAACTCCCTCTCCTTTGAAGAGGGTCGTGGGTGAGGCTATAAAAACTGCTCCACCACCTGCTGCAGTTGCCTTGCCTGCACTACACCGCTTTGGCGCCATTTACTTTGCCCATTTTGAAAAATCATGAGGGTAGGCACACTTTGTATGCGGTAAGCGCTTGCCGCTGCCGGGTTTTTATCGATATCTATTTTGATGATCTTTACCTTATCACCTAACGCTGTTTTTACATCATGCAGTATAGGCGGCATCATTTTACAAGGGCCACACCACTCGGCCGAAAAATCGACCAGTACCGGTGTTTCTGATGCTATTATTTCCTGGAAATTTGCCATAAGTTTTTTCTTAACTGTTCATGGATCATAGTTCACAGATCACGGGACTAACCGGTTTACAAAGAGTAAATTAGCAAATTGCTGCTTGTCAAACCATGAACCATCATCTATCAACCATGAGCTACTCAAATTTAACCAATAACTAACGTAAAAGTTTAGTTCATTAACGCCAAACCTTCGGTTATAAAGTATATTTACTTTATGCAAACAAAACTAAGTACTTACCTATTCCTGATGCTCCTTGCGCTACCTTTTGCGGGCAAAGCCCAGGATGCTGTTATCCCGCTTTGGCCAAACGGAGCACCGGGTTTTGAGAACCGCCGCAATGAACCGGAACAGGCTAAGGATTATTGGGTGAAAAATATCCATAACCCGTCGCTTACTGTTTTTTTACCGCCGAAGGATAAAGCCAATGGTGCCGCAGTGGTGGTATGCCCGGGCGGCGGTCATCGGTTGTTGGTATATACTGCTGAAGGGGTTGATCCGGCTAAGTACCTTAATAGTTTAGGTGTTACGGTTTTTGTGTTGAAATACCGTTTAGGCAGGGATACGCTATCGCCATACAAAATTGACGTGCATGCCAAACAGGATGGCTATCGCGCTATGCGGCTGGTACGCAGCAAAGCAACGGAATATGGATTGGATACAAATCGCATAGGGATGATGGGCTTTTCGGCAGGTGGCGAGGTGGTTGATATGGTTGCTTATGGCGAGGGTAAAGGTGATCCGAAAGCAACAGATCCGATAGACAGGTTAAGTGCGCGTCCGTCGTTTTTGATCCAGATCTATCCCGGGCCGCTTTACATTCCTGATCAATTACCATATGATGCCCCGCCGGCGTTTTTGTTGGCAGCCAATGATGATGTTTGCTGCTCGCCATCGGTGGTGAAACTATTGCAGCGTTACCGCGAAGCAAAAATACCTGTTGAGGTGCATATTTATACCCAGGGCGATCATGGCTTTAATATGGGCAACCGTTCAAAACTGCAAAGCATCAGTACCTGGCCACAGCGTATGGCCGACTGGCTGAGCGACAATAATTATTTGCATCCCGCAGCGGCTAAAAGAATGAAGTTGCATTAAGTATAGCCTGGAAAAGATAAAACAAAAAAGAGAGGCATATGCGTTGGCTTAACCGCATAGCCTGCTCTTTTAACAATAGCCCCTATTGTACCCCTACGTTCGGGACTAATGTATCTTGTACAGCTTTCGGTAAAAGCTATGTTTGGAATGCAAGATTTCCTGCATTGTATTAGTTTATTTTTGTGCAATTTTCCAAAACCTCGGTGCGCCGGTTAAGGGAATAAGTAACATCATTAACAAATTTGTAACTAAGCGTTGCTGTTTTTAGCGATGCAACCAATACCATTCCCGAAAAATTATCTACCACCAGTACGCCATTCATATTGCTGTTTTGTTCTGGCGACGATGATGTGCTGGTGAGCATCAGGTTGGTGTACTTATCAGGTTCTGCCGATTGCTGTGCCGTATAAGTAGTGTTTATTTTCTCGTTGCCGGGCGATAGGTTGCTTGTCCAGCTTGCACCTGTCTTTAATGCAGCCGAATTATCAGCAACTAAATCTAAACGTGAACCTGTTTTGAACTGATCCTGTTTAAAGCCTGCAAATAACAACAGGGTATCGGTGGCGTATCGCTCATCCGGATCATTCACATCAGTTATGACCCCGTTTTTATCGATAGTAAGTGTTACTGATTTGCCAACGAGGCTTTGAAGCGCCATCTGGATGTATGAACTGGTATCGGCAGATTTATCTGAGTCATATTCCAGTTTTTTATTAAACGCGTCCATCGTATCAGTAACCCGCTTTGTGGTAACAGTTAAAATAAAGCCGGTTTCGGTAACGCTGGTTACTTTGTAGTGCTTTGAAACTGAAGATGTTGTACTGATATTGAACATTTGATTTCCCCGCTGTAATACATTCACCGCATTTATATAAGTTGTTTTATTGTACTCATCGCCCTGCTTAAACAAAAGCCCACGGCGTTGAGCATTGCCTGAGCAGGCAATAAACAGCAGTAAGGCAGTTAAAGCTGTTTTTGTATTGAACATGTATTTTTTCATACTTAATCTGTTTGTTTAGTCCTCACAGTTTTTAAAATAGAAATCAGTGTTCATATACCTGTTAATGACTTGGCATATGGGTAGGCGGCGGCATGTGCGTAGGCGGTGGCATATGGGTTGGTGGCGGCATATGAGTAGGCGGTGGCATGTGCGTTGGTGGCGGCATATGGGTTGGCGGCGGCATATGCGGCCCTGGTCCCGGTGGCGGCGGAGTTGGGGGGATATTGGGCGGCTTAATTGGTGGAACCGGTATAACAGGCTTATAGGGCGGCGGAGGCAGCGGCGGCAATACAGGTGGAGGTATTACCGGTGGTGGCGGTGTATACGGCGGAATTGGCGGCGGTACGTTCCAGTCGGATTGATTGTTACTGCTTTGCGCAGAGGCCCGTTTGGTGCTTATGACCAAAGTTACGGACACGACTAATGCTGCTATGATTATCTTTTTCATAGATTTATATGTTTTAATGAAATAATTACGCTTTTACCGAAAGAGGGTTATTGTCGGTTTAGGGAGAGCGGGTAACCGACAGAAAACATTATATTGGCTTTATCATTGGTATACCGGGTAAGGTTTGCAACCCCCACCGCTAAACTTAAAGGTGCCGGGAATGGCCTGATCCCTGCCGAAACGCCAAGGTTCATGCCCGTCCATTCCGCATTTACATTTACGTGCTGGATAAGCTCATAGGATATGCTGCCAAATACAGCTGTTCCATGCTTCCCCCTGCCTGCTGCGATATCTTTGGGGCTTTTTTCATAAAATCTGCCGCTGCCTACACCTATTGTATAACTAAGCCTCGAACAACCTGGAGTTAACGATTTAATAGTTTGTATGGCATGGCTTACAGCTAAATAGAAAGTTGAGCCCGGAGCATCCGATTGCCTTGCGTTGGCAAACATTTGCAATGCGCCTGCTGATATACTTGTTCCGGCAAATAATTTACGGCTTACAATAAAATTTCCCGAAAAGTCCCTGAATTTGTGCACATCCGTCATATTTAAACTGGCAGCAAAGTTCACTGCTTTTGCCGGGTTTCCAACACATGCGCCTACCGAGGTAATCAGGTCGGCTTTGTTGTTTCTGTATGCCTCGGGATAAGTTGCGCCGATACCTCCAAACAAATAAGTACCGTATCCGCCAAAGCCCGATGGTATCAGGATACCGCCTGGGGCGTCGCTGGGGTAAAGCTCATTTTGTGCCTGGGTAGTTTGCAGGTTGGTTTGAGGTACAGAAGCTAAAAAATCATCTATTTTTTGCGTAAGCTCCCTTTCAAACTGGTTTTGACCGAAAGCAGGTTTTACACTCAAACAAAATGCAATAACAACACAGCAAATGAGTGCCCGTATATTGGTTTTAAAGATCATTTTAGTAAACAGGTTAGGTAAGGTGTCAATGGTTGTGGTCAACAGATCAACGCTATCCGGCAATGATCTAATGTATGCAATTTACCGGCAAAAAAGCAACGGGCAATTCTGGTTTTTTAAATACAATAATGAGTTAAACAGGCTTACGATGCCTTTGATAATAAGATCTGGCGTGCTGTTTGCCTGTGTTACACCAGGGGTACATAATTGTGGCTTTTTCATTGTGGTTTGGGGTTGTTTTTTATATCACAAGTTTACGGAGCCAGTGCAGGGTGCACAATACAAAGTAGTTTGTATTTTGGATTGAAGATGATAACATTGAAATGTTTATTGAGCCATAAAGCGTAAATCCCCTTCTCTGCATTACGCAAAGAAGGGGATTTAGCTTATATTTTAGTAATGACGTACCAGTTTGCCCCGGGCTGCCCGACACCTGTAGATCTATTTCTTCTCCTCCAATATAACCCACCTGTTCACCGTATTATTCAACCCTTCTATGGCAACTTTATAAAATTTAGAGGGCGTATTTTTAACATCAACCAACACATGCTCGTTGGTAACGGGTACGGTAGCCAATAATTTATATTCATCGGCTTTGCCTTCTTTAATAGTATTACCGGCGGCTACCCAGATCTTTACATTGCCCTTAGGGTCAATTGCTTTCCAGGTGATATCCAATGAACCTTGTACGTAGTTGGCTGTGGGCTGCGCTACAGATACTGCACCGATAAGCGATATCCCATCTATTTCGCGTAACTGCGTTTCAGGGACTTTTACATTTAAAAAGCTGTTGATAGAGGGCGTTATATCAACAATGCCCGGTGTATAATATTTAGCATAATTATTAAGCGGACGATAGCTGGTAACCATCCAGGTTGAGCGTTGGCGGTTGCTTTGACCGCCATGATCTTTACCTGTTGCTTCACTGCGGCCATGATCTGTAGTAACAAAAATGAGCCAGTCTTCCTTAAAATGTTGTTTGCGGTATTGTATAGCAGCCCAGATCTTACCAACCTGCGCATCCATTTTTTCAATGGCATCATAGTATTGCGGGCTATCGCCGTATTTATGACCCATATCATCAGTATATTCCAGGTACACCCATGAAAGGTCGGGTGCTTTATCTTTAATACAATTTGCTGCCGATGCTGCTACCTGCTCATCAATAAGGTGCATATAATTCCCGGCTTTATCATGCGGAAATTTTACGGTATCCAGTTCGTAGCCATCGTAAGCATAATCAGGATGGATGTTACCGGCTTCGGGTAGTTTATCGCCTATCAGTTTGGTGCGGTTATCTGTCCAACTGCTAAATACGGCTGTTTTTTTGTTGGGATAGACGTTTTTAAACATCCTGAATATGTTCCAGTAGTTGTAATTAGGTGCTTTAATATCATTACCCCAAACATTATGTTTGTTTACCCAGGTTGCGGTAAGCAAACTATTATAGCCATTGGCCGATATAGTAGGTGTTTGCGAGTACCCACCTTTTTCGCCGCCAACATGGGCACGGAGATAGGTTCCCTGTTTAGCTATCAGTTTCAGGTTAGGGGTATTCAGTTTCTCAATTACATCGGCAGGGATGCCATCGGCAATAATAAAAACAGCTTTACGGGTTTGTGCGGAGGCATTGAGCCCGGTTGAGACAAGCAGGATAAGAGTTGCGGTTTTAAATAGATTTCGCATGGAATAAATACGTTTTTTTTAAAAGACTAAACTACTGCGTTTTTGTAAACACAGGCGTTAAAAAATTGTTATGCTTTTTTTTGATGTAAATTTTTTAACATGCTGTATCATAAGTGATTTGTAAATCGTAATGATAATTATAAACCTATCAACTATGATGCGCAAACTAACCTTGCTTTGTGTTGGAATTTTAACATTAGCTGCCTGCAAAAAAGGCGGTGTAAGTCATGTTAACAATGATCCGGGAAAAGACCTGGTGCTTTCGGCAACAGAAAAACAACAAATTGGGCCCGGTAATGCTTTTACCTTAAAGTTATTTAAAGCGGATGTTGGAACCATCGCTAATAATAAAAACCTGATTATTTCACCGTTAAGCGCAGGTTTTGCCATAGGCATGACCAGCAACGGCGCCAATGGACAAACCCTTACAGATATCCGGAAAACCATGGAGTTTGACCGTTTTACAGAAGAGCAGGTGAACAGCTATTATCATAACCTGATCACAAATCTTCCTGACCTGGATCCAAACACAACGCTTAAAATTGCTAATTCAATTTGGTACGCCAATGATTTTACGCCACTGCCCGCGTTTCTGAAAACCAATACTGATTTTTATAATGCCGAGGTAAAAGCGCTCGACTTTAAAAACGCTGCGGTATCGCTTAATGCCATCAACGGTTGGGTGAGTGGGCAAACCAATAACAAGATCCCTAAGATTATCGACCAGATTGCCGATGGTGCCCGTATGTATCTCATTAATGCTATTTATTTTAAAAGCAGTTGGAAAACCCGTTTTGATGCCGCCAAAACTTATAAAGCGCCATTTCACCTCGCCAACAGCAGCACAGTGCAAGCAGATTTCATGACCAACAGGGGAATTGACCTTAAAACAGCTTATGACAATGGAACTAACGTGATCGAATTACCTTACAGCAACAGCAAATACAGCATGGTGATGATCATGCCCGACGAAAATGTGAAAACTTTTGCCCTGGGCCTGGATTCAACCAAATGGAACTTTTTGATGAGTAAGCTTACAGCTACCAAATCTGAAGTTACCCTTCCTAAGTTTAAATTCAGTTACGACATTACCCTGAATGATATTTTAAAATCATTAGGCATGAGCATAGCGTTTAGTGATCTGGCCGATTTTAGCCGGATCAACGCTGCGGGTGGCCTTGCCATTAGTGAGGTAAAGCATAAAGCTTATATTGATGTGAATGAGGACGGCACCGAAGCAGCGGCAGTAACAGAGGTTGGTATTGTAAACACAGCAGCACCGGCGACCAATGTTTTTAACAAGCCATTTATTTTCGCGATCAGGGAAATGAAAACAGGACTAATATTATTTGCAGGGATAGTGAATGATCCTACATTGAGCGAATAGAACAACCTTGCAATATAAAGCGTGGGCAGTTAAGCGTACGAAATAAGAAAAGCCGGGTAGCATTCCGCTTTTCTTATTTCGCTTTTACTTTATTTCCCTTAGGCTCATGAGTTAATTCAACCATGCCTAAAGCTTCCATCAGGGGAGGTACGTACATGGCAAAGCGACCGCGAAGCCCCTTTTTTAAACCATACCATCCTCCAACGGGATTTGTTTCCGAACGTCCCCAGGCCTCAACTGTTCCCTCTTTAGCGGGCTTTTGCTCGTCGGCGCTGCCGAGTTCCATCCAGCCGCCGTGCGCGGTTAACATGACATGCAGGTCGGCCAGGCAGCGGTGATCATAGTGGAGCACTGTTTTACCAACGGTACAAACCAATATAGGCTTGCCGTCTTTAGTATCCAGGTGCATGGTATAATCAGAAGTTAGTGGCGGTGTTTTTAGTGCCATTGGGCTTTCTTTTGTGCCGATATTGTTTTCCATACCGTAATGGGGTTTATAAGGAACAGGTGATTATCGTTGCCGGAATTATACTGCAAATTAAGGTTTTGAATGTTAATAAAAAGTACAGGGATCAATACATTTCCACAAAAGCCTTCAAGGCTCTTGATTGCGGTACATTTTTACGGTAGATAAGCACTGTCGACATAGTCCCCAGTTCTTTATTGAGGGTATGTGTTTTAAGCTTGCGACCTGCGTAATATTGCTCAATCAGCTCGGCAGGGAGGATACTGATCCCCAGACCGGCTTCTACAAAATTAATGATCCCCTCCAGCGAGTTAAGTACGATGCTTTTATACTGGATGATGCCTTTGGCATTAAGCCATGCTTCTAACCGGGCACGGAAAACGCAACCCTGGTCAAATACAATGATCTTGAGCGGTTGGGTAGCAAGTAATTCCTTAAGCTCGGGGCCTTGCGCGGGGGCAAGGATCACCAGTTGCTCTTCCTTAATGTGCAGTTGCTCCAGCTCGGGCGAATTGATGGGGGCCGATACAAAGGCCGCATCGAGTTTATAATTGATCACATCGGTGATGAGCTCGCTGCGCATTTGTGATTTAAACTCCAGGTCCACGTCAGGATAAGCCTCTGTGAAGCGGCTAAGGATATCCGGAACCTTAAAGGCCATGGTGGTTTCAATACAGCCTATTTTAAGGCTGCCACTTACCTGGTTAAACTTTTTAATGTCCTTTTTAGCTTCCTGCATCAAGTGATCTATCTGCTTACTGTATTGCATCAGCGTTTCACCAGCACTGGTTAGTGCTACCTTGCGCGAGGTGCGGGTAAACAGATCGGCTCCAAATTCCTCTTCCAAATTTTTAATACGCGCCGTTACGTTTGACTGTACGGTAAACATAGCTTCGGCAGCTTTGGTGAAACTCCCGTTGGTGGCTACCGCTTCAAATATCTTCAGATCATTAGTATTCATAAATCACTATTTATGATTTTAAGTATCGTTATTAATCGTTTTTAATAATCAAATATCGATATTAATTTTGAATCATCAAAACAGAAAAAATGAAAACTAAAAACCTGATATTAAGTATGATTGTAGCTGTTGTAATTACCAGCAGGGTTAACGCGCAATCAAAGCAAAATTCAACTTCAAAAACTCAAACCATGGAAACTAATCAAATTCATTACCGCAACATCAAAGCCAATGGCTTAAATATTTTTTATCGCGAAGCAGGGGCTAAAGATGCACCAACCATCTTGTTGCTGCACGGTTACCCAACGTCATCGCACATGTTCAGGAACCTGATCCCAACTTTAAGTACAAAGTATCACGTACTTGCTCCCGACCTGCCCGGCTTTGGTTATTCAGATGCTCCAGATCATACCCAATTCAAATACACTTTTGATAACCTGGCTAACACCATGCAAGCATTTATTGATGAGCTTGGCCTTAAACGTTTTGCCATTTACATATTTGATTATGGCGCACCCACCGGCTTACGACTGGCAGTAGCTAATCCCGAAAAAATAACCGGTATCATTTCCCAAAATGGTAACGCCTATGAAGAAGGCCTGAGCACCGGCTGGAACCCTATCCAAAAATACTGGCAGGATTCGAGCAAGGAAAACAGGGATGCTTTAAGGGACTTCGTAAAAGAAAAAATGACCAAGTTTCAATATTTTGAAGGTGTATCTGACCCGTCATTAATTGCACCTGAAAGCTACACGCTCGATCAGCAAACCCTCGACCGCCCCGGCAATGTGGAAATTCAGCTTGACCTGATGCTCGATTATCGTACCAACGTAGCTTTGTACCCTAAATTTCAGGCTTACTTTAGGGAGCATAAACCTAAACTGTTAGCTGTTTGGGGAAATAAGGATCCGTTCTTTTTACCTGCCGGTGCCGAAGCTTACAAACGCGATAATCCAAATGCTACCGTTAAGTTTTACAACACAGGTCACTTTGCGTTGGAAACACATGCCAAAGAAATAGGCCAGGATGTGCTTGACTTTTTAGGTGGATTGCCTAAGTAAACCAATTGTTATGCTGAGTGTTTAAATCAGGTGGACCCTAAATGTGAAATGATATCTCCACGCCGTCATGCTGAGTTTTTAAATCCGCGGACTCTAAAGGTGAAATGACAAAAGAGGGGTGGTTAGTCTGAGCCTGTCGAAGACTCGCGCGCAGAGGCCTGCCCACCATGCTTCGACAAGCTCAGCATGACCCCTATTTTAATTATGTCATGGGTGACTTGTTTCAGCACCCCACAAGAAAGGTAGGCAATTTGCTTAGCATGCGGCTTAGCATTGACGTGTTGAAACAAGTTCAACTTGACGATAATCAAAAAAAACTGTCATCCTGAGGTACGAAGGATCTTCTTCAACAAGCATGGCTGCTATACAGGGCGAAGAAGATGCTTCGTGCCTCAGCATGACAAAGGGACAAATGTCATTTCTCATCCTGAGTACGACAACTTGCAAAACCCAGACTTCCGAAGTTTCAAAAACTTCGGAAGTCTTACCTGTTTTCGAGCTTATCTATTTTGGTTTGTATAACAGCGGTATCGGCAGGTGTTTTTATCAGCGTTAGTGCTTTTTCAAAGTTGAGTTTAGCCTGCTCGTTATCAATGCCGGTATAGAGTTGGCCCAGGAGGGTGTAGTAAAACTGGTTGCCGGTGAGGCGCAGATTTTCGGCTTCGATAATGGCCTGTTCGGGGCCGTTGGCTTTGGCAAGGGCGAAGGTGCGGTTAAGTGCCGCTACTGGCGAATACGCTATTTGCAGCAGGCGGTTATACAGCTGAAGGATGTTCTCCCATTTTTCTTTGGAATCCGTTTTTTGGGTATGCCAGTAGGCTATGCTGGCTTCAAGGTGGTATTTTGATAATTGGGTGCCCGTGGTGGCGAGGTTTAAATGCCAGGCACCTTTGGCTATGAGGTCCTGGTTCCAGAGGTTGGTATCCTGGTCGTTGTATAAGATCAGTCCGCCGTTTTGATCGGTACGGGCCTCGAACCTTGATGCGTGGAAATACATGAGCGAAAGCATGGCATTGACCGGCGGCTTATTGGTGCCTTCGTTTTCGATAAGCATGTGGCAAAGGCGCATGGCCTCGAAGCAAAGGTCCTTACGTAAAACCTGGTTTTGACTTACCGAATAATAGCCCTCGCTAAACAGCAGGTAAATGGTGGTAAGCACATTTTCAAGCCGGTTATCAATCTCGGCCTGACCGGGCATTTCAATCTTTATTTTTTCGTTGCGGATCTTTTCCTTTGCCCTGAAAAGGCGCTTGTTGATGGTTTCTTTACCGGTGAGGAAAGCCTCGGCAATTTCATCTATGCCGAAACCACAGAGGATCCGTAATGAAAGCCCGATCTGTGCCTCGGGCGGAATAGCAGGGTGACAGATGGCAAACATCATTTGCAACTGGCTGTCGCTGATGTTTTGGGGCGAGAGATCGATATCCGGCTCGTAGGCTGCTGTGATTTGGAGCTCGGGCGATACTTTGGTTTCGAAAATGGTATCGCGCTGTAAATGATTTTTGGCCTTGTTTTTCGCCACATTATAAAGCCAGGCCGTCGGGTTTGGCGGAATGCCTTTATAGCTCCATGCCTGGGCAGCAGTAAGGAACGTATCGCTGGCAATGTCTTCGGCAGTTTCCATCTCACCAAACC
This sequence comes from Mucilaginibacter sp. P4_A11, assembly GCF_056402535.1. NCBI lineage: Bacteria > Pseudomonadati > Bacteroidota > Sphingobacteriia > Sphingobacteriales > Sphingobacteriaceae > Mucilaginibacter > Mucilaginibacter sp. P4_A11. The sequence goes on from NZ_JBFUHE010000001.1 coordinate 489,199, forward strand.
CAAAGCGGCGACACAGCACCGATACTATTTTACGGTACTCGGTACGGAATAAATGGGGAATGAGCTCGGGGTTTTGCATGGGGAGGGAAAGATATGATTAAAAACGAGTGTCATGCTGAGCCTGTCGAAGCATGGTGGGCGGGCCTCTGCGCGCGACCCTTCGACAGGCTCAGGGTGACAGCCCTATTTGCATAAAGCTTTAATGCATCCCATCATTCTTTGCAACTTTCCGCACCTCAACGGTATTGCCTTCGCCTTGTAGTACGGGGCAGCCTTTGGCAAATTCAACGGCTTCATCTACCGATTCGGCTTTTACGATCACGAAACCGCCGATGGTTTCCTTGATCTCGCCGAAGGGGCCGTTGGTTACTACGCCGCCGTGACCTACAATTTTAGCGTCTGCAAAGGGCAAACCGGTGCCGCTAACAAATTTGTTTTGCGCTGCAATGCCGCCAATCCAGTCCATAGTTTGTTTCATCCAGATCTGGATCTGTTCGGGCGAAGCTACTTTAGTGCCATCCTCGTGCCTGAAAATTAAAACGAATTCGTCCATCTTTTTAAATTTTAAAGGTTAATAAATATATGAATTACGCCTCTATATCAAATGACAATGGGGGAATAGGACAAGGAGGGTGAATTTATTGATTTCGGATTTGAGATTTTCGATTTTGGAGTTTTTGCTCAGACAAATGCATTAGGGGTGGGAGCGGACACCAGCCTTTTGCCTAAGGCCGGTGTTAATATGAGCGTACAGCCAGGGCCGGAGGTAATGTTTATGTTTTAAAATATGCCTGATAATCAGAAATTTAAGGTATTGTAAGGAGCGAGGTAATCATACGTAGGGTAGTCAAACGATTGTTTGGTGGTTCCTTCTTGATATATTTTTAAATTTAACCCTCCTGTACCAAGTCTGTTCCCAAATCCCCCGATATATTACTAAACAGGTCGTTGAGGATGGATTCAACAGTAAGTGAATTTACATCATCAACATAATGCTCATTGCGGGTGATCCAAAGTTCATGGCCATTGATAGCGATACTGAAAAGTGCGCCTTCGTAAACAGCCGGCAGCGAAATTTCAACAGATTCGTTTTTGCGGCCAACCGTGAAATTCAGTTCGCTTTGCCGTTGTTCATGAAATAGCGGGTTAAGTTTTTCGTGAAGCAGCAGGTATAATTGGTTAATGTCGGTATCGGTATGCAGGGTGATGATTTTCATAATTGGTATATTAGCGATGTATTAAATATTACAAAGTTGGGATATGGATTGTTTGGGAATATAACCGAGTCACGAGTAATGAAGAGAGATTTAAAAAAAAGTGTTTTGGTATTTTTGTTGTCGGCTTGTGTATCTCTTGCATGGGGACAGCACACCCGTCGCGATAGTGTTATTAAAGCTGCCCGAATTGATGCCAAAAACTTCAGGCTGGATGAGGCCACCTGGAAAACATATCGCCATAAATTACCTGCAACTTCCGACTATTTTAAACCAGGCGCCTCCAACGTAAAAGACACTACTTTACTTAGCGATTCAGCGTATGTAGACGCATATCGCTTTGCAGCTTTTAAAAGAAACAAGCACAGGCATACGCCATGGCACTATGTGCTGGTGGGCGGCAGTATAGCTGTTGGCGTGGTGGTAGTTGCAATAGCAGGGGTCATTATATTTATTGCGCCGACAATGGGATAAAATTGGAGTAAAAGAATGTAGTTGAATATTACAGTTTAGGAGGCGCACTTTGCAACCTATGGTAAGTTGTGGAAGCCTTCAGAATGCTCTGTCGTTCGTTTCTGAGAGTATGCTGTTTTTTTGATATGTTTTACAAACGTTAATAACATCAACATATATGAATTACAAATTATTAGGCCGCTCGGGCCTCAAAGTTTCTGAACTATGCCTGGGAGCTATGGGCTTCGGCACCGAAGGCGGCTGGGGAGCCGAAAAGGATGCCAGCTTTGCTATAATGGATGCCTTTGCCAATGCGGGCGGCAATTTTATTGACACGGCTAACGTGTACAAACTGGGCACCAGCGAAAAGATCGTTGGTGAATACATGAGCAATCATGACCGTGATTATTTTGTGCTGGCCACCAAATACACTTTGAAGGATAATACTACTAACCCCAATGCATCGGGCAATAACCGTAAAAACATGATGCGGAGTGTGGAGGAGAGCCTTAAACGACTTAAAACCGATTTTATTGATGTGTTGTACCTGCACATTTGGGATAACATTACGCCAATTGATGAGGTGCTGCGGGGATTGGACGACCTGATAAAACAGGGTAAAGTAACCTATGCCGCCATCAGTGATACGCCTGCCTGGGTGGTATCAAAAGGGAATACCCTTGCCGAACTGATGGGCTGGAGCCAGTTCATTGCTTTACAGGTGGAGTACAGCCTGCTGGCCCGCACAGCCGAGCGCGAACTGATCCCGATGGCAAAACATTATGGCATGACCGTTACCCCATGGGCCCCGTTAGCGGGTGGCGCATTAACAGGTAAGTATCTTCGCGGTGAGCAGGGACGTGTAAAAGCCGAAAGCAATCGCCGTAACAACAGGGCCCAAACCATTACCGAAGCTGTAGTTGACATTGCTGCCGAATTGGGGGTATCCGAAAGTCACGTTGCCTTGCAATGGATGATGGACAGGGACTTTAGCTGTATCCCTATTGTAGGCGCTACTAAAATTGATCAGCTAAATGATAATCTTAAGGCAATTGACACCAAATTAACTCCTGAGCATTTTAAAAAGCTGAATGAAGTGAGTGCGATTGAATTAGGTTTTCCCGGCGATTTTTTCAATGAAGATGCTGTGAAAATGAACAGCTTTGGCGGGTTTTATGACAAGGTTGAAAAAAGGTAGCCTTCATTTTATTTATATATTTTTTGATGTAAATTTAGGCGGGAGCAACAAAAAAGATCCCGCCTAAACTTTATGAAAAAAATCATAATCCTGCTGTTTTTTGTATTCGCCTTTTGTACCATAGTACGCGGCCAGGAACTCATATCGGATGAGCAATTTCAAAAATTAATAGGATTTTTAAACGAGGAAAACTGGCAGGAATCCGCCAAATTATCTGAAATGCTTTTACTGAAAGTTCCGGCGAACCAGCAGGATGATGATGCCCCCGCTATAGTGAGGTATATGTATATTACTTCTGAAGCAGGTTTAATGTATATGGGCAAAGTAACCAAGGATGAGGCATTAAAAAATGTTACCGGTTTTACAGGCCATACCATTTTTTTGCCATCGCGTACAGTTTCATTAAAATTCGGGCTCAATTATATTGTAAGTTCTGATAACAAAACCGACACCCTGTCAATATCCGGAACAAATAGAAAGGGTACGGATCTGTTCACTTTTGAAAGCATAGTGCCTGCCAAACCCATTACAAGGGATGAGCTTAAGGGCTACGAGGGTAAATTATTTAGGATAGGGGGACGATTAAAATCAATAAAGGTTGCAGGCAATATGCTTCCTCATTTTATAATGGTAATAGATAACGCTATTTTAGAACCAGGTGATAGGCAATAAAAGCGGTATAAATTGTTTTTTGGGCGCAGCAGCGTGGCGTATACATCAGGGTCCTCTGTGAGTTTAAGTTTACCCACAAAATCTAAATATGTGCTAAACAGTGGTTGAAAAGCACGTTTACGATCACGAGACTCCGCTGGAGTCCAATATCTCTTTAAATTTTGTCTATAAACACGTGGCCTCTCTGAGGCCGCTTGGCACGTCAGTCATATTCATTATGTTATAAACATTACCGGCCCCATCGGGGCCACGTGTTTATAGCGCTAAAGGGGCATATTTTCCGGCTCCGTAGGTGCCTCGTGTTGAAATTCAGGTTGGTGACATTTTGTGGATAAACCTAAATCTGTGAGAGACCCCGATAGGACGTTAAGCTTCATTTTTCTTAACGATCATCCGTATTCCAAAAAACACCCCAAAGCCACATCCCACAAGGTTTAATAATAAAGCAACTCCATTAGTAAAACTGTCACTTGCAAGCGCAAGAAATAAGAATCCCCAAATGATAGAGATTATAATTAAAATAATGCCAAATATTCTATTCATTAAAGTTACTCTGTAAACTCATGCCCGTTTGAACATTTGTGATTTTTACCTTTGATTAGTTTAGTATCAGCACCGCACATTCATTCATGTTCCCTCAGGGCCTCTCGCAGAGAATCCTGAGGCTCACCGCGTTCTAAACATCTATCAGGATATCCAAAACAGCGAATCTGCATGGCGTATACATCAGGGTCCTCTGCGAGAGACCCTGATGGGACGGTAAGACCAGCTTCAAAGTCCGTCAGATTTAAACATTCATGACAATTGTTTTGACTCGCAATAACGCGAATTTAATACCTATCCGCTAACATTTCGCCTAAAATCGTTTCAGGTAATTTTTACTGATAAGCTCTCCATATAAAATCCCGCTGTGCTGATCCATGGCAAACCAGGGCGAGCCGTATTGCAGCACCTGGATATTTTGTGCCGGCATAAAACTCTGTGCCAGCAAAAACTGCTTTTGATGGGCGGCATTTTCCACTACATCAAGTACAATAAAACAATGCCCCGGCGATCCGCCGTGGATAAACACATCCCCCGGTTTTACATCGTTGGAATTGGTTACGGTTTTTAACTCCTTTTGCAGGGACAAGGTACCCGCATAGCTGAATACCAGGTTCATATAGTTTAAAAACGTATTGTATGAATAATCGGGTTTGGCTTTTAATACCCAATGATCATTTTTGTAGCGATAGCCTTTGGCATAGTGCTCATAATCGCATTTAAAGCCACTGGTAAAGTTGAAAGAAATTTCGCTGTATTTTTTTTGCTGATAAAGGTATTCGCCGCGTAAGCGCATTACTGCATCGGCACATTGCTGCAGGTCCTGGTTACCTACGCTCATGTCTATTACCGCAGCGGTGTAAACGTCGGTACGGGCAATATCACCTTTATAGGTTTTGGTTGGCGTACCTGCCGGTTTTAATGGTAAAGCCTGCAGCCAGGCCCCGAAACTACCGGGCGAAGCTGTGATACGATGATACGCCGCCGGCACCGCGAACCTTTTAACAACATTATCAGGAGGCGTAATATTGATATTTAAAAGCAACAGCAGGCAGGTGATCAGGGCTTTCATAATGTTTTGGCTTTTTTTAGCTGTTCATAAGGATTATAAGGTACAGGGATCCCGTCTACCAGTTTAAATGCTGAAAAATGCAGGTGAGTGGGGGAGCGTTTTTTATAAGCATTGTAACCTGTACGACCAACCTCGGCTATTTTTTGCCCTTGCGTAACATAACTGCCCGGATGAACAAAAATGGCGCTGTTATGGGCATAGTAAGTAAAAATTTTGCTTGCTGGATGATAGATCCAGATGAATTTGCCACCCCGCATATTACTGTTTGATTCCCATTCGTTACAGCAGGCTATCACCCAACCATCGTCAACACTAACCACGTCAACAGGTTTACCGGTATGGTCATCGATACAATCCTGGTTTTTGTCGTTTATGAAAATATCATGTGCCGGGTGAGCGCCGTGCTTGTTTCCATCAAGATAACGGTAACCTTTATCAAAATAACCATTCCCGTGTGTACCGCCTATTGCGCTGCTATTATATCCTTTTAATGGGAATACCCATTGCAGTTTTGGCTGAATGAGTTCGGCCCGTATCATTTCCAGTAAAGCAATTCGTTTTAATACTAAATCGAATTGCTTTTGCGCCTCCGCGTTTTTTATGCCACCGTTTAAAACCGCGTTATTAAAGCTGTTAAATTTGGTAAAAGCAGCCGTATCGCGCTGGGCTAAAGCTCCGGAACCTATCAGTACAAAAGAAAAAAACAGGATAAGTTTTTGCATAAGGTTTATAATCAATAACATTAACTAATAAGCATCCAAAATATTATCCTATCCGGATATCATATTTGGCAAGCAATCCCGGTAAACCGTGAAGGGAGAATTTAGCCTTTTTAATGATATTATCATCCGGATCGATAATGAAATTAAAGGAGGTGCTCAGATCTGCGTTTTTTAATACAGTACGACTAAAGAAAGCGTTTTTAAGATTACAGTTATTAAACTTACAATCGCTCAGGTCGGCTTCGGTAAGGTCGGTTTCAATCATCGAGCAATCGGTGTAGGTAGCTTTCTTATTCTTCTTTTTATAAAACACGGCGTTGTCTAAAATACAGTCTTCAAAATGCACTTCGAATAAAAAATCATTGGCTTTGCCAAAATTTACGCCGCTAATTTTGCAATGTTTAAAGCGGATATTTTGCAGGCCGGTATTGCCTAAATCGGCAAGGAGCAGGTTGCAGGTATCAAAGTGGCAATCAACAAAGGTGATACCGGCAAACAAAGCGTTGGCAAAGTCGCAATTGATGAATTTGCAGTTTTCGTAGGTTGAACCATTGAGTTGGCCGGCAGTTATTTTGGTAAAAGTTTGGTCTTCGTAGAGTAGAGTTTGCATGGGAGCAAATGTAAAGTTTAGGAGGAATTGAAGGGTTTGAAAGTCGCTCTAAATTAAAAAATATGTCATTTCGAAACCCTTGGCGGGCGGGAACGAGCGAGGCAAGGGTGAGAAATCCTATACGCCTGATATAACCGTTTGGTAAGGCGTATAAGATTTCTCCTTCGCCCGAATGCTCAAGTCATCCCATGCTCTGTCGAAATGACATTTTCTATTTGTTTATCATTTATTTCATCAATGCATTTTAATAAATTATTCCCCATCACTGGCACAGCTATTGTTTTAACTAACCTGCATTAAAACTATATGCTATGAAAGCGTTAAAAATAAAATTGACTGTGCTGTTATTGGGATTAACGCTTAGCGCTGCTGTTCCTGTATTGGCACAATCATCCAAAGATACTTCAACATCAACTACCAAAGCTAATGGAGCAGGTGCTGGAAACGGATCAAGCCAGGGAGCACCCGGTGCTGCAACTGTATCCGGGACCGGAACAGGCACTTTGCAGGATAGCGATAAAACCAGCGTACCAAGCGGCGATGCCGGTGTAAAACAAAGTACGGATCAGAAAACGGTAAACCCATCTCAGTCGAAAGGCTACTGGATCCTGGGGGTATTCAGTTTTATCGGTATTATCGCGCTGATCGTTCTCAGAAAAACCCGAAATGCTAATTCCTGATCAGTTAACCTCAATGATCCTCAGGCCCCATGGCTCGAGTTTTAAATTGCTGTTTTTGCTGATACTTTCGCCCGATAATAACTCTTTACCGTTGTTGTAAGGATAGGTCAAGCTGGTTTCATTAGCCGAATAATTAAAGTAGTAATGAACTGTTTTCCCGCCCTGGTTTATACCCTGCTTGGTGATAACAGGCCAGGCTATCTGCTGGTCGGCACCCCATAGGCCAACCCTTTTTACGGCATCGGTTAATAATTTATCAGTAACAGCGCTGGTAGGTAAACAGCCGATATAGGTAGCGAGGCCTTTGCCATAAGTGTTTTCGGTAATAGCCGCGTACTTACCCCAAACCGGGTGATCATAATAAGCTAATACTTTGGCAGTGGTAGGGGTGATGAGTTCCATCCAGGTGTTTAGTTTTTTATCTTCGGGTTTCAGGTTCCAGTCGTCGGCTTTCAAAGAAGCGTTACTTGGTTCGGTGAATTGACTGTAGTAAATACCGCAAGCCTCGTCAATAATGCCCGGCTGGTGCGTGGTGCGCACCTTCACATTTTCATCGGCGAAACCACTTTTACAGGTGTAAATGATATGCCCGCCGTTTTTAACGTAGGCATTAAGGCGTTTCAATAAGCTATCAGGAGCTGCATAAAGCAAGGGGACTATTAGCAGTTTATAATCTTCAATATTTTTACTTGTCGGATCAACAAAGTCACAGCCCACGTTCATGTGATATAAGCCATCATAAAACTGGCGCAATACATCATTGTAGCCCGTGCGTGTTCCCCAGCCAAAGCCGAAAGCTTTAAAGCCGGTAAGGGCTTCGTTGCTGAACAGGATAGCTACATCGTTTTTCTTTTTCAGGTTGATGAGTTTTGAACTCAACCTGTCGAAATCCTTGCCGATGGTTTTAGCTTCGTCATAAACGGGGTTGGGTTCAAAATCATGACTTAATAAACCTTTCCAGTAAGTTTCGGCCGAATTATGGATAGAATGCCATGGCCAGTAACTCACCATATTTGCCCCGGACGCCAAATGACTAAAGGCCTGCAACCTCAACTGACCGGGATACGGCACCCATTGCGGAAAGCCCTGTGCTTCAGTTTCGATGGTGAGATAGTTTTTCCCGCCTTTCATGGAGCGGGCCACATCGCCTCCAAAAGAAATTTCCACGCCAGTAAGTTTATCCTGGCTGGGGTGGTAAATATCTATCCCGGCAATATCCAAAGCCTTGGCTGCAGCAAAGTGGTCAACATCGGGCTGGATCCCGAACGAATAGCCGTGCCATTCCAGGTCGAAGTTTTGGGTAATGAACTGGTCGGGGCGTTTGTATTCGCGTACTATGGCGGCCTGCCATGCTAAATAATCGGTAACCAATTGCCGCTGAAATTTGGCGAACTCAGATGAAAGACTTCCATTAATGGTATTAACCATCGACGGAAAATCGTCCCAGTTATTAATCCGGTTGCTCCAGTAATCGAGCCCGAAAATATGGTTAATGTTATCAAGCGTTTTATATTTCGCCTTCATGTAGTTCACAAACAAGGCCTGTACGTTTGGTCCTGCCGTACCATATGATTTGGTTTCGTTATCTACCTGGTAACCGATCACGGCCTTGTTATCCTTCACATGTTCCATGATCTTGCGGATAACACGCTCGGCATAAAAACGATAATCCTTGTTAGTAATATCCATATTTTGTCTTGGCCCATACTGGTTTTGGCCTGACGGAGTGATGGCTAATATTTCGGGATGCTTTTTCACCATCCAGGTTGGCACAGCATAGGTTGGGGTACCTATGATAACATGGATCCCCGCTTTCTGCATAGCGTTTAGTACTCTGTCGATATGGGTAAAATCGAAAACACCATCCTGCGGCTCTTCTGTGCTCCAGGTTGATTCGGCAATGCGCACCACGTTAATGCCGCAGGCTTTCATCATTTGCACATCTTTATCCAGCCGTTCGTAAGGCATATATTCGTCATAGTAAGCTACTCCGTAAAGCAGCTTATCCATTTTGGGATATTGTGCGAAGGCGGAGGCAGCGAAAAGTAATTGCGTGATGAAGAGCAGCAGGTATTTCTTGTTCATAAAAGCGATATTTAGGATAACTGGCTTACGCTGATGAAAGTACGAATTAATTGTATTTTTAACACACAATAATAAAATATTTTATGATGTGAAACAGATGTAGTAGTACACAACATTTTTATTGCTGTTTAAAAACTGATATTAGCGCCCTGTTGTAATACAATTATAGCCTTTAATATCCTTATGAAAATAATAGCCCGTAACCTGCTGATGTTGGTGTTTTGTTGTGCCACGCTAAATGTAAACGCTCAACAAAAACGCCTTACCTATTGTAACCCGCTCAACCTTGATTATGGTTATACGCCCTTTGAAACCTTTGCAAGCTGGGGCAAGCATCGCGCCACGGCCGACCCAACCATGACCCTGTTCAAAGGGAAATACTACCTGTTCTCCACCAACCAATTCGGTTACTGGTGGAGCGATGATATGCTGAACTGGAATTTTGTTTACCGCAAATTTGTCCGCCCATATAATGAAGTGAAGGGTGATGAACTTTGTGCGCCCGCTACATTGGTTTTGGGCGACACCCTGCTGGTGATCGGCTCTACCTATAATAAAGATTTTACGCTTTGGATGAGTACCAACCCCACGCATGACGACTGGAAAGCTGCCAAAGACTATTTTAAAGTTGGCGCCTGGGACCCCGGCATGTTTGCCGACGACGATGGCAGGGTTTATATCTACCACGGCTCAAGCAATACATTACCGCTATACGGACAGGAGATAGACAGGCATACTTTCGAGCCAATCGGCCCTAAAAAGGAAATGGTAAAGCTTAATCCAGAAGAGCACGGCTGGGAGCGCTTTGGCGAACATAACGATAACGTATTCCTGCTGCCCTTTATTGAAGGCTCATGGATGAACAAGTATAAAGGCAAATATTATCTGCAATTCGGCGCACCTGGTACCGAGCAAAGCGGCTACGGCGATGGTGTTTTTGTGGGCGATCATCCGCTTGGTCCTTTCACTTATCAAAAGCACAATCCTTTCTCGTACAAACCGGGAGGCTTTGCCAAAGGTGCAGGGCATGGTGCTACCTGGCAGGATAAGTATGGCAACTACTGGCATATCAGTACTATGGGCATCTCGGTAAAAAATAACTTCGAGCGCCGTATCGGTTTCTGGCCTGCGGGATTTGATCAGGATGGCGTGCTGTACAGCAATACATCTTACTGTGATTATCCGCAGTATTTATCCAACGGTACTGAAGACCACCTGAAAAGCAATTTTACCGGCTGGATGATCCTCAACTACAATAAACCGGTCGAAGTTTCATCAACACTTGGCGCTTACACCGCTAATAATGCCGTTGATGAGGATATCAAAACCTACTGGAGCGCCAAAACAGCGAATAAAGGCGAGTGGTTGAAAACCGACCTGGGTGAGATCAGCACCGTAAATGCCATCCAAATAAACTATGCCGATCAGGATGCGGAGTTTTTGGGTAAATCATTGGGCGTATATCACCAGTATATCATCTATTCATCGCTCAACGGCAAAACATGGCAGCCCCTTATCGACAAAAGTAAAAATCGTAAAGATGTACCGCACGACTATATCGAACTAAAAACCCCAACAAAAGCCCGTTATATAAAAATGGTGAACCTGCACATGCCTACCGGCAAATTCGCGCTATCGGGCTTAAGGGTATTTGGAAAGGGTGCGGGAGCAAAACCTGATACCGTTCAAAACCTGATCGTGCTACGTGGAGACAGCGAGCGCCGCAACGCCTGGCTTAAATGGAAACCGAACGACAATGCCACAGGTTACACTGTTTATTTCGGCATAGCGCCGGATAAATTGTACAACAGCATGATGGTTTACGGCAAAAATGAATACTACTTTAACGGGATGGATAAAAGCCTGCCATACTATTTTCAGATAGAGGCGTTTAATGAAAATGGGATATCGGCAAGGACTAAAGTTGTTAAGGTGGAATAGTGTTGACTACTTCCTGTCATTCTGTGCGATAGCGAAGGATCTTCTTCGATAAGTAAAGCGAACATATAGGGCGAAGAAGATGCTTCGTACCTACCCATGACATAATTTAAACAGGGGTCATGCTGAGCCTGTCGAAGCATGGTGGGCAGGCCTCTTCGCGCGACCCTTCGACAGGCTCAGGGTGACGGGCCCTCTTTGGTTAATGTCATTTCACATTCAGAGGCCATCGGATTTAAACACTCGGCATGACAATTTTTTTTTACCTTGTCATCCTGAGTGATAGCGAAGGATCTTCTTCAACAGGCAAATCCGCTATACAGATTGAAGAAGATGCTTCGTGCCTCAGCATGACAGGGTGGTGAAATAGAAACTTTTTCATTGAAAAGGGTATCTCAATCCCCCATAATAATAAAACCGTGTTATTAGATCCCCTATGCTAAAAACCATATTTCCCCTCGTTATAACCATAATGCTTGGCATCACCGCCAAAGCTCAGCAAGCCGATAGCACCTTAAAAAAATCGCCGGTAAAAAGTTTGAGCGATAAACAGTTTACCCAATTAATTAGCGGCGAGTATTTGTTTGATGATATTGAGCAGGTTGCAAGGCTTAACCATTACCCTATGCCCGATGCAGCACTGAAGTTTAAAAAAGAGCTAAGTTTGAGCCCGATTCAGGTTACCAAGATCACCGCCATTGCTGCCGAGCTGCACCGTAAACGGATAGAGATGGGCAATTTTATTGTTACCAACGAAACCACGCTTGATAAACTGATGAGAAAAGGCACGGATAATGGCAGCATCATCTTTTATTCCAACCGCTCGGGTTTGTATTACGGCGAGCTCAGAAATGCCATTTTACAGGCCTGCTTAAGTACAGGTAACGCGTTGGCACCGCAGCAAATCACAAAGTTGGAAACACTCACTGCTCATAATTGAAAATATCCCGTTTGATTTGCTTAATTTAGCGCCTCCAAATAAAGTGTATGAAGATTACGTTTGATTTTGAAAAACCCCTGGCTGAGTTACAGCAGCAAATAGAGAAGGTAAAGCAGGTTGAGGAAAAAAACAAACTCGACATGTCGGCAACCGTTGCTGAACTGGAAGGAAAGCTGGAGGAAACCAAAAAAGATATATATGCCAACCTTACAGGCTGGCAAAAAGTACAGATCTCCCGTCACCCCGAAAGACCGTATACCCTGCAATACATCGAGCTGATGTGCGATGATTTTATTGAACTGCATGGTGATCGTACCGTTGGTGATGATAAAGCTATAATAGGCGGTTTCGGTACGCTGAACGGCCAAACAGTTATGTTTATAGGTCATCAGAAAGGCCGTAATACTAAGGAGCGTCAGTACCGTAACTTTGGTATGGCCAACCCCGAAGGCTACCGCAAAGCCTTAAGGCTGATGAAAATGGCCGAAAAGTTCAACAAGCCTGTTGTTACTTTGATAGATACTCCCGGAGCATTCCCCGGTTTGGAGGCTGAAGAGCGTGGACAAGGTGAAGCTATTGCCCGTAACCTGCTCGAAATGTCGGTACTGAAAGTGCCGGTGATCTGCGTGATCATTGGCGAAGGTGCATCAGGTGGTGCATTGGGTATTGGTATTGGCGATAGGGTACTGATGCTGGATAACTCCTGGTATTCGGTGATCTCTCCCGAAAACTGCTCAACCATCCTTTGGAAAACCTGGGAAAACAAAGAACGTGCTGCCGAAGTGCTCAAACTAACCTCGACAGAAATGTTGAAAAACAAACTGATCGACGGTGTGATCAAAGAACCACTTGGTGGTGCACACCAGGATCCTGTTGCTATGGCCGGCATCCTGAAAAAACAATTACTAAAAGACCTTAAAACCCTTAAAGAGCGTAATATCGATGAGCTTGTGGCCGAGCGTATTGATAAATTTTGCTCAATGGGCGTGGTTAATGAATAATATTTATCTGCTTTGATACGAAGAGCTGCCTTAAGGGCGGCTTTTTTTGTTTTGGTGCTATAACTTAACAATCATGTTATTGCTGTAAGGTACAATGCAATCGCACACTACGCCGGGCGGCTTTGCTTCCGTGCCGTTGCCACGTCGCGCTCAATAATATAGGTTATTGCGCTTGCTGAAAAAAGGTGATAGTATGAAGGCAGTAATCTTTTTCCGCCAAATATTTTTTAGCTTTAACAGAAAAACATCCCTATGCCTAAAATTTACAGCCTGCTTATCCTTTTTCTGTTTGCTGCATTTACCACACAGGCACAAAAACTCCCGAATGAAAATGGTGAGCCGGTAATCATCAACCGGGATACCCTGTTTAAATTTTATGCCCCGCAGGGATTATTTGATCCTAAAGAGCGCGCCGGGATTGTTACCAAGCGCATTGAAGCGTTAATGAGCCGGATAGATTTTAACCCGGATTCCTTAACCCTTAAAAACGACACCTCCATATCGATAATAACCTATAACGGCCAAATGATCATGGGCGTTAATAATACCGATGCCTCCTACTCCGAACTGAACCGGCCGCAGCTGGCGGCAAGTTATCTATCCATATTAAAAAACAAACTGGGTAATGTTTTTGAAAGCAATAGCCCCAAACAGCTGATCACTAACGTACTTGAAGCCGTTGCGGTTATCATACTGCTTATTGTACTGATCTGGGTAGTTAACAAAGGTTTCAGATGGATAAAATTAAAAATCATACAGGGCTGGGAACGCCGTGTTGAAAAGCTGGCAGACAAAGGGGCGCCGGTGGCCTATGCTTCGCGATTGCTTCCATTTATCAGCGGACTGATCAATATTGTGCGACTGCTCATCATCATCCTGCTGATTTACCTGGCCTTGCCGGTACTGTTTTATATTTTTCCTTCGTCGCAGCCTATTGCCACGCAACTTATCGGTTTTGTGGTTGATCCGTTGAAAAGCATCCTGCTGGCCATTGTTCACTTTATACCCAACCTGCTTACCATAACGGTTATTTATTTAGTTACCCGCTATATTGTAAAACTGGTAAAATTTATAGCTACCGAGATTGCAAACGGAGCTATTACCCTGAAGGGCTTTTATCCTGAATGGGCTATCCCAACTTATAACATTATCCGTGTATTGATGTACGCTTTTATGTTTGTGGTGATATTTCCTTACCTGCCGGGCTCGCAGTCCAAAGTATTCCAGGGGGTAACTGTTTTTATTGGTGTGCTGTTTTCGCTGGGGTCATCATCTGCCATATCCAATATGGTATCGGGCATTGTACTTACCTATATGCGCCCCTTTAAAATTGGCGACCGCATAAAAGTTGGCGAAATTATGGGCGATGTAATTGAGAAAAACCTGCTGGTTACCCGTGTACGCACCATTAAAAACGAAGATGTAACCGTACCCAATGCTTCCATTTTAAGCGGCGCTACCATTAATTATACTTCATCATCAAAAACATTGGGGTTGATCTTGAACACCAGTGTTACCATTGGTTACGATGCCCCATGGCAAACCATTCATAACCTACTCATCAGCGCAGCTGAGGCGACGGAGGGGATTCTTGCCGATCCCAAACCGTTTGTACTGCAAACTGCTTTGAATGATTTTAATGTAAGCTACCAGATAAATGCTTATACCGATAAGCCCGGTAAAATGGCCGTGATTTATTCGGCATTATACCAAAACATACAGGATAAGTTTAATGAAGCAGGCATGGAGATCATGTCGCCGCATTTTACTGCCGTGCGCGATGGAAGTCATATCCAGATCCCTGAAAATTATGTAGCCGAAGGATACAAAAAGCCGGGGTATAAAATAGAGAAAGATAGCTGAAAGCCGAAGGCTTAAAGCGGAAAGCTATAAAAAAGAAGCTCAAAGCAAAAAGCTGAAAGCCACAAAAAAAGCTCAAAGCAGAAAGCTCAAGGCTCAAAGCTATGAAAAGCTGCATAAAACCGGATTGGAAAGTAAAGCTTTAAGCCTTCGGCCTTTAGCTTTCAGCCCAAAATCTACCCGTTGATCCAGGTAAATTTATACTCGAGCATTGGGTTTTTCATGCGCTCGGCCACACGTATTAAACGTGCAGGAAGGTTCATGATATAGTCACGGGCCTTTTCGCCGGCTTCATTAAGGTCAGGAACACTTTCGATATGCCAGTCGGTGATCAGCTCTTTCAGGATATCTACATAGTCTATAGCGGTATAAATCCCTAAACGCTGTGCAGCATCGGTAAAGTGACCAAAAGTTTGACCAACCTTTAAACCAACCTCGCGCAGGAAGTGGGCAGGCATTACTATCTTTTTGCGCATCATATCCTCAAATGCTATCATAGCCTCGTTTGGATCAACCTCAAATATTTTCTCGATAAAGTATTTGTATGCTTTGGCATGGCGTGCTTCGTCTGACGCGATAACACCGCACATTTTTGAAAGCAGCGGATCGCCATATTTTTTTGCCTGTGAAGCTACACGACGGTGCGACACATTGGTTGCCAGCTCCTGGAAAGAAGTGTATATAAAGTTACGGTAAGGATCATGACCAGTACCAATATCGAAACCATCGGCTATCAGGTATTGGGTTGAGATCTCCATCATACGCATATTAACGCGCCCCGACAGGTACAGGTATTTGTTAAGCAGATCGCCATGGCGGTTCTCTTCACCTGTCCAGTGACGGGTCCATTTCATCCAGCCACCCTCTTCATCAGCTGATACACCCTGCACCATGGTTAACCACGACTCGTAAGTTGGCAAAGCCTCCTCGGTAATGGTATCGCCAATTAATACGGCTATCAGATCATAGGATAAACCTGCGGCGCTTTCCTGTAGTTCTTTAATCTCGCTAAAAAATGAATCTCTTGAAGAATCAGGCAAAAAATCAGATGGCTGCCAGATGGTATCAATGGGCTTTAAATATTCATGTATTTTTTCTAACATGAACTTTTCAATGTGCACCATTACTTCTCTGCGCTTTTCTACAAAAAATTCCATAAAACAGGTATATTAATCAGCAAAGGTAACTAAAATTGTAACATTATGTTTTAAATTTTCACTGCGATTGGCTAATTGCGTCTCTCATACACAAGGGCAAATTTTCCATTGCCGGCTTGCCATTAAACAACGAAAAACTACTGTTATAATCCCAAAGCATGCCAGGGATATTCAATCTTTTTAAAGCCTGGCGAACAGCCTTGATATACCGGCATCGGCTATCCACATCGGCATACTTATTATACGCTCCATACTCGCCGCAAATAACGGGTACATCGTACTTCAGAGTCCAGTTTTTCACGATCTGCAGCTTATCATTTATTGATTGTTCGTTGCCATCGCGTGGGTACATATGGTAGTTGCTTTCGCCCGGGGTATTTTTTGCTTTTGGATTAAGTGCAGGAAAATTTTCCGCACTGTATGGAAATGATACCCCGGTGGTAGCAACCTGGTCGCCCACCCAGCTTGCTCCCTGATGGGTAAAAAAGAAAGGTTCGTAAAAGTGAAAGGTGTAAATGATATTATCATCGGCAAGCCTTTCAAACCTGCTTAACTCGTAGATACTGTTATAGTTTGATGCCCCCAATATGAGGGTACGCTGCTTATCGATTTTACGGATAGCTGTGACAATATTATATGCAGCATCTTTCCACACTTTGGGGTTAATATGGGGCGGCTCATTATAGATCTCAAAAAACAAGTTGTCATAACTTGCGCTTTTATACCTTTTGGTTATTTTTAGCCACAAATCAATTATCCGGGGCGTTTCTGTAAGGTAATCATTATCGCTTAAGCTGCCATAATGATAATCTATAACCAACCTAAATCCGTAAGTATCGCATTGCTCAACAACTTTATCTATATAGGTAAATAGCTGCGCTGTGGTTTTGGGGCTAAAGGAAGTAAAAGCCACAGGCAGCCTGATACTTTTGAACCCCAGTTTTTTGAGCAGCAGGAAATCGGATTTTTTGATGGCGTTTTTGGGCAGTGCGTTTTCGGCCCAGGTTTGTTCGAGCCATGAAATACTGATGCCGTTGTTTAAACTTTGGGCCCGTTTAAAAGCATGAGCCCTGGCATGTTGAGGAATTGGACGGCTTTTTGCAACAGAAATTATTACTGTTAGCAACAGCAATAACAAACCTGTTTGAATTATCGTATAACGAATATTTTTGCCAACCAATATTTTAACTGAATTATTTAAACAGCAGCCTTAATTTTTAATTACAATTCAAGATAACAAATAATGTTTGTTCAAATTACTAACGAGGAATTAATTAAAGAGACCGCAAAAAAAGCGTGGTACCAAACCAATAATATAATATGGACAATTATATTCCTGTACCCTCTTTTTAGTATCGTTGACTTTATTTACGCAAACAATTTCTGGCTGCAGTTTTTCATTATCCGGATCATAACCATCCTTATTATATACGGGCTGTTCAGTTATTTTCAACATAAACAATTCAGTTATCGCATATTGCTGCATATCAGCTTTTTTATGCTTTCGGTAACGGCAGCTATATTGTGCAACCTGGTAAACATTCAGTTTCTGACTATTTACTTTATGCTGTTTGCCACTACCCTGTTGTTTTTTAACCTGCAGGTTTTTTGGGAGCCGCTAAACTCCATCATCCAAACCTTAATGGCGCTGTTGCTGCTTGCCATTTTCTTTAACCTGCTGAGCGAGTACAATCTCGACCTGGTTTTAAGCAATGGCGGGCAGATCTTCTTTATCATAGCAGGCATCTCCTGTTTAATACCCGGTGCACGTTACAAAGTAATTCAGCGCGAGGTACGCTCAAAGATCCTGATCGAAAAATCAAATGAGCAGCTTAAAGAGCAAAACAAGGATATCGCCGAAAAAAATAACCTTATCGACCATCAATATGAGCAGCTCCGCAAGCTCGACAGCCAGAAGAACAGCTTCATCAATATTGCCGGGCACGATCTTAAAAACCTCATTGGCTCTATTGTAATGAGCAATAACATGATCAAGGAAGAGGATTTCAGGCTCAGCACCGACCAGAAGGAGTTTGTGGGCTACATTTCCGAATCGGCTGATAAGATGCAGTATATGCTTAACAAACTGATGGATGTTAAGGAGATCGAATCGCCGGATATGAAATTCAATATGGAGATCTTCGATATCAACGTTGAAGTGATGCATGTTTTCAGAGGCTTGTATGAAACAGCCCTGATGAAAAACATCCAACTGATTGATAATATCCTGAAACTGCCCCTTAACGTAAGGCTTGATAAGGTATTTGCAGGTCAGGTGTTCCAGAATCTTTTATCAAACGCCATCAAGTTTTCGCAAACCAATAACAGCATTAAGGTGGTAACCAGCTTACAGCGCCAGCGGTTTGTTTTCGAGATCATTGACGAAGGGATAGCTATAGGTCAGCAGGAGCTGGAAATGATGTTTAACAAGCTTAAAACGCTTAACGATACCTCGGGCGTTACCGAAAGTCGTTTAGGTTTGGGTTTATCCATTGCCAAATTGATGACGCAGGAAATGGGCGGCGAACTCAGCTACCGCAGCGATGACAGCGGCAATTATTTCAGAGTAGAATTTTACGTAATAAATTAATATTGATATCAATGAATAAGTTTTTTACCTTATTAGCCTTTATCCTATTATTCAGCACGGCTTCGCAGGCTCAGGGCAACAGCATTGCATCCTTTAAAGCCTATGGCCATGAAGATGACATGATATATGGCATGAGCGGTGCTACTTCATTTTACTTCAAGATCACTCCTTTGGTTGAAATGAATGGCAGTAAACTGGTTTTATTTTTCGAACCGTCGCAGGCATTGATAAAATCGCATTCATACATTAACCTGGTTATTAATAACAAACCTGCATACAGCAGCCGTTTAGGCCCCGATTCTATCCAGAAGATCACCCTTAACCTGAGCCGCGCCGATCTCACTGCCGATAAATTCCTGAAGGTACAGATCAAAACCCTGCTCACTATTACCGATGATCAGTGTAAAGACCTTGATAACCCCGCTATGTGGTTAAAGGTTAAAAACTACTCATACCTTTCATTGGTTAAAAGCAACAAAAACTTTTTTGATAACGTAAATATCAGCAACTGCTTCGACTCCAAAAAAGCTATCGTTTATCCAACAAACCCAACGCTGCATGACCTTAAAGCTGTGGCCTGGGCTTATTCGAGGTTAAAAAAGACCCAAACACGTGAAATTGCAGTTTATGAAGAAAGCAAACTACCCGATAGCGTTCGCAACTACATTAGGGTAGGCCGTGTAGATATATTACCTGCCGATCAGCGTGCGCTTGTAAAAGTTACGCCGCAGGCTAATCAGGGCTTGTTTTATCTGCATAAATCGGTAAGCCTGCTAACGGATACCATTGTGCACATGGTTGATGTAAAAGGCCAGCTGGTACCTGTTAAAACCGTAACGCAGGAGCAAGCCCCTAAAGAGGTATTGTTTATTACCGGCGGCGATGACGCAGGCTATGAAAAGGCTATCACCGCCCTGGGCAACATGAATATCCTTAACTCAACCTATGGCGATTACCTGCTCATAAACCAGGCCGAGAATACCTTCTTCAAAACTATCGACGAAAACCGTTCAAAGCTGTCGTTAAAACAAATTGGCGGCGTGAGCGACTTCCTGTCGGGCATTGGCTCGTTGAAAAGCGCTTACAGCTTTAAGAACAGTGATTTCAGTTTCACCCCTAAAGAGGTGGAGATCCGCTTTGTTGCCAATTACAGTGGCCTTGCCCCCGGCGACCGTGGTTTCTTTAACATATACTTGAATGGTTTGCTTATCAGCAGTGAAAAGCTGGATGCATCGGGCAAGCTGAATAGCAGCATCACCATTAACCGTTACCAGCACCACAAGTATAACACGCTGGAGGCCGAATTCAGGTTTTACCCTACTAACGGTAACTGCCGCAACAGCTTCACCAACTTTTTTGCCGAAGTTGACGTTGATAAATCATACCTCGAATCAAAAAACCCGTTCATCACCAGCGACCTGAGCTTTTACCAATACCCGGAGGCATTTAACAACGGTACCACTAAAATTGTGGTAAGCGAGCAATATGCCAAATATGCAGCTGCTGCTATGGGCGAGATCATTTATGAGCTTAACAATAACATCAACGCCAACAACTTCCCCGAGTTTGTTTATTCGAAAGATCTTGATCCAACCGAACTGAAAAAATATAACATCATCGCCCTGCTTTCAAAAGATGATAAGCTGCTTGATGATTTTGCCGATGCACCTATCAAGTTTAACAAGGATTTCAGGTTGTATTATACCGATAATAATAAGCCGGTTTACCAGCTATCGGATACAGTATCAAACGGCCTGGCGCAGATTTTTTACGGGCGCAGCAACAATGCCACCCTGGTGCTTACTGCTACCGGCGTTCACGTTGCCGAAGCTTTCCTGGCCGTATCCAAATCCATTACCGAGCAGCTTTCAACCCTGTCGAGCAACGTTTGTATCTCTGATGTTAACTCCAACAAATACCTGTTCAACATCAATAAATCGAGCGAGAACCTGGAGTATATTGATACCAAAAGCGGCCTTACCCGTTTCTGGGACAGCTATAACCTGTACATTTTGTTAGGCATCCTGATCCTGATCCTGCTTTCGTTCCTGTATGTGCGCTCGAAAGTGCAAAAATCGCAGGACCTGTTTAACGATTGATGCCACTGCACATTGCGCACAATTATCAAACCGGGCCTGCAACAACAGCCGGTTTGATAAAGTTATTTATAGAGTCTGTCGATACATTCACACATGACTGATAGATAGCAATGATAATCATACTATTAGCTTTAAGCCTTAAGCATTCGGCTTTTAGCTTTTATAAACACCTAATATGGATACACTGAGTATTTCTATTCCTGATATTTTGGTTGCCGATGGATTTATTTCGCCGGCCGACCAGGAAAAGATCCATGCTTTTTCGGAAAGATCGGGTATGTCATACCTTAAAATAGCCCTTAACTTCGGCTATGTTTCCCGCAAAAACTATGAACGCTCATTAGGCAATGCCGGTTACCAGTTTGCCGACATCCGCGAAGAAACCTTCGACCAAAAGATCCTCGACCAGGTCGACCTGAAATTTGCCAACGACCAGCTGGGCCTCCCTCTCCGTATCGAAAACAATAAGGTGGTTACCATCATGGCCGACCCCAGCAATGAACTTTTCCTTGATTTTGTAAGGTTTACTTATGATCTGGAACCCGAAGTTATTGTAGCCTCCGATCTCGAGATTACCTGGCTAAGCCACAAGCTTACCGGCGAAAAATATGTTAAGTCCGCCGTTTTTGAACTCCTTAAACGCGATCCTAAAAGTTCTGCCTCAACAACCTTTACCGCGCCGCAGCTTGCTTTTATTTTTATTTTATGGGGAATTACCGCTGTAGGATTGTTCCTTAACTTCAAAACCGTTTCCATCGCCATAAACCTCGTCATCAGCTCGTTTTTCCTGATCGCCATTATGTTTAAGCTGTTTTTGGCGCTGGTTGGGTCGCGGTTTGAGCTGCACCAGGCCGTTACCAAAAACGATCTGCGGGCTATTGTGAACGATGAACTGCCCATTTACACCATACTGCTGCCCGTTTACAAGGAAGATAAGCTGATCAAAAAACTCATCTGGAACCTGCAAAGTCTTGATTATCCGCGCGAGCAGCTGGATATCAAACTGCTTATTGAAGAAAATGATGATAAAACCCTCGGTGCAGTAAAAAACCTCGACTTCCCCGCTGTGTTTGAAGTTATTGTGGTGCCTTTCCACATGCCCAAAACCAAGCCGAAGGCCTGTAACTACGGTCTGCATTTTTCAAGGGGGCAGTACCTCACCATTTATGATGCCGAGGATATCCCCGACACCGATCAGCTTAAAAAAGTGGTAGCCCTGTTTCACAAGTTGCCCGAAAATTATATCTGCATCCAAAGCGCACTCAACTATTTTAACCGTAACGAGAACTTCCTTACCCGGATGTTCACCCTCGAGTATTCGTACTGGTTTGATTATATGCTGCCCGGTTTGGATACGCTGGATATCCCCATCCCGCTTGGCGGCACCAGTAACCACTTTAAAATGGACGTACTGATTGAGCTTGGCGCCTGGGACCCCTTTAACGTAACCGAAGATGCCGACCTTGGCGTACGCGCCTATGCCAAAGGTTATAAGGTAGCTATTGTAAACTCCACCACGTACGAGGAAGCCAATAACGATTTCTGGAACTGGATCCGTCAGCGTTCGCGCTGGATAAAGGGTTACATGCAAACCTACCTGGTACACATGCGCAACCCCGTGGCCCTCATCAGGAAAATAGGCTGGCGCGGTTTCCTGGGCTTTAACTTTTTTATCGGCGCTACATCGGCTACCTTCCTGATCTACCCGGTGCTGCTCATCATCTTTATCTGCTACCTCATATTTGATTTTTCAACCATCCGCAATCTGTTTCCTGATTGGGTGCTGTTCATGTCTATATTTAACCTCATGGTGGGTAATATCCTCATGATCTATATCAACATGATGGCGGTATTTAAACGCCGCTATTTCGAGCTCATTTTGTTTGCCATAGCCAACCCCATTTACTGGCTCATGCACTCCGTTGCGGCCTATATGGGCTTGTATCAGCTTATCACCAATCCGTTTTACTGGGAAAAAACCAACCACGGTTTAAGCAAGGTTAATAACCCAACAAACGTTGTTAAATGAAAATTGCCAAAAGTACATACCTGTTTATATTTACCCTGGTGCTGGCAGGCTGGTACCTTTTTATAGGCATCTACCTTAATAAGCTGGGCTACTATAACCAGGAGAGCTTGTTTTATATCGAAAAAACAAAGATCGTGTTCGAAGGACTGGGCAACCGACTGAAAGTAATGGGCTTAACCGCCCCGCTGCTGCCATTTTACTCCACCTTTATTTTTTCGACCATCAACAGCTACTGGGCACCCGTAATAGCATCTGCACTGGGTACGGCAGGCTTTTTCTACCTTATTTCACGCTCGTTCCTGATCCGTGTTAAGGACGATTTTTACCTCATCATGGTAGCCGTGCTGTTTGTGCTGCATCCCGGCATTATTTACATGGCCTGCTCGGGCAAAGCCATTTACCTGGTGGTAACCTTCGTGTACCTGTTTTTCCTTAACCTGCTTAAGTTTTACCGCTCAAACACCACGTTTCACGTATCCATAGCCAGCATGTGCCTGGTAACACTTATTTTTTGCGATTACCGCTTTATCTGGCTTACGCTGTTCTTTATTCCGCTGGTGCTGTCAATAACGCTGGCCAGTCTTAATCTGGGCGAAAAAGAATCCATCTTCAGGCTGTTCATGAGCTTTAACAGCCCCTCGTTAAGGCGTAAGCTTATTAATAAAACCTTTGCCATTTATGTGATCCTGTTTATCCTGCCCGTGGTATCGCTGGTATGCTATAAGCTGCTTAACCAAACCCACGCCAGCGACTACAACTACTTTATGGAAAGTCCGCTGGCTACCTGGAACGTACTGGTTGATAAGCTTAATTACGATACCACCGTAACCGCCGTAAACTACCAACTGCCCGAACTCAGCATCCTGGTATCCTTAAGGGTTATCTATTTTTGTCCGCTGATATTGTTTGGCCTGTACCTGCTGCGCGAAAGCACTTACCATGTACTAACAGTGCTCACCCTGTTTGCCTTTGTTGAGTTTTTGCACATTAAGTACGATAAGCTTTTCCTCACCTACCAGTACTACCTCATATTTTTATTTGTGGCGCTGCTGTGTATCATATTTAAGGTGCATACCATTAAAAACAAACTGGCGGTTAAACTGGGCCTTGCCTGCGTAATTGTGCTGCAACTGTACACCGGCTACACCTTTTTAACCCACTCGCTTATTACCGACGAGCGCCGCTTCATCACCACCCTTAACCGCCTGGAGCCCAATACTGATCAAAGCGAAAGCAGGGAAATGGCAACCTATATCAACAGCCTGCCCGATGGTACGCACATCCTCATGGACGATGCCGTATCATACCCCATAGTGGCCTTTACCAACAACGTTAAAAAACTAACCCTGCCCTACCAGCTCGACACGTTTCTATCAGCCATTGAAACCCCCTATAAGTACGACGACTATATCCTGATAGCCACCCCCAAAAACCCCTTCACCGGCTACACCCAGCTCAACGACAAATACATCCCCGAGATCCGCCGCCTCAACAGCGGTGTAAACTACAAACGGGCGTATGAAACCGACGGCTGGATTTTGTATAAGGTGGTGACGTTGCAGTAGGGTGGCCTGTCATCCTGAGCCTGTCGAAGGACGCGCGCAGAGGCCTGCCCACCATGCTTCGAGGACCTCAGCATGACACCCGTTTTAACTTAGGTGTAGATGGACTGTCATCCTGAGCTTGTCGAAGGACGCGCGCAGAGGCCTGCTCACCATGCTTCGAGGGCCTCAGCATGACACCCGTTTTTAATGTTACCCCCATCAAATCAACATTACAAAAATCCCTTAATTCCGAAATCGAAAATCCCAATTCCGAAATCAAAACAATGGCGTTGCCTGCGGCCCGGGCTTTACGCTGCAAATCCTCGCCCCGGCCTCCGCGCGAGGGCCTGTGCGGGCTGTGGGTTTTCCGCTGCAATCCCTAACGCGGCCGGGGCTCAGGGCCGAAAGAGGTAATGATAAATGGCCTTGCTTTCCGTTTAGCCCTGCATGCGGGCCACAAAGTACAACCTTGCGGCAGCGTTTCTTATTTTTGCTACCGCAAGGCTGTGCCTTGTGGTCAGTTCGTTAAGTATTGAATTTGCTTACTGTAACGGGGGTTATTGATGGTCAGGTTTAATTACGATTTCGATGGTAAAATCTTTATCAGTGGAATTAAGATCATTTTGTAAGCCTTTAGGATTTAAAATTCTACCTTCAGGATCGTATGTAAAACATATTAATTTTTTACAATTAGGATGAACACTATACTTTGCTCTATCTTCTATTAATTGCTTTCCAAGTATTTTATCATCCAAGCCTGCCCTTGTTTTTTTTACTTCAATAACTACATCTTCTTCTTTGAGTAAAAAATCCATTCTCGCTGAGCCTCCCGCATAGCTTGGCGTCCATTCCTCTTTTCTTATATCCTTAAAATGCAATCTTAATAAGCAATGTAATAAATCTTGGACGTCATATTCATCGTTCACATCTAATGTTTCTCTGGAATTGTATCTGTTCCTCAACTGAATAACTACACTATGAAACCTATTAAAAATATTGGACAGCGCTATTGCATTATCAAAATCCAAAATTCGTTTTTTGGGTTTGACACCTTTACAAGCATTCAATGCACCAATTAAAATACTTTTGTGTTTATTAAATTCTGTTACTTCATAGCCATCTATATTATCAATATTGAATTTTGAAAACAATTTAAAAGGAGAGCTGCTTTCGCCATAATTTTCGATTATTAAATTTTCAATCAAAGCCACCCAAGTTCGAAAATCACTTGATGCCATTCCATAAGTCCCGTGCGATCTTGTAATAGAATTTCCTGCAAAAGTAATGGACTCTCCTTTAAGCAAGAGTCTATCTATTTCTTCATTAACATTAAAAACGACCATAAAACTAATTAATATTAAATAGTTAAAAATTGCTGTCAAATTTCCTCATTACTACATCATGTGTATCTTCATATGCGAGCACCTGTAATGAACAACAGAAGTGTTGATACAAGCCACGCGCTTACGCAACTTTAAGTTATTTAATTATAATAAAGCCCTTTTCAGGGATGCAGGCTTTTACGAATAGCTTTCCAAAATCAGTTAGTATTATCTTGCTATGTTTAATCAATCCTGTTTGAACGTCTTGTTCATTCCGTGGATATTCTGTATCTATCACTGGCCAAGAAACTAAATTTAAACTTTCCAAATGCGAATAATACATATGGAAGTTTTCCGGAAAAACAAATTCCGTCGCTGGTAACTCCGTTTTTGTTATTTGGTAATTATTAAAATAGTTCTTCTCTGCATCATAATCCCGATGTGTCGAGATATTTATTTCCTTTTCTCTCAATCGAAAAAGAAAATAAGCTTCATCTGGTGCCAACTGATCAATTAAATGTAAGAATGCTGGATGAGCTTCATTTATTCTTTCTTTGTCTATGGCTCTTCTGAGTAAATTGAGATATAACTCCGTTAAGTGATTCTCGTCTTCCATATACTTCAGTCGTTCCATAATAGGACCGCTTATATATGCGGGTGCAGGAATTTGATTTTCTTCCGGTACCGAATCGGTAACTGCATTTAGATATTTAGACAGTCGTTTTTGATATGATGCAAGTAATTGAACTGGAGCAGTAAATAACCTCAAGGCTCTTACGAAATCTGTTAATACTTCCCCCGTTTCTTTTACGGCACCAGATAAACCGTCTTGATAAATTTGTTTAATTGTTTCGGCACCAAAAATGTTAGCCAATTTTTCTATGTCAGGCATAAGTTCAGGTTATCTTAATCGGTTTAATCTATTTAAAACTATTATTTCAAAGGTATATTTTCTATTGAGATTTCATATCTCAACTTTGCGTTTTATATGGCCATCTTAGCTGGTTTACTTCATAGGGCAATAATCTATTACTCAATTAACATCTAAGTCTACATCAAACAAAAAGGCACAGTAGTAGATAGCATAATTGCGTTGCAAAAATCCCAATATGTTTGAAATGGTTTTGATTTTGCATAAAGTACAGCTTACGAGTGAGCCACGGGCCGCGAGATTTGCCAGCAGCAGGATGATCTATATTACCTTAATATATAGTTATTTTATAAAATGATACTATATTTATAAAACCTTTATTAATTATAAACTCAATCCAGAGCAAAGTAACCTTAATTATGAACACCGGGTCAGATTTATCTATTCTTTACAAATTACGTGAAGATTTCACTATAATAGCCTTAACGGGTCGCATTGGCTCAGGATATGGTTACGTTGCTAAACAATTGCAAGAAGGTTTTGCTGATGGATCTGATTTTCCGGATCCATATAATTTTGGTTCTAATCACAACTCTTACAGGAAGTACAGAATCATATATAATTATGCCAAACATAATTTCAAACCTTTTAAAAGAATAAGTTATAGACATGTTTTAACTCTTTTTATCTTAAAACATGGGTTTGACGAGTTAGTAGCATTTTTGCAATCATCCGAATTAGAAAAAAGTTTTCAAGAAACAAACTTGAAAATGGTTGGCAATTTTCAACGTGAAATTAAAAGCCTCGAGGCAATTAAAGCCTCATTCTATAAATTCAGATCAGACTTCTTAGGTATCGATTTTGACAATCTCAGGCAAAATGATAATCTACAGAAACTTTATGATATCTTTTTCAACGATAAATTCGAGCAATTTAGTGTTTACTTGCATAGTATATTGCGCAGCCGCTCAGTAACCAAAAGTGTCAAAGCTCTACAAATAATAGCGAATAATTTAAGAAGATCCGGCGAACCATATCGCACAGATATTGCAGATCCAAACAATATTTTCACCATTGTAGAATTAATTAACATTTTAATAAAAGCCTATAAAAGTCATCAAGAAGATGGGTCAACAAAAATAGTTATTGATTCACTTAGAAACCCTTTAGAAATCATGTTTTTTAGGCAGCGGTTTGCTGCATTCTATTTGATCGCGATCAGTCAAGAAGATAACAAGCGCATCGACAACTTAAGACGATATAAAAATGAATTTGAAGACATTTGTTTAATTGCTGATGACGAATATAAACCCAACAAGGGAAATCAATTCTATAAACCTTTTGTACGCGAATGTATAGAAAAAGCTGACATTCATATAAGTTTCAAAACAATAGAAGAATGCGAAGTTTTAAATAAGAATCAAGAAATCGAAAAGGATAACACATCACCTCATTTTTCTTGGCAAATGCAATTGCTAAAATATATTGCATTAATAAACCATCCGGGGTTAGTAACTCCTTCTCCAGAAGAACGTTGCATGCAACTCGCAATTACAGCAAAGTATAATTCCGGTTGTATTTCAAGACAAGTTGGTGCAGCAATAACTGATGAAAATTATTCAGTAAAAGCAATTGGTTGGAATAATACTCCAGAAGGGCAAGTACCTTGCAATTTGAGAAATGCCGAAGATTTAATCACCTCAACAGGAGATCTCAATGCTTTTACTCCTTATGAAAGAAACAATCCTAAATTCAATGAGACGTTACAGACAACTTTTCCATTGTCTGTAATACAAGACCAATCTCGTATGAACGGTAAGAATGTTTGTTTTTGTTTTAAAACATTAAAAAACTCTTATTCTGAAGGAAAAAATCAAGTACATACCAGATCTTTACATGCAGAGGAAAGTGCATTCTTACAAATCACAAAATATGGTGGTACAGGAATAAAAGGAGGGAAACTTTTTACTACTGCCAGCCCTTGTGAACTTTGTTCAAAAAAGGCTTATCAATTAGGGATTAAAGTAATATATTATATTGACCCCTATCCAGGTATCTCCCGGGAGCAAATTTTGGAAGTTGGCGAAAAACATCCGAACGTTCGTCTTTTCAATGGGGCAATTGGGAACGCATATAATTGGCTTTATGAACCACTTATGAATTATAAAGATGAGCAATCTATCATCTTAGGAAATGATATTAAAGATTTAGCATCACAACAAAAAATGGTTATCAAAGAACAAGAGGAACAGATCAGGCAACTTGAAGCCAAAATTGAAGAATTAATAACACAAAAACCATAAGCCCACCTTTGTTGGCGCACGTGTATCGCGTGTGCCTCGCCTGCTAAGTCTACTTCCGCATTAAGCACACGCGACACGCGTGCGTCAGCTTAATACATACCCGGGGAGATTACAAGGAGCTATTCAGCATCCTATTCACATTCCCCACACTCATCCCAAGCCGCTCGGCCACCTGCCGCTGGCTTAAACCTTCGTCAATTAATTTTTTGGCCTCCCGGCGCATCTGTTCGCGTTCTTGCTTTGAGGTTTCGCGCAGGTGGTTTTTCTCGCAATCGTTACCCGTAAAAACAAACTTTAAAAAACCATTATGCCGCTCCAATTGGGCAAGGCATACGTTATCGGCACCATAAGTTTCGGCAGTGCTGCGTTGTTTGATCTGCTTTAAATAGCGCTGGCCGGGCATCGGGTGACTTTCGCCCATGGCAAAGGCGCTGTCGCAGAAATTGATCAGCATTTTACTGCCTTGCAAATCATTGCGGCTTAGCGGCAGCCGCGGGTTACGCTTAGGGGTATGGGCCAGCACCAGGATACTCAACCCATGGCGGGTTTTAAGCTTTTTCAGTTCCTTCATCAGCAACAGGGCAGCCCCGGCACTCTCGGTTCCGTTGCGCAGGCAGGTAATATTATCAATGATGAGCACCCGGGCATCCGTACGCTTAATGCCCCGCGTTAAAGCCTCAATCACATACCTGTCGAGCTTTTGATAGTGCGAGCTTGCACGGTTAAACTGGTTGTATTCGCCGCGGTAAAATTCGGAGGCAAAATGATAGCGGTTTTGGCCGTCGGTATAGCGTTGTTCAAACTGCTTGCCGGTAAGTTCAAAATCAATGTACAACACCGCCGAGGCTTCGGCCCCGAGCGTAAAGGGAGCAATGGGTTCGCCGCGGGTAATACTGTCGGCAAGCTGCACAGCCAGCAGGCTTTTGCCCATATTGGTATCAGCAAACAGGATGCACAGTTCGCCCTCCAGCCAAAAGTTGCCAAACAGCATTTGCGGCGTTTCGTGTTCGGTTTCCATAGCCATCCACTCATTGGCCGGGTAAATATCAAAAAGCTCAACCACAGCATCCGGGTCGGAAAAAGCCACCTGCCCCTTACGCGCAAACTTAGCCGCTGTTTCCCGCACATCTTTTTCAATCATCCGGATAACCAACGGTTTTTCTGTAGTATGGTCCATAAAAATTATTGCCCCGTCCCGCAATAAAAGCAGGAAATATCCATCGTTATTTGCCGCTAACCCACCGGCAATCATGAAAGGCACTCAAATTTACCCACTAAAAAGCCCCCCGATGGTGACATCATTTTGTCAGTGTTCAGTTTTTTAAAACGGGGTGTTCAGCGTTTAAAAATCAATTTACATAAACCATTGATTATCAAATACAATCTGTTCAAATCAGGATTTTGAACAGATTTATAAATTTATAAAACACTGATTATCAGGAGTTCAATTTCACAAAAAAAAACAAGGTGTTTACACTTTCAAAAACTGAACAGTAGGCATCAGCAACAAAATCCCGCCCCCGCTGCGGACGGACACCCATCGTCATCAAACAAAAAAAGGCCCGCCAAACCCGGCCGACCTTCTTCAAATTCTTCTACCTAACCTAATTCCGTTATTCCTTGCTCTTCTTTTTAGCAGGTTCAACATATTTTTCGCCGAGAGCTTCGAGGGCGGCAATCAGTTTCTTTCTTTCAACGGCGTTGTCGGGTACGGTAGCCAGCTTTTCGCGGCGGGCTTCCTCCACTTTACGGATCTTTTCGTCGAAAGCCTTGTTGATCTTATCGAGCTCGGGGGTGGTATCCAGTTTGGCTATTTCTAATTTAATTTGGGCTGCTAATTTTTCAAATTCCATAGGGCGTTTTTTGGAAGCGCAAACATAAAAAAATGATTGTAAGTTATTATTACCACAATAAAAAGTATGTGTGTTAAGGCGTGTTTTTTTGACATCAGGCAATGAGGCCCTGTCAACCCGAACCTGTCGAAGACTCGCGAGGAGAGGCCTGCCCGCCATGCTTCTACAGGCTGCCCATGACATAATTTAAAAAACGCTTGTCATCCTGAGGTACGAAGGATCTTCTTCGACAAGCATGACCGCTATACAGAGCGAAGAAGATGCTTCGTACCTACCCATGACAACTTAAAAAAGGGTGTCATACTGAGCCTGTCGAAGCATGGCGGGCAGGCCTCTCCGCACGAGTCTTCGACAGGTTCAGACTGACAGACCTTCTTTTGTCATCTTACCTTCAGAGTCCAACGGATTTAAACACTCAGCATGACACGCACAACACAATTAAAAGTCCCTTTCACAGCAGGGGAGTACCTTTAAAAAAAGGAGCAGATGGTTCATGCTTTTAAACCTGAACATTAATGTTATTGGGGTGTTGCCTGCAACCGGGCTTTTGATGCTAAATTTGATGACCAATTAAAACTACTCATTATGAATACTGAAGAATCAGGAAACCCTTTTGGCAAACTGGGTAACCCTGCCCGGCGTGCTTTGGCTAATGCCGGTATTACATCATTGCTTGAATTATCAAAACTTACCGAAAAGGAGTTTTTGCATTTGCATGGCGTAGGCAAAAGTTCGGTACCGGTGGTAAAGGAGAAAATGAAAGAAGAAGGTTTAGGTTTCAAAGAATAATTAAGTGAACCCCTGTGCCTTCCCGCACAGGGGTGTAAAGCTTACAGTATATAATATACGTCGGCTTTAGCGGCGGCAGGTTGTACTGCTACCTTTTCACTCTCATGTTTATCGTTAAGCATCTGCTTTAAATCGCGTTCAATGGTTTGCGATATGGCAGTTGTTGGGGTATCTGTTGGTTTGCTTTCAAATGGGTCCTGCAGGTGGATAGCCATTTTCTCTACCAGTAAAAATGCTGCTGCTATAGCAATGATCAGCGGTACTTCAAACATACCGAAGAACTCGATGAGGCCAAATGGCAGCAGTATAATGAACAGGTACAGGCAAAAGTGGATATATAAGCTGTAGGTAACCGGGAATACCGTGTTCTTGATCCGCTCGCATTT
This sequence comes from Mucilaginibacter sp. P4_A11, assembly GCF_056402535.1. Classification (NCBI taxonomy): domain Bacteria; kingdom Pseudomonadati; phylum Bacteroidota; class Sphingobacteriia; order Sphingobacteriales; family Sphingobacteriaceae; genus Mucilaginibacter; species Mucilaginibacter sp. P4_A11. Next base: position 521,130 of record NZ_JBFUHE010000001.1, read on the forward strand.
ACCCATAGCATCACAAAGGCGGTTAAGCGTACCATCTATCTGTACCTGTTGGTAATCATTCAGCCATCCGTTTTTGTAAGCCAGCTTCAGGTCGAGCCCGTGTAGCTTTAACAAGCTGTTAGGCACATTTGTAAAACGATGGGTGAATTTTACCTCTTCGTCAACTAACAGATGGCCGTTTTTTGCATAAGGGTCCTGCTTGCGTAACGATTGGCTTAAACCGAAGCACCAAGCTATCTGCCGGTAAACAAATCGTTTTTTGAAGCCCTCTATTTCTTCGCAGGCATCGCTATCACCATCTAAAAAGGTGATCAGCTCGCGGGTAAGCGATCTTGAATCGTTCACGATGGCTCCCCAAATACTCCGGGCTTCCCACCAGCGGTCATAAGCCTGGTTTGAGCGGAAGGCCAGCAATAGTGATATAATGGTAGCCAATATTGCCGGAACGGCGATTGGGATTGAAATGCGGTACTCGGGGAAAAAACGATGGAATAAGGCTATAGATACTGCATAAGCAGCAACCAGTAAAAGCTCATTCTTAATTTTCCCTACCACATATTTTACCGGGATGTTTTCTTTCAATAGCATAGATTATCTTTTTTAATGAATTTGATAAATGTTAAACTTCCAGCAATTCGTGTTCGGTTTGGGTTTTAAGTACAGTTAAAGGCTGTTTAACAGCGGCTTTAAGGGTGATTGTTTTGTACCTGCTCCGCTCCATTAGTATAGCCGGATCAAAGCTGTTTGGTGTTAACCTTTGGTAGGTATGATTTTCAGGCATAGCTATGAGGTCGGTTTCTTTTGCTTCGAGGTAGTTTTTAAATACAGCTACTGTGTTACCGTAAAAAAAGTCGGGCGTTAAGCTGATGATCTGATCCGGGTAATCGGCTTTAAGCATGTTACAGCCGGCATAAAATTCATCGCTGATGAGCTGATATTCCCTGCTGCGGCGGGATAGCAATAACAGATCGGATATAGAATCGGACAGTTGCAGGAAATGAACGAGCGATATATTCAGTTTTTCTTTGGGATAGCGCTCTGCTAAAACAGGTATAATGTTTAGTGATGATAAAGTGAAATCAGACGGGATGATGATGTTCAGTGTTTTCATAATGATACCTTTTTTTGTGTTTACTACTGTTTGTTGATACAATAGTAGGTACCGGGCATTAAAGCGGTTTAAGAACGAGATTAGAATTTGATTAGAGTTTAATAATTATCATTAAAAGATAATCACTACACCGTCATGCCGAACTTGTTTCGGCACCCCACAGGAAGGGTAAGCGATTTGCTTAGCATGTTGCTTAGCGAGTGAGGTGTTGAAACAAGTTCAACATGACATAATTAAAAAAAACTGTCATCCTGAGGTACGAAGGATCTTCTTCAACAAGCATGACCGCTATACAGAGCGAAGAAGATGCTTCGTGCCTCAGCATGACATAATAAAAATAAGGTCATGCTGAACTTGTTTCAGCACCTCACTCGCTAAGCAGCAATGCTAAGCAAAGCGGCTACCTGTCCTGTGGGGTGCCGAAATAAATTCGGCATGACGATGGGGGCATGTCATTTCACCTTCAGAGTCCAACGGATTTAAACACTCGGCATGACAAGGGGTAAATGTCATTTCTCCTTCAAAGTCCCTGGATTTTACATCCTCAACATGACATAATTAAATAAGGGGCATGCTGAGCTTGTCGAAGCATGTGGGCAGGGCCTCTGCGCGCGAGTCTTCGACAGGCTCAGACTGCCCCACTCTTTACTAAAGCTATTTCTCCTCACGATAAATCGGCAGCATCACCCTGATCTCGGTGCCTTCATCTTGTTTGGAGATAATGCCGATGTTGCCCTTATGCAGGCGTACAATGTTCAGCGCCAGGGGGAGGCCTACGCCGTGCCCTTCGTATTTGCCGGTATTGGAAGCCCTGAAGAAAGGCTCAAAAATATGCTGCAGCTCGCGCTCGGGGATACCGATACCTTCGTCTTTCACGCTAAAGATGATGCTGTTATTTTCGGCGTATACTTTAAGTACTACAGGTTTGTTTTCGGAGTATTTGCAGGCATTAAGGCCAATATTGCTTATAGCCAGCTTAAGAAGATTGATATTTCCCTGTGTTACCAAGCTGTCCACATCATCGGGCAGCGACGAAAAATCAATGCTCAGCCTGTTTGTAGGGATGATGTGATCTACAGCATCTTTAACCATAAACGCCAGTTCATCGGCACGGATCTGTTCCCAGTTTTGTTTTTTACCGTCGAACCCGCTTTGCGCCAGCCCCAGTAAACTGGTAATAATATCCTGCAAACTTTGGGTGCCGGTCAAAATCTCATTCAGGTTTTTATGAAGATCGGCCCCGGGCTTATCTATATTTTTAAGCGAGATCTCGGCCTCGCCTTTAATAATGGCCAGTGGTGTGCGCAACTCGTGCGATGCATTGCTGATGAAGTTATTCTGGGTTTCAAAAGCGGTTTCCAGCCTGTCGAGCATATTATTGAAGGTTTGGGTAAGTTCGGCTATTTCGTCTTTGCCGCTATAATTCTCCAAACGTAAATGCAGGTTGCTGGCTGTAATGCTGTTTACTTTTTTGATGATTTTACGTACCGGCTTAAAGGTATGGTATGAAAACCGGCGACCAATGAGGTAAACTATTAATATCGAGATCAGGAAACTGACAATCAATACCTGCTCAAGATCATTAAGCTCACTAAGCCCCGATGGGTTGGTTGCAGAAACTACAATAATGGCGTCGCCCTCCGGAAAGTGGAAGATATTGCCGGCGTAAAATACATTGGCGGCTTTAAACCTCGATTTTCCGTTGGTAATGATATTATCTATCAGCTGGCGCGGAACCCCTTTTACCGTTTTGCCTTTGGTATAAACCTCGGGTTTAATAATGTATTGCTTTTCATCAATGAGGCGTTCAAGGTATCGCTGGCGTATTTCCTTGTACATACCCAGGCTGTCGCGATCGTTAAGGTGGTGGATCTGTGAGGAGATGTTTACACGGGTTTCCAGTCGCTTGTAAAAATCGTCGAAGGTAAACTGGTGTACAAAATAAAAAATGGCCGCGCTGAACACTAAAATCACCGATACCGTTAAGGCAAGGAACAGCAGTGCAACTTTTTTTTGGATGGTCATGCAGCGTTATTTTTAAAAATGTAACCCATGCCAATAACGGTGTGGATGAGCTTGGGCTCAAAATCTTTATCTACTTTTTTACGCAGGTAGTTAATATATACGTCTACCACGTTGGTGCCCATGTTAAAATCAATGTTCCAAACGTGCTCCAGTATTTCTATGCGGCTAAGCATGTGGTTTTTATTTCGCACCAAAAACTCCAGCAGCCGGTATTCGGTGGCGGTAAGCTCAATGGTTTTGTTGCCCCTTTTAACTGATTTTTCGTCGGTATTAATTATCAGGTCGGCAACCTGTATCACATTTGATGGCTGCGCAAGGGCGGTATTACGCCGGGCCAGGGTGCGGATCCGGGCGTTAAGCTCGGCCAGGCTGAAGGGTTTAACCATGTAATCGTCGGCACCGCTATCCAGCCCTACTACTATATTTTCGGTGGTGCCGAGGGCTGTGAGCATTAATATGGCTGCCTGCTGATTAGCCTGCCTTAACCTGCGGCAAATTTCAATGCCATTAATGCCAGGCAGCATGATATCCAGAATGATCAATTGAAAATCCATTTTGGTAGCCATCTCCAAACCTGTTATGCCATCGAGTGCCACACTTAACTCGTGTCCTTCGGCGGTTAGGTCGCGCTGGATAATGGATACCAGTTTGGGTTCATCTTCTATGAGGAGGATCTTCATTGTGGCAAATATAAATTACACATAGTATAAACAATAAATAACGGTGATGTTTTAATTGATGATATAACAAGGGGCATCGGTCTCTGGTCGAACTTACGCTATCGTTAAACTTCGACCAGTTTTCGAAACGAAAAAAAAATGCCCGCTTTTTAAGGCAGGCATTTCAAGAAAACATTAAGGTCAATTTACCTTTTTCCCGTTACTCCAAATTTCTTTTCAAAGCCGCTCAGCTGCGCGCTGAACTTGTTGAACAATTGGGGCTGCTTGTTCTGTTTGGCAAACTCAACTAATCCACCCAATATCTGCATGGAATATTGCAGGTCGCGGTTTTCGAGGTTGGTTTCACCTTTTTGCAGCATGGCATAGCTGTAATCGAGCTGATTGTTCACATAATCATCAACCAAATTAGCCAGTTTGTTACCCAGCTGAATATCATTTAAGCGGTAAGCGTTTTCGATCATATAATATTTACGCACCGCTATCTCTAACGAGTTAATGGTTGTTGGCATTACCTCGTCATATTTCTTCAACACTTTACGGGCCGAATCAGGTTTGCCGGCTTTTGCCAGATCGTCGGCCAGGGTTGAATAAAGCCTGGTGATGAGCGGGTAAAACATGGTCATTGATTCGTGGTCAAGATAAGTGGCGTTTTTCATGTTGCCCCATTTGTATTTGGTCATCATGTTTTCGTACATCTTAGCAGTGTTGCTGGCTTCAAGCGCACCAACAGCGGTATCCGGTTTTAAAGGCAACAAACGGTAAGCAAAACCTTCGTTGTACATGTATTTATCCAAACCTATCATATTGCTGTTAGGTACGGTAACCGAAAAGTAGATAGGGCGCTTCCAGTCGTTATGCGATAAGATATCCATCATCGCCAGCACATCTTTGGTAACATAACGACCGCTGAATGTCCAGTCCATTTCAGGGGCTATTTTAGCTTTATCGGCCGATGCTACGGTGCCGGTTTTAACTACTTCATCGGGGTTAACAGTTAGTTTGAATTTATTGGTGGGCAGGTAATTGGCAACATCGCCGTTGTTATACTCAACCATGGCTTCTTTTTTATCAGAAGTAATAAAATCAAAAATATCTTTCAATTCAGTTGCGCCAGGGATTTTCTGATCGTTAAAATAGATCACATCCCGTACGCCCGGTTTAAATTTATCGTTAGGCATGCTGATTGGCAATGGCTCCGACTCGTTCATCTTATTTTTCATACCGTGGATATACCAGTCGGTACCCAGCAGGCTTAGGTTTACAATGCGCACATCGGGACGTACGTTTTCAACCTCCTGGATGTACCAAAGCGGGTAAGTATCATTATCGCCATAGGTAAACAAAATGGCATTTGGCGCGCATGAGTTAAGGTAGTTATAAGCCATATCATGCGGGGTAAGCTTGGTTGAGCGGTCGTGATCATCCCATTCCTGGTTGGCCATCAATAAAGGTGCAGCCAGTAAACAAACCACGGTAGAGATGATAGCGCTAACCTTTGCATTAAGCTTTTTGCTTAATACATCGGCGATGCCTATTACTCCCAAGCCAATCCATATAGCAAAGGCATAAAAGGAACCGGCGTAAGCATAATCACGTTCGCGTGGCTGCAGCGGATCCTGGTTTAGGTAAAGCACAATGGCTAAACCGGTACAAACAAACAGGATGGCAACAACACCGGCTTCGCGCTGGTTACGTGCAAAATGAAACACTGCGCCAAACAAGCCGATAATAAGCGGTAAAAAGAACAGGCGGTTATAGCTTTTACTTTGCGTAACCGAATAGGGCAGGGGCTTGTTAAAATTCCAGCCGCTGATCCATTCACCATCGGCCCCCGAATTTAAGCTCTGACCATCGAGGTCATTAGCCCGGCCTGCAAAGTTCCACAGGAAGTAGCGGGTATACATCTGGTTAATTTGCCATTTGCCGAAAAAGCTGATGTTTGAGCCAAAGGTAGGGTGTTCGCTTTCGCCAAGACCTGTCCACTCGCGGTAAAAGTCCGGGTGACCGGGCTTATCGCTAAACATACGTGGGAATATAGTATTACGATCATAAACTGTATTCAGTTTTTTACCGGCAACTTCGTATTTGGTTTGGCCGCGACGGTAAATATTAGAGCCTTCGGTTTGGGCTGTGGCTTCCGAATCAAAAAACTGACCATATAATAAAGGAGTATCGCCGTATTGGTCGCGGTTAAGGTAGCTGTTTAAGGCGAAGGCATTTTCAGGGTCGCTGTTGTTCAGGTTGGGATTAGCCTTTGCCCTTACAACGATCATCACGAACGAGCTGTAGCCAAACAGGATAAACAGCAGGCAGATCAAAAAGCTGTTGAGCGCGAAGCGTTTTTCGCGGATCTTTACCACATATTCTAATAGGGCTAAAACACCTACGCTTATTACAAGACCAATAATGCCGCCGCTGATACCTAATATCAAAACAAAGCATACCGCGGCTAAAATAATAGCTGGTTTGATTGGGTTTATGGTGTAGTAAATGCCGGCAACAATGGTAATGATAAGCAGTACAAAAAATACAACTGCGCCGCTGCCAAAGCCCATACCCAGGGTGTTCACAAAAAGCAGATCGGAAAAGGCAGCGCCTTTCACAGTATATTGTATAACCCCCCAAAGTACAAATGCCAATGCCACAACGCTTGCAAAAAAGGTAAGCAGCGTTCCTTGGGTAGTCACATTTTTTACCCTGCGGAAATAGATTACCAGGCCGATAGCCGGGATCACCAACAGGTTTAGTAGGTGGATCCCTATAGAAAGGCCCATTACATAGGCAATAAAAACTATCCATCTGTCGGCATGAGGCTCATCTGCATGGGCATCCCATTTTAATATGGCCCAAAATACTACGGCTGTACAAAGTGATGATTGTGCGTAAACTTCCGATTCAACTGCCGAGAACCAGAATGTATCCGACCATGCATAGGCCAAAGCACCTACAAGGCCCGACCCTATAATAAGGATGAGATTAGTAACAGTAAGCTGTTCCTGTGTTTTAACCAGTAGTTTTTTGGCCAGTGCCGTGATGGTCCAAAACAAAAACATGATGGTAGCGCCGCTGGCCAGGGCCGATGCCATGTTGGCCCAGTAAGCCACTTTGGTATTATCGCCCATAGATAGCAAGGTGAATACCTTACCTATAATGGTAAATAAAGGTGCACCGGGCTGGTGGGCTACTTGCAAGCGGTAAATACAAGCGATAAATTCGCCGCAATCCCAAAAGCTTGATGATGGCTCAAGGGTTAAAATGTAAGTTACTGTGGCAATAATAAAGGCTATCCAGCCAAATATATTGTTGAGTTTTTTGTAATTCATGTTTGAATGCTATGTAAAAAACAGGATTAATGCAGCCGAAAATAACAAAACTATTGGGATGTTGGCATCAAAAATGGCCATTTAGGGCATAATTGAAATTTATTTTCCTGTATTTGAGGAGTTAATGAAATTTTTTAAAATTCTGTTTTGAGAATCAAATATTCGCGCTATATTTGCATTCCTTTTCGGGGAGTAAAACAAACCAAAGGAGATTGCCTGATAGTATAATGGTAGTACGACGGTTTTTGGTACCGTTTGTCTAGGTTCGAATCCTGGTCGGGCAACATTAAGATTTCGGATTTCGAATTTTTGATTTCGGATTTATTCCGTTTTGAAAACTTGAAATCCGAATTGTGTTTTAAGAGGTTTGTGCAAAGGAGTTTTCTATCTTTAACAGGGTAGAAGATCCAATCCGGAATCGAACATCCAAAATCCAAAATCATAAAAAATGCCCTTACAATTTAACCCGGTTAAATTATTTGCAGGATCAGGCTCGCAGGAGCTTGCGCATCTTATAGCTGATGCTTACGGTCGTGAGTTAGGTGAAGTTGTGATATCGCGTTTTAGCGATGGTGAATACCAGCCGCATTTTAATGAATCTGTAAGGGGATGCGATGTTTTCCTGATCCAGTCAACTCACCAGCCTACTGATAATTTAATGGAGTTACTGATGATGATTGATGCCGCTCGCCGTGCATCTGCCCATTATGTAAACGCTGTTATACCTTATTTTGGTTTGGCGCGTCAGGACAGGAAAGATAAGCCACGTGTTGCCATTGGTGCAAAGCTGGTAGCTAATCTGCTGGTTGCAGCAGGCATCAACAGGATCATGACCATGGATTTGCACGCTGCGCAGATCCAGGGATTTTTTGATATTCCGGTTGATCACCTTGATGCTTCCATCATTTTTGTACCTTATATCAAAAGCCTTGGTTTAGGTCACCTTACTATTGCATCGCCTGATATGGGCGGTTCATACAGGGCCCGGAGCTTTGCCAAGTTCTTTAATGCCGAAGTGGTAATTTGCGATAAACGCCGTAAACGCGCCAATGAAATTGAAGCCATGACGCTGATAGGTGATGTTACCGACCAGGATATTGTGCTTATTGATGACATTTGTGATACTGCCGGTACCCTTGCAAAAGCAGCCGGACTGATCATGGAGCGTGGGGCACGAAGCGTACGCGCCGTTTGTACCCACCCTGTATTATCAGGTAAGGCTTATGAAACTATCGAAAACTCGGCATTAACCGAACTGATAGTTACCGATACTATACCACTTAAACACAGCAGCCCTAAAATAAGGGTGCTTTCAACCGCCGAACTGTTTGCAAAAGCGATAAGCAATGTAAATGAGCACGGTTCGATAAGCCAGTTGTTTAAGGTGGAGTAGGTTAAAGTATTAAGTCCACAGCCGATGGTCGATAGTCCATGGCTTGGGTTGATAAAAAAGAATAAAAGCAAATCCATGGTCGATAGACCGTGGACTATAAATAATAAACAAATAAATAAAAATGAAATCAATTGCTATTAGCGGTTCTCTAAGAGAGAACGTAGGGAAAAGAGACGCGAAAGAGCTGCGTTACAATGGCCTGGTGCCTGCAGTTCTTTATGGTGGTGCTACACAAACCCACTTTGCAGTGTCCGCAGCTGATTTGAGAGCCGTAGTTTATACTCCGGTTGTTCATTTCATCAACCTGGAAGTTGCTGGTGTTACTTCACAAGCCATCATCCAGGACATTCAGTTCCACCCACTAACTGAAAAAATCACTCACGTTGACTTTTTATTGTTAGATGAGAAAAAACCTATCGCCATCGAAATCCCGGTAAAATTAACCGGAACTTCTCCAGGTGTTAAAGTAGGTGGTAAACTGGTTCAGAAATTAAGGAAACTGCGTATCAAAGCGCTTCCTAAAGATCATCTTGATGCCATTGAAGTAAGCATCGAATCTCTTGAAGTAGGTAAATCAGTAAAAGTATCTGATATTAAATTGGATAACTTAACTATCACCAACGCTAAAGAAGATACCATTGTTTCTGTAACTACCTCACGTGCATTACGTCAGGCTGAACAAGAAGCAGCTTCAGGTAAAAAATAATTGCCGCCCCCTAACCCCCTAAAGGGGGAATAAGAGGCGAACAAAAAACAGCGGTAGAGCAATCTATCGCTGTTTTTGTTTAAGCAATAAATAATATCTTCGCATAAAATTTTAATTAATTACTCAGAGGTTTCTGAAAACGTAACCAATACGTCATTGCGAGGTACGAAACAATCCCCGATCAGCAGGTCCGACCTGTATAGTTCGCGATTGCTTGGTACCTCGCAATGACGATTGTATTATTGGTTTTGGATAGCTTCATAAATTTCTCCGCTGATTAGCGGAGGCCAGGGGGCATGAAATATTTAATAGTAGGTTTAGGAAATATTGGTCCGGAGTATGCTGATACAAGGCATAATATCGGTTTTATGGTGTTGGATGAGTTGGCTAAGCAGGAGGGGGCAAGGTTCCAAAACTCGCGCCTGGCTTATTATACCGAAGTATCGCACAAAGGCCGTACCCTGTGCCTTGTTAAACCTACCACCTACATGAACCTGAGCGGTAAAGCCCTTAACCATTGGATGAAGGATTTGAAGATCCCTATTGAGAATGTATTGGTTATTGTAGATGATATTGCTCTGCCGCTTGGTACCCTTCGCCTTAAACCAAAAGGTAGTGCTGCGGGCCATAACGGCCTTAAAAATATTGAAGCTACCCTTGGCCATAGTAATTATGCCCGTTTGCGCTTTGGCGTAAGTGATAACTACCCCAAAGGCCGCCAGGTTGATTATGTGCTGAGCGGTTTTGATAAGGATGAACAACCAGAACTCCCGGCATTAATAGACCGATCAATAGAGATGATCAAGAGTTTTGCAACCATCGGTACCGAACTTACCATGACCCGTTATAATAAGTAACATGCCTGTTACAAACTAATAAATTAGTTAAAAAAGCGTTCAAATCGTAATTCGTGTTGTAACACACGGAGGTGTTCTTACGTCTTGTAAACCTAAATAACCTTATGAAACAAATCCTGTTAACGGTACTTTGCTGTTACTTTTCTACGCTCTTATTTGCTCAAACAAAAGCACCCACTACAGCTGCCCCGGCAGTTCCCAATATCACCGTAAAAGGTACTATCATTGATTCAGCTGTAAACAAACCTATGGGTTATGTTACCGTTGCCCTGCAGGATGCCGCTACCAAAACCCCGGTAAAAAGCACTTTAGCTAAAGATGATGGCAGTTTTGAACTGAAAGCGCCAGAAGGTAAAACTTATCAACTGGTGGCTGTTTTTATAGGTTATGCTACCAAAACTATTCCCGTTAAACTTACAGGTAATACATTTAATGCGGGCAGGATCCTGCTTTCGGCATCGAGCAAACAGTTAAAGGAAGTTACCGTAACAGCCGTAAGGCCGGTGATGAAACAGGAGGTTGACCGCCTGAGTTATGATGTACAGGCCGATCCGGAAAGTAAATCGATCACCGCACTTGATATGATCCGTAAAGTACCTTTACTTTCTGTGGATGGCAACGATGCAATCAAGCTGCGTGGAAATGATAATTATAAAATCCTGATCAACGGCAAGGAATCGGCTATGATGGCCAAAAATCCATCGGATGTGTTGAAATCGATGCCGGCTGCCAATATCGAAAAGATAGAGGTGATCACCACACCGCCCGCAAAATATGATGCCGAGGGCCTGGCGGGGATCATCAACATCATCACGAAAAAAAATGCCGACCAGGGCTATAACGTAAGTATTAATACTGGTTATAATAGCGTTTACGGCGAACGTGCCAATGTAAACTTAACGGTAAAACAAGGTAAATTCGGTTTTAGCGGATATACGGGCTATAATTACAGGCCGTTCAGGGAGTCTTCGTTCGAAAACATGACCACTTTTTTTAAACCGCAGTCAACCGATCCACAGTCAACACTTAGTCAAACCGGTACAAGAGGCAACAGTGGTAAAAATCTGTACGGTAGCGGCGAGTTAAGTTATGAGGTTGATACCCTTAACCTGATTACCGGTATGTTTGATTTTTATAATGGAAAAAGTAATTCGCAAAATTACCAGGTTACCACCCAACGTGATGGTGCCGACGCGGTTACTCAATTTTACCGGCTGTTTAACAATGGTACAGGCGAATTTAAAGGATCGGATGTGGGGCTGAACTACCAGTTAGGCTTTAAAAAAAATAAGGAGCAGTTGCTTACTGTATCCTATAAATACAATTATAATAACAACCTTCAAACCAGCGAAGCCACGAAAGGCAATGACTTTAGCGGCGAAGGCGTCCCTAAAGATTACAGGCAATACAATAACTCGGGTTCAAAGCAGCATGCTTTTCAGTTAGATTATATCCAGCCGTCCAAAATCCTGACTGTTGAGGCTGGTGGTAAGGTAACCCTGCGTAATAATTACAGCCAGTTTAATACCGATGTAAAGAGCGATGTGGACAACGAATACCATGCCGATACTGCACAGGTGAACAATTTTACTTACAAGCAAAACATTTATGGCGTGTACAATTCCTATTCGGTTAAGCTAACCAAATGGGCTTTTAAAGGCGGTATGCGCCTGGAACATACTACGGTTGATGCCAATTTCGCGGTAGGGAAACCGGTTGTTAACCAGGACTATGATAATTTTGTGCCCTCGGTATCGTTACAACGGAGCCTGAAAAGCAGCAGCCTTACGCTTGGCTTTACCCAACGTATCCAGCGCCCGGGTATTTACCAGCTTAACCCTTATACCGATAATTCCAACCCTCAATACCGTAACGTAGGTAACCCTAACCTGAAAGCGGCTGTTACCAATAATTTTGAGCTGGGATACAGCAATTTTGCCAAAGGCTCTATCAATCTGAGCACCAATTACTCATTTGCCAATAATACGGTACAAAACCTGGCCAGTGTTGATTCGGGTGTTACTACAACAACCTACGCCAACGTGGGTTCTAATAAAAACTGGGGCTTTGATTTGAATGTGAACTATCCCATCACCCAAAAGCTGAACATAAATATAAATGCCGAGTTGCTATTTGTTTGGTTGAAAGGTTATTATAATGGTTCGCTTTTTAGTAACAGCGGTAATCAGGGGCACATTTTTACATACACCAGCTACAAATTTGATGGCGGCTACCGCGCCGGCTTAAATATAGGTTACGATAGTCGTTACGTGTTGTTGCAGGGAAAGGATAATTATTTCTTCTTCAGCTCTGTCAGCGGCAGCAAAACCATGTTTAAAGAAAAGGTGAACTTATCCCTAAACGTTAACAATCCGTTCAAAAAATTCAACAAGCTCGATTATTATACCAAAGGCGATGGCTTTGAAACTTACACTGCCAACAACAACTTTTATCGCACAATTAATGTAAGCCTGAGCTACAAATTTGGCAGGCTTAACAGTAGTATAAAGAAAAATCAACGTGGTATTAATAACGATGATGCCAGCAGCGGAAGCCGCAATTAATAACCTGAGTAACTAATCCGTTACCCGGCACTGGCAAACGTTAAAAAGTGTTAAACGCATATTTTTTGGTGTCACGCTCGGGTATCTTAAACGTCTTATGACCAAAATCGCAATTATGAAACAATTTTTATTAACAGTTATCTGCTGTTTTGTCACGGGTATGGCTATGGCCCAGGCTGCAGCACCAGTCCCTGTTCAAAATATAACTGTTAAGGGCACGGTGATCGATTCTGCAACCAACAAACCATTGGGGTATGGTACTGTTGCATTGCAGGATGCCGCAACCAAAACCCCGGTTAAAAGTACCCTCGCCAAAGACGATGGCAGCTTTGAGCTGAAAGCTCCCGAAGGCAAAACCTATCAATTGGTGGTAGCTTCTGTCGGGTATGCAACCAAAGTGCTTCCGGTAAAAATAACCGATAAAACGTTTGATGCCGGGCGCATCCTGGTAGCAGCATCAAGCAAACAATTGAACGAAGTAACCATTACGGCCGTAAAACCGGTAATGAAGCAGGAGGTTGACCGCCTCAGCTATGATGTTACCGCCGATCCCGAAAGTAAGGCCATTTCTGCGTTAGATATGATGCGTAAAGTTCCGCTTTTGGCTGTAGATGGTGATGATAATATCAAGTTAAAAGGTAGTGGCAAATACAAGATCCTGATCAATGGGAAAGAATCGGCGCTGATGGCTAAAAATCCGTCAGATGTATTGAAAGCTATGCCGGCCACTAACATCGAAAAAATTGAGGTGATCACCACGCCACCTGCAAAATACGATGCCGAGGGTTTGGCAGGTATAATTAACATTATCACTAAAAAGAACGCCGACCAAGGCTATAATGGCAGCGTTAATATGCGCTATAATAGTGTATGGGGCCCGGGATATAACCTGAACATGACTGCCAAGCAGGGTAAATTCGGAGTTTCAGGCTATGCTGGTTTTGGTAACCAAAGGCACAATACTAATACTTTTACAACTACACAAACCCAGTTCGAGCCAGATTCGAGAATGGTACGGTCGACCATATTACAGGATGGTACCAATACTTTTGGTGGTAAATACCGTTATGCTAACGCCGAGATGAGCTATGAGATAGATACCCTGAACCTGCTTACCGGCTCATTCGAGTTTTTCCATGGCGAATTTGACCAGGACGGCACGCAACGATCTGCCCAGACAAACGCCGCTGGTGACCTTACCCAGGGTTATAACCTGCAAAGCAATGGCTATAATCATGACCAGGGGCTTGATGCATCTATCAATTACCAGTTAGGTTTTAAAGGGCACAAAGATGAATTGCTTACTTTGTCCTACAAATACAGCTATGGGCCGAGCAAGAATGTTACTGACAACCAGTTTTCGGACAGAGTTAATTATTACAACGCCATTCAGCCCGATTTCAGGCAGTATAATAACGCTGGTAACCGCGAGCATACTTTTCAGTTAGATTACGCCTATCCATTAAAAAAGATCAGTATTGAAGCCGGTGGTAAAGTGATCCTCCGTAACAATTTCAGCGATTATAGACGCGAGGATAAAGATTCAACCAGTTCGGTATATAATATAAATGCAGGTCAAACCGGTGAGTTTGATTATCATCAGGATGTGTACAGTGCTTATAACTCGTACCAATTAAAGTTTGAAAAATGGACGGGCAAAGCAGGGCTGCGCTTAGAGCATACCCAGGTGGATGCCGTGTTTACAGGTACGCCGCTTGATAAAAGCTATAATAATTTTATCCCGTCGGTATCTATCCAGCGGTCGATGAAAAGCAGCAGCATTAGCCTGGGCTTTACCCAGCGCATCCAAAGACCGGGCATTTACCAGTTAAACCCTTTTATTGATAAATCGAACCCTAAATTCATCAACACCGGTAACCCCGATCTGAAACCTGAATTGAATAATACATTTGAGTTAAACTACAGTAACTTTTCAAAAGGATCAATCAATGTTGGTTTGAGCTATGCATTCTCCAATAATGCTATACAGAATGTAACCAGCCTGGTTCAAAATAATATGGGCGATCATATTGACACGGTTACTTATACCACCTATCAAAACCTGGGCAGCAACCGTACACTTGGTTTAAACCTTAATACCAACTACTCTATTACTAAAAAGTTTACGGTTAACATCAACGGACAAATTTCACACGTATGGTTAAAAGGAACGTATAACGGCCAGTTTTATAAAAACGACGGTTACACTGGTAATGCTTTCGCCAATATTGGTTACAAGTTTGATGGTGGCTACCGTGTTGGCCTTGATGCAGGTTTCTTTAGCGGTGATGTTACTTTACAGGGTAAATCGAGCAATTTTATTTATAATTCTTACGTGGTTTCAAAAGAACTCCTGAATAAGAAAATGACCATATCGTTAGTAGCCAACAACCCCTATAGTAAATACCGTGCGTTCCGGTCGACTACCCACACCGTTGATTTTGACCAGGAGTCGGTATACAATAACCGGTACCGCCATTTCGCTATCAGGCTAAACTATAAGTTTGGTAAACTGAATGGCGATATAAAAAAGAACCAGCGCGGTATTAATAATGATGATACCAAAGGCGGCGGCAAAAGCAATAGCGGCGGCAATGGTTAATTGTTAAATGATATTTTTTCGATATGTTATCCGAAGTCTCCTGACTTTGGATGCCTATGCCTGTAGTTTGCAACTACAGGCATATTGGTTTAATCAGTAAATTTACCCTATGAAAGTTTACGGAATAACCAATTGCAACACAGTAAAAAAAGCCCTCGACTGGCTTAAAGAAAATAAAGTAGCTTATGATTTCCAGGATTTTAAAAAGCTGGGTGTAAGCACCGAAAAGCTCCAGGAATGGGATACCAAAGCCGGCTACGAAAAATTCATGAACAAACAAGGCCTCACCTGGAAACAGCTTGACCCGGCAGTTAAAGAAAGCATCAAAACCAATACCGATGCGCTGCAATTATTACAGCAAAAAACCAGCATGATCAAGCGTCCGGTAATTGAGGATAATGGTTTCCTTTTCTTCGGCTTTGATGAAAAGGTTTATGTTGATCATTTTTTGGGGAAGTAAGGATTTAGAAATACAATATGTCATTGAGTATCCACCAGGGCATCCCTGGAAAAAATAGTGATGACGTGTAAAATATATTTTAGCGATGTCGTGCGGAGGCCGCGTTAGTGATAGGAGCGGATACCGGCCTTGTGGCTAATGCCTGTGCAGTATGAGCGGATAGCACGGGCCGCAGGCAACGCCCACATTTATCAAATGATCGAAAAAAACACCCTTAATAATCAATAACTAACAATTACGTCATTATAAGGTACGAAGCAATCCCATGCTATACAGAGCGGCCATACCTCCGTGCGATTGCTTCGTACCTCAATGACATGATTTTTTTAAAAGCTTCCTCTCAATCCTCATTCAAATCTACCTGATATATAGGCTTTAAGCATGGATTTAATTATTTAATAAATCCGTAACAATCGTTTTACCAACCCTTGGCATCTCCCTAATTTGTAGTATACTTGTTCCTTTAAGCAATTTATTTGACTGAACATGAAACTAAAACTGATGGCAGGTTGCAGCCTTGCCTTTACGTTGGCCGCAAGCGTGAGTTACGCCCAGCAGCCAGCACCTACCACCACTACCACACCCGCCGGTTCTGTTTACGATTATCACGAAACTTTTGGTCCTGGGTTTTACACTAAAAATGGTACCGAATTTCGCGCAGCAAGCGGCGAGCCAGGGTATAAATATTGGCAAAACCGTGCCGACTATCAATTGGCTGCCAAACTGAATGATCAAACCAATGAAATTACCGGGTCGGAAGTTTTAACTTATACCAACAACAGTCCGCAAACCTTAGGTTTTGTGTGGATGCAGCTTGATCAAAACTTGTTTAAACTTGATTCAAGGGGTACAGCTATCGTTCCGCCGGCAGGCAGCCGTAACTGGGGCCGTGGTGAAGCATTTGAAGCAGGTTACAAAATTAAATCGGTAAAGGTTGCTGGCCTGAAAGGCGAATATGTTGATGTTAAATTCCTGATCACTGATACAAGGATGCAGGTTTTCCTTCCAAAGGAAATTACAGCCAACGGCGGCCAGGCTAAACTTAAAATCGAGTACTCATTTGTTTCTCCAAACTACGGATCTGACCGTATGGGCTACCTGCAAACCAAAAATGGTAAAGTTTATACCATTGCACAGTGGTATCCACGCGTATGTGTGTATGACGATGTGATGGGCTGGAATACCCTACCATATAGCGGCCCGGGCGAGTTTTACCTTGAGTATGGTGATTTCGACCTGAATATTACTGCTCCTGCAAGCCATATCGTAGTTGCATCGGGCGAATTATTGAACCCACAAGAGGTATATACCCCTGAGCAATTGAAACGCTGGGCAACTGCTGAAAAGAGCGAAAGCACAGTGATCATCCGTAGCGCAAGCGAAGTTACCGATCCAAAATCGCGCCCTGCCGGTAAAGCCGAACTAACATGGCACTTTAAAATCAAGAACGCCCGCGATGCTTCATGGGCTTCTTCAGCCGCATTCATCGTTGATGCTGCTAAAATGGACTTGCCAAGCGGTAAAAAATCAACTGCAATTTCGGCCTACCCGGTTGAAAGCGATGGCAACGATGCATGGGGCCGTTCAACCGAGTACGTTAAAAAATCTATCGAGTATAACTCGTCAAAATGGTTTGAGTTCCCTTACCCTGCCGCTACAGCCGTTGCCGGTATTGTTGGTGGTATGGAATACCCGGGTATCGTTTTCTGCGGAGCTAAAGCAAAAAAAGCAAGCCTTTGGGGTGTAAACGACCACGAGTTTGGTCATACCTGGTTCCCGATGATCGTAGGCTCAAACGAGCGTATGTACGGCTGGATGGATGAAGGTTTCAATACTTTCATCAACACGCTGTCTACTGCTAATTTCAACAACGGCGAATACAAAAGCACCCGTGTGCCTGATATGCATGCCATCGGCAGTAACTTTACCAGGCCCGATCTTGAGCCGATCATGAGTCAGCCTGCCAACCTGAAAGAAAGAAACACGGGTACCCTGCTTTACTCAAAACCAAGCGCAGGTTTAGTATTGTTGCGCGAGCAGATCTTAGGCCCTGAGCGTTTTGATTTTGCATTTAAAACCTATATTAACCGCTGGGCATTTAAACACCCAACTCCCGACGATTTTTTCCGAACCATTGAAAACGCAGCCGGCGAAAACCTGCAATGGTTTTGGAGAGGCTGGTTCCTGAACGACTGGCGTTTGGACGTTGCTGTAAGCGACGTAAAATATGTTGATAACGATCCAACCAAAGGTTCATTGATCACTTTAGATAACCTGGGTAAAATGGCGATGCCGGTTATCCTGGAGATCAAAACCAAAGGCGGTAAAGTTGATCGTATAAAACTACCTGTTGAAATTTGGGAGCGCTATGCTTCATGGACATTCAAATATCCATCGACAGAAGAAATTGAATCAGTTACTTATGATCCGGACAAAGTATTGCCTGATTATAATCAGGATAATAACGTTTGGAAAAAGTAATCTCGCTTAAAGGAGAGACTTCAAAGAAACGGCGGTGAGTGTTAGATCATCGCCGTTTTTGTTTTTTATTGTTGATGGAAAATGAAAACTGGTTGCAAAAAAACATGTCATTGCGAGGCACGAAGCAATCGCACGGAGGCAGGGCCGCTCTGTAAAGCATGCGATTGCCGCGTCGTATCCGGGCTCATTTCCATTTCGCTCCTCGCAATGAGATGGTTTACTATTCTCCCTTTGGAAGAGGATTAGAATGGCTTTATGTAACAATGAAGTTCAACTGACAAACAATTACGTACTACACCGTTAATTTACATGATCAAACACAAACTATCATGAAAAACAAAGTATGGTTAATAACCGGCTGCTCAACCGGTTTCGGCAGGGAGCTGGCAAAGCTTGTTTTACAATCAGGCTATCAGGCTGGTGTTGCTTCCCGTAATACGGATGATGTAAAAGACATTGTTGAAGCTTATCCGGAAACAGCGGTGGCGCTAAAGCTTGATGTAACAAAAGCTGATGAGATCAAATCAGCAGTTGAAACGGTAACCAAGAAATTCGGTACCATTGATGTGCTGGTGAACAATGCCGGGATCGGTTATTTTGGCGCCATTGAAGAGAGCGAAGAAGATGAAGTAAGGCGTATGTTCGAGATCAACTTTTTTGGTCTTGCAAATGTGACTAAAGCCGTTTTGCCAATTATGCGTGCACAAAAAAGCGGGCATGTGGTTAACGTTGCCTCTATCGGCGGACTGGTAGCTTTCCCCGCAGTAGGTTTTTATAATGCAACTAAATTTGCTGTCGACGGTTATTCTGAAGCGCTATCTAAAGAAACCAAACATTTGGGCATTAAGGTTACGGTGATTGCCCCAAGTGGTTTCCGTACCGATTGGGCTGGTCGTTCGGCTAATAACAGCAAGACCATTATTGACGATTACAAAGAAACCGCAGGCACCAACAAAAATAACATCCGCGGTTACAGCGGCAAACAACCCGGCGACCCGGAACGCGCGGCTAAAGCCATAGTTGATGCAGTTGAAGCCGAAAACCCACCGTTACGTTTGTTATTAGGTAAAGCCGCTTTAAAAGGCGCACGTAATAAACTACAGGAGTTGCAAAAAGATTATGATACCTGGGAAGCAACTACCATAGGTGCTGATTTTCCGGAAGGGGAGTAAAGGTTTCATTTTCTAAAATTGTCATTTCGACTGAGCTGAGGACGGTTTGTGCAAGAGGGCGAAAGAGAAATCTTATGCGCCCAACATCGCTATATACACTGTCCACATTGCATATCGTAAAAGATTTCTCCTCGTACCTCGTTCGAAATGACAATTTTGTTCTCAGCACGCTTGTAGAATTGTTTTTCAAAACGGGCTTTATAGTTTTTTCGTAAATTGCATCCACAATAAACTGAAACCTATGGGACAGATTGTAATTGTTGCCTATAAACCCAAACCAGGCAAGGAGGAAGCACTAAAACAATTGATGAAAACGCATTTGCCGCGCCTGAAACAAGAAGGACTGGTAACCGACCGCGAATCCATCATCATGGAAGCTATTGACGGCACTATTATAGAGGTTTTTGAATGGCTAAGTACAGAAGCCATTGCGAATGCGCATAGTAACAAAGCCGTGCAACAAATGTGGGTTGAATATGCTGAGGTATGTGATTACGTTCCGCTGAATACTTTGAAGGAGGCCGGGGATATGTTTGCCGGTTTTACGCCTGTTAATTAAAAGGAATCTCTGTGCCTGTTACTTTAAATACACATCAAAAAGCTGCATTCAAGGCAATCCAAAAATTTCTTGATCATCCCGCTGCCGATGTTTTTGTGCTGAAGGGTTATGCCGGTACAGGTAAAACCTTTTTGATGCAGCACATTGCGCAATGGCTGAAGGAAAAGGAAAAGAAGTTTTGCATGCTGGCGGCAACGGGCAGAGCTGCTACGGTTCTGAGAGGAAAAACAGGTTTCTCCGCCTCAACAGTTCATGGTGAACTATATCACTTTGATAAGATAGATGGTCTTGACGAAGAAACACTGGCCGAAAGCTCTGGGCCGGGTATCGCCGGACAAATGACCATGCAATTTTTAACCCGTCCGGCAGATAGTGAAACTACCATTTATATTGTTGATGAGGCGTCGATGCTTTCCGGGGCAGCTACCGAGGGGAATAATATTGCCGTTTTTGGTTCGGGGGTCCTGTTGGAGGATTTTTTTCAGGTAGCCAATAAAAGCAAGATCATTTTTGTTGGCGATCCTTGCCAGCTGCCGCCTGTAGGGCAAACGTTTAGTCCGGCGTTAGACACCGATTGGCTGGCCAAGCAACAGCGTTTTCCGGTATCGGTTAAGCTTTCAAAGATAGAGCGCAATAAAGATGATAACGATATATTGGTTTTAGCAGGAGCTATCCGCGCCATGACCGAGAGCCGGGAACGCATCAAGTTTCCTAAGATCCCGGCATCAAACCTTAACAATGTAAAGCTGCACATTACTGATGATGCTATGTTTAGCCTGTATGCCGCTAACTATAAAGCAGCAGGCCCCAATAGCTGCCTCGCTATAGCACGGAGCAACAAAAAAGTACAAATGATAAACCGCGATATGCGCCGCGAGCTTTTTGGTTCGGGATATGTGCCTTTACAGGTTGGCGATGTGCTGCTGGTGACACAAAATAATTATTCGGTGCCGTTAACTAATGGTGATTTTGTGATTGTGAATGAGCTTGAAGAGGTAGAACAAAAGCTTGATATGAAATTTCAAAAAGTGTTGGTTACCGCGCTTGCCTCCGGGAAGGAATTTAAGATGCTGCTTTCGTTAGATGCGCTTGAAAGTTTAAAGGGTAACCTCACCAACGAACAGGCCAAAGCGCTGATAATTGATTTTAATAACCAGATGAAGGCAAAAGGATTTGATCAAAAGAGTGAACCATATAAAGAAGCCATGCGCGAAGATCCTTATCTCAATTGCCTTAAAGTTTCGTACGGTTATGCAGTTACCTGTCATAAAGCACAGGGAGGGGAGTGGGACAATGTTTACCTGTTTTTAGATAAAAGCATGTACGGCGCATCCTACTATGAACTTTGCAAATGGTGGTACACCGCCGTTACCCGCGCAAAAGATGAATTGAATTTGGTGAATGATTGGTGGATAAGCTGAGATTAGCAGTTAAAAAGCGTCATTGCGAGGCACGAAGCAATCCCCGATTAGTAGAGCGGCTATGCAGGTTTCTCTGTATAGTTAGGGATTGCTTCGTTCCTCGCAATGACGGGGGTGGAGATTTTATTTTTCCTTAAGCCTGTAGTAAAAACATCGGCCACAGATTAAACTAAACTTTAAACCATCACCCCATCTGCAACCGCTCATTCTTTAACTTTTTCTGCACATCCTGTTTATAATTACGACCAATAGGCAGTTCATGCCCGGCAACGTCCATGCTGTAGGCATAGAAAGAATCTATTTTGTTTAACGAAACTATAAACGACCGGTGAATGCGTACGAACTTGCTCTCGGGAAGCATTTCTTCCAACAGGCTGATCTTTTGACGGGTGATGTGGACCTGGTTATTTACGGCCACTACTTTCACATAATCGCGCAGGCTTTCTATCCATAAAATGTCATTAATATTCACCTTGATGGTTTTGCGATCAACCTTTAAATAAATGAACGTATGCGTATCACTTACAGGCTCTTCATGGGTAATAACAGGTTTGCCTTTATGCTCGTTCAATTGATAGATCTTATCAACAGCCCGCAAAAAACGCTCGAAAGAGATTGGTTTCAACAGATAATCAACCGCGTTCAGCTCAAAGCCATCAAGCGCATATTCGCTGTGAGCTGTAGTGAAAATTACTTTAGGTGGATTCTTGAGACTTTTTAGCAGATCGGTGCCTTTTATTCCCGGCATCTGGATATCAAGAAACATCAGGTCGATAGGTTTTTGCTGCAATAGCCTGAAAGCCTGGATGCCGTCGGTACAGGTAGCGGTAACCTCCATTTCACTGAAACGCTCGAGGTAATTTTTCAGTACCTCAATGGCATGCGGTTCATCGTCAACTATGAGGGTGCGGATTTTCATGCGGTTACCATTTTGGAAGTTACAGGTTGTTTTACAGTTTTCAGGTCGAGATCAAGCGCAACGAAAAAGGTATCCTCTTCATTTACGATCTTCAGGCGTGAAGAATGAGGGTAAAGCAGGTTCAGTCTTTTAGTTACATTTTTTAGTCCGATGTGCCCCGGCGTATTACCTGCCTCAACCGGATGTTCGGGTTTGCTGTTGGCCACTTTTAGTTTAAAATGGTTCAGCGTAACGCTGATATCAATGTTGATCCAGGTAGCGCTAACCTGTTCGCTGGTGCCGTGTTTAAAAGCGTTTTCGATAAAAGGAAGTATCAGCAGGGGCGCTATGGTTTTATCTTTTAAATTACCGGTGATGGTAAAATTGATATCAATGCGCTCTTCATAACGGAGTTTTTCGAGCTTTACATACTGCTGCATCATAAACACTTCTTTTTCTAAAGACACTTCATTATCCGAGCATTCATAAAGCATATACCGTAACAGGTCCGACAAGCCGATAATAGCCTGCGGCGATTTTGGCGAATTGTTAAGACTCAAAGAGTAAAGGTTGTTAAGCGTATTAAATAAAAAATGCGGATGTACCTGGGCTTTCAGTGCATTAAGTTCGGCTTCAAGGGCCGCTTGTTTACGCTCGTACCACATTTTAAACAGTTTGATAGCCAAAACAAAACCCGTGAACAGGTTGGTCCCCTTGAACGAGTTTACCAGGCTTTGTCCGTCCATTAACTGCTCAGGAAACGGGCGATGGGTAGAGGCTATATAATCCACATCGGTTACATGCATCACCCGGATCAGGTAAGGGGCAACAAAAAAGATCCCGATTGTACGGCTTATGAACATACAAGCAAAAACAAGCGGTATCAGCATCAGGAAGAACATTATGTACCGTTTTTCAAAAACATACCTGGGCACCAGCCAATAGGCAATGGCATAGTAGTAAGCAATTTGAATGGGCATGTACAAAAGGTTATTGCGAAACGAAACCCAAAAATTGGTTTGGAACGAATAGAGTGTTGTGATGAAAAACGATACGATCACCCAAAATATCACGTGCTGCCAGAAACGTGGCAGCTTAACATTATTGAGCATCAGATCGAAACCATTATTCATATAGCTAATTTACTGCAAAACAGTTTAATTGAATTGCCTTTAAGATGAATTGCGACAAACTGCAATCATTTGATGACGAACTGCAAGCAGGAGGCTGTTCCGATGGCTTTTTGCAATTAAAAGTTTGTTCATCGCATTATAATGCTGTTCGTCGTAACTGGGAGGTAGTGTGCCTATGTTGTTTTCATCCTGTTTAATATGCTGTTAGTTTTAGTTTATAAATTAAAAATAACGCCATGAAAAAGTTAATTATCACAATTTGTATCCTGGCATTTGCAGCAGCTGCAGTGCAGGCTCAGAATAAAATAGCAAACGCACGCGGTTTTTGGGTGGTTGAACACAACGTTAATCTGCCACGTGTGCAAACTGTTAAGTTTTATAACGATAACAATAAGTTGATATACGAGGAAACGGTTTACAGCAAACTCAATATCAAAAAGAAAAAGACCCGCCTGGCCCTTGATCAGATCCTGGACAGGCTGAACGAACGCACCGCCTATATCGAAAATAAAAACCTGGTAATGCTAAGCCTCAATTTAAGGAATTAAGACCTTTTTTAAATATACGTTTAAGAAACCGGTTGCCAACGCGAGGTATGGCGCCGGTTTGTTTTTTGGAGGAAATTCTTTTTCTGTCCCCGTCAGCAGGTAAGCTTCGGGCGAAAGCGGGCAGAACAATGGTGGCCTTGCGCGCAGGAAAGGGCATAGCAAGTTTTTGCAGAAGCATCGGGAATGTGCGAGCGCAGCGGGGCAAAATAATTGCAGCCCGTGGTTCTGCCCGGTTTGCAGGGCAAAGGCCTTGAGCGCAAAGAAGCCTATCTGCTGACTTGACTTTTTGGTTACTTTTGTGTCAAGACAAAAGTAACAGCCAACCTGCGGCGATTGAGCGGGCCGATGATATTATGTACAACTAAATCCTATTGCTACCCTTGATCGGAAGTTTGGTAACGAATTTCTATTAATACTCCAGATACTTCTCCACCCTCACGGCCACAAAATCTCCCTCAACATACTTCCCCGTCTCTTCACTCAATACCCGGAGAATAATACCACCGTGCTCGAGGATTAGATCCTCATAAAAACCTTTAAACAGTACCTGCTTAACAACCCAGTGTTTTACCGCGGCAATCAGTTTGATTTTGACCTGCTCGGGATAAATAACTGCATATTCCTTTGAGATCTCAATACCGCAAAGGTGGGCTTCATGAGCGGTGAGTACATTGCAATTGCTCAAAAGCTGGGCTGTATAAAGATATTTAGGGTGTTTGTATAATGATTTAGGTGATCCGTGTTCCACTATTTCGCCTTTGTTAAGTACGATGAGTTCATCGGCCATGGAAAGTACTTCGGCAGGGTCATGGGATACCATGATCACTGTTAAACCGGTTTCTTTAACTATCTGCCTGATATCATGCTGTAAACCTTCCCTGAACGAAGTATCTACCTGGTTAAACGGTTCGTCGAGCAGTAATACCTGCGGATGGGTAATGATAGCACGGGCAATGGCTACGCGTTGCTTTTCGCCTCCGCTCAGGTCGGCCACACGCTTATCGGCCATGGCAAGCATGTTCAACTGCTTAAGTACCCTTTCGGTTTTTTCTTGTTTGGCTTTGAGGTTGGTTGCGGGAAGCATGGCTGCTACGTTATCCCAAACCTTGGCAAACAGGTTAAGATCGTCGGTATGCTGTGTCACCATTTTCATGGCATCATGGCCTGGGATCAGTTTTTCTTCAGGTCCCCAAATGCGTTCGCCTTTAAAGTAAACCGTACCTTCATCGGGAGAAAGCAGACCATATAACAACCGGAGTAAAGTGCTTTTACCGCTCCCGCTTTCACCAATTATAGCTGTGATCTTGCCCGGCTCAATGATCAGTCCGGTTTTTTTTACACCGGCTTGTTGTTTCCCCGGGTATATTTTACTTACTGCAACCGCCTGCAAAAAAGGAATCTCTGACATCAGGGGCAAAGATAAACGTTTGAACCATGATTCTGAACCATGATTTTTAGGATTCCGGGATTGCCATGATAGATGGATAACCTGCTCTATCCTGTAATCCTTAAATCAGGCAAATCATGGTTCAGAATCATGGTTCAGCTACTTAAAAGCCAAAAGTCAATCCAAACGAGAAGTTTCTCAGACCTTTTTGATCGGGGCTGTTCTCAAACATATCGTTGAAGTAGTATTTGGCGTAAAGGCCCATGATGCCATAGCCCATGCGCACAAATACGCCTTTACGAAGTTTGGCAAAGTGGTAATCGTCGTTGAATTTCTGTTTGCCGTTTTCTTCGCTGATCTGTTTTACACGGCCGTTAAGCAAGATCCCAATCTCCGGACCGGCAACCAGCCTGAAATAATTTCCGCGGTCGTCTTCATGGCTTCGGTAATAAAACGATAGAGGGATGCGGAGGTAGGTTGATGAGAAGCGGTTTTTACTATAGTGAATGCTGTCTTGTGTATAAGTTAACACCGGTGCGTTGCGTTGTATCGTGATATCATTACGCAGCCGGATATGTGTCCAATCGAAACCGCCGGATACATAAATTTTAAAGGCGCTGTTAAAGCGGTAGCCAAATTGCAGCACATCAAAACCAAAATTGCTTGTTTTCCACTGGCGGTAGCTCAGGAACTTGTTCTTGTTCGACAAGGTAAAGCTGCCGTTATCAATCAAAGTAGCAAAGCCGAGATCGATCCTTGAAAAAGTAACTCCAAACGAAAAGCCCGGAGCTTTATGCGCGTGATATGCAGTATCAGGCTCATCATTGTTGATATTGACCTGTGTTACATCATCGCCAAAGCCAAGTTTTACCTTAACGTGCTTTTTATGAGTTGTAGTGTCTGACGTATTTTGTGCAGAATCGGCAGGTGTGCTTTGAGCAAAAACAAAGCCCGCGGCAAAGCATATGATGATGGTAAAAATAAGGCGTTTCATATTGTTGTGGTATATCTATCGTTTGCTAAAATATTATTTGTCTTTCTCTTTTTTAACTTTAATAAAGCCCAGGTTCAAGCCTGTAATGGTGGCGTCGTCTTCGTCGGTATTGCTAAATTCAATCACTTTGTCTTTACGTTTGTCAACTGCGGCTATCACTACATTAAATACATCACCAAGGCTGCGGATACGGTGTTTTTTAACAGGCCTGGAAGTTGCCGGGGCTGATTGGGCAGGTGTTTGAGCTATCAATACAGGCTGAGCTTTTTCGCTGTTAATAATTGTTGATTTTGGGCTGATCCTTGTCGCTGTATCCGGGGCATCGGTTTTAACAACATGATAATCTACGGCGGGGGCATTTGCCAATAAGGGTTCATCTGCATGGGCAGCTGCAGGTGGTTGGGCAGTAACTACAGGCTGTTGTACAGATGGAGTCAAATTGGGTTTGGTTTTATTAACGTGCGCAATATTGTTAACATGAGCTATAACCGGATTTGCAGGCACTTTGTTTTGAGCCGGGGCCGGAGGTACCACGGGCTCAATTTTAACTGTAACGGGCGGTTTTACCGTTTCATGCGTTTTAACTATCTCGGTTGAATGATGCTGGCCATTATTCTTAACCGGTTGTTTGGGAATAAACAGGATGCCGGCTGTTATCAGCAGTATAATTCCCGCTGCCGCGCTCAGCAAAGGCAATAATGTTCTTTTGCGCTTATCCGCTTTTAGTTCGGAGCTGATTCCCTGCCATACACCGGCGGATGGCTGTATCTCCAGGTCATCAAGCTTTTGTTGAAACAGCTTGTCCAGTTCCTTATCCTGCATATCCATAACTTTTGCCCTCCATTTTAGCAATTTGTTCTTTCAAAATTGTACGTGCCCTTGATAGCTGCGATTTAGAGGCACCCTCGGTAATGCCTACTATCTCCGCAATCTCTTTATGCGAGTAACCTTCCAGCGCATAAAGGTTAAACACTATCCGGTAACCCGGTGCTAATTGTTGTATCATGCCCATCAGCACTTTGGCATCCAGGTTGGCCGCAGCTATCGGGTTAACCGATGGTTCATGTCCGGCTTCGTCAATCTCCACCATCTGCATCATTTTATGATGCTTGCGGTAATATTCGATTGAACTGTGCACCATAATGCGCCTAACCCAGCCCTCGAATGATCCGTCGCCCCGGTAATCATCCATTTTTTTGAAAACCCTTATAAATCCATTCTGCAACATATCTTCGGCCTCCATGCGGTCGGTGGCGTAGCGCATAC
The DNA here is from genome assembly GCF_056402535.1 of Mucilaginibacter sp. P4_A11. Taxonomy (NCBI): domain Bacteria; kingdom Pseudomonadati; phylum Bacteroidota; class Sphingobacteriia; order Sphingobacteriales; family Sphingobacteriaceae; genus Mucilaginibacter; species Mucilaginibacter sp. P4_A11. The sequence goes on from NZ_JBFUHE010000001.1 coordinate 548,710, forward strand.
ACACCCCCAGCATTTTTGAGGCGAACTCTTTATAAAGCAGTTCCTGTGCCTTCCGCTCGCCTGCCCGGCAGCGGTCTATCAATTGGTGAATGGTATATTTAGGTTCCAAAAACATCATTTATAAGTAAGATGGTATAGTGATGTAAATGGTTGCATGGGGATGTAAATAATTTAATAAATAGTTTATCCGGTGAACAGCATGTAAAATAGGGAATAGCTTTTAAAGTACGAGGCACCTCCGGAGCCCTTAAAATTGATTTAATCTTTTCTATAAACACGTTACCCCGCCGGGGTATTAAATTGCAATTTCAAAACTCCGTTAGGAGTATCGTGTTTATAGCAAGTAGTTAATTGGAAAGTGGCTCCGTAGGTGCCTCGTGTCGATGGTTAGTTTTGAGAGTGCCTTCTTTATCTGAGTTGTTAACAGTTCTGATTTATTGTATTTTTGAGTAACGCCAATAGCTAAAAAATCATGGAATTGATCCTGAAATCTGATAATAAAGAAAGTATCGCAAAAATCATTGCGTTAGCAAAAGAGCTTAATGTTATTATAGAGGAAAAAGATACGGAAACTGCGAGTATAAACCGCGAAGCGCTCAAAGAGCGGATTTTGAACTTCAGGGCTACATCTGAATCTTCATTTGGTGATCCAGTGCAATGGCAAAGAGATCAAAGAGAAGATCGTGAATTAGATATATCTGCGATTTTAGAAAATCAAAAGAAACTGTTGGAATTGGAGGGGGAAATAAAATTGGATGATGAGGCTTTTCAATAGATAACGATTGCCTACTTCTTCTCCCTATACCGCTTGTAGATCTTCACGGCAATCATTAGGATCACCCCCAAAGAAACTATCCCAACCACACCGAATACCCAGCTCAAAGCATCCTTTTTTACAGCAAGAAAAACAATGGCGAAAAGAAAAATAGTAGCCAGCTCATTCCAGAGGCGTAATTGGCTGGAAGTCCATTTGAAAACGCCTTTGCGCATTTGCTTGATTTTGGATTCGCAAATGTGATGATAGCCCACCAGGCCAAATACAAAAGCTAATTTGATATGCAGCCAGGGCATTTTTAACCATACAGGGCTTAAGTACAACATGGTGCAGCCTGCCAGTATGGTAAGCAGCATGGATGGTTTGGCTATTACATTCCATAACCTGCTCTCCATAATCTCGAATTGTTTGGAGAGTATGGTACGTTCCGGTTCGGGTTTATCCTGCGCTTCGGTGTGATAGATAAATAAGCGCACAATATAAAACAGCCCCGCCATCCAGCAGACTACAAAAATGATGTGTATGGCGAGAACGTATTGGTACATGCCGTAAGTTCATGTCATTGCGAAGAACGAAGCAGTCGCAAACTTTACAGATCGATCTGCATAGTCCGCGATTGCTTCGTTCCTCGCAATGACATACTGTTTTTTAGTTCCTGTATTCTTTTATGACTTCTACCGCGTACTTCACATTATCAAACGGGATATCAGGCATAATGCCATGACCCAGGTTAAAGATGAAGCCGTTTTCGCCTTTCATACGGTCGAACAAACGGTAGATGCGTTCTTTAATTACTTTTTTATCGGCATAAAGGATATGCGGATCAAGGTTACCCTGTACCGCTATACCTGCCGGTAAACGTTTCTTGATGTCAAGCAAATCAACATTCCAGTCTATCGAAATCACATCCGGCTTAGCTTCTGCCATCAGCGGCGCGAAAACCGAGCTGCCTTTACAGAAAGAGATCACCGGGATATCTTTACGGTTCAGTTTGCTGATGATCTCGGCAATATAACGGTGACTAAATTCTTTATAATCATCCCACGCCAAAGCCTGCGCCCAGCTATCGAAGATCTGTACAGCGTTTACACCGGCTGCAATCTGCATGTTCAGATAATCTGCTGTAACAGTAGCTATTTTTGATAACAGCTGATGGGCCATTTCGGGCTCATTGTGCAGCATCAGTTTGGTACGCTTGAAATCTTTTGATGATCCGCCTTCCACCAGGTAGCTCATTACCGTGAACGGCGCACCTGCAAAACCTATCAGCGGGATGCGGCCGGCAAGACGTTGCTGAATTACTTTGATGGCATCACCAACGTATTGCAGTTTATCCAATACATCAGTTTGTAATGCATCAATATCTGCCTGCGTGCGTACCGGATTGGCAAACAGCGGACCAACACCTGCATTAAAGCTCAGGTCGCCGCCCATAGCTTCGCCGGTTACCAGGATATCTGAAAATAGGATAGCGCCGTCGATACCTAACAAGTCGACAGGCAACATGGTAACATCGGCAGCTATCTCCGGTGTTTTACACATTTCAAGGAACGAGTATTTGTTTTTAATGTCCCAATACTCTTTCATAAAGCGGCCCGCCTGCCTCATCATCCAAACCGGTGGGCGTTCTGTTTGCTCCGAAAATGCCGCTTTTATTAATAACGAATCTCTCATATTTTATGTTAGAAGCAAGAAATCAAGAGTCAAGATGCAAGAAGAAAAGTTTTCCTTTCCTTATCTTGTTTCTTGACTCTTGCCGTCTTGCCTCTCTTTTCTTATTTTCTTGAATCCTGACTCTTGCTGTCTTGATTCTTACTCCTTATTGTCTTGTATCTTTCCTTAACTCCTGCTGAAGGCGGTTGATCACTTCCCTCATTTTGGCAGTTATTTTTTCCTTGTGCTGCTCGGTTAATTGCAGGTAGGCTTTGGCTTTTTCAAAATTACCGCGCCTGATACTGATATTGGCCACGCTAACCAATGCGGCTACATGATCATTAACCGACCGTAAGGGATATTGTGCCGCTATTTCATAGTGCATTTCTGCCCCTTCAAAATCCTGCATTTGCAGGCATAAGCCGCCGTATATAAATTCATAATATCCCCGGCGGTTTTTGCTGAGCCACTCGGGTTTCATGATCTCGTTTAACGAGGCAGCGGTTTTATCATAATCCTTTACATGGAAATGTTTGGATGCTACAACTAACGTGCCCTGCCTGAAATAATCCCAGATGAGCAGGATGATCATCATTATTGCTACTGCTGCGAGCTCATAAATACGGAAATACACCAGTACACCTAACGACAGCAGAAAAATAAACGCAATGAATATACGTGTCCTGTTACTGAACATTAATGCTGGTTATCGGTAAATTTATAGCCTACACCACGGATAGAGTGAAAATAAACCGGGTTTTTAGGATCTGGTTCAAAATACTTACGGAAGGTTAGGATGAAGTTATCGATAGTACGGGTTGACGGGTAAACGTCATAGTTCCAAACGGTTTCCAGGATCTGCTCGCGCGATACGGCATCGTTACGGCGCTCTATTAGCAATTTAAGCAGCATGGTTTCCTTTTTGGTAAGCGCGGTAATGGAACCATCTTCATTAACCAGTTCAAACGAGTTAAAGTGGATAGTTTTATCGCCTATTTTGTAGCTGTTAAACTCCTTTAGGTCTTCACCTTTCAGACTGCGTTTTACCAGGTTGTTTACCCTTAAAATAAGTTCTTCAAGATTAAACGGTTTGGTAAGGTAATCATCAGCACCCTTTTTTAAGCCTGAGATTTTATCCTCATTAGTGTTTTTGGCCGTAAGGAACATGATAGGTACTTCGGTATTTTCAAGCCTGATGGTTTCGGCAACAACAAAGCCGTCAATTTCGGGCATCATTACGTCCAATATCACCAGGTTAAAGCGTTCTTCCTTAAACAGCTGTAAAGCTTTTTTGCCGTTTTTAGCCGGAGAAACCTTGTAGCCTTCCAGCTCAAGGTTAAGCTTAATTGCTTCTAACAAATGCTCTTCGTCTTCGGCCAATAAAATTCTTTTTTTGTTTGGCATATTCATGTCTTAATTTAGGTTAATCCAAATGTAACTTCAAAAATACTGCCAGCCGGGCGGTTATCTTTAACCCTGATGCTGGCCTGGTGTTTATCCAACACCTCCTTAACAATGTAAAGGCCCAATCCGGTGCCTTTGGTGTTACGGGTTTCTTCGCTGCCTACGCGGTAAAAGCGCTCAAAAATGCGGGTCTTTTCCTCGTCGGCAATGCCGATGCCATGATCGGCTACCTGTAAATAAACTTTATCGTCTTTTGAGAATAGCTTTACCCCAACCGATGAGCAGGGGCTCGAATATTTTACAGCGTTCTCAATCAAGTTGGTCACTACCGATGTAAGGGCAAACTTATCGCCAACTATCTCCACCTTTGGCTCAATCTCGGCATCGATGATCTGCTGGTTGCAGTCGCACTTAGTGATCTGCAGGCGATTAACTATGCTGTCAACCAAAACCGAAAGGTTAAAACTGGCTTTAGGGAAACTGTATGAACGGTTCTCGATTTTGGATGCAAGCAGCATGTTCTCCACCATATCATCCAAACGCTCCACATCATTCAGTGATTTATCAATAAAATCAAGGATCTGCTCTTTGGTAAGCTGCCTTTTTTGAATGGTTTGCAGCAGGATCTTGATAGATGCCAGCGGCGATTTCAGCTCATGCGTTACCGAAAGCAGGAAGTTCTTTTTTTGTTCCTGCAGGCGGCGTTCTTTATTGAACGAGCGGTGCAGGTTAATAGCGCCAATTAAAAATACGGCAACAAACATAGCCCCTTCGCCCAGGATCATACCGGTACGGCGCGGTTGCAGCGTAACCAGCATATAGCCCCACCATACCAGTTCGGCAACGGCATAGGTGATGAGTGCATAAAAAATAACAAATGACTTTTTCATATCAGTTGGCAGTTATCAGTTTTCAGTTGGCAGTAGTTTGTCAGTTTGCAATGTGTTTATATTAAACTGCAAACTGCCCGCTGGCAACTGCAAACTGGCTACTTAGAATTAAACACCAGATCTAAACTATCAAATATAGCACGTTTTGTTTTCTCCAGGTCGGTTTTGGTATGGGCTGATGATATAAAGCCAACCTCATAACCCGACGGACCTAAATAAATGCCCCTGTTCAGCAGCTCGCGGTGGAATTTTTTGAATTTTTCCATGCTTGATGCATCAATATCTTCGGCTTTACGAATATACTCTTTATCTGTAAAAGCAAACCAAAATATGGAGCCTATGCCAAACACCTTAAATTTATAATTGCGGGCGGTGGCGAAACGCTGGATTGCTTCTACGAACTCTTCTGTTTTATTGTTCAGGTCGCGATAAAAGCCCATGCGTAAAAGTTCGCTAAGCTGGGCAATACCGGCACCCATAGCAACCGGGTTACCTGATAAGGTACCTGCCTGGTAAACCGAACCCTCGGGCGAGATATTACTCATTATGGTTGCCGATGAACCATACGCACCAACCGGCATACCGCCGCCTATAATTTTACCGTAAGTAATGATGTCAGGTTTGATCTGGTAGTAACCGGCAGCACCTTCAAAGCCTACACGGAAACCTGAGATCACTTCATCAAAGATCAGCATGGTGCCGTTTTGAGTACAGATGTCGCGGAGGTATTGCAGGTATTCTTTTTCCTGTAAAAGCAGACCGTTATTGGCAGGCACCGGTTCGATGATCACTGCGGCAATCTGATCTTTAAACTCTTCAAAGGCTTTAGCTAAAGCTTCCTTATCGTTCAGAGATACTACAATGGTTTCGTCGGCAACCGATTTAGGTACGCCGGCCGATGAAGTTTCGCCAAAGGTAACCAGGCCCGAACCTGCTTTTACCAGCAGGGCATCTGCATGACCGTGATAGCAGCCTTCAAACTTCAGGATCTTATCGCGTTTGGTATAACCTCTTGCCAACCTGATAGCCGACATTACGGCTTCGGTACCGGAGCTTACAAAACGGATCTTTTCAATAAACTTATTGTTTTTCAGGATCAGTTCGGCCAACTCATTTTCCAATGCGGTGGGTGCGCCGAAGCTCATGCCATTTTGCATAACCTCGATAACTTTTTCCCTTACCTTGGCATTGTTGTGGCCGAGGATAAGCGGGCCCCATGAGCAGCAGTAGTCGATAAACTCGTTACCATCAGCATCCCAGATATGGCTGCCATCGCCTTTTTGAATGAATAGCGGTGTACCATAAACTGATTTGAAAGCCCTTACCGGCGAGTTAACCCCACCCGGGAAAAACGTTTGCGCCTTAGCATACAACTCGGCCGATTTTTCACGACTGATATCGGGCTTGCCCGTAGTATTTACCGGTTCATCCTCTGCTGAAAACATCTTTTTTATTGAATCGAACATTGTTGTGAGCTTAAAGCTGTTTTTTTAGCGTAAAGCAAAAAGCCAAAGGCTTAAAGCTTTAATGTGTTTTTTTGTTTTATTGGGCTTTCGGTTTTTTGCCTTAAGCTTTTAGCTTCCTACTCCCAATTTGCAGGTCTGCCCTGCACAGTTCGCGATTGCTTCGTACCTCGCAATGACATGGTGGTAGTGCGAGGCTTTTAGCTTTATCAAAGCCACTTATTTTCCAAAACCTCCTTGGCATGATAGGTTAAAATAGCAGTTGCACCGGCACGGCGGATGCTGGTAAGCACCTCGGCAATGGCACGTTGCTCGTTTAACCAGCCACGTTGTATAGCGGCTTTGATCATGGCATATTCGCCGCTTACGTTGTAGGCAGCAACTGGTAGTTCGGTATTATCTTTTATCAGTTTAATAACGTCAAGGTAGGGCAGGGCCGGTTTCACCATCAAAAAGTCGGCTCCTTCCAGTTCATCCAGTTCGGCCTCAATCAGGGCTTCGCGCTGGTTGGCGGGGTTCATCTGGTAAGTTTTTTTATCACCAAACTTTGGCGCCGAGTTTAAAGCATCCCTGAACGGGCCATAAAACGCGCTTGCATATTTAGCCGAGTACGACATGATAGACACATTTGTAAAACCATTATCATCAAGTACATTGCGGATATATCCCACTCGACCGTCCATCATATCCGACGGGGCAATGATATCAGCACCCGATTGCGCATGCGCTAAAGCCATTTTGCCTAAAACATCGAGCGTTTCATCGTTCAGGATCACGCCGTTGTCCACAATGCCATCGTGACCGTCACTGCTGTAAGGGTCCATGGCTACGTCTGTAATAACGCAGGCCTCGGGAAAGTTTTTCTTTACTTCGCGGATAGCGCGCAGATACAAACTTTCATCGCGGTAGCTTTCAGTAGCAAATTTGTCCTTCAGCTCTTCGGCAATATTTGGGAACAGATCAAAAGAGTTTAAGCCCAGTTTAAGGCAGCTCTCAATTTCGCGCAGCAGGTTATCGATAGAATAACGGAAGATGCCCGGCATTGATGCCACTTCGCTTTTCTGGTTTACGCCATCAATAATAAACAGCGGAAAAATCAGGTTAGCAGCACTAACATGCGTTTCCTGCACCATCTGGCGGATCACTTCACTTTTGCGGTTCCTTCTTGGTCGTTGTAACATTTTTTAGTTCATTAGTTCAGTGGTTCATTAGTTTATTGGTCTTTTCTCAGTTGCAAAGCTTATCAAAGCGATACTAATGAACCAATGAACAAGTGAACCAATGAACGTTTTATAATCCAAACACTGCCTCTGCCAGCCCAACTTCGTCGGGTGAGTAGGGGAGCGTGTATTTTACACCCATTTCATCAAATTTTTTGCCGGTTGATTTGCCTATGGCCACTACCTTTTGGTATGGGTCGAGCAGGTTATCGGCAAAGTAGGCCTCAACGTTTGATGGGCTGGTGAATACCATTACATTGGCACCGCTGGCCTCTACATCTTCTTCAAGTACGGTTTCATAAACCGGCAGGTCGATGATCTTTGTATCGGCAGATAAGCCTTGTTGTATACTCCTCATTGGGCTTTCGGCACCTGGGAACAGTACAATTTTACCGTTGGCCAGTTTGGCAAATTCTTCAGCTACTTCGGCAGTATCGGTGCCTTCGCCAACATAATCGGTGAAGTGACCTTTGCGGCGCAGCATTTCTTCACTGCCGCTGCCCATTACCCCAAATTTTACTTTTTTAGGGAATTGCGGGTTCAGCTGGAAAAAATATTCAACGGCGTTTTTGCTGGAGAAGAATACCCAGTCGATATTTTTTAATATATATGAGTCAAAACGGGTGATCACAGGAACGGTACGGATCAGTGAACGGTCTTCTATCTGGATGCCATGCTTTTCGAGTGCTTTGCGGAAATAGCTTTGCTCTCCAAGCTCACGTGAAATAAATACGCTTGCAGGGTGTTTACGACCTTTTGCAAATTTGGCAACTACCTTTTCGGCCAGGCCTTCGGTAGTTGGCGCTTCTAAAAACAGCCTGTCCGGAAATTGATCGCCTTCCTCAGCTTTAGAAGTAAATACCTGGAAAAGCCCGTCTTCCTTACGGCAGTAACAGCCTAATGGCAGGTGGCAACCACCGCCAAATAATTTTAATACAGTACGTTCAACAGCCAGTTGTTCGGCCACATCAGTATGGTGCAGTGCCTGCAGGGCTTCAAAAAGTTCATGGTCGGTTTCGCGGATCTGGATAGCCAATGCGCCTTGTGCAGGAGCAGGAACCAGTTCAACCGGGGTTATTTCTTCTACATGAAACTCGCTCAGGTCAATAGCCAAACGGGTAACACCGGCTTTGGCCAGCATAATGGCATCATATTTTTCATCGCGCAGCTTACCTATGCGGGTTGGTACGTTACCGCGCAGATCTTCAATTTCAAGATCAGGACGGTGGGCAAGCAGCTGGGCCTTGCGGCGGTTTGATGAGGTGCCTACAATAGCACCGTATTTAACAGATAGCTTTTGGTGCACATCAACGCAATCCTTCAGGATCAGCAACAATTCGGCGGGGTCTTCCCGTTCTGAAACTGCCGCGATGATAAGTCCCGGAGGGTTTTCAGTTGGCAGGTCCTTATGCGAGTGCACGGCAATATCAATGGTGCCGGCAATTAATTCTTCTTCTAATTCTTTGGTAAAGAAACCCTTACCCTCCAGCTTATCAAAGCTGAGGTTCAGGATACGGTCGCCCTGGGTTTTAATGATCTTTAACTCGGCGATAATGTTAATGGCAGCGAGGCTGTCTTTAACGAAATTGGCCTGCCATAAAGCCAATTCACTGCCACGGGTTCCTATAATCAGTTTTCTGTCCAAAAGAATGAATGTTTGCAGCTGCAAATTTAATTTTTTATGCCGATGATAAGGTACATCAGTTTAATGAATTATTGTTAATTGCAACAAAATGACTGTAATGTGTGGGTTTTAGCGCTGTGCAAATATGTCTTTCATATCTGATACTTAGTAAGCGGGCTATAAGCCGGGAGGCTTGCGGCAGCAATGTCTTTATGTATCGTTATCATTGTAACAAAGTGGGTGTCCCAATTTTTTGATTCCCGAAAAAAAACTGAAAAAAGCCCGGCGCTTCTTTTTTTAAAAACAGATGTGTTCCATTTTTTGAGAGTGAAACAGTGAAACGGGTTTAAAATGTTATTTGCTGGTAATCAGTAATTTAAGTTTTTGTATGAAACAGTATTAAATTACTGATAATCAATGTTTAAAACTTTTTTGAGTGTTGGTTTGGTGTTTCAAATCTCTAAAAAGAAGCAATGATTTTTGATTCGATTTCCATGCTTTTTTTGATAGGTTTTTAAACCGGGCCGGGTGTTTGAATTTGATGGTGACAAAATGCTGCCGCCACGGGTTAAAGCAGGGATGTTTAGCTTTGGGCTGTTCTCTGGCACGGACGAAGCGTAGCTTCGTCCTGAAGCCTTTTCCTGGTCGAAGTTTTAGCAAAACGTAACTTCGGCCAGGGCCGCTATCAGGGAGCAATTTTTAATTCGCCGAAAGTATCCTGATCCGCTCGGCAGCGCTTTTGTTTTTAGAATTTAATTCGAGCGACTTTTTGTAGCTGGCAATGGCTTTGGCCTTTTCGCCACCAAGCTCCAGCGCTTCTCCATAGCTATCGTATGCGTTGGCGCTTTTGGGATAAAGCGTTGTGTTTAAAGCAAAAATGGCAAGTGCTTCGCTTAGTTTCTTTTGGCTGATTAACTGGTAGCCCCAGCCGTTTAACTCGTTTTCGGATAAAGTAAAGGAAGCATCCTTTTTTAATCCCGAGGCAACTGAATTTGCGTTATTAAAACCTTGCTTTATTAAGGCGGTCCGCAGTTTTTTGAGGTTGGTCGATAAGCCAAAACCGTTTGCCTCGTGCATATCTGGGATGTAATAACCAGCTATTTCATCAATAAACCTATCGGGATTGCCGCCCATAAGGTTGGTGAGTACCACTATCGACAGGTCATCTTTTAAATACATAAACACGGCCGACCTGCCGCCGCCCACCGGGCCAACTGCCGGATGATCCGGGCGGGTTACTGTTGGCCATCCCAATGCATAGCCGTTGGTAAGGCTGTTAAAACCACCTATGTTGCCATTGTTAAGGATGGCCGGGGTCCACATGGTTTTGATACTGCTTTCGTTTTTAAGAAGCTTGCCGGTTTTTAAGGCGATGACCCAATTGGCCATATCGCCGGCTGTAGAAAGGATGCCCGCCGCTGTACGGAAAAATAATGGGAACTGGATATAGCCAACCCCCGGTTTTTTGTTTCTGACAAATTGCCCATCCACTAATTTAGTCATGGTATAGGCACCGGCCGAATTAGGGATTACGTCATATGAGTCGCCAAAGCGGGTTAATAGCATGCCGGCTACTTTAAATTGTCTCTCCTCAATAAACTTAGTAAAATGCATCCCGCTTAGTTTGGTAATGATCTCACCTATCAATACATAACCGGTTTGGTTATAACTGAACTTATCACCGGTGTTAAATTCCATAGGTAAGGCGCCTGCTTTTTGTAAGGCGAGCTTTTCGATTCCGTTGCCCATTACCTGCTCATTTTCATCCAGTATATCGGGCAGTCCGGAGGTATGTGTTAACACCTGTTGTAAGGTGATTTTTTGCCAGGTTGCGGGCAGGCTATCCAGGTACATGGATAAGGGATCGGTTATTTTTAGTTTACCTTCTTCGGCCAGTTGCATAACCGCCACGCCGGTAAAAGCCTTGGTTATGGAATTGATTGAGAAAATACTTTTACCGGTTGCCGGGATATTATTTTCAAGATTGGCGGTACCGTAGGCTTTTAATTTAACAATTTTATTTTGACGGATAACTGCCAGCTGTAAAGCGGGGATACTTTTTTGTTGCATTGTTTTTTCAACAAAAGTGTCGATACTGTCGGAAGTAAGCTGTTGTGCGCCTGATACAAAGGGTGTAAAAAAACAGAAGAATAAAAGCGGAGTGATAATGTGTTTGAGGGGCATGTAAAGATAGTATATATAAAGGTTAGAGCTAAGTTGTCAGCTTAAGTTACGCTCATCTGCATTTTATGAGTATGGAATAACAGCTTGCAAAGCACCTGCACCCGATATTGTAAAGATTAGGCGCAGGGTTTAAACGCTGATAATTTACCTGATTATCGTTACCCAACCCGCTTTAACCTGTAAATGATCTTTGATATCGATAATGTAGTAATAGGTGCCCGAGGGCAGATCATTACTTTTTAACCGCCCATTCCATGGCGTACTATACCCAACCGACGAAAACACTATGCTGCCCAACCGGTTAAATATGTTTACTGTGCAATCAGGATAGTATTCGATATATTTTATAACCCATGTGTCATTTGCGCCGTCACCATTAGGGGTAAAGGTATTGGGGATCACAATACCCCCCGGTGTTATGGTAAGTGTCCCCGGTATATAAGTAAAAGTATAATTTGGCGATACCGCGTCGCTCGCTACAATTGGGTAATTACCAATGGGTGATGCAAGTAACGCAGTTGTTGTTATCAACGGTAGGTTTGTTAAACCGGATGCCTGGTCATTATTTACAAAGCCATTGTAAGTAACGGTAAAGGGAGGGTTGTCTGTACCAAAAGGTTTACTTTTATTATCGGTAGTAATAATTAATGGCGCCGGGGTGACTGTACCGGTTGGCACAATTACACTTGCCGAGGTAACGCCGGCTTTTAATGTAATATTGCCCGCATAGTTTCCTGTATGAGTTGTTTTAGCCAGCCTTACAAAAACTTGGGCATTAGCGAGTGTACCGGTACCCCCTACTGTAATGCTGCTGCCAAAATTAATTCCATCGTTGCTAAGCTCAAAACCGGGCGGCGGGGTAACCACTATACCCGATACCAGGTTGATACCTGATACTGTGAAGCTGCCTGATGCCGATGGCGTTCCATATACCGTAGTAAGCGATGATAGGTTACCTGCAGTTGCAAAGGCTGGAGGCAACGGTGGATTAACGGTAATAGTATATTTAATGGGCGTAGCGGAGCAACTGGAATTTGTTAAAATGAATTTACCAAAAGTATGGGAACCCAATATTGGAAAACCAGTTAAAGTAGATACAGTATTATTTGATGTGTTTATAACTGATATGGTACCAGACTGGTTGTTAATTACATAGACCTTAGTACCGTCGGCCGAAAAACAAAGCCCTATCGGAAGGTGCCCAACCTGAATTGTTGCGGCTATAGTATTATCCGAGGTGTTTATTGCTGTAACTGCATTATTGTTAAGGTTAGTGGCATACAATTTTTTCCCATCCGGGCTTATAGCTATACCTATCAAATTAGACCCCGTTTCAATAGTGGCGCTGATTGTATTGGTTTTTGTGTTGATAACAGCAACTGTACCCGAGTTGTAATTGGACACATATACATAATTGCCGTCGGGGCTTATGCAAATATCATTTGCCCCTTGCAAGCCGGGTATCGAGCCAATAACTTGATTAGTTGCTGTACTGATGATGTCGACTGTGTTACCAGTGCCTGTTGCTACATATACCAACTTGCCATCAGGGCTCACAACCGTGCCCCAGGGATTTTCGTTAACCGGTATTGAAGCTATTATATTATTACCGGCCGTATTGATGACCGTTAAATAATTATTGTTATGTTCGGTAACGTACAACCTGGTGCCATCCGGGCTTAATGCCATACCCGATGGATATTCACCCGGAAAAGTACTTATACTCGTCACAAGCGTGTTTGTTATACTGTTTATCACCGAGACAGTATGCGATGACTGATTGGCTACATATACACGGTTATTGTAAGGGTTTACAGCTGTACCCTGAGGTTCACTGCCTACCTGTACGGTAGCCGCAATTATATTGTTGTTAAGATCAATAACTGACAGTTGTCCATGACTGTCAGCAATGTAGGCAAAGGATTGTATTTCAGGAGTTGCCGTTATAGTTGCCGTTACCGGGCTGGATCCGGTATTTATTGCTTTAAATGATGGGATGTCTCCTGTGCCGCTTGCTGCAAGCCCGATAGAAGGATTATCGATGGTCCAGTTAAATTTACACCCGGCAGGGAAAATTATAGATGTGGTATTTTGACCACTGTTAACCGTTTGTACATTTTGCCCATATACTAATTTTGCTAAAGCAGAGAAAATAATAGTTATGCATGATAAAAATAAAAACTTGCGCATATGTTCAGGTCAGGTCAAATGCATTAATTAGCGGGGCAAAATCACCTGCGAAGATATTATTTTAAGGGAAGAAATTGTTTGAAATGTAAAACTGTATGCTGCGATTGTGAATAAAGCCGAATGTTTTGCCATCGCTTTTACGGCAAAGATTGTTGACCGGAACTATCAATAAATTACAAAAGCCGGCCGTACACTGCGGCGCCTGCTTTGACGCCGCAGTGTACGGCCGGCATACTAAAAGGGCGAATATATGATCATTACCCCATATACCCTTACCGAAGCATGGCCAGCATCTCGCCATTAGGCCGCTCTTTCGAGGTATAATGCAGGCTGAGCTCATGGTTATTATTTTTCTTTTCCAATTGCAGTAGCTCTTTTACAGGCACTGTCATGGCAAAATCGGAAGTGTCGGCAAAGTCCCATTTTTTTAATGTGTTTCCTTTCTCATCTTTAAGTGTAATGCTGCGGCCGGTACCGGGGCCTTTGGTTTGGCAATGATTGTACTTAATGCGCAGCTCGTCGCCTTCATGGGCCTTATCCAACTGTAATACCCTTAAGCTTACGGGCTGGTTCACATACTGCTTTAAGATGAGCTTATTGTTTAAGTAGATCTCGTAACCGTCCAGACCGAATTTGGAGGTAAAACCGAATGCAGTGAAGCTTAACGCGATCAGGGTAAATAGACCTATAAACGCCTGATAAAATTTGATGTGTTTCATGATCATAAGTTTTAAAATGAAATCCTTGATTCTCTGTAGCACAATATTAAACGAACTGGAAATCAGGTAGAAAATTAGTAGACCAACAACCGGAATAATAGATATGAGCTTTTTTATCTTTATATTCCTCTACTATTTGTGCCGTTTGTCGATATAATTTTGAGGGCCAAACGCTTTTGGTTTCTTTTATACTGAATTGATAATGAAACATTAAAATGGATGCGCTGGATAAACCATTTCAGCTGCCGTTTTCAAAACGCAGCACCACATTAAGGTATGCCCTGATGCATGGCGCTTATTGGGTGCTGATCACCGGCTTTTTCATTTACGAGAAAAGGTATCTTATTTATAAAGCCGGTATGCCTTATTTTGTGGCTTGCGTTGCCGGTCGTATTGTATTGCTTATCATCATAGCTTATCTTAACCTGCAATACTTTTTGCCCCGGTACTTGTTAAGGAAACGGTACCGTGCTTATTTTACGGCAATTATCCTGTCGGTGATAGGTTATTTAACGGTTCAAAGCCTGTTTGATTTTTACCTGTATGGTTATGTGGTTGGTCCGATGCGTAACAGTAACCTGGTAGAATCATTATCCTATAACTTTTTTAGTACGCTATGGTACCTGGGATTAATGCTGGCCCTTAAATTAAGTTTGGACTGGTACGGGCAGCAATTGATCATTCAGAAAATTACCGTAGAAAAGCTGAACGCTGAAGTTAATTTTCTGCGCGCGCAGGTAAACCCGCATTTCCTGTTTAATATCCTGAATAACCTGTACGCCCTCACCCTCAAAAAATCAGAGCTCGCCCCGGATGTGGTACTCAAGCTATCAGAAATGATGGAATATATGCTATATGACAGTACCGGCGAAAAGGTGCCTTTGGAAAAAGAGATCAGCTATCTCAATAACTATATGGAACTGGAGCGACTGAGATTTAGCGGCGAAGCAACCATTAATCTGAATATTAACGCGGATTTGAACGGATATGAAATTGCCCCCTTACTGTTGCTGCCCCTGGTAGAAAATGCTTTTAAACACGGACTGGGCAGACAAACCAAAGGCGGCTGGCTAAAAGTGGATATCGACCTGGTGCTATCCCGACTTGAGGTTATTATAGAAAATGCTAAACCGCCTTCGGTAATTGATAAAGGTAAGGGGGGAATAGGCCTCAACAATTTGAGAAAGCGGCTTGATCTGCTCTATCCGGGCAGGCATACGCTGCAACTGGATGATAAAACGAATGCCTATTGGGCTAAATTAATGATTGAATTATAAGGACGGATAATATGAAAGCGATGCTGAAATTTGTAGTAGTAGATGATGAGCCGCTTGCACTTGAAATATTAGATGGCTACCTGAAAAGAATTGATCATGTGTATTCGGTTTTCCTGTTCAGCAATGCGGGTGATGCTTTAAATCATTTGAAAGATCACCATGCTGACGTGTTGTTATTAGACATAGAAATGCCCGAAATGACAGGGATCCAGTTTCTGAAAACATTGCCAGACCCGCCATTGACCGTTTTTACTACAGCCTACCGCAACTATGCCTTTGAAGGTTATGAACTGGGTGTAATTGATTTTTTACTGAAACCTATATCATTTATGCGTTTCGGGCTGGCTATTGACAAGATCAGGGAATTCCTGGCCCTGAAAGCACAGTATGGCCATGTGGAAGAACCTTCAGCGGACAAAAACAACGATTTTATTTTTGTAAAAAGCGGTGTTCAGCGGATCAAGCTTTACTTTAATGAGGTTACGCACATCCAGGGATTAAAAGATTACGCTATCATTTATACCTATAAAGAAAAGATCCTATTAAAAGGGTCCATAAAAGCGATGCTGGACATTTTTCCGCAGAAACGTTTTGTCCGGGTACATAAATCTTTTATTGTAGCTATCGCCAAAATCACCCGTTTGGAAAGTAACCGCATTATTTTGAACGGTTATGAGATCCCGATAGGGAGGAGTTTTAAAGATGATCTGGAGCGGGCGTTAACTGTGCGGTGAGGTAAAAAATCAGCTGGTTGATGTTACTTCTTGAACTGGTTGAAGTTTAGCGAAGCGTAACTTCGACCTAAAATGAGGCAAGCATTCTGCTTGCGTGCTGCGAAGCTCCATTGTTTTTAAAAAGGGAGATGGATGTTTTAGCTCTTCAATATAGGGTATCTTTTGGACCGACGTTGCAATAATTAAAAGATATTGCCAGTGCTAAACAGTTAAGCTGAAAGCTTAATTCATTTTGGGACGAAGTTACGCTTCGCTAAACTTCGACCAGTAAATGGCCTTGCGGTAGGGATGTATTTCCTCACCCGGCAATTTGGGTTTTTTTAGATTTTGCTATCAGTTTAACGCTGTCTGATCTGATATCGCCCCCAATGTAATTGACCTTAATAAACGTAGTACATTGGTCTTTAAATTCATCGCAAAGGTCAATTAATATGGCGGCTCCGTTAGGCATTATGGCTTGTTTAATAGCGCCGATGATATCTGCCCCTCCTTTTGGATCTGCGCCTGTTAAATCAAAAATTAATCGGTTTGTCCAGGAAAGCGTGGTATAAAGCTCAAGCTTTTTTTTCAGTTCCCCGGTAAGTGATTTTACTTTTGTCCGTTTTGTTATCGACAGTGTATTGTAAATCTTTTCATATACAGGGTTGTGCTTATTGGCATGTTTTTGATGATACATGCCGACTGTTACAGGGGCAAAATGGTGCTTAAGGAAACTCTCCTTAAAATGTTCAACAAATCTGAATTTCGAATTTATTTCAATAGGACTATCGGCAACGGTACCGGTAAGCATACTTTTTAGTTTGGATAAAAGAGGCTGAAACAATGCACCGCCCGGAAGTTCGATGACAACAATTTCGCCCTCATTTATTTGAAAGGCGGGGACGATAAAATTGTTAAAGTTTTGTTCTGGAAAACTGATCAGCATAACGGGGCATGTAAACCCATCAACGTTTGTTTATCGAAGAAATTACCCGATCTGTCACGAAAATGATATACACAGTGGATTTTTAATAGAGAAAGGGGAATTAACTGATCAATTTTCGTTGATCAATATATCCTTAGCCATGATCATGGGTACACTGATATATTTCTTCTCCATGTAGTTGATCACCTTTTCCAGGATCTCGCGCGATTGTTCATCCAGCCCTTGTACCTCATCGGCAAAAACAGAGTTGATGGCAGTGTTGCGGATCTCTTTGATCTTTTCAGGAACCTGACGCATGGCTACCTCAATACGGCGCTGTTTCAGCTGCATAACAAACTCAGCAATGTTTTGCTCAATAATAACCTCAGCATGTACCAGCTCGTGGTAGCGTTCCTGAAGGTTCTTTTTGGCAACCTCGTTAAGGGAGTGTACTTCGATAAAGTTAACAGGGAATTGCTCCAGTACTTCGGGAGCGGTATCGTTGGGGATGGCAAGGTCGACAATGGTTTTCCTACCGGTTTCGCCATTTAACAGCGATTGATATATTTCAGTAGTGATGATAGGTTCAACTGCTGATGTGCAGGTGATAATAGCATCAAATCCTTTGTTATAGGTTTTCAAAGCTTCAAGGTCAAATGCTTCACCGCCCAAATCGGCAGCTAATTTTTCGGCATTGGCCACGGTACGGTTAAAAACCGCGAAGTTTGAAAATTTATGTTTTTGAAGATATTTAGTGATGTTACGGTTGGTTTCGCCTGCGCCGATGATCAGGATCCGGGCATTTGAGCAAAGATTAAGGTCTTTAAGCTTGCGGTAAGCCAGCGATACTACCGAGATTGGATTTTTAGAGATGTTGGTATGCGTATAAACTTCCTTGGCTGTTTTTACTACGCAGTTCATGATCATGCGCATGGCATCGCCGGTTAGGCCGGCATCTTTGCAATGTTCATATGCTTTGCGTAGCTGGGCCAGGATCTCCTTTTCACCCACAATCAAACTCTCCAGCGAACATGAAGTACGCAGCAGGTGTACCATGGCTTCCTGGTCTTCATAAATAGACGCGCTATCCATAAAAGTGCTCAGTGAATCATGGCAAAGTTCTGTATTAAAGGCTTCTATGAATTTTTTGGCAAAATCCTTATCAACCGATTGCGGAGTTGTCATCACAAATTCCACCCGGTTACAGGTAGCCAGGTAGAAGATTTCGGGAATGTTAAACTGCTCTTTAACCTGCGCAAGTTTATCTGTCAGATTTTCCTGGCAAACCACCAATCTACCCAATTCCTTCAGTTCAATCTGTTTGTGCGTAAAAGCTATTACCTTTAGATACTTCAAAGCAGTTTTAAAATTTGACCGAACAAAAGTATCACTATTCGGCACATGCAATGTCAACACTTTGTCAAACAGACTTATTTGGAATGGTTATAAATTGTAAAATCGGCTTGTTTTGCAGCATTTAAACTGTTTTATGATGCATATGACAAAATATTTGTAAATTAAAGCATGGATAAGTATAAAAAAATAAGCCTTGTAATACTTGTTGTATTTTATGTGCTTGCGGGCTTGAACCACTTCAGGGATCCGGACTTTTATTATGCCGTAATGCCCAATAATTTGCTTTACCCTGAGGCAGTTAACTTACTGGCCGGGGTTGCCGAAATCTCCTTAGGGTTGCTCCTCATTTGGCGTAAAACGAGGTATTGGGCAGCCTGGGGAATTGTTTTAATGCTGGTAGCTTTTTTACAGATCCATGTAAGTATGGCATTTAAAGCGCCAATGAAACTAAATTCCATGACAGTTACGCCCTTTTTAGCATGGTTGCGTTTAGCCTTACAGTTTGTGCTAATATACTGGGCCTGGTGGCATACTACCGATCGAAAAAAAATAGCCTAAACCAAAATGGGCTTTGGCTGTTGGGGAGATGGGGCAGGGCGATGAGCTGACTCACCCGGCCGACGCTTCGCTGGGCTCCCCTCTCTACGCCGTTGGCGTAAGAGGGGAGAGAAAATAAAAAAGTAAATCCCCCCTTTGCGAAGCAGAGAGGGGTGATGAGCGCAGCGATGTCGGGGTGAGTAAACGCTGCTCAGCCTAAAAAACTGACACAACAAATTATATATGGATCTGCAAAGTATTGAAATGCGTAACCTGGATGTACAAGACTACCAGGAGCTTAAAAAATCAATGAAATCGGCCTATATGGATATGGATGAGGACTATTGGGATGCCAATTCTATCCGCAAGCTCATTAAAATATTCCCCGAAGGACAGATCTGTATCACCGTTAACGATATGGTTGTTGGCTGTGCGCTGGCTATCATTGTTGACTACCAGAAATTTGGTGATAACCACACCTACAAGCAAATTACCGGCGATAGCACCTTTAAAACCCATAATGACAAGGGCGACGTACTTTACGGTATAGATGTGTTCATCCACCCAAAATACCGTGGGTTACGGCTGGCCCGCAGGCTTTACGATGCCCGTAAGGCCCTTTGCGAAAAGCTGAACCTGAAAAGCATCATTGCCGGCGGTCGTATCCCTAACTATCAAAAATTTCAAAATGAACTTACGCCCCGTCAGTATATTGATAAGGTAAAATATAAAGAGATTTACGATCCTACGCTTTCATTCCAGTTATCCAACGATTTTCACGTACGCAAGGTGTTGAGGAACTACCTGCCGGAGGATAGTCGCTCCAAGGGTTTTGCCACCCTTATTGAGTGGAATAACGTGTACTACGAAGAGGTAAGTGATGCCATTAACCACAAAACGGTGGTGCGTATTGGCCTGGTACAATGGCAGATGCGATCATACAGCAACATCAGCGAGCTAATGAAGCACGCCGAATATTTTGTTGATGCTGTGAGCGACTACCAGGCCGATTTTATCCTGTTCCCCGAGCTGTTCAATACACCGCTTATGGCTGATTATAACCACATGGATTCGGCCAAGGCCATGCGCGAGCTGGCCAAATATACCCAGCCTATTAATGAAGAATTTTCAAAGCTGGCAGTATCTTATAATGTGAATATCATTGCGGGCAGTATGCCTTATATTTTTGAGGAGTCATTGTATAACGTTTCTTACCTGTTCAGGCGTAATGGCAGCATGGAGGAGGTTTACAAAATCCATCCAACCCCGGCCGAGATCAGCTCATGGGGCATGCGCGGCGGCGATGAGGTAAAAGTATTTGATACTGATTGCGGCAAAGTAGGCATCCTGATCTGTTATGATGTGGAGTTTCCTGAACTATCACGCATCCTGGCCGGCCAGGATATGCAGATCCTGTTTGTGCCTTTCCTTACCGATACCCAAAACGGGTACAACCGGGTTAAGTTTTGTGCCCAGGCCCGCGCGGTGGAAAATGAATGTTATGTAGCTATTGCCGGTTGCGTAGGCAATTTGCCCAATGTTAATAATATGGGCATCAGCTATGCACAATCAGCCGTGTTTACACCTTCTGATTTTGGTTTCCCAACCAACGGCATTCAATCTGAAGCTACACCAAATACCGAGATGATCGTTATAGCCGATGTTGACCTTTCGTTACTGGATGAGCTGCATGAGTACGGCAGCGTGCAAAATATTAAAGACAGGCGCACAGATCTGTATAATATTACTTTTAATGGGAAAAGGGTGTAATGCGGCATATTTTATATATTGCGATGGTGTAATTCATCGTAATGGAAATCGTTGATATCAAACCTAAGCCTTATATTAAATTACGTACCATCGCTACATTGATAGATTATGGAATTTATTTATCTTTTTTCGTAATCTATGTAACGTTATTTGGTCAAAACCCGACACCTGGTATTTACAGGATTGATGGTATAATAGCTTTGCCGATACCTATTGTGTGGCTTCTGTATTTTGTTGTAGTTGAAAGCCTTAACGGTGCTACGCCCGGACACGATATATGTAAGTTGAAAGTAATCAAAGCGGATGGCAGTAAATTAACTATAAGGGATACGGCTAAACGCAGAATATGTGATTACGTTGATATTTTCATTTATGGATTACCGGCAATAATTTGCATTAAAAAGACAGAGAAACATCAACGGATAGGCGACCTTTTTGCAGGAACCCTCGTTGTAAAACGCTCGGACATTACAGATGCCGAGGTAGTAATTTAATATGATCAGGAAAGATAGTTTCACCCTTCCCGGCGCCAAAGGGCGGCCAATGCTTATTGATGTAACCTATGATGATGTTTTTAAAAACGCACCGCTGGTTATTTTTGCCCATGGTTTTAAAGGGTTTAAAGATTGGGGTACACATGATCTTTTGGCCCGGTACTTTGCCGAAAAAGGTTTCCGCTTCCTGAAATTTAATTTTTCGCATAATGGCACAACACCCGCCAATCCGTTGGACTTTGCCAATCTGACTGCCTTTGCCGATAATACTGTCTCTATCGAACTGGAGGATTTGGATACCATCATTGATTTTGCCTGCAGCGGCGCAAGCATTCCGGTTGCAAACGGAGTGTATTTGATTGGACATAGCATGGGCGGTGGTGTAAGCATTATCAAAACTGCTGAAGATGCGCGTATCAAAAAGCTGGTGAGCATGGCTTCCATATCCGGTTTCCGGAACCTGTGGCCTAAGCAAATAGAACAGCAGTGGCGCTTGCATGGCGTTTTTTACTTTGAGAATAAACGTACCGGTCAGCAAATGCCTGTCAAATCTACCTTGTTGGATGATTTGGACAAGCACCCGCTCAGGCTGGATATTATCAGGCAGGCAAGCCTGGTAACGCAACCATGGCTCATCGTTCATGGCGATGCCGACCCTACCGTACCGGTAAGTCACTCGGAGCAATTGCATGAGGCTAATCCTACCGCCGAATACGTCGTACAAAAAGGGGCTGACCATACCTTTGGCGGTGAGCACCCTTTTGCAGGTGACGCTTTGCCGGCTTCGCTGATTGAGTTTTGTGATACGGCAATATCATTCTTAAGTAAATAAAGATTGAGCCGCTTCAACCATTCGTAACTTTTTTGCGTTAGTTATATCATACCTGATATAAGTACTATAATTGCTACTATGAGTTTACCCGCATCGCGTAAAAAAGGAAGAAAATATCAAAATACCATACCTACCGATGAGGCTGGCTTTGGCAAAATGATCCCTATTTTGAGGGAGTACATGAACAACAAGGCCGAGAACACACCTAAAAAAACTTTAGGTCCGTTTAAAACGGATCCGTCGGTTTTCAACACTCCTCCCGCATCGGGGTTGCGCATTACCTGGATAGGTCACTCCAGTATCCTGATCGAGATCGATGGTAAACGTATCCTTACCGACCCGGTTTGGAGCGACAGGGTTTCGTTTTCTCAATCATTCGGGCCGAAGCGGTTTTTTAAGCCACCGATCGCTTTAGAGGATTTACCTCCGCTGGATGCTGTGATCCAGTCGCACGATCATTATGATCATTTGGATAAGGCTACTATTAAGTTTTTTGCTGATAAAAACATCCCCTTTTTCTGTTCGATTGGGGTAGCTCAATATTTAACCGGTTGGGGTATGGCAGCCAATTTTATCACCGAAATGGATTGGGGCGACAGCGCCATGATCGGTAATGAAATTGTACTTACGGCAACACCCTCACGCCATTTTTCGGGCAGGGGAATTTTCGGGCGGAATGAAACGCTGTGGTCGTCATTCGTGATCAAAGCGCCTCAGCATAATATTTATTTTGGTGCCGATTCCGGTTACTCACCCGAATTTAAGGCGATAGGCGAAGCTTTTGGCCCGTTCGATCTGACTATGCTGGAAATTGGCGCATATGGAAAATTTTGGCCGGATATCCATATGGGGCCGGATAATGCTTCAAACGCACATCTCGATCTGAAAGGCAAACTGATGATGCCAATTCATTACGGTACCTTTAACCTTGCCCCGCATGCCTGGTACGAGCCTATAGAATGGTTAACCACCATGGCAAAACAAAAGCACATCGATTTATTTGTCCCCAAGCCCGGTGAACCAACGGAAGTAAAAGGTGTCTATAATTCTGATTGGTGGAAGGAATATTTATCTTAGAGGGATAAACAATAAAACAATGTCATTGCGAGCGAAGCGTGGCAACCGCGCGGAGGCATAATCGCCCTGTATAGCATGCGATTGCTTCGTCGTTCCTCCTCGCAATGACATGGTTGTGTAATCGATCATCCATGTCCCAATCATACATATTAGTTATCAATGGTAAACCCGAAGGCCCTTTTACCATTCCCGAGCTCAAAGCCCGCGGCATTAAACCCGGTGATTTTGTAAAGACCGACGATATGGTAGATTACAAAGAAGCCCATGAAATTGCCGAATTAAGAGAATTATTCGGCTTTGCCCGGCCTAAACTACTGATGCAGTATTACGGTAGCTTTGACCAGCGCTGGCTGGCTTCGGCGTTGGATTGGTTTATCTTGTTCGGCGTATTTGTTTTACTTGCCGCTATGGCCGTGTTCCTGTTCATTACGGATAAGCAGGAGCGCATATATGCTTCTATTGGCATAGTTGCTTTTACGCCTATTGGTAAATTTATTTATCATGTGGTGATGGAAAGTTCGGCTAAGCAAGCTACTTACGGCAAACAAATGCTTAAAATAAAAGTAGTTGATCTGGACGGAAACAGGATCACTGTTGCCAAAGCCATAGGCCGTAACCTGGCCAAAATATTTTCGGTATTGACGTTTTTTATCGGCTACCTGATAGCGTTTTTTAATAAACAGCAACAGTGTTTACATGATATGATTGCCGGGACGCTGGTGATTAAGGAAAGGTTGGTGTGATGGGTTTGTTTACAGAATTCTGTATATTAGCTATATAATTTAAGTCAGATGAAAAAGACCACAGTACTTGAAACCCTTGATTCATTTGAAGATGAGTTTGATACTGAAAAACTGATTGAGCGCCTTTTATTTGTTGAAAAAGTTGAGAAGGGTTTGCAAGACGTTAAAGAAGGCAAGGTAATGGATTATAAGGATGTAAAAAGGAAATTCGCAGATAAGTGGAGCAAGTAAACATTGTTATCACCGAATCTGCTTATGAAGATTTATTAGATATAGAAACATATATATCGCAAGATTCTGAGTTAATTGCCAGGAATTTTATCAATAAAATATTTGATAAAATCGATCAGCTTTATAAGTATCCTACATCGGGAAAATTTGTATCAGAAATTGCAGATAGATCGATAAGAGAATTATTATTGAACAAGTATAGGATCATCTACCAAATAGTTGACGATAAAAATATTAATGTGCTTAGAATTGTACACGGAGCAAGATTGCTGGATATAGAGCTATGAAACGTTAGTTGAATATGAAATCATTAATTGTGCATCCGGAAAATAAAGAGCAATTAGATGCTTTAAAAAAGCTGTTCAAAGCATTTAACATTTCATTCGATATTAAAAAGACAGTAAAAAAACAAAAAGTTGATAAAGTAAAAGATGATGACAACATCGAAAGGTCGTTAACCTAATCATTACAGCCTTTAAACATTACAACTTCCTCCCATCAAACAACTTTCGTATTTTTGCATTCTAATTTCCATCATTGATGAATACTGATGCTGTTAAAGTGCTGCCCGGCCGTTATTGTAATTCGTTAACCGAATATTCACGCTTTATTACCCGCGAGGTTAATATTGGCGACGTGCCTATGGGCGGGAATAATCCAATCCGCATACAAAGCATGACCACTACCGATACCATGGATACCATTGGTACGGTTGAGCAATCTATCCGCATGGTTGAAGCCGGCTGCGAGTACGTGCGGATCACGGCTCCCAGTATCAAGGAGGCCCAAAACCTGGCCGAAATTAAAAAGCAGCTTCGCGCCCGTGGTTATACCGTGCCGCTGGTTGCTGATATTCATTTTACCCCAAACGCTGCCGAGGTGGCTGCCCGCATAGTTGAAAAAGTGCGCGTAAACCCCGGCAACTACGCCGATAAAAAAAAATTCGACCAGATTGATTATACCGACCTGGAATACCAGGGCGAACTGGAACGCATCTTTCAGAAATTTACACCGCTTGTAAAAGTTTGTAAGGAATATGGTACTGCCATGCGCATAGGCACCAACCATGGTTCGCTGAGCGACAGGATCATGAGCCGTTACGGCGATACCCCACAGGGCATGGTAGAGTCGGCTATGGAATTTATGCGGATGTGCGAGCAGTTAAATTTTTATAACCTCGTGATCTCCATGAAATCCAGCAATCCGCAGGTGATGGTACAGGCCTACCGTTTGCTGGTGGAAACCATGGTTGCCGAAGGGATGAACTACCCATTGCACCTTGGCGTAACCGAAGCCGGCGACGGCGAAGACGGCCGCATCAAGTCAGCCGTAGGCATAGGTACATTATTGGAAGATGGCCTCGGTGATACTGTACGCGTATCCCTCACCGAAGAACCTGAAGCCGAAGCACCGGTTGCTATTGAGTTGGTTCGCCGTTACACGGAGCGGAAAGCAAAAAGCGAAAAGCAGAAGGCCGGAGAACAGGAGCTTTCAGCTTTCAGCCTTCAGCCTTCGGCTTCGCACAGTCCCTACGAATATAAAAAACGCGAAACCTACGAGGCCAACGCTTTTATCGGCGGGCATTTAGTGCCGCGGGTTGTTGTCGATCTGTCTATAAAGAACCTTAAAGATCCTGCTGTATTGAACGAGGCGGGTTACCTGTACTCGCCATTGCTTGATAAATATAACATGGCCGAGCAATCGGTTGATTTTGTTTACCTGGCGGATGAATTGCCTTCGTTTACCCTGCCGGGCAACTTAAAACAGCTGTACAATTATAACACCTGGCAAAAACTGGCTGATAAAACCAATTGCCACCCGGTATTTACTTTGCAGGAATACATTTGCGATGTTGACCGTTCGTCAAAATTGAACCTGGTGCGTTTAAAACCTGCAGATATTGATTCGGATGCATTCGGATTAATCCAACTGGATAACTCGCTGGTACTGGTACTTGAAACAGATGCTTTACATGGCATGGCTGAGCAGCGTTCTTTCTTCTTTAAAATGGAAGAGCTGGGCTTGGATGTACCGGTGATAGTGAAGAGAAGCTACACTTTTGAGTCCGGAAGTCCGGAAGTCGGAAAGTCCAAAAGTGAAGCTGATCTCAAATCTCAAATCTCAGATCTCACATCTAAATTACAACTCTACGCCTCTACCGACCTCGGTGCTTTATTGGTTGATGGTTTTGGTGACGGCATCTGGATTGATGCGCCTGAACTACCTACAAATGTAATTACCTCTACCGCGTTTGGGATTTTGCAGGCTACCCGCTCACGCATCTCTAAAACTGAATATATTTCCTGCCCAAGCTGCGGACGTACCTTGTTTGATCTGATGGTTACTACGCAGATGATCCGCAGTCGTACAAGTCACCTTAAAGGACTGAAGATCGGTATCATGGGCTGTATCGTAAATGGTCCCGGTGAAATGGCCGATGCCGATTATGGTTACGTAGGCTCTGGTACCGATAAAATTACCCTCTATCGCGGTAAAGAAGCCGTTAAGAAAAACATCAGTTCGGCCAATGCGCTTGATGAATTGATCAATATCATTAAAGGTGATGGTAATTGGATCGATGTGGTGCAGGAGTAATTGTCTGAACCAGGATTAAACTGATTAACCGGATTTAAGGATTTTAATGTTCCCTGAGAGTTTATAGCATAGAGCTTTCAGGGAACATTAAGCTTGACCATTCATCCGGAGAATCCATAAATCCAAAAAATCCTGGTTCAGAAAATAACTTAATGACCAATGCCCCAATGACTAAAGTAAGTCAAAGCCTATATCTTTCCTAAAGTACATACCGTCATAATAGATCCGGCTTGCATCGGCTGTAGCCTGTTGCAAGGCGCTGAACATATCATCCTGTACAGTGGTAATAGCCAGTACACGACCGCCTGTAGTTATTACATCGTCGCCATCCATTGAAGTACCGGCGTGAAACACGATCGAGTCACGCACGTTTTCGGTACCGGTGATCACTTTATTTTTGAGGTATTCGCCGGGATAACCGCCTGCAACCATTACTACGGTGGCAGCTGTTTTAGGGCTGATGATGATCTCTTTTTCGTTCAGGTTTCCTTCGGCAACGCCCAACAGCAGATCAACAAAATCTGAATCAATGCGACGCATTACGCTTTCTGTTTCCGGATCGCCCATGCGGCAGTTGTATTCAATAACCCATGGTTCGCCGTCGCTGTTCATCAGACCGATAAAAATAAAACCTTTATAAGGGATCCCATCTTTTTTCAAACCCTCAACAGTAGGGATGATCACGCGCTCCTCTACCTTTTTCATATAAGCGGCATCTGCAAACGGAACAGGTGAAATAGAACCCATACCACCGGTATTTAAACCTGTATCACCTTCACCTATGCGTTTATAGTCTTTTGCTTCGGGCAATATTTTATAGCTGTTACCATCGGTCATTACAAACACCGAAAGCTCAATACCTGTTAAAAATTGTTCAACAACCACGCGTGAGCTTGCTTCGCCAAATTTGGCATCGGCCAGCATTGCGGTAAGCTCGGTTTGAGCTTCTTCTAAAGTAAGGCAGATCAGTACGCCTTTACCGGCTGCAAGTCCGTCGGCTTTCAATACCACGGGTAAACCGGCAGTAGCTAAATATGTCAGGCCATCCTGTAAGGTATCTTTGGTAAAAGTTTTATAGGCAGCAGTAGGGATATTATGTTTCTCCATAAACTGCTTGGAGAAATCTTTACTGCCTTCCAGCTGTGCGCCTTCCTGCTGTGGACCAACAACCGGGATGTTTTTCAATTGCTCATCGGACAGGAAAAAGTCATGAACGCCTTTTACCAGTGGCTCTTCGGGGCCAACCAATACCAGGTTGATGTCCTCATTTAAAACAAGCGCTTTAATGCCTTCAAAATCGGTAACCTTAATATTTACGTTTGTACCGTACTGGGTGGTACCGGCATTGCCGGGAGCGATAAAAAGTTTTTCGCATTTTGGGCTTTGGGCTACTTTCCAGGCGAAGGCACTTTCCCTTCCGCCCGAACCAAGAATCAGGATGTTCATGCGGCAAAGATAGTTTTTTTAACAAGGCTTTAATACTATATATGAGGCTACTTGTGTTATAAGTAGTAAATTTACCCCATGGCCCGTAGACTCGAAAAGTTTGAAAAGCTCCCGGTATACCAAAAATCGCAGGAATTATTTGACCTGGCAGATGTAATTGCCGAATCATTAAAGGAGGACAGCATGAAGGAACATCTGGCCATACAGATGTGCAGTAATGCCGCCCTCATCCAGGCAAAAATAGCCGGCGCCGAAGGTGGCAGCCTGTACTCATTACGTATGCAGAATGCAGTGCTTATTAAACTGGCCGTGCAGGACATGTTCAACGCGGTTTCTTTTGCATCGATGGTAAAAATCAATGAGGAAGACTACGTGCAGTTGATGCGTGAAAAAGTAGAGGAGTTTCGCCTGGTTTTTGTAGAATGGATCAGGGGATTTGATAAAACCTACGATATCCCCGATAACTGGGCCATCCGCTTTGATACTAGTACGCCCGAACAGGAAAAACTGGAAGAACTGATGTTTGACGAAGACCGCTTTTTTGGCGAATTTAACGAAGATGAGGAAGACTTGGGCAACTTCGATGATTTTGACGATGAAGAAGGATATAACGATGAAAAGGACGACGATAAAAACAATGATGATAAATGAAACTTTTACCCCGTTGCCGTGTCCTCATGGCAACGGGGGGAGTGTCTGAACCTGAATTTATAGAATTTAATGAATTAACAGAATGCCAGGCAAATTCCAAAAATTCTTTAATTCGTTTAATTCGAGTTTAGACAATTCGATAACAAATACAAACACCACAATGTCAATCTTACACCCCGCACAGCGCTTTAAGCCTTTATCCTTTCGCCATTCGGCGCAAAACCTTACATTTGCCTGTCAATTTGGCTCTATCGGTCGCTATGGCGCAATTGTTGAACCGGGTTGTATCATAATAAAATAATATGTTAGATTTTATCAGTAAGCTTTTCGGAAGCAAATCAGAACGGGATGTAAAAAGTATACAGCCTATAGTTGAGAAAATTAAGGCTGAATATGCAAAACTTGGCTCCCTGAGTAATGATGAGCTTAGGGCTAAGACCATATATTTTAAAGAAACCATTGCCGAAGGCCTTTCAGGCATCGACAGTGAAATACAAGCCATTAAAGATCGTACAGAAAACGAACTTGATATGGATGTAGCTGAAAAGGTTGAGCTTTATACTCAGCTTGATAAGCTTGAGAAAGACCGCAACAAAGAGCTTGAAGATATATTGATGAATATATTGCCGGAAGCATTTGGTGTTGTAAAAGAAACTGCAAGCCGCCTGTCGGCCAATAAATCAATAGAAGTTACTGCTACTGAGTTTGACCGTGAGCTTGCGGCCCGCAAACCCAACGTTACTATTAAAGGCGATAAAGCTTTTCATAGCAGCACCTGGATAGCAGCCGGTAATGAAGTTACCTGGAATATGGTTCATTATGATGTACAGCTGATTGGCGGTACCGTACTGCACCAGGGTAAGATATCAGAAATGGCCACAGGTGAAGGTAAAACGCTGGTAGCCACGCTGCCTGCATACCTGAATGCATTAGCCGGACAAGGTGTTCACATCGTAACAGTGAATGATTACCTGGCACGCAGGGATAGTGAGTGGATGGGTCCGCTATATGAGTTCCATGGTTTATCAGTTGATTGTATCGACAAACATGAGCCAAACTCTGAGCAGCGCCGTGCCGCTTATCTGGCCGATATTACTTTTGGTACTAACAACGAATTTGGTTTTGATTACCTGCGTGACAATATGACACGCAGCCCCGAAGAGTTGGTACAACGCAAACTGCATTATGCCATGGTGGATGAGGTTGACTCCGTTTTAATTGACGACGCCCGTACACCTTTAATTATATCAGGTCCTATTCCACGCGGAGATGAGCATGAGTTTTACGAGTTGAAACCACGCATTGAGCGTTTGGTTAATGCGCAAAAAAACTATGTTAACAGCGTATTAAACGAAGCCAAAAAAGCTATTAACGATGGGAATACAGATGTTGATGGTGGTGGCCTGGCTTTATTACGTGCTTTTCGTGGTTTGCCAAAAAGCAAAGCGCTGATCAAATTCCTGAGCGAAGGCGGTAACCGTACTGTACTGCAAAAAGTGGAAAACCATTACATGCAGGACCAGGGCAAAGAAATGCCAAAGGTTGATTCTGAACTTTTCTTCGTTATTGATGAGAAAAACAATTCCGTTGAGCTTTCTGAAAAAGGTATTGAGCTGATTACTGCTTCCGGCGAAGATCCTCACTTTTTTGTGATGCCTGATGTAGGTACCGAAATTGCTGAGATTGAAAAATCAAACCTGGGAACCGAAGAAAAGATTGCCCGTAAGGATGAGCTGATGCGCGATTTCTCCATCAAATCGGAACGTATCCACTCGGTTAACCAGTTATTGAAAGCTTATACGCTGTTTGAAAAAGATACAGAATACATCCTTGACGAAGGTAAAGTAAAGATAGTTGATGAGCAAACCGGTCGTGTATTGGATGGCCGCCGTTATTCTGATGGCTTACACCAGGCTATTGAGGCTAAAGAAAACGTAAAAGTTGAGGATGCTACCCAAACTTTTGCAACCATTACCTTGCAAAATTATTTCAGGATGTACCACAAGCTTTGCGGCATGACCGGTACTGCTGTTACTGAAGCGGGTGAGTTCTGGGAGATCTACAAGCTGGATGTGGTTGAGATCCCGACAAACACCCCGGCAAGCCGTTCAGACATGCAGGATCTGGTTTACCGCACCGTACGTGAAAAATACAATGCAGTAGCCGAAGAGATCGTAAAACTTACAGAAGCCGGCAGGCCGGTACTGGTGGGTACAACATCTGTTGATATCTCTGAATTACTAAGCCGTATGCTTAAGTTGCGCGGCATCAAGCATAACGTACTGAACGCCAAAATGCACCAGAAAGAAGCCGATATTGTGGCCGAAGCAGGTAAAGCAGGCACAGTGACCATTGCTACCAACATGGCTGGCCGTGGTACGGATATTAAATTAGGCCCCGGTGTTAAAGATGCCGGCGGTTTAGCCATTGTGGGTACCGAGCGCCATGAGTCGCGCCGTGTTGACAGGCAGTTACGCGGTCGTTCCGGTCGTCAGGGAGACCCGGGTTCTTCACAGTTCTTCGTATCGTTAGAGGATAACCTGATGCGTTTATTCGGATCAGAGCGGATTTCAAGCCTGATGGTACGTATGGGTATTGAAGAAGGCGAAGTGATCCAGCACTCTATGATCTCCAAATCAATAGAGCGTGCACAAAAGAAAGTAGAAGAAAACAACTTCGGCATCCGTAAACGCTTGCTGGAGTATGACGACGTGATGAACTCACAGCGTACGGTGATTTATACTAAACGTAAAAATGCCCTGTTTGGCGAGCGTTTGGATGTTGACCTGAGCAATACCATTTTTGATGTGGTTGAGGATATCGTTACCGAGTATAAAGAAAGCGCCAACTACGAAGGTTTTACCTTAGAAGTGATCCGTTTATTCTCGGTTGACATTGAGCTTAGCGCTGATGAATTTACTGCAAAAGCAATTCCGGCATTAACCGATCTGACCTTCCAAACGGTAATGGAATTTTATAAACGTAAACAGGAAGCAGTAGCACAACAGGCTTTTCCGGTTATTAAAGACGTTTATGAAACCCGCGGTCAGTACGTTGAAAACATTGTTGTTCCTTTCAGCGATGGTATTCACGGCATCCAGGTAGCTGTTCCGCTTAAAAAAGCGGTTGAAAATCACGGTCATGAGGTATTCAAATCTTTCGAGAAAAACGTTACCCTATACCTGATAGATGATGCCTGGAAAGAGCACCTGCGCGAAATGGACGAGTTAAAACAATCGGTACAAAACGCGGTTTACGAACAAAAGGATCCGTTATTGGTTTATAAGTTTGAAGCGTTTGAACTGTTTAGGGGTATGTTAGCTAATGTGAACAAGGAAATCGTAAGCTTCCTGTTCCGCGGTGGCATCCCGGTTCAGCAACAGGCCGAAGAGGTAAGGGAAGCAAAGCCCGAACCAAAGCTTGACCTGCGCAAAATGAAAACCACCAAGGCCGAAGTAGTTAGCGAAAGCAATGGCGTACCTATGGACGATTTCCCTCAGGAGCCGCAAAAGATCACCCCAATAAGGGTTGATCCTAAAATAGGCCGTAACGACCCTTGCCCTTGCGGTAGCGGTAAAAAATACAAAAACTGCCACGGCGTAGGGCAGAATTAAAATAAGGCCCGCGAAAGCGGGCTGCAACAACCACGTCATTGCGAGGTACGAAGCAATCCCCAATTGGTAGGTCAACCTGCCGGTTTCAGGAGATTGCTTCGTTCTGCTAACGACAATTAAAAAGTTTTGTCATGCTGAGGTACGAAGCATCTTCTTCGCCCTGTACAGCGCCTCGGCTTATCGAAGAAGATCCTTCGCTATCGCTCAGGATGACAAAGGCTGTTTTTTTTACGATGTTAGTTTGTTCCGTTCGGCATGACTGTTTAAAAGAGAATTTACCAAATGAAAAAAGCAGTATTTGATCATCAAGCTAAACCAGCCATCATCAGATACTGCTTTTTTGTTTTATTGCTGCTTGCATCAACCCAAACCTTTGCCCAAACCCGTGGCAAAGTTGAGGTAATAAAAGATCCATTGGTGGATAGTCTGATAGCCAAAAGGTTTTCACTGAGTGGTGCAACCGGCACCGATGCAGCCGGTTATTCATCATACGGTTACCGGGTACAGTTTTTCAGCGGCTCAAACCGCAAGGATGCCTACAACGCACAAAACCGCTTACAGCAACAATACCCGGAACTACGTACCTATATCAGTTACCGCGAGCCTAATTTTAAAGTTAAAGCAGGCGACTTCCGTACCCGGCTCGAAGCCGAAAAACTGGTACAGGAACTGCGTTCGTCATTTTCGAGCATATTCATAATTTCCGAAAAAATAAATCTCCCTAAAACGGATCCTAATAATGATTAAAGAGCAAATACAGGAATTATCCGCAAAAATATTCAACGAGGTAGTGGCCAATCGCCGTCACCTGCATGCCAATCCCGAGCTTTCATTTCATGAACTGCAAACCTCGGTGTTTGTAGCTAACAAGCTTGAAGAGCTGGGTCTGGAGTACCATAAAATGGCCGATACAGGTTTGGTAGCCCTTATCAAAGGTGAAAAGCCATCAGATGCAAACAACGTAGTTGCATTGCGTGCCGATATGGATGCCCTGCCGATACTGGAAGCTAATGATGTTCCGTACAAATCACAAAACCCGGGGGTGATGCATGCCTGCGGTCATGATGCGCACACTTCATCATTATTAGGTACAGCCAAAATATTAACCGAGCTGAAAAGCCAGTTTGCGGGTACTGTAAAACTGATCTTTCAGCCGGCAGAGGAAAAGCTGCCTGGCGGTGCAAGCCTCATGATCAAAGAAGGTGTTTTGGAAAACCCCAAACCTGCTGCCGTTTTGGGCCAGCATGTGATGCCTTTGATCGATGCCGGTAAAGTAGGTTTCCGTGCAGGTAAATACATGGCCTCAACTGACGAGCTTTATGTTACCGTTAAAGGTAAAGGCGGCCACGGTGCGCAGCCACAGCAAAATATCGACCCGGTAATTATTACCGCTCATATATTAACAGCCCTGCAGCAGGTAGTAAGCCGTTTTGCCGATCCTAAAAGTCCATCAGTACTGTCGTTTGGCAAAGTGATTGCCAACGGTGCTACCAACGTGATCCCTAATGAGGTGTATCTGGAAGGCACTTTCCGCACGATGGACGAAAACTGGCGCGGGGAGGCCCACAAACGCATGAAAAAAATGGCAGAGGGCATTGCCGAAAGCATGGGCGGAAGCTGCGATTTCAACATCATGCGTGGTTATCCCTTCCTTATTAACGAAGAGAAATTAACCCGCGCCACCCGTGGGCACGCCGAAGATTATTTAGGTAAAGAAAATGTTCTCGACCTTGATATCTGGATGGCAGCCGAAGATTTTGCTTATTACTCGCAGGCCGCCAGCAGCTGTTTCTACCGTCTCGGCACCCGTAACGAAGCCCGTGGAATTACCTCGTCGGTACACACACCAACTTTTGATGTGGAGGAAGATGCATTTAAGGTAAGTACCGGTTTGATGGCTTATTTGGCGGTGAAACAGTTAGGGAATTAATTTTTGAGGCAAAAGGTAAAAGGCGAAAGGCAAAAGGTGCAGCTACCTTTAACCTTTCGCCTTTAACCTTTCACCTAATTTTACTATGAAAAAACTACTCCTGATCCTTATCCTTACTACCACCGGCCTGCTTGCAAAAGCCCAGCAGATCAACCGCTTTAACCCGGATACCATCCGTACTATTGTGATAGATTCGCTGGTTGATATCCGCTCGCACAAGCTCAACGCACAGGATTTTATTGATGCCGTATTGGCCGATACCGGTTTTTACAAAGCTTTTCAGAATATGAAAAGCTTCGGCTTTACTGCCGAAAACCGCATTTTTACTTATGATAACAAGAATAAGGTAAACGGACGCATCTACCGTAAAATACTCCACAGCAATGCGGCCGGAAAACATAAAATTGAATACATAGCCAAAAAGGATAGTGGCAGCGTTTACAAAAAGAACGGCAAGTATCAGTTGTACACTGTTGAGATGTTTGATTTTATTTTCATGAACGCCTATAACTCTGATTTTACCAAAGGCGATGCGCTGCCAGGTTCGGGAGGTAAAAATGAATCGTACAAAAGCAAGCTCAAAACGCTGATCTTTACGCCGGGCCGTAAGGTGAACGGGATTCCCTTCATCAGCAGCAAAACAGAAATATTTGGCAACGATATGCGCCAGTATTACTATTATGAATTTGCCCGCGGTAAATACCTCGATACTATTCCCGTTTATCGCTTTAAGGTGAGATGCAAACCCAGCACATCCGACAGCGATACCATGATCAAGGAAATGACCACCATATTTGACGAGCGTACTTTCCAGATCCTTGGCCGGTATATTGATATGAAATTCAGTAACATGTTCTTTGATTTTAATGTGCAGATGAACATCGAACTCAATAACTTTCAAGGCGAACCGCTACCTACCAAAATCACCTACCAGGGCAACTGGAACATCCCCTTCCATAAAGAAGAACGTGCCAGTTTTTTGATCGTGCATAAGGATTATAAGAAGGAGTAGAAGCCACCTAACCCTCTAAAGGGGGAATGATTTTAGGGGGTAACGTTAAAAAAGCCACGTCATTGCCAGGTAAGAAGCAATCGCACGTAAGCACGGCCGCCCTGTATAGCGTGCGATTGCCACGCTATCGCTCGCAATGACATGGCTTTTTTTGTATTCTGTAGTTGAGCGGCGGCTACAAGTTTGATTGCATGACGTTTAATGCTTTACCCGCCAGATCTTATTCCCAGCGTCATCTGCTACCAACAATGATCCATCCTTTGCCACAGCCACACCAACCGGGCGGCCATAAACTTTTTGTTTGGCGCTATCGGCAATAAAGCCGGTTAAAAAATCTCTTGTTTGGCCGGTTGGCTTATTATTACTGAATGGAACAAAAACAACCTTATAGCCTACCAGTTTTGAACTATTCCATGAACCGTGCTGGCCGATAAAGGCTCCGTTATGATACTCCTGCGGAAAGCTTGTGCTGTTGTAAAAGGCTAAACCTAATGATGCGGTATGGGCACCAAGGGCAATATCAGGCACTATTGATTTTTTAACCATTTCGGGGTTCGGGTTCTTTTGTTTCAGCACCGGGTCTTCATGCTGTCCGAAGTAGGCCCAGGGCCAGCCGTAAAAGCCACCTTCTTTAACACTTGTCAGGTAATCAGGGACAAGTTTATCTCCGAGATCATCACGTTCATTTACGGCTGCATATAAAACGCCTGTGCCCGGTTGAATGTCGATACCGGCCGGGTTGCGCAAGCCTGAAGCGTAAATACGTTCACCGTTGCCATCGGGGTTAATTTCTAATATATCGGCACGACGTTTTTCCACATCCATGCCATGTTCGGCTACGTTTGTGCCCGATCCTACCGAAATGTAGATTTTGTTGCCATCGGCGCTTAGGCGCAGGTTACGGGTCCAGTGATTGTTGTAGCCGCCTGCGGGTAAGTCTAATATTTTAATGCCTTTGCCGGTTACTTTCAATTCGCCCATTTTGTAAGGGTAACGCCAAAGCGCATCGGTATTGGCTACATAAAACCAGTCGCCTGCAATGAGCATCCCGTAAGGTTGGTTCAATCCACTCAAAAAAACAGTTTTTGAATCTGGGAGGCCGTCTCCGTTTGTATCTTTGAATAACAGTATCTTATTGGCACTTTTACCCAAATGCTGCGATTTGCTTATACCAATAATATTGGCACCTATCTTTTTCAGACCGGTAACTTCCGTATTGGCTTCAGATACAAAAATATCGCCATTTGATGCCACGTAAATATTACGCGGGTTATCCAGGCCTTCGGCATAAAGACTCACCGTAAAGCCTGCCGGGGCAACGGGGGTTTTGCCATTGTGCCAGCCAATTACTTCGCAGTAGTTTTTTACAGCTTTAGTTTCATAAGGGGCGGGCAGCTTAACTTCCTGGTCACTTTTATTGATAACTGTATCCGCATAATTATAATTAGCTGGCTTTTTGTGTTTGCAGGCTAAAAGTATTATGCCGATAGTAAAAGGAAATATAATGAGCTTGTTTTTCATTTTGGCGGGGGGTTATATACTAATAGTTAACTTTTTAGAGGCGGGGATTGTTTGGAATAAGTGATTGTTTTGCAGTGTGTAATATATTCATGGTTTAACTGGTTTTTATGCATCAGCGTAGCCAAAAAAATATATTTTTGGTAATTCGATGTTTATATTTCTCAACCGGTTAATGCGTTTCAATCCCATTAAATTATTTCTGTTGCTATTGTTTGCAAATACTTGTATGCAAGTTAAAGGGCAGACGGCTGTTTGTAACGGAAGTTATGGCGACCCGGTGGTAAAGCTTGATTTTGGATCGGGAGTTAATCATACCGGCCCCCCACTGGCTGCAGGCATTACAAATATGAACTATGTTTCTGATTGCCCAAATGATACGTATTATTCAATAGTAAGCAGCCAAACTTCGTGCCATGACACCTGGCATACTGTCCTTCATGATCATACAGGAAATGCCGGCGGCTACATGATGCTTGTGAATGCGTCATATGATCCGAGTGTTTTTTTTACCGAAGCAAAGGACCTTAATCTTTGTGAGAATACAACTTATGAGTTTTCGGCGTATGTGCTTAACCTGATGAAGCTTTCAGCAAGCGATGCAAGTATCAGGCAGCCCGATTTATTATTTACGATAAAAAAGCCTGACGGGACAATCCTGGCACAGTATGATACAAATACCATACAACCTACCGCCAGCCCCGAATGGAATAAATATAGTATGCCATTTTCAACAGGCGCCGGTGTTACTCAAATTGTATTGGAAATTTCAAATAATGGTCCTGGTGGCAATGGAAATGATCTGCTGCTTGATGATATAGAATTCAGGGCCTGTGGGCCTACTATCAAGGTGGGATTTACCACAACCGGCAACACCGAACCGCAAAACACTTGTAAAGGGCAGGTTCAAAGCTATAACCTTGTAGCCGATCTGAATAATGGTTACAGCAATCCCAAAGTGCAATGGCAAAGCAGTACCGACGGTGGTATTAGCTGGGTAAATATAGCCGGAGAAACAAACCTCAGTTACTCATTTCAATTTGGTACAAATAAACCGGTTGGCACTTACCTGTATAGGATGGCTGCTGCCGCGGGGGATAATATAAACTCGCCTAGTTGCCGCGTTTATTCAGATGTGCGCACTGTAACCGTTAATGCTTACCTGGACAAACCTTCTGTTACGGCCCCGCCGGTATGTGAAGGGGATGCGCTTACGCTTACAGCAAATGCACCTGGGGCGGTGAGCTATGAATGGACTGGTCCCGGAGTTACGGCTGCTAATAAAGCCCAAAATCCTTTAGTTATTGATAATGCTACTGTTGCAGCAGTAGGTGACTATCGGGTTACTGTAGTTTCGGCTGGTGGATGTTCAACCCCATCGGATAAAGTAAAGGGGATTGTCAATTTAAAACCTGTGATACCGGTTATTACCCCTGCTCCAATTTGTAAGGGCAGTGCCACTATTCTCAATGAAACTACGCCCAATGCCAAAAGCTATAGCTGGTTGCCGGTTACCGGGTTATCCGATCCAACCGCGGCAAGTCCCGCTGCCAAGCCTGCCGAAACCACTACTTATACCGTAACTGTAACCAGTAATGAGGGTTGTACAGCTACCCAAACGGTAACCGTGACAGTTATGCCTGTACCTGAGGTAAGTGTAAGTCCGCAAAAAAAGATCTTTGAGGGGCAATCGGTAGTGCTGGATGCGCAGGCAAAATATGCCGATACTTATTTATGGACCCCGGCCGACGGGCTTGACGATCCTACCAAGCTGAACCCCGTTGCCAATCCTACCGATGATATTACCTATACCCTAAAGGCATCATCGGGCATTGGCTGTGGATTTGTTAATGTTTCTGTTTTTGTACGGGTTTATAAAAAAATTGTCATCCCAACCTCGTTTTCGCCTAATGGTGACGGTTTAAACGATTATTGGAATATCGACGCTTTATCAACCTATCCGCAAAGTACAATGAATGTTTTTAGCCGAAGCGGGCAAAAAGTATACACCTCAACAGGTTACGATAAACCCTGGAATGGTGCCTATAAAGGTTATATCTTGCCATCGGGCACTTATTACTATGTGATCGATCTGAAAAGCGGTGCACCGTTATTATCAGGCTGGGTACTTATTGTACATTGATTTGCGCTGCTTTATTGTTCCGTTATTAGCCCTATAGTTTATCGGTACAAAACTGACCGTTGACTGCTGCCTTAAACGCGGCGTTTCAACTTACCTTTAAGGTTTTAAGTGTTGATCCGGTCATGCAGGCGCGTCTTTCCCCGATTTTTTTACTGTTGATATTGTTTGTGTTTTTTACGGATGCCTATGCGCAAAGTATGGATTGTACCGGCAAGTTGGGTCATTGGCTGTTTACGGAAGATTTTGGTTCGGGTACCGGACATGGGCCTGCATTACCGGCAGCCGTTACCAATATGGCTTATACACCGTATTGCCCGGCCGATGGCTTTTATACACTTGTTAATGCATCTGAGGGATGTGCTGAAGAATCCTGGCATAATGTAAAGCACGATCACACGGGCAATAATAACGGCTATATGATGATGATTAATGCATCAAATGAGCCAAGTACGTTTTATACCCGCATGGTGCCCTCTCTTTGCCCGGCTACAACTTATGAATTTTCGGCTTATATCCTTAACCTGCTCAAAAATACCGTTGTTGGGCCAACGGTGCAGCAGCCGGATATTCTTTTTTCTATCGAAACAACAACAGGGGAGGTACTTGAAACATTGCGTACAGGGCCAATTCCCGCAACTTCGGGCCCCGTTTGGAAAAAGTATAACCTGATCTTTAAAACGCCCGATAACGTAAGCAGCCTTGTTTTAAAAATAAGTAACCGGGCACCCGGCGGGCCTGGCAATGATCTGCTGCTTGATGATATCGAGTTTATAACAAGCGCCCCTAAATTAACCATCCCAACCGCGTTTTCACCAAACGGCGATGGGGTTAACGATGTATGGAATATCATCAACCTTGATGCTTATACTGGTTGTGAGTTAACTGTTTATGACCGTGGAGGAGGAATTGTTTTTAAAAGCATTGGCTATAACACCCCCTGGAACGGCACGCGCAACGGAACCTTCCTTGATACCGGAACTTACTACTACGTAATTGATCTTAAAATCGGCACCAAAAGGATCTCGGGCTGGGTGTTTTTGATGAGATAGTTTTGGGGGATTACACTGATTGTTTTTTGATTTCACTAACCGCAGGCTCGATATATGTTTTTCAGCGATGGTGTGCGGGGGGCCGCGTTAGTGATAGTAGCGGATACCACCCGTTAGCCAACGGATAATGCCTTGTGCAGTATGAGCGGATAGCACGGGCCGCAGGCAACGCCATTGGCGGGATTAGAGGTTAGAGATCAGGTTTTTTGTTTGAACTGGAATTAAACGAATTAAGGAATAAACAGAATGATAGGCAAATTCAATAAATTCTAATAATTCGTTTAATTCGAGTTCAGACAATGGTAACACCGACCACAAGCTCAATCAAAAAACAATCGGTGCAATCCAAAAAATCAGAACCTAATGATCTTTTCAATCTGCTCGTCTACAAATTTTATGGTATCAGGTTTAAACAGGTTTTCTTCTTCGTCAAACTCCTTGTGTATGGCTGCTATGTGCAATTTAAGCGCCATGATGTTCAGGTGCAGGTAGTGACAAACGCCGGTAAAATGGTCAACACCGCGAATATTACCGTATTTACCCGATGATAAGCCTACCAAAGCCGCTTTTTTATCATAAAAGCTTTCAGGAAAACTACAGGCATCGATAAAAACCTTGAGTACGCCAGGGAAGCTGCCGTTATATTCGGGGATAAGGAATATGAATTTATCGGTATTGGTAACTATCTGCTGGATAACTTCAAACTCTGGGCTGCGTTTCTTATAAAGGTCTGTTTCAATAACATTTGGCGGCAGTTGGGCAAGTGATAAAATGCCGGCTTCCACACCTTTTTCGCGCAGTTTTTGCTGATAGACGTTGGCAAGTTTAAGTGTTGAACTTCCGGGCCTGTTGGTTGACGATATTATGGTTATCATTTATTATTGGTAAGTTGCTGACTGATCAGATCAGTATTATCGGCACTGGTTTGCCTGCTAATTTTTTGTGAATGAGTGCTTTAATATTAAATATGATTTAAGCAATAATATCCATCAAATTGTTAAGCTGATAATTCACTAATTGATCAATTTTGTTTGTAAATAGGCAAAAGCTGTGGAATTCTACATTATTTAATTCCGTATCTTTATCACCGGATAAAAACTTTACGAAAGTAGAAATTTCTGTTTCTATTTAACGTTGTTATAAATCACAGAACTATAAATTTTTTTAAACTATAGAATGAGTAAAATAATTGCTTTAGCCAACCAGAAAGGCGGCGTAGGGAAAACTACATCATCTATAAATCTGGCAGCAAGTTTAGCCGTATTAGATTATAAAACCTTGTTGGTTGACGCCGACCCGCAGGCTAATTCAACCTCGGGCATTGGCTTTGATCCCCGCAATATAAAAAACAGTATTTATGAATGTATCATCAATGAGGTTGACCCTCATGAGGCCATTCAAAAAACTGAAACCCCTAATCTTGATTTATTACCTGCACATATTGACCTGGTAGGTGCCGAAATTGAAATGATCAATTTAACCGGCCGCGAGTTTAAAATGAAGCAGGTATTTGACAAGGTGCGTGACGAATATGATTTTATTATTATCGATTGTTCGCCTTCGTTGGGTTTGATCACCATTAACGCTTTAACCGCTGCCGACTCGGTAATTGTACCGGTACAGTGTGAGTATTTCGCGTTAGAAGGTTTGGGTAAATTGTTAAATACCATTAAAATTGTTCAATCGCGCCTGAACCCGCAGCTGGAGATTGAAGGTATCCTGTTAACCATGTATGATGTGCGTTTACGCCTGAGCAACCAGGTGGTTGATGAGGTTAAGACCCACTTTGAGGATATGGTTTTTGATACCATTATACAGCGTAACACCCGTTTAAGCGAAGCGCCAAGCTTTGGCGTATCGGTAATTATGCATGATGCTACCTGTAAGGGTGCAATTAATTATTTAAACCTTGCCCGCGAAATTTTGGAAAAAAACGGACTGGTTAAGGGTGAATCGGCAACAGCTACAGCAACAGTATAGTAAATGAGTGGTGAAAAGAGAAATGCCCTGGGCAAGGGACTGAGTGCGCTATTGAACGACACGCCTAACGTACAACCATACCAAAACAGAAATAAGGAAACTGCAAGTCCGGCCGAGGTTAATGACCTTGGTTCGGTTAATGAAATAAAACTGGCCGAAATTGAGGTTAACCCGTTTCAGCCCCGTACCGATTTTGACGAGCAGGCGCTAATAGAGCTTTCGGAGTCGATCAAGCTGCAGGGTTTAATTCAGCCAATAACTCTCCGGAAAATAAGTGCGCATAAATATCAGCTGATATCTGGCGAGCGCCGTTTTCGTGCATCAAAGCTGGCTGGGTTAACCCAGATCCCGGCCTATGTGCGTACGGCCAATGATCAGCAAATGCTGGAAATGGCACTCATTGAAAACATTCAGCGTGAAAACCTGAACGCTATTGAGGTTGCCCTTAGTTTTCAGCGTATGATTGAGGAGTGTAACCTGAAGCAGGAAGAACTGGGCGACAGGGTGAGTAAAAACCGCTCGACGGTGACCAATTACCTGCGCCTGTTAAGGCTGCCGCCGGTTATCCAGGCCTCTATTCGTGATGGCGAGCTTACCATGGGGCATGCCAAAGCTATTTTAACCTTAACAGACCCTGCAAAACAATTATTTATACATCAGCATATTATAAAGGAAGGTTTATCCGTTCGTAAGGTTGAGGAACTGGTAAGGGATATGCAAAAATCGCCGGTAAAAAAAGAGGGCAAACAGCCTGAACCGGTATCATATCAGTTGCAAAAGATCCAGGATGATCTTGCTTCAAAATTTAGTACAAGGGTAAAGCTAAAAGTTGGCAACCGCGGAAGCGGTGTTATTGAGATCCCTTTCCTTTCGGAAGATGATCTGGGCCGCATCCTTGAAATGCTTGATTGGTAATTGTTAATTTAAAAAATGTATAAATTCCTGTTTTTTTTAGGTGTATTCACTTTTTTTGTTTTTGCCGCGCAGGCTCAAATAGTTGATAGTACGGAGAATAAAAAAAGTGATACGCTGAAAGTAAAGCAACCTGTCAAAACCTCCTCGGGGTCATTTGCCCCAAAGATCGATCCTGCTAAAGAAAAGATCTATCACCCGGATAGTACCCATATCCCCCATAAAGCAGTAATACATTCGTTAATGATACCGGGCTGGGGCCAGGTGTATAACCACAGGTGGTGGAAA
Organism: Mucilaginibacter sp. P4_A11; assembly: GCF_056402535.1. Lineage (NCBI taxonomy): Bacteria > Pseudomonadati > Bacteroidota > Sphingobacteriia > Sphingobacteriales > Sphingobacteriaceae > Mucilaginibacter > Mucilaginibacter sp. P4_A11. The sequence goes on from NZ_JBFUHE010000001.1 coordinate 591,925, forward strand.
GTGCCCTTGATTTACGGTGGTTTAGGCTTATTAACGTCGGCCATTATTTATAATCAGCATTATTATCATGAATACCTGGTACTATCGAGGTACCGGCAAAGCAACCCGCCTAATCCCGGCGATCCTTATTATAACGAGTATTTCCTGTATAAAGATGTACCTGATGCTAACCTGAGCGATGCGCGCGAAAATTCAAGGCGTAACCGTGATTTAAGTATTTTTGGTTTCCTGGCTGTATGGGGTATCCAGGCTATTGATGCTTATATCGATGCCAAATTCATCCATTCGTACACGGTTGATAATAACCTGTCGTTCAAAGTAACTCCGGGGCTAATTAATCAACCGTTGTATGCACAAGGGGCTAATAATGCTTATATTCCGGGTTTAAAAGTTACATTTACGTTTTAATAAGGAAAACCAGCATACCTGAAATGAAGATAGCGTTACTTGGCTACGGAAAAATGGGCAAGATCATCGAAAAGATAGCCCTTAGCCGCAAGCATGAAATTGTACTTACCATTGATCATGAAAGCCTTCATGACCTTACTCCCGAAAACCTGCAAAAAGCAGATGTTGTAATTGAATTTACCACGCCGGCATCGGTGTTGTCAAATATTGAGCAGTGCTTTAATGCCAATGTGCCTATTGTTGTTGGTACTACCGGCTGGTACGAGAAATTACCGGAAGTGAAGCAACAGTGCGTTGACGGGAATAAATCACTATTATGGGCTTCAAACTTTAGCGTAGGTGTTAATGTGTTTTTCCATGTTAATAAACTGCTGGCTAAAGTAATGAACAGGTACCCTTATTATGAGGTGCAGGTTGAAGAGATCCACCATACTCAAAAAATGGATTCGCCAAGCGGTACAGCCATAACTATTGCCGAAGGTATCATTAACAATACCGATACTAAAAACGAATGGATTAATGTATTAACTACCGATGACAACGATGACGATGCTAATGTGGCTCCGAACCAACTGCTCATAGAATCGTTGCGGATAGACAGCGTGCCGGGTACGCATACTGTTATTTATGATTCGGAGGTGGATAGTATCGAATTTAAGCACACTGCACATAACCGTAATGGTTTTGCTTTGGGCGCGGTGCTGGCTGCCGAGTGGCTGCACGATAAAAAAGGTTTTTACTCTGTAGAGGCCATGTTTGATTTTAACAGCTAATAGCTTTAATATAAATGGCAATAGCGGGCTATATTGGGTTTTATATCATGATAAGCCCGCTATTGATCTTAATACTGGCCGGATACTGGAAACTTTTTGAAAAGGCCGGTCGTCCGGGTTGGGAAGCACTTATCCCGGTTTACCACCTTTATATTATGCTCAAATTAAGCCAAAGGCCGCTGTGGTTGCTTTTACTGCTTTTAATACCGGGCATAAACTTCATTATAAGCATCGGGATCCTCATTGATTTTATAAAATCGTTCGGTAAGGTAGGAATCGGGCAGATCACTGTATCGGTATTGCTGCCTTTCATTTTTATCCCAAAATGGGGCTTTGATAAAAGTACCCGCTATGTTGGTCCATCGGCGAGTGACGATTTCAGGGAAAAATATCGCGACCTCGGTAAATCACCCGTGCGGGAATGGACGGAAGCCATTCTGTTCGCTGTAATTGCGGCAACTGTTATCCGCGGGCTTTTCCTCGAAGCTTTTACCATCCCTTCATCATCAATGGAAAGCTCATTAATGGTGGGCGATTTTTTATTTGTAAGTAAGATCAATTATGGCGCACGCCTGCCCATGACCCCCGTTGCATTTCCCTTCGCACACCATACCTTGCCCCTTACGGGTACCAAAGCTTATTGGGATGGGATAAAGCTGCCCTATTATCGCCTGCCGGGTTTTGGCGAAGTTAAAAAAGGCGATGCTGTGGTGTTTAACTACCCAATGGATGCTGATTCCCCATTTTACCGCCCGGTAGATAAGCAGGAAAATTATATCAAACGATGCCAGGGTACTCCCGGCGATACCATAAAACTGGAGTACGGGCAGGTGTATATAAATAACCAACCGATGGCTGCGCCGCCAAATGCAGAAATGGAATACCGGGTACGAACGGATGGCTCGGTAAGCGGATTTGGCCCGCATACGCGCTATGATCTTCACCTGGAGGATCTTCAGCAATTTACCAAGGTCGACTTTACGGTAAACACAACAGCTCAATCGGCTGAAAAGCTAAAGGCATTTCCCTACATTAAAGCTGTAAAGCCAGATATTAAGTTAAGGGGAGTATACGATCCGGAGATTTTTCCACATGATCCGCGCTTCAGATGGAACGAAGATAATTTAGGGCCGATCATCATTCCTAAAAGGGGTTGGACGGTTAAACTCGACAGTTTGACCATGCCTTTTTATCGCCGCGCCATTGAGGTATATGAAAATAACAAAGTGCAGGTTAAAGACAATAACATCATAATTAACGGGAGCAAAACCAATAGTTATACCTTTAAACTGAACTATTACTGGATGATGGGCGATAATCGTCACAACTCGGAAGATTCAAGGTTTTGGGGATTTGTGCCCGAAGATCATATTGTAGGGAAGGCCGTATTTGTTTGGATGAGCTGGGATGTCAATTCGCCGTCATGGTGTAAGATCAGGTGGGACAAGGTGTTCAGGAGGATCAATTAGAAGATGTGCAGATAAGAGAGGATATGCGGATTTGCAGATTTCAGATGTGCAGATGATTGGAAAATTTGTAGACGAATGATTTGATTGGCATCTTTTAATTATTATTGAGGAGCGTAACATATAACGTGTAACATATATCTTATACATAAAATATAAACATTAAAAAATCTGCACATTTGCACATCTGAAATTTGCACATTCGATACATCATATGAACTGGAAATTCTGGAAAAAGAAAGATACAAGTAAAGTAAAAAAGAAAAAGGGCGCGCTTCGTGAATGGGGCGACGCTATCATATTTGCAGTAATAGCCGCTACCCTGATCCGTACGCTGTTTATTGAGGCCTACGTGATTCCCAGTGGCTCGATGGAAAATTCGCTTTTAATAGGTGATTACCTGTTTGTAAGTAAAGTTAACTATGGTGCAAGGATGCCGATAACTCCCGTTTCGTTTCCTTTTATGCACCACACTACGCCCTGGGGCACCCAGGCATACTGGGGTGGGGTAAAATTGCCGTACTACCGTTTGCCGGGTTTAAGTGATATAAAAAAGGGCGATATCGTGGTTTTTAATGCGCCGATAGAGGCCGATTCGCCTTATTTCAGGCCTGTAGATAAGCGTGAAAATATCATCAAACGTTGCCAGGGCACCCCCGGCGACACTTTGAGTGTAGTTGATGCACATGTGTATATCAACGGCAAGGCTGCCCCTGATCCTGAAAGAGGTAAAGAAGGTTATTTTGTTGAGACTAACGGACAGGAATTTAACCCCGCTATTTTAAATGACCTCAAGATTGATATCAGGGGGAATACTGGTAACCGTTACGAAATGATGATGGGAAAGGAATCGGCAGCTACTTTGAAAACCTATTCAAACGTAAAATCAGTTGTACCGGCAGTAACACTTAGAGGTACAAGCGATCCGCTGAACCCGGTTTATCCTGCCAAATACCCACGTTATAAGATCACCCCTAATTTTCCCGATTTAAAATGGAATGTTGACAACTACGGGCCTATCATTATCCCCAAAAAGGGATGGACCGTTAAATTGGATAGCCTAACTTTCCCGGTTTATGGTCGTGCTATTGAACTGTACGAAAACAATAAAGTAAATGTTGTAGGTAAGGATATCATGATTAACGGAAAAAAAGCCGATACTTATACCTTTAAGCTTAACTACTATTTTATGATGGGCGATAACCGTCATAATTCGGAAGATTCGCGCTTTTGGGGCTTTGTTCCCGAAGATCACGTAGTAGGTAAAGCTTTATTTACCTGGATGAGTATTGACAGTACTGCCTCTTTCTTTGATAAAATAAGGTGGAACAGGTTGTTCAGGGGTATACATTAATTGAAAATATAAAAACACTGAAGTGAACGGAATAGGATTATTGATTGCATTTGTTCTTTTTATAGTATTACCATTTGCCGGTTTATGGAAACTGTTTGAAAAAGCAGGTAGGCCAGGTTGGGAAGGCGTTGTACCGCTCTATAATTTTTTTATCATCATTAAGTTAACCGGCCGGCCGGCATGGTGGTTCATTTTGTTATTGATTCCGGGCTTAAACTTTTTGGTAGCTCTGGGCCTGATAGTTGATTTTTTGAAATCATACGGCAAATTCACTTTTGTTGAACATGTACAGGGAGTGATCCTGCCTTTTATTTATTTCCCTAAATGGGGTAATGATAAAACTACCAAATATTTTGGCCCCTCGGCAGGTCCCGAGTTTAGGCAGAAGTATAAGCTTGCGCTTAAGAAAACCCAGGCACGCGAATGGGCTGATGCTATCATTTTCGCAGTGATTGCTGCTACGTTGATCCGTACATTATTTATAGAAGCTTATGTGATCCCCAGTGCCTCGATGGAAAGCTCATTGCTTATTGGCGATTACCTGTTTGTAAGTAAGGTTAACTACGGCGCACGTTTACCCATGACGCCCGTTGCATTCCCTTTTGCACATCATACCATGCCGCTTATTAATACCAAAGCTTACTGGGATGGTATTGAACTGCCATATTACCGCTTGCCAGGTTTAAGCGATATTAAAAAAGGTGATGTGGTGGTATTTAATTATCCTATGGATGCCGATTCGCCTTATTTCAGGCCTGTTGATAAACGCGAAAACTATATTAAACGCTGCCAGGGTACCCCGGGCGATACGCTGAGCGTTGTTAATGCCCAAGTGTTTATAAATAGTAAGGCTGCTATTACGCCGCCAAACGGTGAGATCACTTATAACGTTAAAACGGATGGGAATGAGCTTAACCCGCAGATAGCAACTGATTTGCATTTATCTGATATCTCGTCAATAAATAACACCGAGTTTATTACCAATACTACCGAAGAATCGGCAAAGGCTTTACGCGGATATTCAAATATTAAATCGGTTACCCCAAGGTTAACGGCAAGGGGGGCATCTGATCCGCTTAACCCTGTTTATCCTGCCATTTTCTCCAATTACAAAATAGGGGCTAACATCCCTGATTATAAATGGAATGTGGATAACTTCGGACCGATCATTGTGCCTAAAAAGGGCTGGACAGTAAAGCTGGATAGTTTAACATTCCCGATCTATGGTCGCGCGATAGCGGTATACGAAGGCAACAAAGTGGAGGTAAACGGAAACGAGATCCTGATCAACGGCAAAAAAGCTGATAGCTATACCTTTAAAATGAACTACTATTTTATGATGGGTGATAACCGTCATAATTCGGAAGATTCACGTTTCTGGGGCTTTGTTCCGGAAGATCATATTGTGGGTAAAGCATTGTTCATTTGGATGAGTGTTGATGATAACGCTTCCTCTTTCATTCACAAGATCCGCTGGAGCAGGTTGTTTAACGTGATCCATTAGGCGACGCCCCTAACCCACTAAATGGGGAACTTTAGCACAAGGCCTGTTTTGCGAAGCAAAACAGGCCTTGTGCTTTAATGTATATGCTGCCGCGGGCTTCCGGCCCGTGGTTTACCATGGTTTCAGCTTTCAGCTGAACTGCGGGTTGTGTAAGCTGAAAGCTTACATGATGGCACCCACGGGTTACGCTACGCTAAACCCGCGGCAGTTTATAGTTTATCTATTTCAAACCTCTCCGCCAGTTTATTCAAATCTTCAACAACAGCATCAACTAACGGGATCCCATTAGCCATTCTATCGGCCTCTGCCTCCAGTTCCGGTTCGCCGGGGATAACGACTTTTTGTGTGGGATCAACAGTAGCTGATGATTTGAACCGGCTTACCCAATTATCTAAATGATCTTTAAACTCATCAACCGGGCGGAAGCCATCCACCCGCATCGCCCCTAAAAAATGGCCTATACCAGCACCAACCGGATCATTCGGCGGATCGAGAAAAGCTACAAATGGCGGAACCCAGGGGCCGTAGTTTGCACCTGATAATACTGCTGATAATATATCAACCGTAGCGCTCAAGCCAAAACCTTTATGGCTACCATGGTCGCGATCACTGCCAAGGGGCAGGAGGGAGCCTCCGGTTTTTAGGGCATGCGGGTCGGTTGTGTAGTTGCCTTCTTTATCCTGGATCCAGCCTTCAGGAACTTGCTTGCCTAAACGCTGTGCTATTTCAAGTTTGCCATTGGCGGCGGCGGAGGTAGCCATATCAACAATTACCGGCGGGTATTTACCTGCCGGAAAGGCATAGCACATAGGGTTGGTACCCAATAGCCGCTCGCTGGAAAAAGTTGGTGCCACCAACGGACTGGCATTAGTCATGGCAAAGCCGATCATATCTTTTTCAACAGCCTTTAGTGCATGATAACCTGCAATACCAAAGTGGTTGGAATTACGTACCGATACCCATCCTGATCCATATAATTCGGCTTTTTTAATAGCTACTTCCATTGCGAAGGGAGCAACTACGAGGCCGAGGCCTGCGTCGCCGTCTATTGTGGCTGTTGTGGGCGTTTCATGTACTATCCGGATATTGGGTGTGGGGTTGATACGTTTCTTCTCCCACAGGCGCACATAGCCGCTCAGGCGGGCCACGCCATGCGAGTCGATACCCCGCAGATCAGACTTGAGCAGCACATCGGCAGCTAATACTGCATGTTCATGGCTGCAGCCTATGGCTTTGAATATATCTTCGGTGAATGTGCGTAGGGTAGATGGGGATATCAGCATAGGGGCAAAGATAACCGTTGATTATGAACCCTGATACACTTGATTTAAGGATTTCTTGAGTTTAGTGCACTTTGAGAAATGTCGAACAAGGAAATTCTGTTAATTCTTAAATTCTGAAAATTTTGATTCAGACGAATTTTGCGTTAGGGATGGAAGCGGATACCGGCCATGTGGTTAAGGCCTTGCGCAGTATGAGCGTACAGCCCGGGCCGCAGGTAACGCCTAAGCAGCGTGTCTAAATAATTGTTAAAACTGACGTCATTGCGAGGTACGAAGCAATCTCGAACTGTACAGGGAGGATCTGCTTAGCTGCTCTGTAAAGTCGGGGATTGCTTCGTACCTCGCAATGACGGTTGGTGAAAATTGCTTCGTACCCTTACAGGAATGACGGTTCTGGCGATTATATACCCATAAAAAAAGACCATCGGCTTACGCAAATGGTCTTTTTATTTTTTGATCCCACACCTTTCAGTGGGCCGGTCGTCTATCAAACTTTGATCTCAACCTCAACACCGCTTGGCAATTCAAGCTTCATCAGGGCATCTACAGTTTTTGAGTTAGAGCTGTAAATGTCTAATAAGCGCTTGTATGAGCAAAGTTGGAATTGCTCACGTGCTTTTTTGTTTACGTGTGGTGAACGTAATACGGTGAAGATTTTCTTTTCGGTTGGTAACGGAAGTGGTCCGCTAACTACAGCGCCTGTCGGCTTTACTGTTTTTACGATTTTCTCAGCAGATTTATCTACCAGGTTGTAATCGTAAGATTTTAATTTGATCCTGATTCTTTGGCTCATTTTTGTTTGTTATTATGGCTGATTATAAGAGCTATTAATTATAACCCGCCGGTTTATTATTTTGAAAAGCTGATTGGCAACTATTCTCTAATCACCAATCAACTATTCTCTGATTTTTTAGTTATTACCTGCAGCTTTTTTGCCTTTTGCTTTAGCTACTACTTCGTCCTGTACGTTGCGTGGTGCTTCAGCATAGTGATCAAACTCCATGGTTGAAGTAGCACGGCCAGAAGTAATGGTACGTAACTGGGTTACATAACCAAACATTTCTGAAAGTGGTACAGTTGCTTTAATAACCTGTGCACCTGCACGTGAATCCATACCTAAAAGCTGGCCACGACGACGGTTCATGTCACCGATAACATCACCCATGTTTTCTTCAGGGGTAAGGATCTCGATTTTCATGATCGGCTCAAGCAATACAGGTTTACATTTTGGCAATGCCTCGCGGTAAGCCATCTTAGCAGCTAACTCGAAAGATAGCGCGTCCGAATCGACTGCGTGGAATGAACCATCAATTAAACGTACTTTTAAGCTTGTTAACGGATAACCGGCTAATACACCATTTACCATTGAAGCTTCGAAGCCTTTTTGTACAGATGGGATAAACTCACGAGGGATTGAACCACCGCTGATCTCGTTCACAAACTGTAAGCCTTCTTTACCTTCATCATTTGGTGAAAGGATAACCTGGATATCAGCAAATTTACCACGACCACCGGTTTGTTTCTTGTATGTTTCGCGGTGTTGGATAGTACCTGTGATAGACTCTTTGTAAGCTACTTGTGGAGCACCCTGGTTAACCTCAACTTTAAACTCACGTTTTAAGCGGTCCATGATGATATCCAAGTGAAGCTCGCCCATACCTGAAATTACGGTCTGGCCGGTTTCTTCGTCAGAGTTTACACGGAAGGTTGGATCCTCTTCGGCTAATTTACCTAAAGCCATACCTAATTTATCAACGTCTGCCTGAGTTTTAGGCTCAATCGCTAAACCGATAACCGGCTCAGGGAAGTTCATTGACTCAAGGATGATCGGGTGTTTCTCGTCGCAAAGGGTATCACCTGTTTTGATATCTTTAAAGCCTACTACCGCAGCAATATCACCTGCACCTACGTTAGGGATAGGGTTTTGCTTGTTAGCGTGCATCTGGAAGATACGTGAAATACGTTCTTTGTTATCTGAACGCATGTTGTGAACGTATGAACCGGCTTCAAGGTTACCTGAGTAAACACGGATAAAGCACAAACGACCTACGAAAGGATCGGTTGCAATTTTAAATGCTAAAGCTGCAAATGGCTCTTTAACATCCGGTTTACGTAAAATCTCTTCGCCAGTATCAGGGTTAGTACCAATGATACCTTCAACATCCATAGGTGATGGCAATAATTCCATCACATAATCAAGCATGGTTTGTACACCTTTGTTTTTGAATGATGAACCGCAAACCATAGGAACGATCTTAGCGTCCAAAACTGCTTTACGTAAAGCGTCAAGCACTTCACGCTCAGTGATAGTTTCAGGAGCATCAAAGAATTTTTCCATCAGGCTTTCGTCATACTCAGCTACTGATTCAAGCAATTTCTCTCTCCACTCGGTAGCTTCTTCAATCATATCCTCAGGAATAGGCACTTCAGTAAAGGTCATACCTTTATCATGCTCATTCCAAACGATACCTCTCCAGTTAATCAGGTCAACAACACCTTTAAAGTGTTCTTCGGCACCGATAGGTAACTGAAGCGGAACAGCGTTGCTGCCCAACATGCTTTTAACCTGTTTAACAACGTTCAAGAAATCGGCACCAGAACGGTCCATCTTGTTAACGAAACCGATACGGGCAACGTTATAGTTGTTAGCAAGCCTCCAGTTGGTTTCAGATTGAGGCTCAACACCGTCAACCGCGCTGAAAAGGAACACCAAACCGTCAAGTACACGTAATGAACGGTTTACCTCTACGGTAAAGTCCACGTGACCCGGGGTATCAATGATGTTCATATGATAGTTGTGGTTCCTGTATTTCCAGTTAACGGTTGTAGCAGCCGATGTAATGGTAATGCCACGTTCCTGCTCCTGTGCCATCCAATCCATGGTAGCGGCACCTTCGTGAACCTCACCAATTTTGTGGCTTACACCAGCATAGTAAAGGATACGCTCGGTAGTGGTAGTTTTACCAGCATCAATGTGAGCGGCAATACCTATATTTCTTGTATATCTTAGATCTCTTGACATTTTTGTTTTTTTATGATTACACCGATTATGTTATGATTTCACTGATTTATTGCGATTATGCCTAAAAGGCGCAATCATAGTAAAACAATATAATCTTAATATATAATCGGTGTAATCCTTTTATATCGGTGTAATCCTTAATTAGAACCTGAAGTGTGAGAACGCTTTGTTAGCCTCAGCCATTTTGTGCGTATCTTCTTTCTTCTTAACAGCGGCACCTTCGCCTTTAGCTGCTGATATGATCTCACCTGCTAATTTCTCCATCATGGTTTTTTCACCACGACGACGTGCATAGCTGATCAACCATTTCATACCTAAAGCTATTTTACGCTCCGGACGAACCTCTGTAGGTACCTGGAAGTTAGCACCACCTACACGGCGGCTTTTTACTTCAACAGCAGGCATAACATTGTTTAAAGCTTTTTTCCAGGTTTCTAAGCCGTTTTCGCTTGTTTTTTTCTCAACAATTTCAACAGCGTTGTAAAAAATGGCGTATGCGGTTGATTTTTTACCATCATACATCATGTTGTTTACAAACCTTGTTACCAAAGTATCATTGAACTTTGGATCAGGAAGGATAATTCTCTTTTTTGGTTTTGACTTTCTCATTGCTTTCTATCCTCCTTAATTATTTCTTTTTACCTTTTGTTGGCGCTGCTGCTACCTGACCTGGTTTAGGACGTTTGGTACCATATTTTGAACGACGTTGGTTACGGCCAGCTACACCTGATGTATCCAGTGCACCACGGATGATGTGGTAACGTACACCTGGTAAGTCTTTAACACGACCACCGCGGATCAAAACGATAGAGTGCTCCTGTAAGTTGTGACCTTCACCTGGGATGTAAGCGTTTACTTCTTTTCCGTTGGTTAAGCGCACACGGGCAACTTTACGCATTGCTGAGTTTGGTTTTTTAGGGGTAGTGGTATACACGCGTGTGCATACGCCTCTTCGCTGTGGACAGCTGTCCAACGCTGGTGACTTACTCTTGTCAACCAGAGCTACTCTACCTTTTCTAACTAATTGCTGAATAGTAGGCATTTCTTGCTTTTTTGTCTAATAATTTTATCCCGCATTTCGGGACTGCAAAAGTACGAACATTATTTTTGATTTTCAAGTAGTTGTGTGAAAGTTTTTTTGAAGGGAAGATATTGAGGGTGTGATTGATATAACTCATTTGTTTTGCTGATAAATGCGATATTTAGAATGAGTTATTAAGACGATGAAATATTACAAACGAAATTGAGACGAATCAAGAGGAGATGAATTTGATTTCTGGGGTGCTTCATTATGGTACTTTGAATGCGGCGAAGATGATTATGTGGTAAGGCAGATAGAGGTTTACAGTAATGGAACTGTTTTAAAATACGATGAAAATCATGAGGAAGATCTGTACGGACTCTCAGAAGCGCCACTGGAGCTGAACGAATTTGCGGAATTTGAAATCAGCAGTGAGGAATTTGAACAAGTATGGGCAAATGAAGGCTGAAAAGAGCTGCTAAAGACTTACGAAGTTTTTAAAACTTCGTAAGTCTGGGTTTAGTTGTTTAATTCAAGTTCAGACACCAAGTCCAAACTAACATCCATCCTCCAATCACTAATTAGGGCAATACCTGCGGCCCGGGCTGTACGTTCATACGCCTGCAGGCCTTACGCTCTTTGGCCGGTATCCACTTCCATCCCTATTGCGAAATCCGTTTCTATTAATATTATACCCACAGGTACAAAAACGGGCCGGTTACCGATGTGACCTGGTTTAGGAAACAGCGGGCCGGCCCTTAATACTTTATATAATGGTTTAATCAGGAGCTTATTCTTTTACCTTATTCCAGGTATCGCGGTTAAAAGCCAATACCTTGGTGGGGTTGCCGCTTGCATCTTTGGTGAACTTTAAGGGAAAGCCGAAAGGTTGATTTAAAAACAGTACATCCGATAATGGTTTGAAATGGATCTCTTTGCCATCCCATGATTGCTTGAGTGTTAAGCCTGCAGGCGTTGCAGTGATTTGCAGAAAAAGATCAGCTCTTTCGTCCGATTGGTATTTGCCTGCTAAAACTTTTATCTGTTCAGGTTTCAGTTGAACCTTGGTAGGCGGTGTATAACTTTTTATCTTTGTGAATACTTGTCTGCCGCCCAAAGAAATCTGGCTGATCTCCCCGGCTTCATTCTTTGAAAATACAACCGGGATCTTTTCATCTCCGTCGCCATCTAAAAGCTCAAATTCAAGATCTGATTTGCGGTTTAAGGTTAGTTTTTCATCTCCACCAAGTTGTTGGGCTACTAATTTATCGCCATCAACAATCAGCTTATAAACCCTAAACTCATTTTCCTTTAGCTGGTAAATGCCTTCAAATGCCTTGAGTGGCGTATCGGCAATAATTGTTGTTGAATGTGCTGCTTTTGCAATAACGGGGAAGGTGCCAGGGGCAATTGGTAAAGTAAATGCAACTATAAATGCGAACCTGCATATATAGCTTTTAGTTATTTTAATGCTGGTCATTTTTAATAGGTTTATAATGTATGACCCAAACTTACAAAAAATGATTTTGAAAATACAAAATATTCAGAATTAAATTCTGTTAATTTTTATTTTTATCGTTTTTAATTTTGAATTTATTATATTATATGATAAAGTGCACAATAAAATTCGGTGACAGCTAATTGAAGGATATATAAAAAAAAGACGCCGGGTAAAAATCCGGCGCCCTCTTTCATCACTCAAAAACTACTTATGGAAAACTTAAATTAACAATCTTAATAACCGCGATCATGATAATGACCATGATCATTACCGTTATTGTAGCCATTATTATAACCGTTGTTATATCCGTTACGGTACCTGTGATGGTGACCATAATCTTCACGTACCACGCAGCCTGAGGTTACGGATACTACTGCTGATATTAATAGTGCCAAAGCAACAAATTTCCTTTTCATGGTGTAAAATCTTTAATCATCATCTTTATTGAAGATGTACACATATATGACTGATGCAAATGGAAAAGGATTAATGGAGATTGTAAATGTGTAATGATCTAGTACATAAATAAACGATGAGCTTTAGTTTTACTGACTATTTTTCCTGAATGCGCATTTATGAAAAGGTTTGTAACGGTGGTTGAATCGGCGGGACCGGGATCATGATGTTCAAAATTCCATAAAATTGCTCCCTCAATGGCCGAATACTGAATTCGCGCGTCCGAATTTCCGAAATTTTCTTTTTGGGCGATGGCCTTCGCCTCTTCCTCGCTAATGATCTTCGCCTTGGCCGGAGAGTGTTTAATGTCTGGCAGTTCAACTATACCTATGAGCTTGCCTTGTTGATTGAGTTTGAGGCTGAAGCTATAAAGGTTTTTATTAGCAACGCTATCCCAAACCATAAAGCATAGTGAATAAACCGCCGGTATCCAGCCATTTTCTTTTGCTTTCGGGTTTCGTTCGTAAAATTTTTTCAGATCAACTATTTGCCCGCCGTTTAGCACTAACCTTTTATAAAAGTTATATCCAACCCTGTTGATTAATACGGCTTTTGTTTTTGCTTGTATAGATTTGGGTAAATCTGTTATATCATAGGGTTCGAGGGGATAATATCCTCCATACAATACTTCGCCGCAGGTGTAATATGCAGACGTTTTTGCAGGTGAAACGCTAATTACAGGCACAGAATTTTTAATGCCTGTAATATCAAATAAACCGGGTTTTACGAAGTTGTTTGCCCTATTGCCGATCTCGACCTGGTAAGTGGCAGTAGAATCATAATTGAGTGCGGTAAAGGTTCCTATGCCTTCGGCATCTGTATGGGCCCAATCAACATATTCGTCAGCATTTTTTAATATCCTACACCATTTAGAGGCCATCGGCTGCCCCGTTTGTGCATTTAACATTTTAAACCGAAAAGTTCGCCTAATTGGTGCGGTTTGGGCTGACGTTGCTAAGGATAAGGTTATAAAAAGGTATAATAACAAGTATTTCATAGATATTGTTAAGATACGATTTAAAGGAAATGACGTTTGTAAAAATTATGTTCAAATTAATCGAACCAACCCCACGCTTTCTCTGTATTCCTGCTGAATAATGAGCAGGCAGTTAGCGCACAGGCACCCGTCATACAACTCGCTTACGTACTGCACTTCGTTAAGGGTAAGCTGCACGGTACTGCACTGACACTTGGTGAATGAATTGGCTTTACATTCAAAAGGTGTTTCGCAACGTTCGCAACGGATAATTTCGTGTTTGGTCATTTTTTTTCAGTCCGAAAGTCAATAAGTCGGATAAGTCCGGAAGCAAGGGTAAAGGTATTGATAAAATGGATGTTGAATGTCAATGCAATAACACTAAACCAAAAAAGTCCATAAGCTAAAACTTATGGACTTTAAATCTATTGTTCTTTGTCTTTCGGACTTATCCGACTTACGGACTTTCCGACTACAAAAAAACTTATGCCGAACAAGTCACGCAGCCTTCTTCCATTGAGCATGAAGGGCCCGCAGGGATTTCGTCAGCAACGGCGTCAACAACGGCCGGGATAACCGGATCCATGTTTTTGCCGCCCTGGTTTTCAACTGTGAATTTAACCGCTTGCGACGCTGCTTGTGTACGCAGGTAGTACATACCTGTTTTCAAGCCTTTTTTCCATGCATAGAAGTGCATTGAAGTCAGTTTAGAAGCATTTGGTGAGTTGATGAACAGGTTCAATGATTGCGACTGGCAAATGTATGCGCCCCTGTCGGCAGCCATATCAATAATGCTGCGCATTTTGATCTCCCAAACAGTTTTGTACAATGCCTTGATATCGGCAGGGATCTCAGCTATATCCTGGATTGAACCGTTAGCGCTGATGATCTTATCTTTCATGCTGGTGCTCCACAAACCAAGGTTTACTAAGTCACGCAACAGGTATTTGTTCACTACAATGAACTCTCCGCTTAATACACGACGGGTGTAAATGTTTGAAGTGTATGGTTCAAAACATTCGTTGTTACCCAGGATCTGTGATGTTGAAGCAGTTGGCATTGGTGCAACTAATAATGAGTTACGTACGCCGTGGTTCATTACATCTAAACGCAGGTTTTCCCAATCCCAACGACCGCTTTCTGGTTTTACTCCCCACAGATCAAACTGGAATTTACCTTGTGACAATGGTGAGCCTTTGAATGTTTCATAAGCGCCATCTTGAATTGCCATGTCTTTTGAAGCTGTCATAGCTGCAAAGTAGATGGTTTCAAATATCTCGATATTCAGTTGTTTAGCTTCTTCGCTTTCAAACGGCATCCGCAGTTGGATGAAGGTATCGGCCAAACCTTGTACACCTAAACCGATAGGACGGTGCCTTAAGTTTGAATATTCAGCTTCTTTAACAGGGTAGTAGTTGCCATCAATAATACGGTTAAGGTTGATGGTGGCCTGGTAAGTTACTTCATACAATTTATCATGATCAAACGCACCGTTGTTGATGTAACGTGGCAATGCTAATGATGCAAGGTTACAAACAGCTACTTCGTTAGCATCGGTATACTCGATGATCTCGGTGCAAAGGTTTGAGCTTTTAATGGTACCCAGGTTTTGCTGGTTTGATTTACCGTTAGCAGCATCCTTATATAATAAATATGGTGTACCGGTTTCAACCTGTGCATCCAATACTGCAAACCACAATTCCTGTGCTTTTACAATACGGCGCTGGCGGCCTTCTTTTTCATATTTAGTATAAAGAGCCTCAAATTCCTTACCCCAGCAATCTGCCAGGCCTGGTGCTTCGTGCGGGCAGAACAAGCTCCAGTCCTCATTAGCTTCAACACGTTGCATGAACAGGTCAGATACCCAAAGGGCATAGAACAAGTCACGTGCACGCATTTCTTCCTTACCATGGTTTTTACGCAGGTCAAGGAATTCGAAGATATCGGCATGCCAAGGCTCTAAATAAACAGCGAAAGCGCCTTTACGTTTACCGCCGCCCTGATCAACATAACGTGCAGTATCATTAAATACACGCAGCATGGGAATGATACCGTTGCTGGTACCGTTAGTGCCGCTGATGTATGAACCTGTAGCCCTTACATTGTGGATGCTTAAACCGATACCGCCTGCACTTTGCGAAATTTTGGCAGTTTGTTTCAGCGTATCATAAATACCTTCAATGCTGTCATCCTTCATAGTTAACAGGAAACATGACGACATTTGAGGTTTTGGTGTGCCAGCGTTGAACAAAGTAGGTGTAGCATGTGTAAACCAGCGCTCGCTCATTAAATGATATGTTTTAATGGCGCTTTCAATGTCATGTTTGTGGATGCCTACAGATACACGCATGAACAGGTGCTGCGGGCGCTCGGCAATTTTACCGTCTATTTTTAACAGGTATGATTTTTCAAGGGTTTTAAAACCGAAGTAATCAAAACCAAAATCGCGATCGTAAATGATGGTGCTGTCAAGTAGCTCAGCATTTTCCTGGATCACTTCCCAAACGTCATCAGCAATAAGCGATGCATCTTTACCTATTTTCTTGTCAACATATTCATGCAGGAGGCGCATGGTTTCAGAAAACGATTTGATGGTGTTTTTGTGCAGGTTTGATACCGCGATACGCGATGCCAGCAAAGCATAATCAGGATGCTTGGTGGTTAATGAAGCGGCGGTTTCGGCAGCCAGGTTATCCAGCTCGGAGGTGGTGACGCCGTCAAATAAACCTTCAATTACCTTTTTAGCTACATCAATAGGGTCAACTAATTGAAACCCATAGCACAGTTTTTCAATACGTGCGGTGATCTTGTCAAATTTTACGGACTCTCTTCTACCGTCTCTTTTTACTACGAACATTTTCCCCCTCCTTTGCCCCGTTAAAAGCGAAGCTTTTTTAAGTTAATATTATTGTGATTTGATTATTTTATTCTGAACCTTGATTTTCTTGATTTGAGGATTTCCTGATTTAGGATTACCTAATCTCTTATCTCCAGTCTCTAATCTCTCTAACCCTAAAAATCATCATCAAGCGAAAAGCTTTTGCTTTCGGCCGATGCGTTTAGTACGCCACTTTTTTGATAGTCGCCTACGCGTTTTTCAAAAAAGTTTGTTTTGCCTTGTAATGAAATCATTTCCATGAAATCGAATGGATTGGTTGCGCCGTAAAATTTGTCGTAACCAAGTTCGCCCAGCCACCTGTCGGCCACAAACTCAATGTACTGGTTCATCAGTTTTGCGTTCATGCCTATCAGGTTAACCGGCAGTGCGTCGGTTACAAATTCCTTTTCAATTTCAACGGCGTCGGTAATGATCTTGGTAACCTGTTCCTGCGGCAGTTTGTTTTCGAGCATGCCATATAATAAGCAGGCAAATTCACAGTGCGAGCCTTCATCGCGCGAGATCAGCTCATTACTGAAAGTCAGGCCTGGCATCAGGCCGCGTTTTTTAAGCCAGAATATGGAGCAGAAGCTACCTGAAAAGAAGATCCCTTCTACCGCTGCGAAAGCCACCAACCGTTCGGCAAAATTGCCGTTGTTGATCCATTTCAATGCCCACTCCGCTTTTTTTCCTACACATGGTACGGTATCAATCGCGTGGAAAAGGCGGTCTTTTTCGGCCGGATCCTTTACATAAGTATCAATAAGCAGCGCATAGGTTTCTGAGTGGATGTTTTCCATCATGATCTGGAAACCATAAAAACAGCGTGCTTCGGGTAATTGAACTTCGCTCATGAAGTTTACCGCCAGGTTTTCGTTCACGATACCGTCACTTGCAGCAAAAAATGCAAGGATGTGTGAAATGAAATGTTTTTCACCCGAATTAAGATTTTCCCAATGTTTGAGATCGTCCGAAAGGTCGATCTCTTCGGCAGTCCAAAAGCTGGCCTCCGCTTTTTTATACATCTCCCAAATTGCGGGATACTTGATGGGAAGGATAACAAACCGGTCCTTGTTTTCCCGCAGTAATAATTCGTTTTCCAAACTCATAGATGTCTACCTTTTTTTAATTTTTTCTTCAATCACGTATTCAGACACGAAATCGAGCCTTACTTTTCAATAAAGCTTTAAATTTTGATGCCTTTAGGTTGCCCTTTGGCAATTGTATTTTGTAACTTTCTGACAGCCAGGTGTTTAATTAGAGGATGACGAGTGCATCAGGCTGTCGGCCGAATACTTTTTTATTACCTTGTAGAGCAAAGTTAATGTTTGAGATGTGTAGTTGTGAATGATAGTTTTTCACAAACACCCGAGTTATCCACACTTTAGCGGTACTTGTTATATTGATTAAAAATTAATGGACTTGAAAACAGTCAATTAAAAATTTGATTGAAATTTGGAGGCCTTTATACTTGCGGATTACGATAATTTAACATTATAAATTACTTGACTTAACACCGACAATTATTGCCAATAACGAAATGCTTTTGCTTTACACCGGTATCAATATGTAAATGCTGGGTTAAAAGACCCTTGCAAGCAGGTATGTGGAAAACAAATACGCCCGTAAGTCATCAACCTACGGGCGTATTCCTCAAAGTTTTACGAATTATTTTGCTTCCTCAACCGGAACAAACTTCATCGACACTGAATTTACACAATGGCGGGTGTTTTTAGCGGTCATATACTCACCTTCAAACACGTGGCCCAGGTGGGCACCGCAATTGGCACAGAGAATTTCCACCCTGCGACCGTCGGCATCCACCACACGGCGTACGGCTCCTTCAATTTCATCGTCAAAGCTTGGCCAGCCGCAAAACGATTCAAACTTATCTTCTGACCGGTAGAGCGGTGCATCACAGCGTTTGCAAACGTATAAGCCCTGTGCCTTGTTGTTCAGTAAAGAACCCGTGAATGGCCTTTCGGTGCCTTTGTATAATATTACCCTCTCTTCATCGGGCGTTAATTGATTGTATTCCATATTTTTTGATTACTCCGATTTGTTTTATGATTGTGCCGATTAGGAAATGTTTTCGGCTTTTCATCTACATAAAGATACGACAAATTAGGGTGATATTATGTTTTAGCAGTTGATGTTTACACTGGTTTGACGAGGCGGGAAAATGTTTGAACCTAAATAAAACCGGCGTCATTGCGGTACGAAGCAATCCCCTGTTTACAGAGGTATATGCTTAGTTACTCTGCTGCCTGGGGATTGCTTCGTACCTCAGCAATGACGATTTTTAGTTAAACTACCACGAGTTCAATATCCCGCATCCAGTTTTTTCAACATTTCGAGGCCTGCATCCCATTCGCCATAGCCTGCTGATACATTAATATGGCCGGCAGCGCCTATATCCGCTATCTCACTTCCCCAGCTGTTTGCAATTAGCCGTGCTCGTTCAGGGCTTACGTAGAAATCGTTGTTACTAATTACAGTTATTGATTTGAACGGCAGCCCGGTTAAAGGTACAGGGGCAAAGCCGGTTGTGCCGGATGGGTAACTATCTGCTTCGGTATCGCTGGGTGCAACTAATAGTGCCCCTTTTATGCTGATGTTATATTGTGAAGCCCAATAGGCTATGGCGGCACAGGCAAGGCTATGGCCAACTAATATCACATTTGCCGGATCGTATCGGTTTACATATTCATTTAAAGTTTTTACCCAGTCTGCACAAACGGGTGTTTCCCAGTCCTGCTGTTCAACACGGGCAAAGTTAAAGCGCTTTTCCCAAATGCTTTGCCAATGTTGCGGACCTGAATTGCCCAGCCCTGGAAGTATAAGAATGTCAGAATTAAAAGTCATGGTTTCAATAAGAAGCTAATACTCTAATAATTGAAAGCTCAATATATGGATTTTTAAACAGTCGCCCGAAGGACGCTAAAGCAGCTAAGCTCCCCCTTTAGGGGGCTGGGCGGCTTCGGCGATTTGCTTTATAACCTCATTTCTCTTTAATAGCAGCCTCGTCATATACTTTGATAAAAACAGATAGTTCACCGCTTCGCCCAATATCCCGCCCGGAGATTCAAACGTGAAAATATCCCGCATCATAGTTTGGTTAAGAATAGGGTAAAAGTAATGCTCGTGTGTAAAGCTTTTAAAAGCGCCCTCAACCTGGATATCGGTAAAGTGATAAGGATACTCCATCTCGGTGATCTTTGAGCTAAGGTTTTGCCAAATACCGAAATGTTTGGCCCGCCAGGTAACGGTTTCGCCAAGTTCAATCAAGCCGCTTGTTCGCCCGGCAATGGCCTGCTCGCCGGTGTGTTTGGTTGATTCCACATGTACATCGATGTTGCGGGCTATATCAAAAACTTTGTCAACCGGGGCGTTGATATGGGTAGCAAGCAGGATCTGTGACGGCATATGGTATAAAAAAAGGCTGTTGTATAACAACAGCCTAAATATAGTACTACGCTTTGCAAATAATCAGCGTAATCATAAAAATCAAAAAATAATCAACGGTTAAAATTCCGCGTTCTTAGGGAACCTTGGGAAAGGGATCACATCACGGATATTGCCCATGCCGGTAACAAACAGTACCAAACGCTCAAACCCTAAGCCAAAACCCGCATGCGGACAAGAACCGAAACGGCGGGTGTCCAAATACCACCAAAGCTCTTCGGTAGGGATGCCCATTTCGTTCATGCGTTGTTCAAGCTTATCTAAACGTTCTTCACGTTGTGAACCGCCCACAATTTCACCAATGCCCGGGAACAGGATATCCATAGCGCGTACGGTTGTACCGTCGTCATTCTGGCGCATATAAAATGCTTTGATCTCCTTAGGGTAATCGGTAAGGATCACCGGTTTTTTAAAGTGCTTTTCAACCAAATAACGCTCATGCTCGCTTTGCAGATCTGTTCCCCAGCCTTCAATAGGGTAAACAAATTTTTTCTTTTTGTTCGGGGTCGATTCCTTCAGGATGTCGATGGCCTCGGTATAAGTAAGGCGCTCGAAATCGTTAGTTAAGCAAAACTGCAGTTTTTCAAGCAGCGTCATTTCTGAGCGCTCGTTTTGCGGTTTGGTTTTTTCCTCCTCGGTTAAGCGCTGGGTTAAAAACTCAATATCATCGGCGTTTTTATCAAGCGCGTATTTGATCACATATTTCAGCATGTCCTCGGCAAGGTCCATATTGTCAACCAAATCGTTAAAGGCAACTTCGGGCTCAATCATCCAAAACTCGGCCAGGTGGCGTGTGGTATTTGAATTTTCAGCACGGAAGGTTGGGCCGAAGGTATAAATGTCGCTCAGGGCCATAGCACCAAGTTCACCTTCCAGCTGACCGGATACGGTTAAATTGGTAGCACGACCAAAAAAGTCCTGCTTGAAATCGATCTCGCCGGTATCAGTTTTCGGGATGTTATCCAGGTCGAAGTTGGTAACGTGAAATGTTTCGCCGGCACCTTCCGCATCTGAAGCGGTAATTACAGGTGTGTGCAGGTAAACAAAGCCGCGCTCCTGGAAAAACTGGTGCACCGCGAATGCCAGGCTGTTACGCACCCTGAAAATGGCACCAAATGTACTGGTACGGAAACGCAGGTGGGCATGCTCGCGCAAAAACTCCAAACTGTGCTTTTTAGGCTGGATAGGGTATTTTTCAGGGTCACTGTCGCCTAAAATCTCAATTTCGGTAGCTACAACTTCAACAGTTTGGCCTTGACCCAAAGAAGCAATGAGTTTACCCTCAACGCTAAGTGCAGCGCCTACAGTGATACGTTTAAGCAAAGCCGGGTCGGTATTTTCAAAGTCGACAACAATCTGGATGTTATTATTAGTTGAGCCATCATTCAAAGCAATAAAACGATTTGAACGGAATGCACGCACCCATCCTTTAACTGTTACATCAATTTCGGTTTGCTGGCTTTGCAGCAATGCTTTGATCTTAGTTCGCTGACTCATATCATGTATAATTTTTAGAGTCGCAAAAATACAATTAATTATCAAAGCACACTTTGAAACGTCAGCTAAAAAACATCAGCCGGTTAAATTGGAAGGGAGATATCGGGAAAGAGGGGAATGGGGAAATGGAAACCTGTGATTCAAAACACAGCCGGAAACATATTAGTGTTCCCGGCCATTGCTTTTTGACGCTTACCTGCCTGATACCATAATGGTGTCACGACGGTTTAAGCTTGGTGCCGCCTGGCCACCAACCATGATTGTGTCTTTTCTTTTGTTTAGCGACGACTGGTCAAGGATGCTCTTTTTAGTACCAACGCTATCCTGTTTAGGCGCTACGCCATTTTTCTGGCAACCTGCAAATAACAGCAATGATAATGCGGCAGCTGTAAATAAAACTTTTTTCATAATGCTAAATTTACAACTAATACGAATAATAAATAAGGCTTGTTTCAATTAATATTTAAATTTGACTTTAAACTTGCCTTTGCTAAAGGAAACTTTATCCGGAAGGGTTCCCGACGGGTTGTCGTTCACTTTCAGAAACTTAAGTTCAAAAAAACCTTGTAATATTTTATCGGCCCGGTTATACGAAATTATGGTTGCCGAGCTAAGATGGGTTGGGTCTGGCTTGTATTCAACCAACAAGGTTCCGTTTTTTGTAATGCGGTAAAAGTTTTCGTTTGCTTTAAGTGTATAATACCCAACGCCGTCAAATACAATTTTAAAACCTACTTGCTCTTCCTCGCTTCCGGTGTTGGTTTTTCCTGAAACAGTAATGGTATCGCCTAATGAGTTTGAACCGGACGGATCAGCCTCCCATTGGGTATCATTTTTTTGCGCGAGCATAAAATCTGGCGCGACTGGAAAATTACAGCAGTCCTTTTTCTTGCAGGCCGAAAAAAGCAGCATCACGGCTATGGCTATCATAAACCAGGGATATCTCATTGCTTTGTTGATGACAGGTTAACAAATTGTACAGGGAATATAAAGGTATTTAAAAGTAAGGCATATTATGCAGGCTTTCAGTAAGTTTGCCGCTCATTTAATTTTACCGCGTTATGAATCCCAGGGTGAGCCTTGTTATTGGTATTTTATGTATCTCTTTTTCGCCAATATTTGTGAAGCTTGCCGGGGTATCACCAATTGGTTCGGCATTTTACCGGGTATTTGTAGCCTGGATATGCCTTGCGCCTTTTTGTTTATTCAAAAGAAAACTTAAGGTAGATAGAAAGCAGCTGCTTATCTCTGTAGCCGCGGGAATGGTATTTGCGCTTGATATTGCCGTGTGGAATATTTCGCTGTTAAAGATCAGCGCTACCGTTTCAACACTTATAGCCAACCTTGCGCCGGTTTGGGTGGGCCTGATGAGCTTCCTGTTTTTAAGAAAACGCTCCGGGCTGTTGTTCTGGATAGGTACGCTCATAGCTATTGCAGGTATGGTGATACTGGTAGGCTATGAACATATCCTGCACATGGAACTTAATACCGGCATATTATTGGCCGTATTAGCCAGCTTTTTTTATGCTACCTATATCATGATCACTAAAAATATTATGGCAGGTATTGATGTATTTAGTTTTATGTTTTACAGCATGCTTAGCGCCAGTATTTTTTTATTAATGATAAATGGATATATGCATAATGATATTGTTCATCTTACATTAAAAGTGTGGCTTTGTTTTATAGGGATGGGGTTGATTTGCCAGTTAGCGGGTTGGCTCACAATCAACTACTCGCTGCGGTACCTTGAATCTACCAAAGTATCCATCGCTTTGCTAAGTCAAACAGTTTTTGCGGGGCTGCTTGCTGCTTTTTTGCTTCATGAGCGTTTGGGTTTTAATGAAATTGTTGGCAGCGCCATTGTTTTGGCTGGCATAGCCGTAACATTTTTAAAGCCACGTAATCAGGCAAATAAAATCGTATCTTAACGATTGTTAATTATCCAATAAGGTTTTGCCCTACATTTGCAGCTAACTCATGATCCAAAAATCCACTATCGACCGTATTATGGAAGCCACCGACATTGTGGAGGTGATAGGGGAATTTGTGCAGTTAAAAAAACGCGGGGCTAACTACGTAGGCCTTTCACCTTTTGCTAATGAGCGTACGCCCTCTTTTACGGTATCTCCTGCAAAAGGTATTTTTAAAGACTTCTCTACAGGCAAAGGTGGTTCGGCGGTTACATTTTTAATGGAGCTGGAGAAATTCAGTTACCCTGAAGCCTTGAAATGGCTGGCCAAAAAGTACGGCATCGAGGTTGAAGAAACTGTCGAAGCGCCTGAAAACCGTGAGGAGGAGCTCCGCCGGGAAAGCCTCATGATCGTATCGGCATTTGCCGCTAAGTTTTTTCACGAAACCATGCTTGATACGGAGGAAGGTCAAAGCATTGGCCTCAGCTATTTTAAGGAACGTGGCTTTACAGCTGATACCATTAAAAAATTTGAGCTGGGCTACTCGCCCGATCAATGGGAAGCTTTTACCGGCGCGGCCATCCGGAACGGCTATAAAGAGCAATTTTTGGTTGAAAGCGGCCTGTCAGTAAAGCGGGATAACGGCGCGCTGTTTGACAGGTACCGCGGCCGGGTTATGTTCCCGATCCACAGTTTTACGGGCAGGGTAATCGGTTTTGGTGGTCGTACGCTTAAAAAAGATAAAAACGTAGCCAAATACGTTAACTCGCCCGAGTCGGAGATCTACCATAAATCAAACGTACTTTACGGGCTTTACTTTGCTAAAAAGGCCATTCGTGAGCAGGATAACTGTTACCTGGTAGAAGGTTACGCGGATGTGCTTTCGGTACACCAGGCTGGGGTTGAAAACGTGGTGGCTTCATCAGGCACATCACTTACTGCTGAGCAGATCAAGCTCATTGCCCGTTTTACCCAAAATATCACTATATTATATGATGGCGACGCTGCAGGGATCAAGGCCTCGCTGCGTGGTTTGGATATGATCCTGGAAGCGGGGCTTAATGTTAAGGTGGTATTGTTCCCCGATGGCCACGACCCGGATTCGTTTGTACAGTCGAAAGGTTCAAGCGCCTTTAAAAAGCATATCGAGGAGAATAAGAAAGACTTTATCCTCTATAAAACCCAGATCCTGCTTAAGGAAGTTGGGAACGACCCAATAAAGAAAGCCGACGTGATCCGTGAGGTGGTTGAAAGTATCGCTAAAATTCCTGATAGTATTAAAGCATCGGTATTTATAAAAGAATGCAGCGGGTTATTGCAGATAGATGAGCGCGCCCTTTTATCCGAGCTTAACAAAATGCGCACGGCTAAAGCAAAAAAGGAAGAGCAGCAGCGCCAACAGCAAAACAACAGGTTTGCCGAAATGCCTGACGAGCCTCATTTTTTTGATGAGCCGATAGAGCCGGAGCCTCAAATTGCCAAGGATGATGCTTTCCAGGAAAAGGAAATAGTGCGTTTGCTGCTCCATTACGGCAGCCGTATGATTGACTGGGATGGTATTGCCAATACCTACATAGGCCCGTTCATTATAGCTGAATTAAGCGATGTTACCTTTGATCACCAGGTTTGCAAGCAGATAACAGAAATTTACCGCCGCGAAGTAGAAAACGGTGTGTTGCCGGATGAGGCTTATTTTATTCACCATAAGGATAAAGCTATAGTTGATTTGACCATTAACATGCTGGCCAGCAAGTATTCGCTCAGTGACAACTGGTATGAAATGCACAAGATTACCGTGAATGATGAGCAGGTAAATATGAAGGCAACTATCCTCGGCGCTATCTTCCACCTTAAAAAACATAAGGTTGGCAAGATGCTGGAAGACCTGCGTACACAGCTTCAAAAAGCCGATACAGAGGCCGACCAGGAAATACTGCTTAACCAGTATATGCGTATGAAAAAAGTGGAAAAATCTATATCCGACTTTTTAGGCTCTGTAATTATTAAATAATGGCCCGGCATCTTGAACTTGGCCGTACCGGTGAAGCATTAGCCAAAACCCACCTCGAAAAAGCAGGCTACGAGATCCTTGATGAAAACTGGACTTTCGGAAAAGCTGAAATAGATATCATTGCTTATAAAGACAAGGTTATTATATTTACAGAAGTAAAAACCCGCACGGGCAATGGCTTTGGCGAACCGGAAGACTTTGTTGATAACCGTAAACAGAAACTCCTTGCCGGGGCAGCTGATGAATACATATACCTCATGAACCACCAGGGCGAAGTGAGGTTTGATATCATTGCGATATTGTTTGACCGCAGCGGAAATTATATACTAAACCATATAGAAGATGCGTTTTGGCCTTCGGCCACATAACACTTATGAATAATACTAAATTAAAGCTATTTTTTGCCGCCCTTGCCCTAACGGCTTTCGGCTGCAGCTGTAACCACAAACCTGATAGCGGGGCTACAGATTATACCATAACCCCCGATGCCGGCGCTAACTACAAAGCCGGCGATAAAATTGACATTAAAGTAGGCTATCCAACCGGCAGTAAAGTCGATTCGGTAGTTTACCTGCTCGATTCGGCAAAGATCACTTCCAGTAAGGATACCGCGGGCATCAGCCTTAAAACAGATACCATTGGCTTAGGTATCAGGATGATCACCGCCAGGGTTTATGCAGATGGTAAAAGCAATGAGGTATCTACCAATATTCTGTTACTGGCAGCGAAAGCTCCTGCCAGGTACACTTATAAGGTTGAAAAGGTATTCCCGCATGATACCGCTGCTTATACTGAAGGCCTGCAATATGTTGATGGCATCATGTTTGAAAGTACGGGTGAAAAAGGATATTCAACTATTCGCAAGGTTGATCTGAATACCGGTAAGGTTTTACAGGAAACTAAGCTCGACACTCAGTACTTTGGCGAAGGCCTTTCGGTTGTTGGTGATAAGGTAGTTCAATTAACTTATAGGGAAAAAGTAGGCTTTGTATATGATAAAAAGACATTGAAGCTGCTTAATAATTTTGCTAATAACATTGGCCCGGAAGGCTGGGGAATGTGTTATGATGGTAATAAATTGTACATGGATGATAGCACTAACCGCATCTGGTTCCTGGATAAGAATAATTACCGCCAGATAGGCCACATTGATGTATGTGATGATAAAAAACAGATAGATTCGATAAACGAACTGGAATATATCAACGGTAAAATATACGCTAACGTATATCAAACTGATGACATACTGGTGATCAATCCTAAAACCGGCGCGGTTGAGCAGAAGATTGATATGAAGGAGATTTACCCGGTAGCCAGCCGCCCGCAAGACAGGGATTGGAACAACAACGTGTTAAATGGCATAGCCTGGGATGAAAAAGGTAAGCGTCTGTTTGTAACCGGCAAAAAGTGGCCGCATTTGTACCAGGTTAAGTTTTTACCTGCCCCTTGAGCCACTAACCCCTGAAAGGGGACTATGATTTTTAGAAGGATTTATAACAACGGCCCGGAATTTCCGGGCCGTTGTTGCTATAATTGGCCTGAGCAAAAATTTTAACTTTCAACCGTTGAGCCAGCAATAAATAAATAATTTTTATTTTTAGCTTTATGTCTAACAATATATCTTTAATCCTAACCTAATCATTTAAATCATGTTCCGAAATTTATTCTCTTTCGAAGGTCGCATTCGCAGAACCGAATACGGCATCAGCTTTATTATTTACGCAATTTGTTATGTGTTGACGCGCGCTGTTATGGAGTCGGGAAGCGCAATTGCAGGGGTAGGGATTCTTGCATTAGTTCCAATGCTTTGGTTTTTATGGTCGCAGGGAGCCAAACGTTGTCACGATTTAGGCAATAGCGGTTGGTATCAGCTTATCCCCTTCTATTTTTTTGTACTGATATTTCAGGAAGGAAGGGCTGGCGAAAATCAATATGGTGAAAATCCAAAGGCTGTAAACGACCCATTTGATCCTTACGATTACAAAAGCCCGTTCCCTGATCAAAATGCATCATCAACAGAAACTTATTCAGAAACAAAAGAATAAATCTTTATTTATAGATCGTTTGTGTACTATGGCTAACCAGCGGCAGCGAAAGGCATATAACAAGAAACGCCCTGGATTATTTTCAGGGCGTTTCTTGTTATCTATAAAACTCCCCCTTAAGGGGCTGGGGAGCGATTACCTCCACGCTTTATATTGATTGATCAAACCATTGGTTGAAGAATCGTGGCTGCTGATCTCAGCGTTATCTTTTAACTCAGGAAGGATCTTGCCGGCAAGTTGCTTGCCAAGCTCTACGCCCCACTGGTCAAAGCTGTAAATATTCCAGATAATGCCTTGGGTAAAGATCTTATGCTCATACGCGGCTATCAGTGCGCCTAAAGTGTACGGAGTGATCTTTTTGATCAGGAATGAGTTTGTTGGACGGTTGCCTTCAAAAACTTTGAAAGGAGCGATCTTAGCAATTTCTTCGCCTGATTTTCCGGCTGCTTTCAATTCTTCAATAACTACCTCTTCGGTTTTGCCGTTCATTAAAGCTTCGGTTTGGGCAAAGAAGTTTGAAAGCAACATGTTGTGATGCTCGCCAAGCGGGTTGTGTGACTGTGCCGGAGCGATGAAGTCGGCAGGGATCAGTTTAGTGCCCTGGTGGATCAATTGGTAAAAAGCATGCTGGCCGTTTGTTCCTGGCTCGCCCCAAATGATCGGGCCGGTTGAGTAATCAACATCTTTACCATTACGGTCAACATGTTTACCGTTACTTTCCATATCGCCTTGCTGGAAATAGGCCGAAAAACGGTGCAGGTACTGATCGTAAGGCAAAATCACATTGGTTTCGGCCTCAAAGAAGTTGTTATACCAGATACCGATCAAGCCCATTATAACAGGAATGTTTTGGTCAAACTCGGCAGATTTGAAATGATTGTCGGTAGCGTGGGCACCGGCAAGCAAATCGGCAAAGTTTTCAAAGCCAATGCTCAGGGCAATTGACAAGCCGATAGCGCTCCATAAAGAGTAACGGCCGCCAACCCAATCCCAAAACTCAAACATGTTTTTGGTGTCGATACCAAATTTTTCAACAGCTGCGGCATTGGTTGAAAGGGCTGCGAAATGTTTAGCCACATCAGCTTCGGTAGCACCGCTGGCCAGGAACCAGTCGCGGGCACTGTGGGCATTACCCATAGTTTCCTGCGTAGTAAAAGTTTTTGAAGCAACCAGGAAAAGGGTAGTTTCAGGATCAACCGCTTTCAGGGTTTCAACTATATGTGTACCATCCACGTTACTTACAAAGTGGAGGTTTAAATGATTTTTGTATGCTTTTAACGCTTCGGTAACCATTACCGGGCCAAGGTCAGAGCCGCCAATGCCAATATTAACTACGTCGGTAATAGCTTTACCCGTGTAACCTTTCCATTCGCCCGAAATAATGGCCTCGCTGAAAGATTTCATCTGATCAAGCACTTTATTTACATCAGGCATAACATCTTTACCATCAACATAAATAGGGGTGTTGCTGCGGTTACGTAATGCGATGTGCAGTACTGGCCGGCCTTCCGTAACGTTGATCTTTTCGCCCGAATACATGGCGTTTATCGCCTCTTTTAGTGAACATTCTTTGGCCAGTTGTATCAACAAAGCGATGGTTTCATCGTCGATACGGTTCTTTGAATAATCAAGCAGGATATCCTCAAACTGGATCGAGAATTTATTAAATCGCTGGTCATCAGCATCAAACATTTCCTTAAGGCTTTTTGATACAATATCAATGTAATGATCTGTAAGATATTTGTAAGCCTGGGTTGTTGTAAAATCGGTAGTTGGCAGCATAATTGTGTTGTTTTTTAACAAAAGTAAAAAGTTAATTGGAAGGTGCTTGTTAAATAAAATAATTGTCTGTCTTAGTGTTTATTAAACACGGCGGGCATAGTGTTTGTTTTACACCTAAAAATTATGAATATTACAAAGAAATTATAAATATATTTTGAAGTTTAAAATTTTTATTTGATATATTTGTGTCGATGGTAATCAAATGAGGTATTTATCATCAATTTGTAAATTTACTTTAAAAACACGTAATACTATGTTTGAAAAACTGTTTTTGCTTGTAAAAGATAACGCCGGGACGGCTGTTATTGATAACCCGGTAATTCCTGCTAAATATCATGAAGCAGTGATCAATGAAGCTTCAAGTTCCATTATTGAAGTATTGAAAGGCCAGCTTGAAAGTGGCAAGGTGAAAGAGCTAATAAAATATTTTCAGTTTTCGGGTAAGTACAACAATTCATTAGTATCAAGCATAACTTACAGTTTTGCCAACAAGCTTAATAATTTTTACAGTATCGATCCGGCGCATGCTTTGGCGGTTGCCAAAGCTTTGATCCCGGCTGTAATGAATGAGCTGGTTAAAGAAACCAAAAGCGGTGAAGCCAAAGAATTTGCTTTGGGAACCATGCTAACTAAACTGAACGGTAACCGTACTGATCTGAACCCGCTTGTGAACAACCTGATGGTTGCCTAACATACTATTACATCTGCCTAATGAATGGCCTGCTGATTGTTAAACAATTTGCAGGCCTTTTTATTTATAGCAATTTTTCAAATTATATATATTTGCCGCATGACTAAAGAACAAGTTCAGGATTTAAGGGATAGAGTAACTTCCCTGAGGAGGCATCTTTGACATTGATAAGAAGCTGGAATTATTGCAGGCAGAACAGGAAATAACCATAGGTCCGCATTTTTGGGATCATCCTAAAGAGGCCGAAAAGGTGCTGGCGTCCATCAAAGTAAAAAAAGTATGGACAGATGCCTTTCAGAAAGTAGTGGCTGCTGTTGATGACGCTGGTGTGCTTTTTGAATTTTACCAGGGTGGCGATGCCACTGAGGCCGAAATGCAGGAACAATATAATGCAGCCATAAAAGTGGTTGAAGAGCTTGAGTTTAAGAACATGCTCTCGGCCGAAGAGGATCAGCTGAATGCTGTACTCCAGATCACAGCTGGTGCCGGTGGTACCGAAAGCTGCGACTGGGCTGGTATGCTCATGCGTATGTACATTATGTGGGGCGAAAAGAACGGCTACAAAGTAACCGAGCAGGATTACCAGGAAGGTGACGTGGCCGGTGTAAAAACCGTTACGCTGCAGCTTGAAGGCGAATTTGCTTATGGATATTTAAAAGGAGAAAATGGTGTACACCGTTTGGTGCGCGTATCGCCTTTTGATGCCAACGCTAAGCGTCATACCTCGTTTGCTTCGGTGTATGTATATCCACTGGTTGACGATACTATTGAAATTGAGGTAAACCCGGCTGATATCGAGTTTGAAACCTTCCGCTCGGGTGGTGCCGGCGGGCAGAACGTGAACAAGGTGGAAACCGCCGTACGTTTATACCACAAACCATCGGGGATCGTTATCAAAAACCAGGAATCGCGCTCACAGTTGCAGAACAAGGATAACGCTATCCGTTTGCTTAAATCGCAGTTATATGAAATTGAGATGCGCAAGCGTATGGAGCTGAGCAACGCTATTGAGGGCAACAAAAAGAAGATAGAGTGGGGCTCACAGATCCGTAACTACGTTTTGCATCCGTACAAACTGGTGAAAGACCTGCGTACCGATCATGAAACCTCCAATGCCGCAGCAGTGCTTGACGGCGACCTGGATGATTTCCTGAAAGCCTACCTGATGGAATTTGGCGGACCGAAAACGTAGAAAGCAAAAAGCGCTCACAGGGTCTCTCGTAGAGGACCCTGAGGTATACGCCATGCAGATTATCCATTCTGAATAGTCTTTGTAGATGTTTAGCGCGGTGAACCTCAGGGTCCTCTACGAGAGACCCCGAGGGGACATGAAATATTAAGGTCATGCCGAATTTATTTCGGCATCCCACACGCACGGTATCCCGGCAGTACGCGTAGGCCATGCAAGTGGGATCCTGAAACAAGTTCAGGATGACGGTATAGTATAAAAATGGAGTATCATTTCTGATACTCCATTTTGTTTTCAAGAGATTAATTGTATTTTGGACAGATCCAATTTGCCTTTTAAAAAATATGAAAACCATCTTATCTGCCTTAGTTTTGACCGCTATAACATTCGCTTCCTTCGCACAGGAAAAACCAATGCCGCTTTATCCTAAAGGTGCGCCTAACTCAAAAAAGGCCCCGGCGAATTACGTTGAAAAAACAGACGACAGGAGCTGGATCACCTTGGTTACGGAGCCAACATTAACCCCCTATCTGCCCGAAAAAGGTGAAGCCAACGGCGCTGCAATTGTTGTTTGCCCCGGTGGTGGGTATTCCGGACTGGCTTCGGATCATGAAGGCAAAGCAATTGCACAGGAGTTTGCCAAAATTGGTGTAACGGCTTTTGTGCTGAAATACCGCTTGCCAAGTGATGATATCATGGCCGATAAATCTATCGGCCCGTTACAGGACGCGCAGATGGCTATATATACCGTACGTAAAAATGCAGCTGAATGGAATATTAATCCGTCTAAAATAGGTATTATAGGTTTCTCGGCGGGCGGGCACCTGGCTTCAACCGAGGGAACACATTTTGATAAGCGGGTTATTGAAGATAAAGAAAACATCAGCGTACGCCCGGATTTTATGATGCTGATCTACCCCGTAATTTCTTTTGGCGAATATGCCCACGTAGGCTCAAGGGAAAACCTGATAGGTAAGAGCCCATCGGCAGAGCAGTTAGAACTATATTCAAACGAAAAGCAAGTAACTGCCAACACGCCGCCTACCTTTTTGGTGCACGCCGAGGATGATAATGTTGTACCCGTACAAAATAGCCTGCTGTTTTATGACGCGCTTTTAAAAAATAAGGTAAAAGCCGAGATGCACCTTTTCCAGGAAGGTGGTCATGGTTTTGGGATGAATAATTCTAAAAATAAGGGCAAATGGTTTGAATGGGCTGCTTCATGGCTGGAAGAGAATGGCTTTTTGAGCGGGAAATAAATAGATATAAATGAAACAACTTATCCTGCTCCTGGTCTTCATTTTATTGGGCTTTTGGGTAAAGGCACAAGCAATTAACGAGCAATTGTACAAAGCCGTAAATGCAAATGATACAACCCTGGCCGAAACTTTAATCAATAAAGGCGCTGATGTCAATTTCAAACGCAAGGTGATGAATTTCGATATGAGTTTGCTGATGCTGTCTGTTCAGCAAGATCAATTTAAAATGGTTAAACTTTTGGTTGATCATAAAGTTGAAATTGACTGGAAAGACTGGTTTGGCAGCACGGCTTTAATGTATGCGGCAAACAAAGGCAATGTAAACATTATCAGTTATCTGTTAAAAAATGGTGCTGATGTCCATTTTACAGACAAAGAAGGAAATACGGTGTTGTCGGCTGCGAAAGAAGGCAACCACCCAGATGCCATTAAGATTATAGAAGATAGCCCGAAATAAGACTTGACGATTTTTAACAGATCAATAAAACAGTAATCAAATTTTATTGTTGAGGTAAACAGTCTTTTTTGAAAGTACAAAGTTCGACCTTAATGATCATTTTATGTTGAAAAGAATGCTGTTAGCAGTGTTGCTCATCACCGGTGCCTGCTTTAACGTTATCGGCCAATCCATCAAATACAAAAGCGTACCCAACCAGGACCTTGCCTACGTTTTAAATAACCTGCAAAAGCGTTACGTGTATACCGATCATAAAACGCTTAACATAGCAGTATACCTGGTTGCCGAACAACAGGGCAATACCGATGCCCCGGCCGATTGTAAAACACCAGGTTCGATATACATAGCAGTATCCGAAGTCAAGCCCCAGCCCGAGCAGTATGTTTATAAACTGAATGCGGTTTGCGACCCGAAATTTATCAACTGGATCAAATCAAAAAAGATGTATAAAATAGCCTTTAGCTATGGCCCGGCCGTGAAACGGAAAACGGCTACTATCGGGATCGCGCTGAAGAAATTGGTAGTAGAGTAGATTAAAAAAAAGCGTCATTGCGAGTAACCATCAGGGAAACCCTGAAAAAACCGTGATGACGTATAAAACATATTTTAGCTACGGTGTGCGGGGGCCGCGTTAGGGATTGCAGTGAAAAGCCCGGAGCGTGCGCCGGGTTTGTGTGAAGGCAAAGCGAGGACTTGTAACGGAAAGCCCGGGCCGCAGGCAACGCCCATGTTATAAAATTGATCCAAAAAAACATACTTAATAATCAATGACTTACAATCACGTCATTATAAGATACGAAGCAATCCCCGACTTTGGAGGCCGAATATGCATAGCTACTCTGCTTATTAGGGATTGCTTCGTGCCTCGCAATGACGTGTTGGATAAGTACTCGTTCCTTCTGAAACCAAATGTTTTGATTAACTCTGTATGCTCCTATTATCTTAACTAATATCCATTATTCCAACAATCTTCTCCCCGTTAAAAGTAAAAATGGAATGTCCTTTCAGGTTTAATTCATCACCTTTCTTTAATCCGTTAGGCAGGTCGACGGCCAAAACGGCGTTATAATCAATAGCTATTTCGGTTTTGTTACCTGTATGTTTAAATGAGCGGATAATTTGCTCACGGCTTTCAAAGAGCTGAGCTGCCTGTTTGGCCTGTTTTTGAAAGGCTTCGATGCCATCAAGCTCCATATTTACATCGCCATTAGATACGTTTTCAAACTTTATGGTTGGGGCAAGGTCTTTAAGCATGCCCTCAACATCAAAGCTGTTGTAGGCTTTGACATAATTGCTGATGATAAGTTCACGTTGCTGCATAGTACAAATATAACTGCCCGTGAGGACACGGGCAACGGGGACAATCTTTCTATTCTCCACAGTCCATGTCCCCCGATTGTGTCTCCACGACCGGCTAATATCATTTGATCATCCCCAAATTCTGAATATAAGCGCCACCTACGGGCAGCATAAAGCCATTAATGGTTACCTGGTGGCGTTCTATCTTATCAATTTTACTTACAGCAGCAATAAACGAACGATGAATGCGGATGAATTTTTCGGCCGGTAGCAGGGCTTCAACTTCGGTAATGGTCATGCGGGTGAGTACCTTGCTATCCTTTAAAATAAAATTTACGTAGTTGCCGGTAGCTTCCAGGTGGTAAATGTCGTCGAAATTAACACGAACCTGCTCATAACCTGTTTTTAGGAAAATGTAATCCTTAACATCGGCAGTGTTCCTGAAGTTGTATAACTCATACGCTTTGTTACAGGCTTTGATGAAACGGGCAAGCGCGAATGGCTTTAGCAGGTAGTCAACCGCATCAAGCTCAAAGCTGGTAACGGCATGCTCGGTATAGGCAGTGGTAAATATTACCAGCGGTTTTTTGTTGAGGCAGGTTAACAGGTCGATGCCCGAAATATCGGGCATCTTAATATCCAGGAGCAGCAAGTCTACCGGCTCGCGCTGCAGGTAATCCATTGCTTTAAAGGCATCGGTAAATTCGGCCTTGAGATCAAGGAAAGGCACCTTCGCAGCATGCGAGCGGATCACATCAAGTGCTATGGGTTCATCATCAATGGCTATGGCAGTAATCAAAGCTTATTGCAGTTGTATGGTTAAATGTATGAAAAAATCTTTGGCGCTTTCGCGGATCACCAGCTCGTGTTTGTTGGGGTACAAAAGAACGAGCCGCTGTTTAACATTTTCCAGCCCTACACCATTGTTATATTTCTCGGTATCATTAGCAATTTTAGGGTGGATGCTGTTATGCACATCAAAGTAAAGCGTATTCTCTTTGGTTTGAAGGCTGATGTTGATATGTGATGGTTCGCGCAGACTGATGCCATGTTTAAATGCATTTTCAATAAAGGGGATTAATAGCATTGGGGCAATTTGCAGGGCATTCACGTGGTCTTCAATTTGCAGCACGATGCTGATATCAGGCGAGGTTTGGGTGCGGAGTTTTTGCAGGGCAATGTAATTGTTCAGATAATCGATCTCGCGTACCAACAGGATCTTTTCCTGCATGTTTTCCTGTAGCATAAAACGCATCATATCACCCAGGCGCTGAATCCCTTCGGCGGTACGCTCGGAGTTTTCCTGCAGGGCAGTGCCATACAGGGTGTTAAGAGCATTGAATAAAAAATGCGGATTGATTTGTGATCGAAGAAAGTCCAGATCGGCAGTGGAGCGGCCAAGGGCGGTTTTAAGATACGTGATTTCCTGGTTACCTGCCAGTTTGCGTTTATAAATGATCCATGCAAACGGACTTGTAATAAGTAATTGTATGCCACAATTAAAACCGCCAATAATAAATATCGAATCCGAATGTTCAAATATCAGGTTTGTTAAAATGCCTATTGGTAGGCTGATCATCAACATAATACCTGCAATTTTGAGCAGATAATTAAAAATGCCTCGATTTTTGGCCAGCGTTTGTGGTATTAAACTATAAAATGATAAGGCATAAATGCCTATGGCTACTGGTGCTATTACTATGAAAGTCGTGATCAGCTCAACAGGGAGATCCGAAAGAGCCATCATAAAGGCAATAATCATAAAAACTACAATCGCGATGATACAATCGTGGGTAAGCACCCTGTATTTTGCCTGTATCTTATCCACATTACCTAACAGGAAATTTGCCGAGTATTTGATCATGCTGTAAAGAGTGAGCATCATCATCACCCATAACGCGTACAGCACATTGGTTTTAAAAACAAGGTTATATACATAATCGGCCGATTTATGGTAAAACAGGTAACCTTTTAACCAGGTATCCGTGATGCCGAACAAACCCCAAAGGGCTGTAAGGAGTGCTAATCCCAAAATGATGTTCCAGGCAACCCGCCTTTTCTCGGCTAAGGCAGGAACGATGACAAAGTTCCAAAGTAAAAAGGCGCCATAATAGCCGGTGTACCTGAAAATTTGAGGGAAGAAGTAATATTTAGAATAGGAGTAATGCAGGTGATAGTTATTGAACATATACCTGTAGGGTGTCCAGATTTCTCTCTCGCCGCTATTAGCTACTTTGGCCAGCAATAATATTGCGGCAAAAACATAAATAACAGTTGCGGCCCAAAATTCAATTTTGCGAAGGTTAAGGTTTTTTTTAAGCAGATCGTTCATAGTGTTTTGAATTATGCCCGCAAGGTATAATGCACAATACTACTGAATAAATAAATGGGATGAAATACAGGATCGGTGTGATGAAGTGCGCCTTACCCCCTAAAGGGGGGACAATAGTTTGCAATTTGGAGGTAAAATACCCTGCAAATCAAGGTCAGCCCTTTAGGGGGCGGAGGGTGCATCATCCATTATTTCTAACAACTCATTCAATTCCCTTACTTTTTCTGCCGAGCCAAGGTTTTCATACGCGCTGATTAGGTTGCGGATGACACGTTTGATAATATCGGTATTGGAGCAGGGTTCGTAAAATTGTTTATCAAACTTAAGATTAAGACCCTTTAGGAACATATCCACGTCACGCCTGCCAAACAAAAGCCCCTTGTTAAAGGCGTTAATGTAAAACAGAATGCCGCTTTCAAACTCGCTGTGCATGCTTTCGTCAAGATAGGCGAGGATAAAATGCTGAGGCAGGTTAACGCCGTAAACCGGGATATCCAGTTTTTGTGCTATGATAGAATAGATGATGGCTAACGAGATCTGGTTGCCTTTTTTGGTTTCCAATACCTGGCTCAGGAAGCTGTTTTGCGGATCGAGATGATTGGCGGTATTACCGCTGAAACCGTAAATATTGTAAAATACATGGTTGATAAGCTTTACCTGTTCTTTCGGACTGGCCTCGTTGATCATTTGTATCCATATGTCGCGTTTAATGGCCTCTATCTGGTTTATAACCTTTTGTTCATCAAGATCAGGGTATTGATAGCGGTTAATGATCAGGATGCCTTGCAGCAGGTCGAACGCACCGCTTTGGTTCCAGAGCTTCAGGTCGTTTTTAAGGTTGCTGAACTGGATCTCATGCACAAGGTTGGCAATGCGTTCCTGTTGGATAGGGTCAAAAGCCTGCTCAAAAGCCGATTCGAGGTAGGTTATAGCCTCGGCGCCATATGAAAACAATTTGTTATACACATGGTCAAAGATCTCGCTGTCCGGATCATCCAGCAGCCGGATCAGTGAATTTACTTCGGTTGGATTTATCATACGCTGTAATGCTAAAATACTAAACCTTTTCTATTTTTACAGCGATGTATAATATAAGGTATGGGCTTAATTACCTGCGGCACCGTTTTGGGGCCAACAACAGGCACGGCATACACTCTCCATTTGTTTACAAGCTGATTGATACGGTTATTTACGATTATCATGACCAAAAAGTGTACCGTGAGATTGAAAACACCCTCCAAAAACAACATCCTGACAAGCGCATGATAAAAACCATGCCGCTTAAAGTCTACAAGCTGCTTTATCGTTTCGCTGTTCATTTTAAGCCCGAACGCGTTGTAGTTGCTGATAACAAAGATTATATCATAGAGTTTGTTATCAAACAAGCGGCCCTCAAATCACAAAGCATAGCGTTGACCGGACTATCGGATGTTGGCCTTGCTGACATGATTTTGGCAGATGTATTAAAGCAAGATCCTGCCAATTATCTTGAAAAACTAATACCGGCCATTCATGACGATACTGTTGTAATACTTGCGAATATCCATCGCACACAAAACACAAAATACGTCTGGGCGCAGTTGAAAGCTGATAAACGCGTTAGGGTGACTATTGACCTGTTTTATATTGGCCTGGTGTTTTTTAAGCAGGGTATGAGTAAGGAAGATTTTAGGGTGAGGTATTAAACGGGTCTGAATCAGAATTTACAGGATTTTAGAATTTTCAGAATAAAATAATGCTATGTTTAAACCTCTGTCAACATTGATAGGGAATCCCGCGAACCCTCCAGACTCTGTGATTTAGATAGCTTTGAAATTCTGTGAATCCTAAAATTCTGCAAATTCTGATTCAGACAACCTTAAAACGACTGTCCCAGCCCGATATAAAAGCCGGTTAGCCTTTTTTCGTTAGGGATCTTTTGGCCTACGCCGTAATCAACACGTACGGCCAGTCCTTTTTCCACATCAAAAAAGTAACGGATACCACCACCATAGTTCGGCTTTAGTTCGGAAGTACTGAAGCTGCTTTTAAAAACCTCACCACCGCCAACAAAACCAGCGAAGCCTATACGGTTGCTGAGACGATAACGGAGTTCGGCCTGGCCGGCTAACATATTCCTATCGCGGAAACGGCCGTTGTAATAACCCCGCATCAGCTCATCGCTGCCAAGATCGGGCAGTAAATAGAATGGTGAAGTACTGCCTGTAAGGCTTTGTTCCTGTACATCAAGGCCAAGTACCCATTTAGGCGCCAATAAAAAAAACTGGGAATATTCAATGTTGAAAAATCCGCCTTTATAATCGTTATTGCCAAACATGCCGTGTATGGCCTGGAAATAAGTGTTTACGATGAGCCCTTTGGTGGTATAAGTGTTGTTGTTCCGGTTATCAAATACAATGGTGGGGCCTATGTAGGCGCTTGGGCCGCCGCCACGGTATTCAACACGTGGATCCGTATAAAATATGCCTGTTTTGTCATCGTCCCTGAAGCTGTAATCCCAGGCTCCGGCGTTTATGCCTGCATATAGGTTATTAGTTATCCGTTTTTCGGCTATAACGTTTACTTTAAAGCGTTTTTGGCCAATTCTGTCAGTATTGGCCTTTAATGTGTTGTTACCTATCCCAAAAAAGTCAAAAGGGAAATTGATGTAACTAATGCCGGCAGTAAGGTGATACTTATTTCCAGGAGTCCAGTAACTGCTGGTAAGGCTAACACGACTTTGCCCTTTGGTTGTTATGGAAGCATAGCCAAAAACGTTGGATACGCGGGTGTTGAGTTTTGAAGTATCGGTGTAAAAGGACAGCAGACCGGCACCTCCAACTTCAAGCCCGGTTTCGGGGGCCGAACTTAAAACAGGCAAAATAACAAAGCTGCTTTTGCGGGTGGTATCTTTATCAAAATACATCCGCTTTACAACCCGGGATATTTGTGAAAAGGCACTGGTTGAAAGAGCGCAGAACAGTATTAAGGTAACAAGTTTTTTCATAGGTGTTTGCAGTGGCTAATATAACCCATTTTGCTTTATAAGGTTCTGTGGACAGTATTTTAAAATTATGATGACAATCCAGGAGGGGTAGGGGGGATGTGAGGTTAATTTTAGGGATGAAATGGTTATAAAAAGATAAAGTTCCATTTAAAATCCAATTTAACTAAAATGTCTACTTTTGCGGCTGAAATTTTATTGAAATATTATGAGCACTACAAGAGGACCTATTTCGCAGTTTATTGAAAGAAATTATCTGCACTTTAACGCCGCGGCATTAATGGACGCAGCAAAAGGCTATGAAACACACCTTGAAGAAGGCGGTAAAATGATGGTAACTTTGGCCGGTGCCATGAGTACAGCCGAGCTGGGTATTTCATTGGCCGAGATGATCCGCCAGGATAAAATTGCTATTATATCATGTACAGGCGCCAACCTTGAAGAGGATATCATGAACCTTGTGGCGCACTCACATTACAAAAGGGTACCTAACTACCGCGACCTGAGCCCGCAGGAAGAGTGGGATTTGCTCGAAAATCACTATAACCGCGTTACCGATACCTGTATCCCTGAAGAAGAAGCATTCCGTCGTTTGCAAAAACATATCCACAAGATATGGAAAGATGCTGATGACAGCGGCGAGCGTTATTTCCCGCATGAATATATGTACAAAATATTATTAAGCGGCGAGCTGGAGCAATACTATGAAATTGACCCAAAAAATTCATGGATGCTGGCTGCTGCCGAAAAAAACCTGCCTATTGTAGTACCGGGCTGGGAAGATTCAACCATGGGTAACATCTTTG
This sequence comes from Mucilaginibacter sp. P4_A11, assembly GCF_056402535.1. Lineage (NCBI taxonomy): Bacteria > Pseudomonadati > Bacteroidota > Sphingobacteriia > Sphingobacteriales > Sphingobacteriaceae > Mucilaginibacter > Mucilaginibacter sp. P4_A11. The sequence goes on from NZ_JBFUHE010000001.1 coordinate 632,296, forward strand.
CTTCATACGTAATTAAAGGCGAGCTAAAGGCATCAACAATGAAAAGCGGTATCGAGTATATGGCATGGCTTGCCGGATGGTATACTGAAAACTCATCGGGCAAAGGCATTGGCTTTTTCCAAATAGGTGGCGGTATAGCCGGCGACTTCCCAATATGCGTTGTGCCGATGCTTTACCAGGATATGGAAATGCATGATGTGCCTTTTTGGAGCTACTTCTGCCAGATCTCTGATTCAACTACTTCATACGGTTCGTACTCTGGGGCTGTTCCTAACGAAAAAATAACCTGGGGTAAGCTTGATATCCACACCCCTAAATTTATAGTAGAGAGTGACGCAACCATTGTTGCACCGCTTATTTTTGCCTGGTTACTAAAACAATAGATAAAATTTTATAATTAAAGTTGGATTGTAATTATTCTAAAAAAATGTCAAATGACATTAATATGCATTTAGCAGCGTTTAAATGAGGTTTTTTAACTATTTAGAACGATTATAAATTATAGGTTGGTGTCATTTATGTGTCACCGATAGTGTATAAAATTATACTTTTGTGCCTGTAAATATCCGATGAAACATACATCTTACAACAGTTTCAATCATTAATATAAAAATTATTTAGCATAAATACACTGTATGAGAAGTTTCTCATTGATTCTTAAACAATTCTCAAGGTCGGTTTTACTGATTGCCGGGTTTGCTTTTTGGAGTTTATCTACTGCGTTCGCGCAAACTGACGCTGCTAAAGGCGAGGCCATTTTCAAATCAAAATGTACTACCTGTCACAAAATCGACACCCGTTTAATTGGTCCGGCTTTAGGCCCGCAACTTACTGAAGAAACTGATGATAAATATCTTATCCAGTGGATCCAGAACAACCAGGCGCTGATTGCTGCTAAAAACCCTAAGGCACTCAAAATTTATAATGAGTACAACCAGTCGGGCATGACCGTATTCGCTGATCTTAGCGATGCAGACGTAGGCAATATCTTAACCTATGTACGTACTACATGGAAAGACATGAAGTCTCAGCCTGCGGCAGGTGCTGCAACTCCTGGTGCCAAAGTTGAAAGCGGCCCAAGCGAAGTGGTTGTTTTCGGTTTGATCGGTATCATCGTTATCGCCTTCATCGTTATCCTGGTATTAAATAGGGTAGTAGGTTCTTTAGAGCGTATCCTACTTAAAAACAAAGACCTTGTTATTGAGGACGAAGTTGTTACTGCCGAAGGCGCTGTTGTAGTTGACGCTAAAAAGGAATTCATCAGGAAGATCCTTAAAAACAAAAAACTGGTATTCTTTATATTGGTTGCAGGTACAGTTGCCATGTGCAGCTGGGGTTGGGTTTCTTTGTGGAACACTAACGTACACCAGGGTTACCAGCCGGTACAGCCAATTAAATACTCGCATGAGTTGCACGCCGGTATCATGAAAATTGATTGCCAGTACTGTCACTCAGGTGCATACAAGTCAAAAAATGCTTCAATCCCTTCATTAAACGTATGTATGAATTGCCATAAGGTTGTTAAAACCGAGTCGGAAGAGATACATAAGATCTATGACGCTTTGGGTTACGATCCAAAAACACAGAAGTATGACAGCACTCAGGCTAAACCAATCCAGTGGGTACGTATCCACAACCTGCCTGACTTAGCTTATTTTAATCACTCACAACACGTAAAAGTTGGTGGTATTAAATGTCAGCAATGCCACGGTCCGGTACAGGAAATGAAAGAGGTTTACCAGTACTCTCCGCTTACCATGAAATGGTGTATCCAGTGCCACAAACGTACCGAAGTTAACGGTAAAGGCAATGCTTACTATGACAGCATCCTGGCTGCACACGATAAGATCAAGAAAGGTGAGAAAGTTACAGCCGCCGTGTTAGGTGGTATCGAGTGCGGTAAGTGTCACTATTAATAAAAAGAATTTAGCATTACAGTTTATATAGCTTAAATGGACAGCAATAAAAAATACTGGAAAGGTTTAGAAGAACTAAACAGAACACCAGAATTTGTTGAGAAAAATAAAAACGAATTTGCAGAGCCAATTCCTATCGAGGAAGTGCTTAGCGGATCTGGTTTATCAGCTAAAACTCCTCGCCGCGACTTTTTAAAGGCGCTAGGCTTTGGTGTTGGTGCAGTTACATTGGCGGCTTGTCAGAAAGTGCCGGTGCATAAATCAATTCCGTACCTGATTAAACCTGAAGAGGTTACCCCGGGTGTGGCTAACTACTATTCTTCAACCTACGAAGGTCAGGCCATTTTGGTTAAAACCCGCGAAGGCCGCCCTATCAAAGTTGAAGGTAACCCTAACGATGTGTTTTCAAAAGGCGGTTTAAGTGCACAAGCCCAGGCTTCGGTACTTGACCTGTATGATGATAACCGTTTAAAAGACCCTAAATTAAAAGGCAGCGAAGCAGGCTGGGCCGAGGTTGATGCTTTTGTTATTAAAGAGCTTGCAGCTGTTGCTGCAGCAGGTAAAGGTATCCGTTTGGTTACTTCAACTGTTTATAGCCCTTCAACTTTAGCAGTTATTGCCGAGTTCATTGCTAAATACCCAACTACAAAACATATCAATTATGATGCGGTTTCATACACCGGTATCATCCAGGCTAATCAAAACAGTTTTGGTAAAGCAGTATTGCCGCACTACAACTTTGATAAAGCCGATGTAATTGTAAGTTTCGGTGCTGATTTCTTAGGTACCTGGATCTCGGGCGAAGAATTTACCCGCCAGTACGTATCAAACCGTAACAGCAAATCGCTGGCAAACAAAAAAATGTCACGTCACATTCAGTTTGAAACTGGTATGAGCATGACCGGTACTAACGCCGATGCCCGTATCACTACCAAACCATCAGAAATTGGTGTTGCATTAATAAACCTTTATAACGCAATATCTGGTACTACTTTACCTGGTTCAAAAGCAACCGGCAGCAAAAAAGTTGATACCGCTATCCAGTTAGCTGCTAAAGAATTAGTAGCTGCTAAGGGTAAAGCGCTGGTTGTTTCAGGATCAAACGATGTTGCTTCACAAGTGTTGGTTAATGCTATCAACTCCTTATTAGGTAGCTACGGCACTACTATCGACTTAGATAATCCTTCAAAACAATACGCCGGTAACGACGCTGCATTTGTTGAATTTGTAAGCGAAGTAAAACGCGGTGATGTTGGGGCAGTATTATTCCTGAATGCTAACCCTGCTTATGATTACTATAAAAATGATGAGTTTAAAGCAGCGTTGAAAAACGTTCGTTTAAATATTTCATTTGCTGATCATGACGATGAGACAGCTTTATTGGCTACCGTTAATGCTCCAAATCACCACTACCTGGAGTCATGGGGTGATGCTAACGCTGTTGAAGGCTACTACACAGTAGTTCAGCCAACCATTAACCCGGTTTATAACACCCGCCAAGCCGAGCATAGCTTATTGGTTTGGATGGAAAACCCAATAAAAGATTATTACACTTACGTACGCAAAACCTGGGATGCAGGTTTGTTGGCAAAAGGTGGCTTATCTGGCCAAAAAGGTTGGGAAACCCTGTTGCAAACAGGTATGGTGATAGCTGCTCCTGCAACAGCAGGCGCTTACAGCTTTAGCCTTGACCTTGCCGGTGTAACACAAAAAATATTAACCCAGAGCAAAGCTGTTGCCGCCGATGGTGACAAATTTGAATTACAGCTTTATGTTAGCCAGGCTATAGGTGATGGTAAACGTGGTAACAACCCATGGTTACAGGAACTTCCTGATCCGGTTTCAAAAGTTACCTGGGACAACTTCGCTGCGATGTCAATTTCTGATATGAAGAAATTGAAAATTGAAGAAGGTGATGTGATCAAGATTGACGCTAATGGTTACTCAGTTGAGTTACCGGTGTTGGCTCAGCCAGGTCAAACCCAGGGCACTTTATCAGTTGCTGTAGGTTATGGCCGTACAAATGCTGGTCCGGTTGGTAACAACGTTGGTAAAAACGCTTTCCCATTCTTCAGCTTAAGCAATGGCACTTTCCAAACTGCTGCTGTAGCTTCATTTAAATCGGCTGGTTACAAATCACCGCTTGCTCAAACACAAACCCACCACTCATACGAGGGCAGGAGTGTGATCCGCGAGGCTACTTTTGTTGAATACAAAAAGAATCCGGCAGCAGGCAGTGGTAACGAGCATGGCCGTAAAGATTATAACGGCGAATCACTTTGGGATAACCATGACCGCCCTGTTTATGACTGGGTAATGGCTATCGACCTTAACGCTTGTACCGGTTGCGGTGCTTGTGTGGTTGCATGTTCTGCAGAAAATAATATTCCGGTTGTAGGTAAAGATGAGGTTTCACGTCGCCGTGAAATGCACTGGATCCGTATCGACCGTTATTATAGCTACAATGACCACGGCAACAGCGAAGAAGCAGTTACCAAAGAAAAGGAAATTGATAAGCTTGAGAACTTTGACAATGTATCGGTTGTTCACCAGCCAATGCTTTGCCAGCACTGTGACCACGCGCCTTGCGAAACTGTGTGCCCGGTATTAGCTACCGTTCACTCGTCTGAAGGTTTAAACCACATGGCTTATAACCGTTGCGTAGGTACACGTTATTGCGCAAACAACTGTCCGTTCAAAGTACGCCGCTTTAACTGGTTCAACTACTGGAACGACGCACGTTTTGACAACTACCTGCAAGGTGAGCATACACAATTAGTACTTAACCCAGACGTAGTTACACGTTTCCGTGGTGTTATGGAAAAATGCTCAATGTGTATCCAACGTATCCAGGCTGGTAAACTGAAAGCTAAAATTGAAAAACGTCCGCTTAAAGACGGCGAGGTCAAAATGGCTTGTCAACAAACATGTTCAGCTAACGCTATCGTGTTCGGTAACAGGAATGATCCTAACTCTGAAGTTTCAAAAGCACTTGCAAGTGAAAGAACTTACTACGTGCTTGAAGAGCTTAACGTACAACCAGGTATTGGTTACCAGACAAAAGTTAGGAATTTGATAGAAACTGAAGCTCAGGCATAAATTTTTATATACAGAGATTAAGATATATGGCATCTCATAGTGAATCAATAATAAGGGAACCGTTAATTACGGGTAAAGACATCACGTATGCAAAAATTACGAATGATGTATTACGCCCTGTAGAAAATATGCCGGGTAAAGCCTGGTGGATCGGTTTTAGTGTGGCCTCACTTGGCGCCTCACTTTGGGTTTTCGCGATCAGCTGGACTTTTTGGTTTGGTTTAGGTGAGTGGGGGCTTAACAAAACAGTAGGATGGGCATGGGACATTACCGGTTTCGTATGGTGGGTAGGTATCGGTCACGCCGGTACGCTGATCTCGGCGGTGTTGTTGCTGTTCCGTCAAAACTGGCGTAACTCAATTAACCGTTCGGCCGAGGCGATGACAATCTTCGCGGTAATCTGTGCGGCCACTTATATCGCCGCTCACATGGGTCGCCCATGGATGGCAGTCTATTCGTTACCATTACCTAACCAATATGGTTCGTTATGGGTAAACTGGAACTCGCCGCTTATCTGGGACGTATTTGCAATCTCAACTTACTTCTCGGTTTCATTGGTATTCTGGTACACAGGTTTATTGCCTGACATCGCTACCATCCGTGACCGTGCTCAAGGCTTACGCCGCCGTATCTATTCGGTATTATCATTCGGCTGGACAGGCTCAGTAAAAACCTGGCAGCGTTTTGAAACCGTATCGTTGATCCTGGCAGGTGTTTCAACCCCACTGGTACTTTCGGTACACACCATCGTATCAATGGACTTTGCAACTTCACTGGAACCGGGGTGGCACACCACCATCTTCCCTCCATACTTCGTTGCGGGTGCGATCTTCTCAGGTTTCGCCATGGTACAAACCCTGTTGCTTATTGCACGTAAGGTTTTAGGTTTGGAGAACTATATCACCATGTTCCACATCGAATCGATGAACAAGATCATCATGTTAACCGGTTCGATAGTAGGTGTGGCTTACTTAACAGAGTTGTTCATCGCTTTCTACTCACAAAACGAGTATGAGCAATATGCTTTCGCAAACCGTATTGCCGGTCCGTACTGGTGGGCTTACTGGAGCATGATGACCTGTAACGTAATTACCCCGCAGCTGTTCTGGTTCAAAAAGATCCGTACCAACATTCCGTTGTCATGGGTATTATCAATCGTGGTTAACATCGGTATGTGGTTTGAGCGTTTTGTAATTATCGTTACCTCACTGCACCGCGACTTTATACCTTCAAGCTGGGCTATGTTCTATCCAACCTGGGTTGACGTGAGCGTGTTCATCGGTTCAATAGGTGTATTCTTTACCATGTTCCTGTTGTTTATCAGGGTATTACCATCAGTGGCTATGGCCGAGGTGAAATTACTGCTGAAGAGCTCAAGCGAGCAGGCTAAGAAGAAACTTATGGACGAAGGCCATGTTGTACCTGCCGAAGCAGAGTTTTATATCGCTTCGCTGGAGAAATTTGATAGTGTTGAACAGTCTGAATACTTAAAAGCATAATACTAATGAGTAGCACTAAATATATATTAGGCGTTTTTGATGATCCCGATGACATGATGCATGGGATCGATAAGCTGCAAAAGAACAGCGTACCTATTTATGACGTTTATACGCCTATGCCTATCCACGGTATCGAGGCTAAACTGAATATTAAAGATTCGCGCCTTGGTTATGCAGCATTTATGTTTGGCTGTTTAGGCGGCACTATAATGTTCAGCATGGTTTACTATATGCTTGTTCACGATTGGCCTATCAATATCGGTGGTAAAAACTTTTTTGCTATCCCCGATTTTATCCCGGTTACATTTGAATGGACGGTATTGTGGACCTCGTTTGGTATGACATTTACTTTCTTCTTTGCAAGCCACCTTTTTCCGGGCCGTGCGCCAAGGGTAATGGACCTGCGTGCAACCGATGATAAGTTTATAATTGCTATCAATGCTAAGGGGAATATTCCACACGACGATATAACTAATTTACTAAAAGAAGCGGGCGCTACAGAAGTTAAGCATAACGACAGAAAATATGTTAGCTATGAATAAAATTAAAATATTAGGAACAATAGTTACTATTATCGCTGCTTCGATAGTTTTTACATCGTGCAAAGATAAAAGGAGCACCGGTTGGGAGTATGCACCTAATATGTACGAGCATTTGGCATACGATCCGGATCAGAAAAATAACAATTTTAAAGATGGTAAAACTGCTCAGTTGCCGCCTGCGGGAACTATACCGGTTGGCTTTACCAAATTTGATTATCCAAATACCAAAGATGGTTATGAATTAGCCAGCGTTGAGGTAAAAACAGTACTGGCTCAAACCCAGGCTAACTACGCCGACGGTAAGATCTTATTTGAGCATTTCTGCTCTCCTTGCCATGGTGTTAACGGTCAGGGTGATGGATTGGTGGTTCAGCACGGTTATCCGGCTCCCCCATCATATTCAAAAGGTCAGTCATCACGCGGTGGTAACATGAAAGACCTTACAGACGGTAAAATTTATCATACCATTACTTACGGTGTAAATGCTATGGGTTCATACGCTTCTCAGCTTGCTCCCGAAGAACGCTGGAAAGTGATCATGTATGTTCACCATTTACAAACCTTATAAGAAAAAGATATTAATGAAGACTCATAATAATTTTGACGGGCAATACGAATTTGTCGGCAAAGCCAAAACATGGAGCTTGATATGCATCGTGATTGGTTTGGTTGTCATCCTTGCTGGTTTTGCAACTGGCTACGCTGAGCGGACTTTTGCTAACCTGCTGCTGATGACCTATTACTTTGCTGCGGTTTGTATGTGCGGTATTTTCTTTTGCGCGGTACAGTATGCTGCGCAAGCCGGTTGGTCTGCTTCAATGATCAGGATCCCTCAGGCTTTTGGAAAAGTTCTTCCGATTGCTGCAATTACACTCATTGTTGTAGTTATAGCAGGGTTTTCATTAACCCATACAGTAACCAATGAAGAAGGTAAGCAGGTTGTTGCCCCTTACTTATACAAAATTTGGGCAGCCGTTGGTGTTACTGATCCTCACAGCGAAAATTACAATGCTGTTATAGCCGGCAAATCGGGGTATATGAACAAAGTAGGACTTGTGATCCGTTTGGTTTGTTTCCTTGGTTCATATTGTGTATTTGGCTGGTTGCTGGCTAAATATTCAGAGTCGGAAGATGAAGTTGGTGGTATGTTTTACTACAAAAAAAGCTTCAATATGTCATGTCTGTTTTTAGTGATCTTCGGCTTTACTACTCCGATATACGCTTTTGATACTATCATGTCATTAGAGGCTGAGTGGTTCTCGACTATGTTTGGCTGGTATAACTTTGCTGCAATGTGGGTGAGCGGTTTATCTGTTATTACACTTACACTGATCAGATTAAAACGTATCGGTTACTTTGATTGGGTTACTGAAGACCACATGCATAGCTTAACCAAGTTCATTTTCGGTTTCTCTATTTTCTGGACTTACGTTTGGTTTGCACAGTTCCTGTTGATCTACTACGCTAACATACCAGAAGAAACAGTATACTTCTTTAAAAGATGGGAGCCTGAATTTAAACCATGGTTCTGGTTTAATATCGTGATCAACTTCCTTGCACCATTGCTGGTATTTATGTCACGTGATTCTAAACGTATCTATCGTACTGTTGAGATCATGTGTATTATCCTGATTATCGGTCACTGGTTGGATTACTTCATGATGATCATGCCTGGTACAGTTGGCCCAACTTCATCTTGGTTAACTGAAATCAGCTGGATTGAGATAGGTACGTTTGTTGGATTTGGAGGTTTATTTACGTTCACAGCGATGACAGCTTTAACTAAGTTTAAATCACTGGTTCCTAAAAAACACCCGTTCTTACAGGAAAGCCTTCATCATCACATATAATAATTATTACATTTGCACCAAAATACAGAATACCAAACAGCTTACTAAAATGGGATTCAGAAAACTAATAAATTCTAAAAAACTACTATCGTTCTTCGCTGCGTTTATGCTCCTGGGCACAAACCTGCTGATGGCGCAAACTGCGGCTGCCGGTGCGGCCCAGGAAGAAGCCCCTAAGGTTGACTGGACCGGGGTGGCATATTACGTGCTGATATTTTTCCTGATCTGCTTAGGTATTGCTATTGTTGGCAAAATCCTTAAGGTGTATGATCTTACCCTAAAAATGCAGGGAAAAAAGGGCATCAAATGGAATACCGTGATGGCTGTAATTTGTCTTGTTTTCCTTATTGCCGGTCTTTATGGATCTTATTGGTCATTTACTGAACAGGGTAGCATGACCTTACCTGAAGCAGCTTCAGCACATGGTGTTAAAATAGATGAGATGTTTACTGTCACTACTGTTTTAACAATGATAGTATTTTTTGTTACCCAGATCCTGCTGTTTGGATTCCTGTTCCAATACCGTCATTCTGATAAACGCCGTGCACACTTTCTTCCTCACAATAACACTATTGAAAAAGTTTGGACAATTGCGCCAGCTATCGTTCTGACTATCCTGGTTGTGTTTGGTTTCTTTACCTGGCAGAAGATCATGAACAGTGAAGACCTTAAAGGCGATATTAATATCGATGTAACCGGTCACCAGTTTGCCTGGGAATTACGTTACCCGGGTAAAGATGGTGTATTAGGCCCTAAGGATTTCCGTTTGGTTACAGGTGCTAATAACCTTGGTGTTAACTTTAAAAAGAAAAGCAGCTTTGATGATTTAAGGGTTGATACTATGTATCTGCCGGTTAATAAGTCAATCAGGTTGAATATCCTGGCCCAGGATGTGATCCATAGCGTTTACATGCCTCACTTCAGGGTTCAGCTGAACGCGGTACCAGGCTTACCAACCTTCTTTAAATTTACTCCGACCATTACTACCGCAGAGATGCGTACAAAATTAGACGACCCTAAATTTGAATATACCCTTTACTGCAACAAAATATGCGGTGGAAGCCACTACAACATGCAAAAAGTTGTACGTGTTGTTACCGAAGCCGAATATCAGTCATGGTTGTCAAGGCAAAAGCCTTACCTCAATGATGCTTTAAGGAAAGAGCTTCATTTTGCGGCAGCAAACAATGAGCAGAGCGGTGCTTCAACAAATAGGTTAGCGTTAAATAATTAATAAAGATAAGAAATAGAGATATGTCAACATTAGCAGTTCACGACCACGCAGGAGCCCACCACGACGAACACGGTCACGAACACCACCATGACCAATCATTCCTGTCTAAATATGTATTTAGCATGGACCACAAGATGATTGCCAAGCAATTCCTGATCACAGGTATTACTATGGCGGTTATCGCAATGATTTTGTCAATCCTGTTTAGGATCCAGCTTGCTTACCCTGATAAAACATTTCCACTGTTAACTACCCTGTTAGGTCGTTTCGCACCTAACGGACGTATCAGTCCCGATTTTTACCTTGCTTTGGTTACCATACACGGTACCATCATGGTATTCTTTGTACTAACTGCCGGCTTGAGCGGTACTTTTGCCAACCTATTGATCCCGTTGCAGGTAGGCGCGCGTGATATGGCTTCGCCATTCATGAACATGCTATCATACTGGTTCTTCTTTTTAGCCAGTGTTATCATGTTGTCATCATTCTTTGTACAAAAAGGCCCTGCCAGCGGTGGCTGGACAATCTATCCACCATTATCTGCCTTGCCAAAAGCGATGCCGGGTTCTGGTGAAGGTATGACCTTGTGGCTGATCAGTATGGTATTGTTCGTAGCATCATCATTAATGGGTGGTATCAACTACGTAAGTACTGTATTAAACATGCGTACAAAAGGTATGGACCTTTGGAAAATGCCTTTAACTATCTGGGCTTTATTCCTTACTGCTATATTAGGTATCCTTGCATTCCCGGTTTTAGTTGCCGGTGTTGTATTGCTGATATTTGATCGCAGCGTTGGTACAAGCTTCTATTTATCTGATATCGTATTAAACGGTGTACAGCAACCGTTTGAAGGTGGTAGCCCTATCCTGTTCCAGCACTTATTCTGGTTCCTGGGTCACCCGGAAGTATATATCGTTATTATGCCTGCGATGGGTATCTCATCTGAGATCATGTCGGTAAATTCACGTAAACCGATCTTCGGTTACCATGCGATGGTTTACTCCCTGATTGGTATCACAGTATTATCGTTCATCGTATGGGGGCACCACATGTTTGTTACGGGTATGAACCCGTTCCTGGGCGGTGTGTTCATGATCACTACGTTGATCATTGCGGTTCCATCGGCAGTAAAAACATTTAACTGGCTTGCCACACTTTGGCGTGGTAACATCAGGTTCACGCCTGCCATGTTGTTCGCTATCGGTATGGTGTCATTCTTTATCTCAGGTGGTTTAACAGGTATTTTCCTGGGTAACGCTGCTTTGGATATCAACTTGCACGATACTTACTTCGTAGTTGCCCACTTCCACCTTGTAATGGGTTCGGCAGCTATATTTGGTATGCTTGCGGGTGTTTACCACTGGTTCCCTAAAATGTTCGGCCGTATGATGGACGAAAAATTAGGTTACCTGCACTTCTGGTTAACATTTATCTGCGCTTATCTGGTATTCTTCCCAATGCACTTTATGGGTCTTGACGGCGTACCGCGTAGGTATTATGCCTTCACCGAATTTGCTTCAATGCAAAAATGGTTAACCATAAATACGTTTGTTACCTGGGCCGCTATTATCGCTGCACTTACACAGTTTGGTTTCCTTTATAACTTCTTTGTATCCATATTCAAAGGACAAAAAGCAACTCAAAATCCATGGGAGTCAAATACATTGGAGTGGACTACTCCTGTTGAGCACTTGCATGGCAACTGGCCAGGCGAAATTCCAACTGTTTACCGTTGGCCATATGATTACAGCAAACCAGGAGCCGAAGAGGATTATATCCCTCAAACTGTTCCTTACTCGCAAACTATGAGCTCAAACCAACCGCATGATTTCGAAGATAATCCTGCAGGTTTAGCAGAACTTAACAAGTTTACAAGTACGCTGAAAGCAAACGAACAAGTAAAATAAATTAATACTTATCTGATCTTTTAGGGTACCTACCTAATTTGAAGATTTGAAAATCTGAACAATTTGAAAATCACATTTTCAAATCAATAAATTTTCAAATCTTCAAATTCAGAATGGGTACCCTAAATTTTTAGACATATTTAGATGAGCACAGCTGCAAAAAATAGGTTTCAAAAGATCAATATTACAACCATTGTTCTGCTGTTTGTTTTGATTCTTGCCGGCGGTGTTGTACGTAGCTCAGGTTCAGGTATGGGGTGTCCCGACTGGCCGAAGTGTTTCGGAAGATATATCCCGCCTACTGACGTAAACGATCTCCCTAAAGACTATAAACAGAAGTACGTAGCTAAACGCATTGAAAAGAACCAGCGTTTTGCGAAAACACTTGATGTGTTTGGGTACAGTGATCTGGCAAAACGTATCCGTGAAGACCGTTCTATCCTTGTACCTGAAGAGTTTAACGCAGGTAAAACATGGACAGAATACATCAACCGTCTTATCGGCGCTTTATCGGGTCTTTTCCTCCTGCTTTCGGTAGTATTCTCTTTTAGCTATTGGAAAACAGATAAAAGAATAGCTATCCTAAGCATTTTCAACCTGCTGCTTGTAGGCTTCCAGGCATGGTTAGGTTCAATTGTAGTATCAACTAATTTAGTCGCCTGGATAGTTACTGTACACATGCTTTTGGCGTTGGCTATTTTGGCTATTTGCATTTATACGTATCAGGTAGCGAGAATCTCGGGAAAGAGTACTTCGGGCTCGTCACCTTTGGTTTACATAATAACACTTGCTGCGCTGTTTGTAAGTATCTTGCAAATCGCTTTCGGTACCGAGGTGCGGGAGAAAATAGATGCGGTGGCTAATCACTTTCAAGGCGGTTATCGTAAAGATTGGATCACTAACGCGGGTGAAATATTTCAGCATCACAGGGATATAGCCATTTTGGTGTTGATATTGAATGTTGCCTTATTTGCTTTGATCCGTAAAGGGTTTAACAGGCATTCCATTCAGCAGCAGCTGATGAGCTTTACATTTTTAATGATCACGTTACAGATAGTAACCGGGATCTTATTATCATATCTCGCGTTACCACCTGTGGCCCAGGCCGCACACATTGTATTGGCGAGTTTAATATTTGGGGCACAGTTTTATTTGCTTTTGAATTTATTTCAAGGTGTTAAGGGTAGGGAGGTAAGCAGATGAAATGGGCTGATTTTTCAAAACTGATCAAAACGAGACTTACCTCTTTGGTAGTGTTTTCGGCATCAATATCATTTTTAATCGGGAGTCGGGCTAACGGTTACGTTGTCTGGATCGATTGGATTAAATTGATCGTAGGGGGCTTCCTGGTTACTTCTGCAGCCAATGCTTTCAACGAAATCATTGAAAAGGATCTGGATAAGCTGATGAAGCGCACCATGGATAGGCCAATCCCTTCAGGTAAAATGACCACCGGGCAGGCATTGGTATTGGGTTTGGGCATGGGCATGGCAGGTACTTACCTGTTGGGCAGTTTAAACCTTTTAACGGGCTTATTATCGGTGTTCTCTATCTTGTTGTATGCGTTTGCTTATACGCCTTTAAAACGGAAATCGCCCATAGCTGTTTTTGTTGGTGCCATTCCAGGAGCCTTGCCACCACTTATTGGTTATGTAGCTTCACAGCCACATAGTCATAATCAGGAATATGGGCATATTGATAAGATAGCTTTAATCCTTTTTGCAATTCAGTTTATCTGGCAGTTTGTTCATTTCTGGGCTATTGCCTGGGTTTTGGATGATGATTATAAGCTGGCAGGTTTTAGGTTACTACCATCGGGCAAAAGAGATTTAACAAGTGCGGTAATTACGTTTATATTTGCCATTGTTTTAGTCCCCGTAAGTTTGTTGCCAACCTTTTACGGTTATGGTGGTTACTGGGTAGGCGGAGTATCATTGATATGCAGCTTAATATTCTTATACCAGTCATTTATGTTGCTGCGTACCCGTCAAATACCCGAGGCGCGTAAATTAATGTTCGGCTCGTTCTTTTACCTGCCGTTAGTTCAAATAATGTTTTTAGTAGATTTTATAGTTAAGTGAGATGATGGCAAGGATGGAACAAGATAACGACAGGCTTAACCTTGGTGCCAAAAAGTTTAATATGTGGATCTTCATATTCACATCATTTATGCTTTTCGCGGCTTTTACCAGCGGGTTTATCGTTTATTCGGGCGGTAGCGGTCACGGTTTAAACGTGATCATGCCCCAGTCGTTTTTGTATAGCACTATTGTTATAGTATTAAGCAGCGGTTCGTTGTTTTTAGCTTCGAAGGCTGCAAAGGCATTACAGTTTGACAAGCAGAAGCTGTATCTATGGATCACATTAGGCCTGGGTTTGGCATTTTTTGCCTTACAAATTTATGCCTGCTATGTGTTAACCTACCAAATGCAGATCTATTTTGTTGATCCTAACGCTTCGCGCTCCTTTGTATACGTTTTTGTTGGCGCGCATTTAGTGCACATTTTGGCCGCTCTGTTATTGCTAATAAATACACTTATAGGTACATACCGTAATATCCCCCAGGTAAGGAATATGTTTAAAATGGAATTAACCTCCATTTTCTGGCATTTTCTCGATATTATATGGATTTATCTGTATGTTTTTTTACTTTTGAATCATAATTAATACACCCATAGATTAGTACAGATGAGTACAACAGTTTCACAAATTGACGAAGTAAAAACTTCGCCCTGGTCGGGAGGAAGATCCCCGTTCAACGTGGAGTACGGAAAAATAATGATGTGGTTTTTCCTCCTTTCGGATGCGTTCACCTTTTCATCATTATTGATAGCTTACGGTTCACTGCGTTTCAGCGCAAGCGTATGGCCAGGTGCAGATAAGGTTTTTCAATCAGTACCCGGTGTTGTTGATAGCGGTTATCCATTGGTTTTCGTGGGTATAATGACCTTTATCCTCATTGCAAGTTCTGTTACCATGGTATTGGCTGTTGAGGCTGGCCACCGTAACTCAAAAAAGGAAGTTATTGGGTGGATGATAGCAACCATTATAGGTGGTTTCATGTTCCTTGGCTGCCAGGCTTTGGAATGGGGACACTTACACCACGAAGGTTTTTGGTGGGGTAGCGTTCCTCCGGCAGAAGAACTGAAGCATTTATTTACGGGTGGTTCTGAAGCGGTACAGCATATGACCTCTCAGGAGTTTGCTAACCTGTTCTTTACTATTACGGGTTTCCATGGTTTCCACGTATTCACAGGGGTTATTATCAATATCATCATCACCGTTAACGTGTTAAAGGGCACGTATGAGAAACGCGGTAGCTACTTAATGGTTGAAAAGGTTGGTCTTTACTGGCACTTTGTAGACCTTGTTTGGGTATTCGTATTTACATTCTTTTACTTAGTTTAAAAATATTTATCATATGTCAGCAGAATCACACGAAGTTCACCATGATGGTGAGCACGAAACCATGACCAAAGGCAGGATCTGGAAAGTGTTCTTTATATTATTGGGTATTACCATTATAGAGTTTATTATAGCGCTTGTATGCGTGCCAAAAAACATCCTTCCTATACAGTATGCTAACCCTGTATATATTGTTTTAACCTTGTTTAAAGCTTTCTATATCGTAGCATATTTTATGCACTTGAAATTTGAAAAACTTGGTTTAGTGTTATCGTTAGCAATCCCGGTAATATTTATAGTGGGTTTGATCCTGGTACTTACAAACGAAAGCCACCATTGGGTTGACCTGCGGTTTCCGCTATAATGAACAAGGCTTCTATATTAAAAAAGATCCTGATCCTGGTGCTCATATTAGCAGTACCAGGATTTTTATATTATTTACTTACCGCTAAAGGTAAAAACAGGTACAAGCCGCTGGCTGTTTTCGGGCCGAAGGTGGTTGCCAAAACAGGCCACAAGTTTCATGGTAAGTATATCCCTGATACCATTTACCATACCATTCCCGATTTTAAACTGACCGATCAGGATGGCAAGCCGGTTACATTGGCTACAATAAATGGAAAGATCTTTGTAATTAACTTCTTTTATAAAAACTGCCCTACCGTTTGCCAAACCATCAACAAAAACATGAGCTGGCTGGTGGGTACCTATTATAAAAACAAGATGGTTTATTTTTTGACCATCACCGTTGATCCCGAACACGATACCCCGGAGGTACTCAATAAATACCTGCAAACCTTCAAGCCCGAATCAAACCGCTGGCTGATGTGCAGCGGCGATACTTCATCTGTTTACAGCTTTGCCCGCAACGGTCTTTATGTTAATGCGGCAAAGGCCGGCGATGACTTCGTTTACAGTGATAACTTTGTACTTGTTGACCAGGAACACCGCATCAGGGGCTACTACAAGGCTGCAGTTACGCCAGATGTAAACCGCCTTAACGACGAGATAAAAGTGTTGATAGCCGAAGAACTTCGTAAAGTTGATAAGGCCCTATATTAATTAGCCATGAGCGATAAATTTATAATCCGCTTTGTAGCGGTTGTTACCATAGTTGTAATTGCACTTGTTATTCTTTTAAACAGGCACCTTATTCCGGGGCCGGCAGTAGCTCCTGCTTTTACGCCCTATTTGCCAATGCTTAACGCGGTGTTGAACGGAACCTGTACGTTACTACTGCTTCTATCGCTGTATCAAATTAAACAAGGCAACATAACCTTACACAAACGGCTTAACATTATTACGTTTTGCCTTTCGGCGCTTTTCCTGGCATCATATGTATTATTTCACTACCTGATGCGTAACGAAATTGTTTACGGTGATATCAATGGCGACGGACATTTGTCGGAAGCAGAACGGGCTTCAGCGGGATCTTTACGGACAATATACTTATCCATTTTAACGCCCCATATTATACTTGCGGCCGCCGTTTTACCGTTAATATTACTGAGTTTTCACCGCGGGTTGCAAATGCAGGTTGAAAAACACCGTAAACTGGTACGCTGGGCATTCCCTATCTGGTTGTATGTTACGGCGAGCGGCGTGGTTGTTTACTTAATGATCCGTCCGTTTTATCATTTTTAATTTATAATTAGTTAAATTTGTACTTATGAAACAAGGTTTTAAAGTTATCCTTTTTGTAATGGCCCTTGGCTTGATGTTGATTGCCCGTGAGCCTGTAAAAGCCCAGTGTGCACAATGTGCTGCCACGGTTGAAACCAATGCGCAAAGCGGCAGCTCAAAAACAAGAGGTTTAAACAATGGCATCTTGTTTTTATTGGGCGCTCCTTATTTTGCTGTTGCATTAGGTGGCTACATCTGGTATAAAAAATACCGTCGTAAAGATGTCAAGCTTGATATGCGCGGCGAAAAGCTTAATCTGAATTAAGAAGCGGGACTGCGACCCGGCAACAGCTGTCTTCATAACATCATAAGATACTTATCGTGTCCCAAACACCAAAGTCATGGGCTATGCTTAAATGTAAATGTCCGCGCTGCAGGCGGGGCGATATGTTTAAGGGAAGTCCTTATAGTTTCTCCAATAAAATAAATCTTAACTGCCCTCATTGTGATCTTTTTTTTGAAATAGAGCCCGGTTACTTTTACGCGGCAATGTATGTGAGTTATGCCCTGAATGTTGGTGAGGCCCTGGGGATAGCATGGCTTACTTACCTGGCTACCCACAATCAGGATTCGCCGTGGTTATATCTCGGTACTATAATTTTAGGGTGTTTTTTCCTTGCTCCTGTAAATTTCAGATATTCGCGTGTGTTTTTGTTGTATTGGTTGTCACCCAAAATACACTACCAAAGCTATTTAGATACCGATGATATACCAGGAAAGTATTGATTTTTTAAAAGATCTCGCCGAAAATAATAACCGTGAATGGTTTGCTGTAAACAAAGAGCGCTACGATAAAGCCCGTGAAAATGTAATTGATTTTACAGCGAAGGTGCTTGAGGGCGTGCGTAAAATTGAGGCAGGCATGGACGAGAACCTTGACGCCAAAAAATGCGTGATGCGCATTTACCGTGACATTCGCTTCAGTAAAAATAAAGCACCTTATAAAAATAACTTTGGGGTAAGTTTCCCAACATCCGGCTTAAAAGGCGGTGGCGTTGAATATTACCTGCACATCCAGCCCGGCAATTCGTTTATCGGCGGCGGATACTGGATGCCCGAAGCTCCTCATCTTAAAGCTATTCGCCAGGAAATTGATTATAATGCTGCCGATCTGAAAAAGATCATAGATGATAAAGAGTTTATTAAACTATTTGGCGACTTTAGGAAACAGGAGCAGCTTAAGTCGTTGCCAAAGGGTTACGAGCCGGATAACGAAAACCTCGACCTGATAAAACTAAAAAGTTTTGTGGGCTGGCATAAACTTACAGATAAAGAATTAACCCAATCCGGATCGGAAAAAACGGTGATAGATATGTGCAGCAGGATCCATCCGCTTAATGTATTTTTGAAGAACGCCTTGGCGTAATACGATATTTAACCCTCAATATATCATGAAAATTAGATATGCCTTTTTAGCCGCTGCTGTATGTTTAACAATGTACTCATGCAAGGTAATGTCGCCAAAAGCATACAAAACCCTTGTAGCAGAACGCGACTCATTAGCTACCCGTACAACAAATTTGGAAGGACAGCTTGCGCAGTTGCAAGCCGATACCGCCCGCCTTCACCGCCAGCTTGCCGATTTGCGCAATAACAACAATGTGCTGAACAGTAACCTGGATGCAACATCATCAAAAGCTAACGAATTAGCCGCCCAGACCGCAAAATTGGCCGCCGATCTGAAAAAACGCGAAGCCCGTTTAAAGGAAGTAGAAGATATTTTGAAGAAACGTGACGAGGCCACCAATGCCCTGAAAGATAAATTACAGAAAGCATTATTAGGCTTTCAACAAAGCGGTTTAACGGTTGATATCAGAAATGGCAAGGTTTATGTGTCATTAACAGATAAGCTATTGTTCCCATCGGGCAGTATCATTATAGATGACAAAGGTAAAGCCGCATTAAAGCAGCTTGCCGCAGTATTAAATAAGGAGCCGGATATCAATATGGCAGTTGAAGGCCATACTGATGACAAGAAAGTGAAGAACCTTGGTCAGATCAAAGACAACTGGGATTTGAGCGTATTGCGCGCTACCTCGGTAACCCGCTATCTGACCGAAACAGAAGGTGTTGACCCGCATAGGCTTACCGCAACAGGTAAGAGCGAGTTTCAGCCGATAGATGCTAACGCTACCGATGAGGCCCGCGCAAAGAACAGGCGAATAGAGATTGTGCTTACTCCTAAGCTCGATGAGTTATACAACCTGATCACTAAGTAATAAATGAAAGCTCCCGGCAAACCGCCGGGAGTTTTTTGTTTTAGACGTTTTTGCTTTCTGTTAGCAGGTAATAAAATTCAGCGAGAAAAAAAATAAATTTGCAATTATATAAGCACTTATATAAATTGCATAATGAATTTATATCAAAGCCTGGGGCATCTGGTTTTAGGCAGCCGTTTAAGGCGGCTGAGCGAAGCCTTTCTGGCCGAAATTAACCGTGCTTATCAAACCGCCGGTATCGATTTTGATGCCAGCTGGTTTCCCGTATTTTATTTACTGTCGAAAAATGATGCTTTATCTATCAAAGAATTAAGTGAGCAGATAGAGGTTTCGCATCCTGCCGCAAGTCAACTGATCACCAACCTTAAAAAACGAGGCCTGGTAAGTACCGATACCTGTACAGATGATGGCAGGCGGCAATTGGTTACGCTTACTGCCGAAGGCCGTGAGTTGCTGAAGCAGGTACTGCCTGTTTGGGATGCCATCAGCCTATCGATGGCTGAGCTTGTAACCGCAGACGCAACCGCCCAGCAATTACTGCCGGCAATAAGTGCGCTTGAAAACGTTTTCAGGCAAACTAAACTGGCCGATAATATCGTTGAAAAACTGAATACCAATTTAAAACCAGCCGGCAATGACTAATACATTTAATTACGGCACCGACCATCTTACCATAGGTATTTGCCTTGATATAGCAGTGGGTAAAACTAAAGGGATCATTAACAAAGAAGCCGCCGACATGATTCAATCCTCATGGCGTGAGGTAGAAAAGATTGTACATGGCCACCACCCGGTTTATGGAATTAATACCGGCTTTGGCCCGTTGTGTGATACGCGGATCTCGGAAGAAGATACCAGTTTGCTGCAAAGCAATATCCTTAAAAGTCATAGCGTAGGTGTCGGGAAACCCATCCCGCAAGAAATAGCGAAGCTTATGATGATCACCAAGGTGCAGGCTTTGGCACAAGGTTATTCGGGCATAGCGCTTACTACGCTTGAGCGGATCATCTGGCATATTGACAATGACATTATCCCGGTTGTACCCGAAAAAGGTTCGGTGGGCGCTTCAGGCGATCTGGCTCCCTTATCACACCTGTTTTTACCATTGATTGGTTTAGGTGAAGTATTTGAGAACGGGGAGCGACGCCCTGCTTCGAAGTTATTAAATAAGCATGGTTTGCAACCCCTATTGCTTGGCCCGAAAGAGGGCCTTGCATTGATTAATGGTACGCAATTCATTCTTTCATTCGCTATAAAAGCTGTACAAAGGTTGGATGACGCCTTGAACCGTGCCGATCTGATCGGTGCCATGTCATTAGAAGGGTTGATGGGTTCTATTCGTCCCTTTGACGAGCGGCTACACCAGATCCGTCCATTTAAAGGTACGCGTATGGTAGCCCATCGTTTGTTCACCCTCTTGGATGGCTCTGAAATTAATTCGTCACATGTTAATTGCGACAGGGTGCAGGACCCATACTCCTTACGTTGCATGCCTCAGGTACATGGTGCATCCCGCAACGCATGGCTGCACCTGAAAGAGCTTACCGAAATTGAGCTTAATTCGGTTACCGACAATCCTGTTATTTTTAATGCCGATGATACCATCAGCGGAGGCAATTTCCACGGGCAGCCCCTGGCTTTACCGCTTGATTATGCAACTACCGCCGCTGCCGAAATTGGCAATATAGCCGACAGGCGTTGTTACCTGATGAGCGAAGGCCGCTATGGCTTGCCTAAGCTGCTTACACATAATGCCGGACTTAACTCAGGCTTAATGATTCCGCAGTATACTACTGCTGCCCTCGTTACCGAAAATAAAACTCTGTGCTTCCCTGCCAGTGCCGATAGCGTGCCCACCTCGCTCGGCCAGGAAGACCATGTATCTATGGGCTCCATCAGCGGGCGCAAACTGCACCAGGTGATAGATAATATTGAATACATTCAGGCGATAGAGTTGCTTTACGCAGCCCAGGCTATGGATTTCCGCAGACCGTTAAGATCGACCCCGGTTATTGAAGCTTGCCATGAACTGGTAAGGCAGCATGTAACGTTTATACAAAATGACCGTGTTTTTGCTGATGATATTAACAGCCTCCACAAACTGATTACAGATGGCTCATTGCTGCAAACCGCAGGCGAAGCAGCTATTGCTCACCAAATAGATTTAAGTCATGACGAGTTCGGAATTTATTAACACCTACGCCAACCACCCGGTGTATAAAGCACCGCGTGGCATGCAGCTTCATGCCAAAAGCTGGCAAACCGAGGCTCCGCTCAGGATGTTGCTTAACAACCTTGACGGCCAGGTAGCCGAAAACCCCGACGAGCTGGTGGTTTACGGCGGTATCGGCCAGGCGGCACGTAATCCGGAGGCGCTCCGTAAAATTATTGAGCTGCTGCTTGAGTTAGATGAGTATCATTCGCTGCTGATCCAGTCGGGTAAGCCGGTTGGGATCATCCGCAGCCACCCCGAGGCGCCAAGGGTTTTAATAGCCAACAGTAACCTGGTACCCGCGTGGGCCAACTGGGAACATTTTAACGAGCTGCGCGAAAAGGGCCTGATGATGTACGGACAGATGACCGCAGGCAGTTGGATCTACATAGGTACACAGGGCATTTTGCAGGGCACCTACGAAACCTTTGTGGAATGTGGTAACCAACATTTCAATAGTGATTTGGCAGGCAAACTCATTGTAAGCGCAGGCTTAGGTGGTATGGGTGGTGCTCAGCCCTTGGCTGCAACCATGGCAGGTGCTGTATTTTTAGGTGCCGATGTGGATACGTCCCGGATCCAAAAACGGGTTGACACGAAATATATCGACCGGATGACGGCTTCGTATGATGAAGCCATCACCTGGATCAAAGAAGCCATCGCTAAAAAGGAGACGCTTTCGGTAGGCTTGGTAAGCGATGCAGGTGACCTGCTTGAAAAACTGTTGAAGGATGATATCATCCCTGATGTGCTTACCGATCAAACTTCGGCACATGATCCTTTGAATGGGTATATCCCGAATGATTTATCATTAAATGAAGCTGCGGTTTTAAGGAAAGATGACGCGGTGGAGTATAAACGGCGCTCGCTTAAAAGCATGGCAAGGCATGTGAGTTTGATGTTGGAGCTGCAAAGCAAAGGGGCTATTACCTTTGACTATGGCAACAATCTGCGCGAATTTGCCCGACAAGGCGGCGAGGCCGACGCATTTAACTTCCCGGGTTTTACCCCGGCCTATATCCGGCCGCTGTTTTGTGAGGGGAAAGGGCCGTTCAGATGGGTAGCACTATCCGGCGACCCGGAAGATATTTACACTACAGATCAGGCGCTGATTGAGGCCTTCCCGGAAAATAAACCACTAATCACTTGGCTTAAAAAAGCACGGGAGAAAATTGCATTCCAGGGATTGCCTGCCCGCATTTGCTGGTTGGGCATGGGCGAACGTGAAAAGGCAGGACTGATATTTAATGAACTGGTGGCCTCCGGCAAAGTAAAAGGCCCCATAGTGATCGGTCGCGACCATCTGGATTGCGGCTCGGTAGCATCGCCCAACCGGGAAACAGAGGCTATGCTTGACGGTTCAGACGCAGTATCCGACTGGCCGCTGCTCAACCTGATGGCAAATGCATCAGGAGGCGCCACCTGGATCTCGTTCCATCATGGCGGTGGGGTAGGCATGGGTTATTCCCAGCACGCCGGCATGGTTGTACTGGCCGATGGCACCCATCGCGCAGCCACCTGCCTGAAAAGGGTGCTGTACAATGACCCGGCGATGGGTATTTTTAGGCATACAGATGCGGGATATGATAAAGCTGCCGAGTGGGCGGATAAGTTTGGGTTGAGGATAGCTTAAGGCTTTCACCAGTTCCTCGCAGAGGACCCTGGGAAGACGCAAAGCATAAAATATAAAAGCGTCATTGCGAGGAACGAAGCAATCCCAAACTGTACAGAGAGACTTGCGTGGTTTCCCTGTTTATTGGGGATTGCATCGTTCCTCGCAATGACGTGATGGAAAAATGAAAATGAAAAAACTAATAGGTCCGTTTACACAGATATTGCCTTTAACCGGGCTATCGCTCAAAGGTGCCTTAGAGGATGAACAATTGCACATCATAGCCAATGGTGGCGTGCTGGTTGAAGACGGCGTCTTATTAGCTGTTGACGACTTTGAACAGCTTCGCAAAAGCCATCCATCGGCACAAATAGAAGAAATTACCGGCGATCATGTATTGCTGCCCGGTTTTGTCGATTGCCATACGCATATCTGTTTTGCCGGGAGCAGGGCTAAGGATTACGCTATGCGCAATGCTGGTAAAAGCTACCTGGAAATTGCGGCATCGGGCGGTGGTATCTGGGATTCGGTTACACAAACCCGCGCAGCGACTGACACCGAACTAAGCCGCTTGTTATTGCAACGGATCAAGCGCCATTTATCGGAAGGAGTAACTACTATTGAAGTTAAAAGCGGTTACGGTTTGTCAGTAACAGAGGAGCTAAAACAACTTAAGGCTATTCAGCAGGCAGCTGATAAAACGCATGCACATATTGTCCCCACCTGCCTTGCAGCGCACATCAAACCAAAAGATTTTGATGGCGCTGAAAGCGTGTATCTGAAGTATTTGTTAACCGATCTTTTACCTAAAATAAAACAGCAGGGTTTGGCAAACCGGGTTGATATTTTTATCGAACAAAGCGCATTTAATACCAGTGATGCCCTGTTTTATTTAAGTAAAGCCAGGCAAATGGGTTTCGAAGCTACCGTTCATGCCGATCAGTTTACAACCGGTGGCACTGAGGTTGCAGTTAAGGCAAGGGCAGCTTCGGCCGATCACCTGGAAGCCAGCGGCGATTATGAGATAAAATTATTGGCCAATTCAGATACCGTTGCTGTAACTTTACCAGGTGCTTCGCTGGGTTTGGGGATGGGCTATGCCCCCGCCCGGAAGCTGCTTGATGCCGGAGCTTGTCTCGCCATAGCCAGCGACTGGAACCCTGGCTCAGCCCCGATGGGTGATCTGCTAATGCAGGCTTCAGTAATGGCCGCCGCTGAAAAACTAAGTACAGCCGAGGTTTTTGCAGGCTTAACTTTTAGAGCAGCGCAAGCATTAAAACTAAGCGACCGCGGCATCTTAACCAAAGGAAAACTTGCCGATATGCAGGCTTATCCGTGTAACGATTATCGTGAGATACTATATCAGCAAGGAAAACTAAAACCAGTCCGGGTTTGGACGTCTGAAAATAACGATTAAGCAGGTTTTATGATTTGCTTAGCTATCAATGAACCATTGAACTAATGAACCAATGACCAAATTAATAGAATGCGTACCCAATTTTAGCGAAGGTGTAAACCTTGATATCATCAAACAGATAACAGATGAAGTTGAGTCTGTTGAAGGAGTAAGGTTACTTAATGTTGATCCGGGCAAGGCCACAAACCGTACCGTGGTAACCTTTGTTGGTGAACCGGAGAAAGTGATAGAAGCTGCATTCCTCGCTATTAAGAAAGCCGGTGAATTGATTGATATGAGCAAACAAAAAGGCGAACATCCAAGGATGGGCGCTACAGATGTTTGCCCGCTGATACCGATCAGTAATATCACGATGGAGGAAACTGCCGAATACGCAACTCGACTTGCCAAACGTGTAGGAGAGGAATTGCAGATCCCGGTTTATCTGTATGAGGCTGCGCAACCCAACAAAAGTAGGAGCAACCTATCGGTGATTCGTGCGGGGGAATATGAAGGCTTTTTTAAGAAGATCAAGCAACCGGAATGGGCACCCGATTTCGGTCCGGCGGAAAATGATGTTAAACGCGGGGCAACCGTGATTGGTGCAAGGGATTTTCTGGTGGCTTATAATGTTAACCTAAATACCACTTCCGTTCGCAGGGCAAATTCTATTGCTTTTGATGTGCGCGAGGCTGGTCGCACCCTGCGTGAGGGCGATCCGGTTAACGGTAAAATAGTTTATGACGAACATGGCAAAGCCAAAACCATTCCCGGTTCATTAAAGGCAGTAAAAGCTATTGGCTGGTTTATTGAGGAATATGGCGTTGCCCAGATCTCGATGAATCTAACCAATATCAACATTACCCCGGTTCATAAAGCATTTGATGAAGTATGTGATAAAGCCGCTACCCGCGGCATCAGGGTTACAGGAAGTGAGCTGGTTGGATTGATCCCATTGAAAGCGATGCTTGACGCGGGCAGGTATTTCTTGGAGAAACAGCAACGCTCGGTAGGCGTAAGCGAAAAGGAACTGATCAGGATCGCCATTAAATCGATGGGGTTGGATGAGCTTTCTCCGTTTAAACCAGACGAACGGATTATAGAATATTTGCTGAAAGATAAAGCCGACAGTAAACTCATCAGCATGAGCCTTACCGACCTGGCTGATGAAACAGCCAGCGAAAGCCCCGCACCGGGCGGCGGTTCTATTTCGGCAGCTGTTGGTGCATTAGGCGCGTCGCTGGCTACCATGGTGGCTAACCTGAGTTCGCACAAAAAAGGATGGGACAGCCGCTGGCAGGAATTTAGCGATTGGGCACAAAAAGGCCAGCAATTTAAAAATGAACTGCTGGCATTGGTTGATCGGGATACCACAGCCTTTAACCAGATCATGGAGGCTTTCTCCTTGCCAAAATCAAACGGTGAGGAAAAAGCGATCCGTGATAAAGCTATTCAGGATGCTACCCGTTATGCTATTGAAATACCTTTTAAAGTAATGGAGGCTGCTTTGGATAGCATGGAGGTAATTAAAGCGATGACGCTGACCGGTAACCCCAATTCCATAACAGATGCCGGTGTGGCTGCCCTTTGTGCCCGTACCGCGGTATTAGGCGCGTTCATGAATGTAAAGATCAACGCCTCAGGCTATAAGGATAAAGATTATGTGATCGATATAATTTACCGCGGCAATGAAATTGAACGGAAAGCCATTGCGCTGGAAGCGGAGATCATTGAGATGGTGAACGGGAAGATAGGTTTAGGGTAGCGGAGTCGACGAAGACAGACTTACGAAGTTTTCAAAACTTCGTAAGTCTTACAGGGAAGTAATAAGTCTGTTCACAAATGGCGCAAGTCTTGTGTGTTTGCAGGAGGGCGGATGACTTGTGACTTTTTCGTAAAAGGCATGGACCATGGACAAACACTTCTCCAATTCTACGCCTCAACAGATCATGGCGCTTTATTGGTTGATGGTTTTGGCGATGGTATCTGGATAGATGCGCCTGAACTGCCTGCCGGAGTTATTACCTCTACGGCGTTTGGTATTTTGCAGGCTACCCGCTCATGGATATCTAAAACTGAATATATTTCCTGCCCAAGCTGCGGGCGTACCCTGTTCGATCTGATGGTTACCACATAGATGACCCGTAGCCGCACCAATCACCTCAAAGGCTTGAAGATTGGTATTATGGGCTGTATCGTAAATGGTCCCGGTGAAATGGCCGATGCCGATTATGGTTGCGTAGGCTCGAGTACTGACAAAATCACGCTTTACCGCGGTAAGGAAGCCGTGAAGAAGAACATTAGTTCGGCCAATGTGCTTGATGAATTGATTAATATCATCAAGGGCGATGATAATTGGATTGATGTGATGGCGGATTAGCTATTAGTTAAGAAGTGTATATAGACAGTTCTTCTGAAAAGAATTAAACACCGAAAATAGTTTATTTTTTTCAAATTTGGGCTTATTTGCTATGATGTTATAAGCCAAATGGGAAATATTGTGCTGTATTTAATATGATGTTAAAATAAATGTATATTCGTATTACTCAAGACAATAAAGTTTTGAGTTTAAATACCTTATACCTTTCATAATGTCGGAAATACAATGTTTTAATTGCTCAAAAAGCTTTGATGATAGTACAAGCTTAGCTTTTTGCCCATTTTGCATTACCCAAATAAAATGCAAAAGTTGCGGGAATTCTTTGTTAAAAGAGGCTATAGGATGCGGGTTTTGTGGAAGTAAGATTATTTCACTTAATCAGGATCAGGCGTTAAATCATCTTGAGTTTGAGCAAAAAGGAGATTCAAAAAAATTTAAAGCTACTTTTACTGATAATGTTGGCAGCGACTTAGTAGCAACTTTTGGTGGAATGATTGGAGTTCCACCGATTAAGAAAAAATTAGGAACTGTTTCACAATTAAAGTTAAATTCAGAAAGCTCAAGTGGCATAGCCAATCCAGATGTCGAAGATGCAGATGAGGAAGAAATTTCTGAAGCATTATTGAAAGTCTTTCGTCTTGATAATGATAAACTCGTACTTCAAACAGCTAATTTAAAAACTCAAGTCAAATTAGATAAAGAAATAAGAATAGCGTTATTAACTCTTTTGGCCGCTAAGTTCTTATTAAAGCAAGAAGATACAAAGAGATCTTTTGTTACGGAATTACTTAACAAAGCAAAGCTAAACACCAGTTCTTTTAGGGCTTGGATAAACAAATCCGAAGAAATTGGCCAGAAAGGAGGAGGATATGTGTTTTTAACAACGAATGGTTTACCTATAGCACTAAGTGTTCTTTATGAAATAATTAATCCCGAAATCATAGAAGGTTCTGTTACTTTTAGCAAGCCAAAGTCAGGAAGGAGGCGAACTAAAACATCAACTGAAGCCAGTGGAGATCCAATTAAAAAATCGGCGAAAAGCCCTAAGGAGTATCTTCTTAAGCTTTTAGAAGAGGAGCCGAGTTTTTTTAAGACAAATCGAACTTTGTCAGAAATTACCCAACATTTAAAAGATAATTACGCAGTTACGTTTATTACGTCTGATATATCGGGGCATATGGGTAAATTAGTTAATTCTAAAGTGTTAAAGCGTGTAAAGGGTACTGGCGAATCGAAAATTTATGAATATTTCATTTGATAAGTCAAAGTTGGAGGCGGCACTTCAAGGTATTGATGATGAGTTTAGGGACAAAATTATTGATTTATATATAGAACTAAAAAAAAGATATGTAAGGTCTTTTTTTAGTGATGAATACGATGCAGTCGGGCTTTCTTCTGGAAAATTTTGCGAGACATTATTTAGATTTCTTGAAAAGGAAATATTTTCAAAGTTTACCCCTTTTAATAAGCATATTTCAAACTTCCCTGTCGAGATAAATAAATTAATACAGTCGCCTGTAAGTCAAGGAAATGAATCTGTTAGAATCATTATCCCAAGAGCCTTGTTATTACTATACACGTTAAGAAACAAACGTGGCATTGGCCATGTTGGAGGTGATATAGAAGCAAATGCGATCGATATCGGCACAATTATTAAGATCGCGGATTGGATTATTTGTGAATTAATTCGTATTTATCATAGTTTAAATATCTCAGAAGCTCAACTGATTGTTGATTCCCTAAACGTCAAAATTATACCAGTAATTTGGAATGTAGATGGCAAAAAGAGAATTATTAAAAATGGTATGTCTTACAGCCAAAAGGTTTTAATTCTTTTATATAATGAACTTGGTAATAAAGCAACTATTAAGGAGCTTTTTGAATGGTCAGAGTATAGCAGTTTTTCAGTATTCAAAAGTAAAATGTTAGGTCCATTGCATAAGGAAAAACTGATTGAATACAATTTGCAAGATCTCATTGTAACGATTTCACCTACAGGAATGCAAGCAGCTGAATCACTACTTATTAAACACAATTCGGCTTAGTAAAAGATTGCAATGTATTTAAACCGTTGAAAAAGATTTATGATTCTTATGCTTGATGAGCATTATTCAAAGTGGTCAAAGGAGAGCATAATTAAAAGTCCCAAAAAGATATTTCGGGACTTTTAATACAAATGGTACCTGGGGACTATTTTATATCTTTCTATAGATACACATATAGCATTACACCAAATACTCAAACAAAGTTTGATCCTTATTCAGCTCAATAACATTGAAACGGTGAGCATGCATGCGTTGCAATAGGGCAGGATAGTCCTCGGCATTTTTTAGTTCGATGCCTACCAGCGCCGGGCCGTTTTCTTTTTCATTCTTTTTGATAAACTCGAAACGGGTAATATCGTCACCAGGGCCTAACACGCTATTCACAAACAGTTTCAAAGCACCCGGACGCTGCGGGAAACGAACAATGAAGTAATGTTTCAGGCCTTCGTACAGCAGTGATTTCTCTTTGATCTCCTGCATACGGGCAATATCATTATTACCGCCGCTGATTACGCATACCACCTTTTTGCCTTTGATCTGCTCTTTGCAGGCATCAAGTGCAGCTACTGATAAAGCGCCGGCAGGTTCAACAACAATAGCATCTTCATTGTAAAGCTTTAATATGGTGGTACAAACTTTACCTTCGGGCACCAGCAGCATATCGTTAAGGATATCCTTGCAAATGTCGTAGGTTAAAGCACCAACACGTTTAACGGCTGCACCATCAACAAAACGATCGATTTCTTCTAAAGTAACCGGTTTGCCGTGGTTTATAGCGCCAAGCATTGAGGGCGCACCTTCAGGCTCAACACCTATCAGGTACACATTAGGGTTATTATTTTTAAGATATGTACCGGTACCTGCTGCTAAGCCGCCGCCGCCGATAGGCATAATTATGGCCTCAACATCCGGTAAGTCCTGCAGGATCTCAACACCTACCGTTCCCTGACCTTCGATAATGCGATAGTTATCAAAAGGAGGGATGAAAGTCATCTTGTTTTTTTCGGTGTAGATGAGCGCTTCGGCCAGGCAATCATCAAAGGTATCGCCGGTAAGTACGATTTCCACGTTGCCGTTGCCAAACATGGCGGTTTGCTTTACCTTTTGTTTGGGGGTTATTTCAGGCATGAAAATTACGCCTTTAATATTTTTCCGGTTACATGAAAAAGCTACACCCTGTGCGTGGTTGCCCGCACTGGCGCAAACCACACCGCGGCTCAACTCATCGTCATTTAACTGACTGATCATGTTGTAAGCGCCGCGTAATTTGTATGAGCGCACGATCTGCAGATCTTCGCGTTTTAAGTAAACCTCGCACTCATATTTTGCCGAAAGACCGGCGTTGTATTCAAGCGGTGTACGTTTCACAACGTCTTTTAACCGCTCGTATGCCGCTTCAAAATTAAGCTGGCTTTTTGTATCCGTTTCCATTTTTAGTTCTTTACCAGCCTGTGGGCCATTAAGCCGTGCAGGTCCTGGTCGTTTATATCAAGCTTGGCATCTGCAAGCGTTAAAAATTTGTTGTATACCTGGGCCAGTTCTTCCTTATCTAAACTAAAGCCTAAACGTTCCAGATGGAACTTCAGAGCATGCCTGCCGCTACGCGCGGTTAGCACTATTGTGGCGCTCGGAAAGCCTACATCTTCAGGACGAATGATCTCATAGTTTTCTCGCATCTTCAAAAATCCATCCTGGTGAATGCCAGAGCTGTGGGCAAATGCATTTGCACCAACAATGGCTTTATTAGGCTGCACCGGCATCCGCATCTGTGTACGGATCATCTGGCTCAATTCATAGAATTTTTTAGAGTCGATTTGAGTATGCAAACCCAGGGTTTGATGCGTTTTCAGGATCATCACCACTTCTTCGATAGAAGTGTTACCTGCGCGCTCGCCAATACCGTTAATGGTACCTTCAATCTGGCGGGCACCGTTCTGTAAGCCTGCGATTGAATTGGCGGTAGCCAAACCAAGGTCATTATGGCAATGAACAGAGATGATAGCCTTATCAATATTTTTAACGTTCTCTTTCAGGAATTTAATCTTAGCACCGTACTGATCTGGTAAGCAGTAACCATTGGTGTCCGGAATGTTTACCACGGTAGCACCGGCAGCAATAACGGCCTCAACCATTTGTGCAAGATAAACCACGTCGGCCCTGCCTGCATCTTCGGCATAAAATTCGATATCCTCAACCGATTTTTTAGCGTATTTAACAGCTTCAACGGCACGTTCCAAAATCTCTTCGCGGGTGCTGTTGAATTTATGTTTGATGTGCATGTCAGACGAGCCGATACCCGTATGGATGCGCGGACGTTTTGCATATTGCAGAGATGCTACAGCTGCATCGATATCGCCTTTGTTGGCACGGGTAAGCGCGCAAACGGTTGGCTCTTTTATAGCTTTTGAAATTTCAACTACGCTCTGGAAGTCGCCCGGACTTGAAACCGGGAAACCTGCTTCAATGATATCCACGCCCAGTAGTTCCAGTTCCTTAGCTATCTCAATCTTTTCGGGGGTTGTTAACTGGCAACCCGGTACCTGCTCGCCATCGCGGAGCGTAGTATCAAAAACATAAACGCGGTTGGGATCGTGTAACATATCTTTTTATTTTGATTTGAGATGTCAGATAGGAGATTTGAAACTCTTATCTGACATCAGTTATATTATTTTTTATTTTTACAAGCGAGTATTCAAGTTAGAGAAAAAAAACTCATATCTCAAATCTCAGGTCTCATATCTACTTTTTAATCGCAACAAATCTTAACCTTTTATAATCGGCATACCATTGGCCGTTTTCGTTGTAAAAAGGTTCAAGCTTTCTGGTGATCTCGGCCAGGATCTGCTCTTTCTCATCCTCTGGAATACCTTCTAAAAATTGTGCGCCAAACATGGTAATCCATTTGGCAACACCCTGGTCGCCATCTTCCAAAGCCGTTTTACGATCATAGTGAATAACGTAAGTAACCCTGAAACCATGTTCTTCCAGTTTAGTAGCATATTCGCCAACTGATGGGAAATACCATATTTTGGTATCGGCTTTTTCATTATAACCATGGTTATGCAGCACCAGTTTGGTGGCCTCAATCAAACGTTCAACATTGCCTTGACCGCCCATTTCGGCAACAAACCTGCCTCCTTTCTTAAGGCTGTTGGCAACGCTGTGAATAGCGCCGTTGGCATCAAGTACCCAATGCAGGGCTGCGTTTGAAAATACCGCATCATACTTTTCTTCAGTATGAAAATCAGCCGCGTTCTCTACCGCGAAATCAACATCAGGGTAAAGCTGTTTAGCCTGGGCTATCATTTCGGGCGAATAATCGGTACCTTTTACAATGGCGCCTTTATCCTGTATTTGTTTAGTTAAATGGCCTGTACCGCAACCCAGGTCAAGGATGCGCTCACCGGGTTTCACATCCAGAAACTCCAGCACGTCCTCACCATATTTAAATACGAAGGCATGCTTTTGGTCGTATAAATCAGCGTTCCATTTCATATTATTTCTTTTTTGTGATTTCACTGATTAGGGTGATTTCACAGATTGTTATTTGTGAGATTTCACCGATTGATTGATGATTTCACCGATTCCTTGCCTGATCTCTAACCTCCGGTCTCTAATCTCTATCTACAAATATTCAAGCACTTTTTGGCCCATGGCCGTAGTGCCTAAAATTTTTGCTTTGTCGGTATTGGCATCAGCTATGTCACCGGTGCGGTAGCCGTCTTTAAGCGTCTTATCAATGGCATCCGTTATCTTTTTAGCTTCTTCTTTCAAACCGAAGCTTATTTCAAGCATCAGGGCAACAGATAGGATAGAGGCCAACGGATTTGCTTTATCCTGCCCGGCAATATCATGCGCCGAACCGTGAATAGGCTCAAAAAATCCTGTGCCGTCACCTATCGAGGCCGAAGCCAGCATACCCATAGACCCTGCAATCTGCGATGCTTCGTCGGTGAGGATATCGCCGAAAAGGTTAGCGGTTAATACCACATCAAACTTTTTAGGGTTTTTAACCAACTGCATAGCGGCATTGTCAATAAACATGTGCTCGGTTTCAACATCAGGATATTGTTTCGCAATTTCCTGTACCACCTCGCGCCATAACCTTGAAGCCTCAAGTACGTTTGCTTTATCAACAGAGCATAATCTTTTACCGCGTACACGTGCTGCTTCGTAAGCCTTGATAGCGATACGCTCAACTTCGTAACGTGAATAGATCATGAGATCTGACGCTGTATTGCGGTCTTCACTGCGTTTTTTCTCACCGAAGTAAACGTCACCGGTTAACTCGCGGAAGAAAAGGATATCGGTACCTTTCAATATCTCGGGCTTAAGGCTTGATGCATCCAAAAGTTCATCAAACAACATAATAGGGCGCAGGTTGGCATACAGGCCAAGCTCTTTACGGATCTTTAACAATCCCTGCTCCGGGCGAACTTTAGCCGACGGATCATTATCATATTTTATGTGACCGATAGCGCCAAACAGGATAGCATCGCTTGCTTTAGCTTTAGCCAGCGTTTCATCAGGCAGCGGATTGCCGGTTGCCTCGATACCTGCATGGCCCATCAGGGCTTCATCAAACGTAAACTCATGGCCGTAATCCTGACCAATTTTTTCTAAAACTGCTTTACCCCAGGTGGTAACCTCGGGGCCTATCCCGTCGCCGGGTATTACTAAAATGTGTTTCTTAATTCCCATAACCCTTATCGCTGCCATAGGCAGCGGTGTTTTTGTTTTATAGATGTTTTATTTATTCGGGTTTTACGCCGCGTACTTCTTTTAGTTTCATCACCATTTGCTCAGCGTCATTTTCCACCCAGTCGGTATATTCATCAATAGCCTGCAAGCGCGATTCATCGTCAATATAGTCTTCCTCAACCATTTGCTTGGATTGGGCAACTTTAGCCCAGATACCGGCTTTATGAACAAAGTTTGCTTCGCCTTTTTGGTAAACCTCATCGGCATTAAACACTTCGATATCAGTAAAACCTGCTTCCTGCAAATACTCGGGCAGGTCTTCGGCAATGTGATTGTTCATGCCGGCATCCCCACGCCACCTTAAAAAGGTTGCATAAAAACGCTGCATACTTGCGGGCGGTTGCGGCTGCCATTCCAAAGCTTCGTGGTTATAATCCAAAATGGATACTGTACCACCAGGTTTTAACAGCGAATACATTTTTTTCAAAGCCTCAACCGGGTTATTCAACCACTGCAAAACCCTTGCCGATACAATAAGGTCGTACTTTTCTTCCGGCTCAAAACTGAAGAGGTCAATATAGATCAGCTCTATATTTTTAACCGAAGCATAAGTTTCCTTCCCGCTTTGGATAAAATACTCCGTGTTATCTATACCTGTAACATGACCGGCTTCACCAACTAATGCGGCAATATCTTTAGAGATAGCGCCCGTACCACAACCAACGTCAAGCACTTTCAGCCCCGGTTTGAGCAGAGGGGCGAGGGTTGCATAATCATTCGCTAAACTCCGTTCGTCGAATAACTTGGCGGTACCTTTACCTTCTCTTTGAATTACTTTATTTGTTGTTGACGGGTTCATTAGTTCATTTGTTCAATGGTTCATTGGTCTGTTCGGGTTTTTGACCTTTCGCCTTTAACCTTTCAGCTTTTACCTTGTAGCTTCAAATTCTCCTATTTCATCCTTTTTACTCAGGATATAGTCGATATCATCGTAGCCGTTGGTCATGCAGGCTTTTTTGTAGGGGTTAACCTCAAAGCTTTCCTGTTCGCCGGTTGCTACAATTTTAATGAACTGGTCAACCAGGTCAATCTCTACTACAGCGTGTTCATCGGCATAAACAGCATCGAAGATCTTCTTTAAGAAATCTTCGCTTACCTGTACCGGTAGCAGACCGTTGTTTAGCGCGTTGCCTTTAAAAATATCGGCGAAGAAGCTGCTTACTACGGCATCAAAGCCATAATCGGCAATGGCCCAGGCAGCATGCTCGCGACTACTGCCGCAACCGAAATTTTTACCCGCAACCAGGATCTTACCGCTGTAGTTTGGGTTATTAAGCACGAAATCCTGTTTAGGATTATCGTCGCCATCAAAACGCCAGTCGCGGAATAAGTTATTACCAAAACCATCGCGGGTAGTGGCTTTCAAAAACCTTGCAGGGATAATTTGATCCGTATCGATGTTTTCGATAGGCAAAGGCACTACGCTGGTTTGAATGTGTTTAAATATTTTAGTTGCCATCTGAATCAGAATTTACAGAATTTAAGAATTTACAGAATGTCTTTGATGATTTACAGGATATTCGAGAATCTTAAACTCTGGCAATTGTTATTTAATTTAGTTTAATATTATATTTTGGATTAAAGATCAGTTTGTACTGAAGGCTTTGACTGCCAAAGTTTATCAACAAGCCAATTGGAAAATCGTAAGCAACGGTATAATTTTTTGCTTGTGCCAGATGCACATCTTCTAAATTAATGAGTGCCTTTATTTCTACCGATAATTTACCTTCAACTACAAAGTCAGCTCTTCTTTTCCCAACTTCGATTCCATCATAAAATATAGGATGTTCCAACTCCCTGATAAAGATTATTCCAGCTTTTTCAAGTTCTATTGCCAAACACCGTTGATATATCACTTCCTGAAATCCGTTCCCCAATGTGTTATGAACTCTCATTGCGCATCCAATGATCTTATATGTGAGTTCGTCTTTTTCCATTGATAATTAATTAGAATCTGCAGTGTTATTTTATTTATATTCTGTTAATTCTCTAATTCTGCAAATTCTGATTCAGACAACATTGACCTGATATCCGTAACCACCCCAGTAATAGCACTTGCAGCAGCCGTTAACGGGCTGGCAAGGAATGTACGTGAGTTAGGCCCTTGTCTTCCTTCAAAGTTGCGGTTTGAGGTTGATACGCAGTATTTGCCTGCGGGAATCTTGTCCTCATTCATGCCAAGGCATGCGCTGCAGCCTGGCTCTCTTAGCGGGAAGCCTGCGGCATCAAATATTTTGTCCAGTCCTTCGGCAATGGCTTGTTGCTGTACTTGTTTGGAGCCGGGAACTACCCATACGGTAACATTATCGGCTTTGTGTTTGCCTCTTACAAACTCAGCTACCTGGCGCAGGTCTTCAATGCGCGAGTTGGTGCAACTGCCGATGAATACGTAATCAATTGGTTTGCCCAATAGTGTTTCATCATCATGCAGGCCCATGTAGTCGAGGGCTTTTTTGTATGATCCCTGCTCTTTGGCTTCAAATGAAGCGGTTTCAGGAACGTGTTGTGTAACACCGATACCCATACCCGGATTTGTTCCGTAGGTGATCATCGGCTCAATATCTTCGGCTTTAAAGGATAATACTTCATCAAAAGATGCATCAGCATCAGAGTATAAAGTTTTCCAGTAAGCTACGGCCTTATCCCAGTCTTCGCCTTTAGGGGCAAACTCGCGGCCTTTTACGTATTCAATAGTTGTTTCGTCGGGCGCTATCAGTCCGCAACGGGCACCCATTTCGATGCTCATATTGCAGATGGTCATGCGGCCTTCCATGCTCAGTGAGCGGATGGTATCGCCGGCATATTCAACAGCATAACCGGTACCACCGGCAGCCGAGATCTGCGAAATGATGTAAAGGATGATATCCTTTGCGCCAACGCCTTTTTGTAATTTACCGTTTACTTCAATCTTCATCCTTTTAGGGCGCGATTGCAGTAAACATTGGGTAGCCAGTACCTGCTCAACCTGCGATGTGCCTATACCAAAGGCAATAGCACCAAAAGCGCCGTGGGTTGAAGTATGACTGTCGCCGCAAACATAAGTACCACCTGGACGGGTGATGCCCAGCTCGGGGCCTATAACGTGAACGATACCCTGGTATGGATGCCCCAAGCCGTAAAGCTCGATGCCGAATGCTGCACAGTTTTTAGTGAGCATATCAACCTGGTAACGTGAAAGTTCTTCTTTAATGGGGAGGTGCTGATCAATGGTTGGAACGTTGTGATCGGCAGTGGCCACTGTTTGTTTTGGCCTGAAAACAGGTAAACCTCTTGTACGCAAACCATCAAATGCCTGCGGACTGGTTACTTCGTGAATGAAATGTGTATCGATGTATAAAATATCCGGAAAGCCCTCATTGCTACTGACGACGTGTGCATCCCAGATCTTATCAAATAATGTTTGTCCCATGGTATTATTTTCTTTAGTAACGTCATTGCGAGGAACGAAGCAATCCCGAATTATACAGATCGGATCTGCTAAGCGGGGATTGCTTCGTGCCTCGCAATGACGTGTTGGTGAGTTTTTATTTCAAGGCTTTCGCCTTTAACCTTTCGGCTTTCACCTAATTTATTACGCTTCTACAGCCTGGTTTTCAGGGCGTAAGCTGCGTACGGTTTTGCCTGCCTGCCATAATTCGCTTTCGCGTAATTCTTTAAGTTCGGCATCCAGTTTCTCACGGTAATCTGGCTGGCTGTTTGAATCGATAGAACGTTGTGATTCTTTACCAGTTGCAACGCTGTCATAAAGCTCGGCAAATACCGGTTTAGTAGCGTCACGGAATTTTTTCCACCAGTCAAGCGCACCGCGTTGAGCAGTAGTTGAACAATTTGCATACATCCAATCCATACCATTTTCTGCAACAAGTGGCATTAATGATTGAGTTAACTCTTCAACAGTTTCGTTAAATGCTTCAGATGGAGAGTGACCGTTGCTGCGCAATACTTCGTACTGTGCTGCAAAGATACCCTGGATACAACCCATCAGTGTACCACGCTCGCCGGTTAAGTCGCTATAAACTTCTTTTTTGAAGTTAGTTTCAAACAGGTAACCGCTGCCTACAGCAATACCTAAAGCGATAACGCGCTCAAAAGCTTTGCCTGTAGCATCCTGGAAAATAGCGTAGCTTGAGTTTAAGCCACGGCCTTGCAGGAACATACGGCGCAATGAAGTACCTGAACCTTTAGGAGCAACCAAAAATACATCAACATCAGCAGGAGGAACTATGCCTGTTTGCTCGTTGAAAGTGATACCAAAGCCATGTGAAAAATAAAGGGCTTTGCCTGGAGTTAAATGTTTCTTAACAGTTGGCCATACTGCAATCTGGGCTGCATCGCTCAATAAGTAGCAAATTACAGTTCCTTTTTCTAAAGCTTCTTCAATTTCAAAAAGGGTTTCGCCCGGTACAAAGCCATCGCTTACAGCTTTATCCCATGTTTTGGTGCCTTTACGCTGACCAACAATTACGTTGATACCATTGTCCTTTTGGTTCAGAGCCTGACCAGGACCTTGTACGCCATAGCCAATTACCGCTACAACTTCGTCTTTTAATACTTCCTGAGCTTTTGATAAAGGGAACTCTTCGCGGGTTACTACGTTTTCTTCAGTTCCGCCGAAATTTAGTTTTGCCATTGTTTTTTGATTTTTGGGATCTCACCGATTGATGGCGATTTCACCGATTTTATTGTATGAGTAATTTAACTTTCTGTTCTTTTATTCCCGTCATTGCGAGGTACGA
Organism: Mucilaginibacter sp. P4_A11; assembly: GCF_056402535.1. Classification (NCBI taxonomy): domain Bacteria; kingdom Pseudomonadati; phylum Bacteroidota; class Sphingobacteriia; order Sphingobacteriales; family Sphingobacteriaceae; genus Mucilaginibacter; species Mucilaginibacter sp. P4_A11. The sequence continues at coordinate 670,795 of NZ_JBFUHE010000001.1, forward strand.
AGCAATCCCCGATTTGCAGATCCGCTCTGTATTGTTTGGGACTGCTTCGTACCTTATAATGACTTTATTTTTCAGCTTTCGGCTTTCAGCCTTAAGCTTTGGGCTTTACATCGTAAACACCTTTTGCCCTTGGTTTAGATATTCGTTTTCTATCACGTCTTCACCTGGTTCAAGCCTTTCAAATTCGCGGAGTTTGCGGTTAAAGCCGTCGCTGTCTTTAATGATGGCAACGCGGGCGCTGCGTACAAACTCTATCAGGCCGTAAGGCTGTAAAATATTGATTAAGTTGTCTGTTTCTTCGCGGTGGCCGGTGGTTTCAAACACGGTGTAATCCTTACGGATCACTACCGCGCGGGCACCGTTTTCGCGCAATAAACGTTCAACGCTAACTTTTTCGGCAATTACATCGGTTGATACCTTATATAACGCCATTTCCTGCCAAACAACATCTTCATTGGTGTGATAATATACTTTTAATACTTCTACCTGCTTTTCAATCTGGCGGGTAAGTTTACGCACCACATCTTCCGACTCATTGATCACGATATTAAAGCGGTGAATGCTGTCAATCTCCGATGGAGAGGTATTCAGGCTGTCGATATTGATTTTTCGGCGTGTAAATATAATAGCTATCCGGCTTAAAAGACCAATTTGGTTTTCAGTATAAACCGTGATGTTAAATTCCTGTTTTTCTTCTGGTTCGCTCATGATTCCAATTTTTTTAATTCCCCGATGGGTGTTACTTTAACCTGATCTCGCTTACGCTGCATCCTTGCGGTACCATCGGGAACACGTTGTTCTCTTTGGTAACCATTACTTCCAAAAGGAATGATCCGGGTGTGCTCAGCATTTCATTCAATGCCGGGATTAAATCGGCGCGGTCATCAACCAGTTTGCCGGGGATGCGGTATGCTGCGGCTAATGCCACAAAATCGGGACTTTGAATATCAACAAATGAGTAACGGCGAGAATTGAACAGCTCCTGCCATTGCCTTACCATACCCAGGAAACGGTTGTTAAGGATGATTATCTTAACATCAACACCACTTTGCATAATGGTACCCAGCTCCTGGCAGGTCATCTGGAAACCGCCATCACCAATAATGGCTACCACAGTACGGTTAGGTGCACCAAATTTGGCACCGATGGCAGCGGGAAGGGCAAAGCCCATAGTACCTAAGCCACCGCTGGTTACGTTGCTGCGGGTGTTATTGAACTGTGCGTAACGGCAGGCTACCATCTGGTGCTGGCCTACGTCAGTCACGATAACAGCCTCTCCTTTGGTGATCTCGTTAAGCTGTTTGATCACCTCGCCCATGGTCATTTCTTCAGTAGTTGGGTTTAGTTCATCATGAATAACCGCTTCAACTTCCTGACGGGTGTAATCGTTAAACTTAGCAAGCCATTCAGTGTGCTCTTTTTGTTCGATGGCTTTGGTCAGCAACGGAAGTGTTTCCTTGCAATCGCCCCAAACCGGTACGGCTGATTTTACGTTTTTGTCGATCTCGGCCGGATCGATATCCAAATGGACAACTTTAGCCTGTTTAGCATATTTATCCAAACGACCGGTCACCCTGTCGTCAAAACGCATACCTATAGCAATAAGCACATCGCACTCGTTTGTTAAAACGTTAGGGCCGTAGTTGCCATGCATACCCAGCATGCCCACGTTTAGTGGATGATCTGTAGGGATAGCTCCTGCTCCAAGCACTGTCCATGCTGCAGGGATACCGCTTTTTTCAACAAAAGCTTTAAACTCCTGCTCGGCACTGCCTAAAATAACACCCTGACCAAACAGGATAAATGGTTTTTTAGCGCTGTTGATCAAAGCAGCTGCTTCATCAATATACTGTGTACGTACAATTGGTTTTGGCCTGTAGCTGCGGATATGATCGCATGGTTTGTAACCTGCAAAATCAAATAACTGGATTTGGGCGTTTTTGGTAATGTCGATCAATACTGGGCCGGGCCTGCCGCTGCGGGCAATATAAAATGCCTTGGCAATAACCTCAGGGATTTCGGTAGCATCAGTTACCTGGTAGTTCCATTTGGTAACCGGGGTAGTGATGTTGATCACGTCAGTTTCCTGAAAAGCATCGGTACCTAAAAGGTGCGCGAATACCTGGCCGGTGATACAAACCAATGGCGTACTGTCGATTTGGGCATCGGCCAAACCTGTCACCAGGTTAGTAGCGCCCGGACCGCTGGTGGCGAATACTACACCCACTTTACCTGATGTGCGTGCATAACCCTGGCCGGCGTGAATGCCGCCCTGCTCATGACGTACCAGTATGTGGTTCAATTTATCATTGTAATCAAACAAAGCATCATAAATGGGCATGATGGCGCCGCCTGGGTAACCAAAAATGGTATCGGTACCTTCGGCTATCAATGCTTCCAATAATGCTACCGATCCGGAAACCTGTACGGTTTCGATGGTAGCGGGCGTGGTTAATGTTTCTTGTGCAACTTCCATACCTGTATTTTTTTATATTTATAGCACTTTTAAGGGTGCTAAACTGATTTTACTCTATCTGTCTCTAATTTGCTAAAATGAACGCGTTAAGCCTGTGTTCACTTTATTCATGGCAATTTTTTATAGCCATTTTGTTCACTCTTTATTATTCGTCGGTAACGCAACCTTCGGCAGCGGTAGTTACGTTTTTAGCGTAACGGTATAACACACCCTTGGTAACCTTCAGCGCCGGTTGTTGCCATGCGGCACGGCGTGCGGCTATTTCTTCTTGCGGTAACGAAACGTTTATAGTATTGGCAACAGCATCTATGTTAATTATATCATCATCTTTTACCATCGCTATAAACCCGCCATCGTAAGCCTCGGGTGTGATGTGACCGACGACGAAGCCATGCGTACCACCGCTAAAGCGTCCGTCTGTAATTAATGCAACTGAACTACCCAAACCTGCACCGAAAATGGCCGAGGTTGGCTTCAGCATTTCAGGCATGCCCGGTGCGCCTTTAGGGCCTACATTGCGGATCACCACAACATCACCTTTTTTAACGCGACCACTTTGGATCCCTGCTATCAGTTCAAACTCGCCATCAAACACACGGGCGGGGCCGGTGAAACGTTCGCCCTCTTTACCGCTGATCTTGGCAACACTGCCACCTTCGGCAAGGTTTCCGTATAAAATTTGTAAGTGGCCTGTAGCTTTGATCGGGTTTTCAACAGGTTTGATGATCTTTTGAGTATCAAACTCTAATGCCGGTACATCTGCAAGGTTTTCGGCAATGGTTTTACCGGTAACAGTAAGGCAGCTGCCGTCAAGCCAGCCTTGCTCCAGGCAGTATTTCATTACAGCAGGAACACCGCCAATGTTGTGCAGGTCTTCCATCATGTATTTACCGCTTGGCTTCATATCGGCCAGCACCGGGATCCGGTTACTTACGGTTTGGAAATCATCCTGGGTTAATTTAACGTCAACGCTTTTAGCCATTGCAATCAGGTGCAATACCGCGTTGGTTGAACCGCCCAATACCATGATCACAACAATAGCATTTTCAAATGCTGCACGGGTCATGATGTCCGACGGTTTAATATCTTTCTCTAATAATACCTTGATGGCTTTACCGGCCGCAAGGCATTCTGCTTTTTTATCTTCGCTTAATGCAGGGTTTGATGATGAGTATGGCAAGCTCATTCCCAATGCTTCAATAGCGGCAGCCATGGTATTAGCCGTGTAGATCCCGCCACAGGCACCAGCACTTGGACAGGCATTTTTAATTACGCCCATGAAATCAACGTCATCTATCTGGCCTGCAATCTTTTTACCCAAAGCTTCAAATGCCGATACGATGTTCAGGTCTTCACCTTTCCAGTGACCGGGTTTGATAGTGCCACCGTAAACCATGATCGACGGGCGGTTTAAGCGGCCCATAGCCATGATTGAACCCGGCATGTTTTTATCACAGCCCGGCAGGGTGATTAAACCATCGTAATACTGAGCGCCGGTAACAGCCTCAATGGAATCGGCAATAATATCACGGCTTACCAATGAATAACGCATACCTTCGGTACCGTTGCTCATACCATCACTTACGCCAATAGTGTGAAATATCAGGCCTACCATATCCTCATCCCAGATACCTTGTTTAACCAGCTTGGCCAGGTCATTGAGGTGCATGTTGCAAGTGTTACCATCGTAACCCATGCTGGCCACGCCGACCTGTGCTTTGCGCATATCGTCGTCGGTTAAGCCGATCCCGTAAAGCATGGCCTGTGCGGCCGGCTGTGTTGGATCCTGGGTGAAAGTTTTGCTATACTTGTTCAATTCTATAGCCGCCGTAGTATCTGATGATGAACTCATTTTTATTTGGATGATAGAAGTTTTATTAATTACTTGTGTTAATGATACTGGTTTACTTGGTATCCGAAATCAATATACGTAAGGTAGCCATAGCATCAGGCAATAGCAATAGTCGCCACTGATTTTTTGAAATAAGTATTTTGTTTTAATTGTTTTAATTATTCGGAATTTAATTCTGTATATTTTAAATATAAAGGTATAAAATTTTTAATGAAATATACCAAAGTTCAAAACGGTATTCGGTATGTTTTTTATGCATGCATAGTAAGTTGCCGATTTTCTGCCTGAAATGGGCGGGAAGGGTAATTTAACTTTAAAAAAATAGTATCCGGCTTTGCTAATGGACGTCGATAAATGGTTACTTTCAGGCATCAATATCATATACTTAAATGAACAAAATCCTAATCCTGACATTACTGCTATTTAGCGTAACAAAAAGTTTCTCGCAAGATGCCTTTACTGCCATCGAAAACAAAAATTACGATCAGCTTTCCGAATTATTGAAATCACCAAAAAATATAAACATAAGGGGTAAAAATGATATGACACCCTTGCTTAGAGCAGTAGGGCAAAACGATCTTAAAGCTGTAAAGATGTTGGTGGAAGCGGGAGCTGATTTAAGCCTTGTTCCAAAATCAAACTGGACACCCCTGATGGTGGCTTGCCAAAGCGGCAGTACCGAAATGGCCGCCTATCTGATTGAAAAGGGTGCAGATATTAACGCTAAAGACGAGCACAATTGGAACCCCATCATCATAGCATCAAGAAACGGACAAGCAGCAACGGCTGCCTTGCTGATAACCAAAGGTGTTGAAGTAAATTGTAAAGCGGAAGATAAATCTACTCCATTATTAATAGCCTCTTATAAGGGGCACTATGATGTGGTAAAGTTACTGCTTGAAAAAGGTGCCGATCCAAACCCTGTAAATCGGGATAGCGAAACAGCTTTGTTTTTGGCTGCTAAACAAGGCCGGGCCGAAATAGTTAAGTTATTGCTACAGTATCATGCAGATAAAACCTTTGTTAATAAAGATGGAATAAATATTTGTGACGCGGCTAAAGGTAATGGTTACAAGGAAATTTGCGATTTGCTGTAGTGGTAGTTTGAATGCTGCCTTAGATTTGTTTCATTACTTTTACACTAAATGAAGGATCTCGCCTTTGAAATATTGCCCGTCGATCTGCTGGATGAGTATCTTAACCAGGTGCCTCAAACTATCACTCAAAGTTTTGAGCAATTAAAGGATAGCGAGCTATCCACAGGCGCCTTTAGTTTCTATACATCTGTATCTGCTGTATTCTCATCCAAAATCGAGGGTGAAAACATTGAGCTGGATTCTTTCATAAAACACAAAATGCTTGGTGTTCATTTTCTGCCGGATTATACGCAAAAGATAGATGACCTTTATGAAACTTATCAATTCGCTCAAAAAACAAAGCTAAGTTATGAAGCAGTTCAGGAAGCGCATAAACTGCTTACCAAACATATCCTGCAAAAAGAACACGCCGGACAGCTACGTACTGGTAACATGTTTGTAATAACACCCGATGGCAAAATAGAATATGTGGCCTGCTCGCCTAATTTAGTGCAACAAAAGCTTGAAATGCTTTTTAATGATATCGATGTGTTATTAAAAACAAAGCTTACTGTTGCTGAAGTATTCTTTTTTGCCTCCATGATTCATTTGATCTTTGTAAAGATCCATCCTTTTGAAGATGGAAATGGACGTACGGCCCGCCTGCTCGAAAAGTGGTTCATAGCCGAAAAGCTTGGCCCCAAAGCCTGGTTTCTGCAATTGGAAAAATATTACTACGATCATCATCAAATCTATTACCGCAACATAAGGTTGCTCGGGCTTGAATATGATCTGCTGGATTATTCTGCAGCTTTGCCTTTTTTGCTGATGTTGCCCCAATCTTTTTAAATAGCACACTTACTAACTCTATGCTTCTGTAGAAGGGTAAGTGTAATGCTAATTTGTAGAATTAAAAAAAAAATTGAATTTATTCGAATAGTTTTATTTCTATATTTTTGACTAAACCTAAATCTATCAACCTGCATGAAAAACCTAATCTTTATAATTCTGCTGTTTTTGACGGTAACTCTTACTGCTCCAACAACAAAGAAACCTGCTAAAACAGCTATTATATTTAAACCGTTAATCATCTCCGCTCCTAAAAATACCGCCGTAATTAAGGGGCACGTTAAAAATTTTACTGATAAATATTGGGAATTGGCGGTAACAGGCGACTTAAGTAATTACTCACTAAAAATACCTGTTGATAAATACGGTAACTTCAATAAAGTCATCAACATTGATGGCGAAACAGAAGATATTTACTTGTATCTTAACGATGAAGCAATCACAGTTTGCGCTCAAAAGAATGATATCTTAACTATTAACTGGGATAATAAAAATTTCAAAAATACTTTCAATATCTCTTCGCCAAAGAAGGGAATAAATGAGCGCCTGCAAACCATGATTTCCATTTATAATCTTTACCGAAAGGAAATAACGGAATTGTCGGATATTTTGTACAGCGATAATATAACCGATTCGGTAAAGTTTGGCAAGATCAATAGTCTTTATAATAAGAAGATTTTGACCGCTGCGACGCATCTTGATCATCCCGAAACAAGAAAGTTGATAACTGATGTGTATTATAAATATACTGGGTTATTGGATGAGTACGGCTTATTGGGTAAATATCATTTATGTGTTGTTGATAACAGCACCGTTGCCAAAAAACTCAACCAGCTTTTTGGCCCGGAGGCTTACAGTATAAAATCGGAGTTTGCTTACAGAAATTGCAATAATTATAAATACTTTATTTACAGTTACCTGAATTCTGGTAAAAGGCTGAAGGAAACAAAAATAGATGCTCCGGTTTTGAAAACAGAGATAGATCATCCTGTCCCTACGATCAGCGGGCATAGTGCTGCTATCGATAACCTCAACTTTTCGGGTGAATTACGTGATTGGTATATAACTTATATGCTGAAAATGAAATTTGGAACACGTTCATTCAACGATGCAAAAAGCATTTTCGAAGATTTGATGCCAAAAGTTAGAACACCAAGATATGCAGATAGTCTTAAACAGTTATATGCGACGATGTTGCTGCTAAAGCCGGGTAACCTCGCTCCGGAATTTAGCTTGAAGAATGATAAGGGTGAAATGATATCCTTACAAAACCTGCGGGGTAAGGTGGTTTACATTGATTTTTGGGGTGTTAATTGTGCACCTTGTATAAGCGAAATACAACATGCTACTCCTTATTTGCATGAACGATATAAAGACAAGAACATTGTATTCGTGAATATCTGTGTTGATTCGGACGAGAAGACCTGGAAAAATAGTCTTGCTTCAATGAATGTAGAGGGGATTAATCTTATTGCGGAAGGCTGGGTGAATAATCCGATATGTCAAAAATACTATGTTACCGGTATTCCTCATTATGTTATAATTGGGAGCGATGGTAAAATTGTAAATAATAATAGTGCAAGGCCATCATTTGGAACTGAACTCACTAACGAACTCGATAAAGCGTTGATTAGTAACTGAGTGGGTATCTAAGTACTAACCTCAAATTGTAGAATTAAAATAAGATCAGGATTAATCTAAATAATTTTTATTTCTATATATTTGATTAAACCTAAATCTATCAACCTGCATGAAAAACCTAATCTTTATAATTCTGCTGTTTTTAGCAACAGTTCTCACTGCCCAAACAAAAAAGAAGCCTGTTAAAACTGCTACCGTAAATAAACCATTAGCTGCCTCTGTGCCAAAAGCCACTGCTGTAATTAAAGGAAACGTCAAAAACTTTACTGATAAATACTGGGAAATGGCTGTAACCGGCGATCTGACCAATTACTCCATAACAATACCTGTTGATAACAATGGCAACTTTAATAAAACCATCAACATTGACGGAGAAACTGAAGATATCTACCTGTATCTTAATGATGATGCCATTACCATTTGTGCTCAAAAGAATGATACCTTAATTGTTAACTGGGATAACAAAGATTTTAAAAATACTTTTAAGGTTTCATCACCACTGCCTCGGATCAATGAGCGATTGCAAACCATGATGTCGGTTTATAATCTTTGCCGTAAAGAGCTGATGGATTTGAGTGAGTCGCTTTACAAGGATAAGGCTACTGACTCTGCAAAGTTTGAAAAGATAAACAAGCTTTATAACAAGGAGATGATGGCAGTAGCGGTAAATCTCGATTACCAGGAAAGCGAGAAGTTAATCACTGATGTTTATTATAAGTATGTGGGATTTTTGAACAGTCACCATTTGTTATACAGATATGATCTGCATATTAATGATACCAGTGTAACAGGAAAAAGGCTCAATCAGAAATTTCCTCCCGGTGCTTACCGAACCGAATCCGAATTTTCTTTTCGAAACAGTAGTAATTATAGGGATTTCCTTTTTAATTATATCCGCTTTAATACGGGCTTGAATGCTTTTGTGACTGTGGGATCAGACTGGGATAATAAAACCTTGCCTTTTGCTCCTGCCTGGAATGAATACTATCTCGCCCTGGCCAACTTTCACTTAGCCGAGCTTCGGGACTGGTGTATAACTAAAGAGATAGAGTTTGATTTTGAAATGTATTCTTTTAATGATGCTGAAAATATCTACAAGGATTTTAAAACTAAAATTAAAACGCCAAGGTATGCAGATACCCTTGCGCAATTTTACGCGGCTATACAGCAGTTGAAACCCGGTAAACCTGCACCCGAGTTTAGTTTAAAGAATGATAAAGGAGAGATGATATCCTTAAAAAGTCTGCGTGGCAAAGTGGTGTATATTGATTTTTGGGGTGTAGGGTGCGGCCCTTGCGTTTACGAAATAAAAAACACTACAGCTGCTTTACACGAGCGGTATAAAGATAAAAACATAACATTTCTGAATATCTGTGTTGATTCGGACGAGAAAACCTGGAAAAATAATCTTACTTCATTGAATGTAAGCGGTGTTAACCTCATTGCAGAAGGGTGGACAAGAAATCCCGTTTGCCAGAAATATAACGTAATAGGTATTCCGCATTATGTCACAATCGGAACTGATGGAAAAATCGTAAATAATAATAGCGAAAGGCCATCATCCGGTAGTACACTTACCACGGAATTGGATAAGGCTTTAAAATACGTGCAGTAATGGGCGAAATTATGGCAGATGAAAAATATATGTTGCATTGTTTATTGTGAGGTACGAAGCAATCCCAGGGCAATTACAGGGGTAGTTTTTTGCATGGGCCACTCGGGTAATAGGAGATTGCTTCGTACATTACAATAATGATGTTTTACGTATCCACTTAAAAAAGGGTACAAAAAAAGCCCGGATAAACTACTTATCCGGGCTTTGTGTTTTTAAATAAAATACTGTTTTACTTATTTGTGCTGAATACCTTCGGCTAAAACAGTTACTTTATTGTTTAATGCTTCAACAACACCGCCTTTTATATAAAACACTTCTTCTTTAGCTGCACCACCACGTATGGTAAGTTTGCCATCCTGAAGGGTGGAAATGATAGGGGCGTGGTTGTTCAGTATTTCAAATAATCCCAAAGCACCAGGTAAGGTTACCGAGGTGGCCTCGCCTTCGTAAACTTTTTTATCGGGAGTAAGAATTTCTAATGTCATGCTTTTTTAGATTCAAGATCTAAGAATCAAGAGTCAGGACTATTCCTGTTCTTGATTCTTGAATCTTATTTTCTTGCTTCTTATTAAGCGTTAGCTTCAGCTAACAGCTTTTTGCCTTTTTCAATGGCATCGTCGATGTTACCAACTAAGTTGAAGGCTGCTTCAGGGTATTCGTCAACTTCACCGTCCATGATCATGTTGAAACCTTTGATGGTGTCTTTAATGTCAACCAATACACCTTTTAAACCGGTGAACTGCTCGGCAACGTGGAACGGTTGTGACAAGAAACGCTGAACACGGCGTGCGCGTGATACAACTAACTTATCTTCTTCAGAAAGCTCGTCCATACCCAAGATGGCGATGATATCCTGAAGCTCTTTGTAACGTTGTAAAGTTTCTTTAACGCGTTGAGCGGTATTGTAGTGCTCGTCACCTAAAACAGCTGGGCTAAGGATCCGTGAGGTTGAATCCAAAGGATCCACCGCAGGGTAAATACCAAGCTCGGCAATTTTACGTGAAAGTACGGTAGTAGCATCTAAGTGGGCGAAGGTTGTAGCCGGCGCCGGGTCGGTCAAGTCATCCGCAGGTACGTAAACGGCCTGTACTGATGTGATTGAACCGCGTTTGGTTGAAGTGATACGCTCCTGCATGGTACCCATCTCAGTTGCCAGTGTTGGCTGGTAACCTACTGCTGATGGCATACGGCCTAAAAGCGCTGATACTTCTGAACCTGCCTGTGTAAAGCGGAAGATGTTGTCGATAAAGAAAAGGATATCACGGCCTTTACCATCTTCATCACCATCACGGAAATATTCGGCAATTGTTAAGCCTGAAAGGGCCACACGTGCACGTGCACCAGGAGGCTCATTCATTTGACCGAACACGAATGTTGCTTTTGAATCTTTCATGGCTTCGGTATCTACTTTAGATAGATCCCAGCCGCCTTCTTCCATTGAATGCATGAAAGCGTCGCCATATTTTATAATGCCTGACTCAAGCATCTCACGTAAAAGGTCATTACCTTCACGTGTACGCTCACCAACACCTGCAAATACAGATAAACCTGCATAAGCTTTCGCGATGTTGTTGATCAGTTCCTGGATCAATACTGTTTTACCTACACCAGCACCACCGAACAGACCAATTTTACCACCTTTTGCATAAGGCTCTAAAAGGTCGATAACTTTGATACCTGTAAAAAGTACCTCAGTTTCGGTAGATAGGTCTTCAAACCTTGGAGGGGTTGCGTGAATAGGACGACCGTTTACTTTATCAAGGTTAGGGATACCGTCGATAGCATCACCTACCACGTTAAATACGCGGCCTTTGATGTTATCGCCTACCGGCATTTTGATAGCAGCTTCGGTATCTAAAACCTTCATGCCGCGTAACAAGCCGTCGGTCGAGTCCATCGCGATGGCACGTACACGGTCTTCGCCTAAGTGCTGCTGAACCTCTAAAATAACTTTCTGGCCATTGTCTTTCGTGATCTCTAACGCGTCATAAATTTTAGGAAGATGAGCGTCATCAGCGAAACTTACGTCAACTACCGGACCAATGATCCGTGAAATTTTTCCAATGTTTGGCATATATAACCTGGTGTTTTTTAAAAAATGCTTTTACTGAACAGACACATACATCATTTGTAACAGGAATGTATAAGATGCTATTTCAGAGGCGCAAAGTTAAGATTTCTATCCAATTATTTAAATACTGAATCAAGTTTTTTAAACGATAATTTCAACATTGCTAATTAGTTGGTTTTAATGTTCAAAACGCAGCACTATTTTGCCGGTATGTGTGCTGCTTTCCATCAGCCGGTGAGCCGCCGCCGCGTGTTCGGCATTAAAGATTTTATAGATCACAGGTTTTATAGCTCCCGACTCGATCAACGGCCAGATCTTTTGCTCCAGGTTTTTAGCAATATCCGCTTTAAAACTAATCTCCCTGCTCCGCAGCATGGAGCCGGTAATGATGAGCCTTTTGGCCATTACTTTACCAAGGTCAAGCGGTACTTCGCGGCCATTCATAGTATTAATAAAAACCAGCCGCCCCTCAATAGCCAATGAATCTATATTACCAGGCATATAATCACCGCCTATCATATCCAATATTACATTAACTCCAGCTCCACCGGTGAGTGCTTTGATCTCTTTTTTAAAATCGGCGGTTTTATAGTTGACGGCTTTATCGGCACCAAGCTCCTCGCAAAAGCTGCATTTATCATCAGAACCAGCCGTTACGTAAACGGTACTAGCTAAAGCTTTAGCCATTTGGATAGCTGTTACCCCAATACCGCTTGAGCCTCCATGCACCAATAACGATTCTCCTGGTTTAAGCGCACCACGGTCGAATACATTGCTCCATACGGTGAAAAATGTTTCGGGGAGGGAAGCTGCTTCAGGGTAACTTAGGTTTGAAGGAATAGGCAGGCACTGACCTTCGGGTGCTTTACAATATTCGGCATAACCACCGCCGATAACCAGCGCGCAAACCTTGTCGCCGGCTTTCCAGCGGGTAACCGCTTCGCCAACTTCGGCAACAATGCCGGCTACCTCCAACCCGGGGATATCCACAGGTGCGCCAGCAGGTGGCGGGTAATTTCCCTTGCGTTGAAAAACATCGGGCCGGTTAATGCCTGCCGCCATTACTTTTATCAAAACTTCATCGGGGGCGATAAGCGGCTTTGGCCTGTCGGCAAGCTGCAAAACTTCAGGGCCGCCTGGTTGGGTGATCACTATTGCTTTCATAGTTATAACGTTGAAAGCTAAGTTAGCGCTAAAATGTTTGGTTTAGGATGTGAGCGGCAAGTAGTACGCTTTTAAAATCAATAGTAGATACGAGGCACYTACGGAGCCTAAAAGTTTTTATTTTATTTTCTATAAACACGGTACCCCTCTGGGGTATTTGTCGTTAAGTAAAAACTCCCTTAGGAGTACTGTGTTTATAGAAATTTATAAAGTGACATTTTGGCTCCGTAGGTGCCTCGTGTTTTAAAAGAGATTATGCGTTAATCGTTGCGAGTATGCAGCGCCGGCAAAGCGTTGGCGTATTCATTTTTTTAGATACTGTAAACGATACAAGCAGAAATGTCATAAGTAGCCTTCGCCCTCCTTTCCCTGTCCTTCATACTTGCACCAGTCGATATTTTTGACCTTTATCCTTTTACCTTTCGCCTTTAACCTAATAAAACTAATCTCCAGAACGCAAACTCTCAACAGGATTAGCCGACGCCGCTCTGAACGACTGTAAACTGATAGTAGCAAAAGCGATAACCACCGCCCCCGCGCCGGCCAATATTACAACCCACCATCGTATATCTTGCCGGTAAGCAAAGCCCTGCAACCATTTGCTCATAGTTAGCCAGGTCAACGGTGCGGCTATTATAAACGATATAATCACCAGCCTCACAAAATCTTTCGATAACATCGTTACAATAGCCGCTATGCTTGCACCCAACACTTTACGGATGCCGATCTCCCGGTTGCGTTGCTCGGCAGCATAAGCGGCAAGGCCAAACAAACCAAGACAGGCAATAGCTATAGCCAGGCTGGTAAACAAGATGAAAAGCTGCCCCATGCGTTGTTCGGTACGGTAAAGGGCGTCAAAATCGGCATCCATAAATGAATAGTCAAAATGTTCATTAGGAGCAATGGTTTTCCATGTTTTTTCAATTTGTGCCATCAGGGCAGGTAGATTGTGGGTATTTATGCGGATGCTTAAACGCGCCAACCAGTCGTTATCCAGCGTCATTACCAGTGGGGTTACATTATCGCGCAGCGAACTAAAGTTGAAATCTTTAACTACACCGATTATATGGTATTTTTTGAGGTCTTTAGCAGTACCGGTTGTTATGATTTTGCCGATAGCGTCATTGCCATAGCCGAACACTTTTGCTGCCGTTTCATTAATGACCATCGCTGTTGAATCAGTTTTAAACTGCCCGGAAAACCCGCGACCGGCCTTCATCTGCATACCCATGGTGCTGATGTAATCTTCATCTATCTTCCAGAACTGGGTCGACTGGGCCTCTTTTTCAGCGGGCGATACATAGTTTAATGCTTTGTTATTGGCAGTAGGTAAAAAGCCAGTAAGCGTGGCATTAACAACTCCGGGCAGTTGTTTAATTTGCTGTTTCAGCAACTCAGGATGTTCCAATGTGTTAACGTTGTTGAGGATAAGCACCTGGTTGCGGTTAAAGCCGAGATCTTTAGTTTGGATATAGTTAAGCTGGTTGTAAATAACCAAAGTACCTATCACCAAAAATATCGAAATAGAGAACTGGAAAACCACCAGTGTACTCCGGAAAGCACCACCTTTAAAACCGGTGGAGATCTTCCCCTTTAAAACATTAATTGGCTGAAAAGCCGAAAGGAAAAAGGCGGGATAAGAACCCGCCAGCACGCCAACAACAATAACGATGCTTAACAAAGCAGGTAACAGCCATGTTATGGTTTGCAGATCGATGGCTAATTGTTTGTTTGATAAATGGTTGAACAGCGGCAGTAAAACCAAGGCTGTCAGCACTGCTATGATGGCAGCGACGAAGGTCACGATCAGTGATTCGGCAAGGAACTGGAAAATGAGGTGTTTGCGCGATGAGCCCAACACTTTACGCACACCAACCTCGCGTGCCCGGTTAGCCGAGCGGGCGGTAGACAGGTTCATGAAGTTGATACAGGCCAGCAGCAAAATAAAAATTGCCACTGCCGAAAATATGTAAACGTATTGACTGTTGCCATTCGCTCCCAGCTCCATCACCCTGTTTGATTTAAGGTGAACATCGGTTAAAGGCATCAGGCTAAGTTTGAAATAGTTGCCGCCCGATGTGAACTTGCTGTAATTCATAGTGCTTGAACCTTTAAGTCCGTCTTGCATTTCGGCATTGAGCTTTGATTCAAGGTGGCTGATGCTTGCGTTAGGTTTGAGCAGTACGTAAGTGGCAAAGGCGGTTAACCTGTTCCATGGAGCATCATTATTGATTGGATGATCTGTTGCCAGTAAAAAGTTGGCCCTGAAATGTGATTGAGCAGGCATATCCTTCATTACCCCGGTTATTTTAAGTGATGTGCCGGTGGTTACCAAAAGCAAGGTTTGCCCCACTACATTGGTCCGGTTAAAATATTTTCTCGCCATCGATTCAGCTATCACTACCGAGTTAGGTTCCTTTAAAGCCGTTTTTGCATCGCCCGAAAGCAGAGGGAGTGTAAACACATCGAAAATATTAGGTTCGCTATAAAAGGTTGCGCCATCTTCCCTCACAATTTCATCGCCCTTTTTAAATCGAATGTTTAGGGCGGGTGTTATTCTCACGGCGGTTTCAACTTCAGGATATTTAGTTTTCAGTACGTTGGCAACCGGAATAGCAGTTATGGCATATTCGGTTAATGTGCCACTGAACTTCAGGTCGGTATTAACCCTGTAGATTCTTTCATGTTTGGTATTGTACCTGTCATAGCTCAGCTCATCAACTACATAAAATGTAATGAGCAGGCAAATGGCCAGTCCCAATGCCAGTCCCAATATATTGATAAAGGTGAAGCCCTTGTTTTTTAGCAGGCTGCGTAACGCGGTTTTAAAATAGTTCCTGATCATAGCATATAGGCTTATGCTATAAAAATACAACTAAAAAATTAGTTGTAAAAGATTATTAACTAATTTTTTAGTTTATTCGCTCCTCAAGCTATCAACAGGGTTAGCCATCGCTGCTTTTATTGATTGAAAGCTGATAGTGATAAAGGCAATAGTTACCGCACCAATGCCTGATACAGCTATTACCCACCATTGTACATTTTGCCTGTAGGCAAAACCCTGCAACCAGTAATACATGGCTAACCAAGCCAAAGGGGCGGCTATAACAAATGAAATGATGACCAGTTTTATAAAATCTTTTGATAGCATATTTGTAATGGCCGAAACGCTTGCACCCATTACCTTACGGATGCCTATTTCTTTATTACGCTGTTCAGCAGCATATGCGGCCAGACTGAACAGGCCAAGGCAGGCAATAATTACGGCCAAAGTAGTGAAAGTTAAAAATAACTTGCCGGTTCGTTGTTCAGTACGATAAGCTGCATCAAAATCCTGATCCATAAAGGAGTATGCAAAATGCTGGCTGGGTGCAAAACGATCCCACACCTGTTGTACCTGGGCTATCAAAGCGGCTGTGTTTTTGGATTCTGTTTTTATGCTTAGCGCACCTTTGTCATCATTAAAAAACATGACTACTGGAGTGATATTATCCCTCAGTGAACTGAAATTAAAATCTTTCACCACGCCTATAACATGATATTCTTTTAAAGGTTGATCGGGCTGACCAGTTGCCCTGTATACTGTTTTATTAAGTGGATCATTCATGAAACCCAACATCCTGGCAGCGGTTTCATTAATGATAACACCCAACGAGTCGCTGGTGAATTGACTGGAGAAATTGCGGCCTTTTGCCATGTCCATACCCATAGTAGGTAAATAATCCTCATCAACAGGCCAAACTTCGGTAAATAGCGCGTTTTTGGGATTTGCCGATCTGTTTCGGAACACAGCATCGGGAGCCCGCACAACACCTGTAGGTAAAAAGCCGCTCAATGATGCGTTTTTAACGGCAGCAAGTTGTTTAATTTCCTGTTTAAACATTTTGGTGTTTTCTGTTACGCCAACATCTTTTATTACCATAACCTGGTTACGGTTAAAGCCTAAATTTTTATGCCTGATATAGTTAAGCTGGTTGTAAATAACCAATGTGCCGATGATTAAAAATATAGAGATCGAAAACTGGAAAACAACCAGGAAATTACGCAACCTGCCCCCTTTAAAGCCTGTTGAAACTTTACCCTTAAGTACATTGATAGGCTGAAATGCCGACAGATAAAATGCGGGATATGAACCAGCCAGTAAACCTACCAGCAAAATGATCATCAGCATAGCCGGTACAAGCCATGAAAATATCCGAAGGGTTATGCTTAAGTGTTTGCCCGATACTTCGTTAAATAGAGGCAATAAAACCCATGCTGCCGTAACCGCCAATATTGCCGCGCAAAACGTTACAAGTAACGATTCGGAAAGGAATTGTGCTATCAGGTACCCGCGTGATGAGCCCAGTACTTTACGAACACCAACCTCTCTTGCCCGGTTAGCCGAGCGGGCGGTAGACATGTTCATGAAGTTAATGCAGGCTATCAGTAGTACAAACAGCGCTATTGCCGAAAATATGTACACATAGCTTGTGCTGCTATTGGCACCAAGCTCGTACTGCCGGTTTGATTTAAGGTGGATATCGGTTAACGGAGTAATATTGAGATGAAAGTAATTGCCGCTTTGTTCAAGCCGGGCGTAATTTTCGCCAAGTTGTTTTTTCATTAGTGTCGGTAATTTGGCTTCAAAGTTTTTAGGATCTGTGCCTGCTTTCAGTAGTACATAGGTGGTATAACTAAAGTTATTCCAGTCAGCAAGTTTGGCATCTGCCCGTTGTGCAATGGAAAAGAAAAAATCAAAGTTAAAGTGTGATTGCGCGGAAATATCTTTCATTACCCCCGTTATTTTATAGTTGGTATTATCGCTTAAGTTGATCACCCGGCCTAATACATGGGTATCTTTAAAGTATCTTTGGGCAGTGCTTTCGGTAATTACTACCGTATTGGGCTCGGTAAGGGCCGTTTTGGGATCGCCTTCTGTTAATGGCAGCGTAAACACGCCAAAGAGTTCCGAATCGGCGTAAACCACCTTTTCTTCCTGTATATATTCACCATCTTTTTTAATGCGTATGCCCTGGTCATGGATGAGCCGTGCGCTCCGCTCAACTTCGGGGTAGTTGTTTTTTAATGTTGAAGCCAATGGGGGAGGCGTAATGGCATATGAAGCTACATTGCCGCCATACTTCATATCCATATTGACGCGGTATATGCGGTTGGCATTAGCATTAAACCTGTCATAACTTAACTCATCAAACACATAAAAAACAATAAGCAGGCAAGTAGCCAATCCAAGAGCAAGGCCTAAAATATTAATGATGGTAAAAGCTTTGTTTTTTAAAAGCCCGCGAAAGGCTATGCGGATAAAGTTTTTCAACATGGCAGAGGTATGTTATAAGGTGATTGTGATGAGGGCTAAAATAGGTAACCATTTGTAAAACTGATTGTTAAATAAAGTTAAAAAGCAACCTGGCGTAACTAAACAGATGGACGCAACTAAATTGACACTGTGATTATCGGCGTAATTAGCAAGTGAAGTTTAATTATGATTTATTTGCATAAAAATTATCATACTATGTCATTACAACCAGGCCAGCCGGCACCACAGTTTATTTTAATTTCATCAGCGTTAAAAAGCGTTTCGTTGGCCGATTTTAAAGGCCGCAAGGTGGTGATCCACTTTTTTCCTTTAGCATTTACAGGTGTTTGTACCACGCAGCTTTGTACCATGCGCGATAGCTTTGGTTACTATGATGGTCTGAATGCTACGATATTAGGTATTTCTGTCGATTCGCCTTTTACTTTAGCTAAGTTTAAAGAAGAGAACAATTACCAGTTCGAGCTGCTATCTGATTTCAACAAAGAGGTATCAACAGCCTATGGCGCTATTTATGATCAGTTTGTTATGGGGCTTAAAGGTGTATCAAAGCGCGCTGCCTTTGTAATTGACGAAGAGCAGAATATCATTTATGCGGAGGTGCTTGAAGATGCTGGTCAATTGCCAGACTTTGAGGCCATTGCTAAAATTGTAAAATAATTTTGGATAAAAATTTGCAACGAAAGTTTAAAAACCTATCTTTGCATTCCATTTCGGAAAGCACTCGTAGCTCAATTGGATAGAGCGTCTGACTACGGATCAGAAGGTTAGGGGTTCGACTCCCTTCGAGTGCACAACAAAGCACTGCAGCCCGGGATTTTTCCACCGTATGTGCAAATTAACTGTAAGCCTTTCTGTTGTATTACCGAAAGGCTTTTAATTTATCAAGAGCATGCTAAATCTGGTTTTGTTTGGCCCTCCCGGAGCCGGGAAAGGTACTCAGTCGAAAAAACTTATTGAGAAATACGATTTGATCCATCTTTCAACTGGGGATTTGTTACGCGGCGAAATTGCACAGGGTACAGAATTGGGTTTGGAAGCCAAAAAACTCATGGACGACGGAAAGCTTGTTCCGGATGCCGTGGTTATTGGTATGATCAGCAACAAGCTCGACGCTAATAAAGAAGCTAAGGGTTTTATTTTTGACGGCTTTCCGCGTACAGTTGCACAGGCCGAAGCTTTGGATCAATTGCTTGAATCAAAACAATCAGCAATTTCGGGCATGATAGCCCTTGAAGTTGGTGATGATGAGCTTGAGCGCCGCCTGTTAGAGCGAGGTAAAGAATCTGGTCGCCCGGATGATGCCAACCCCGAGGTGATCCGTAAACGAATTAAAGAATACAATGATAAAACTGCTCCAGTAGCAGGTTTTTATCAACAACAGGACAAGTTTACAAGCATTAATGGTGTAGGTTCAGTAAATGAGATCTTCACTGAGATTGTGAATGTAAACGAGTCATATAAGAAATAGTCCGAATTTCAGTAAGACCGAAAGTCAGTAAAGTCCGCAAGTTAGGAGCGTTAAAATTCTTAATTTTGCGGACTTTGCTAATTTTCGGTTTTTTAGTCCAAATAAAATTATGTCACAGGGTTCAAATTTTGTTGATTATGTAAAGATCTGTTGCCGCTCGGGCCACGGAGGTGCGGGTTCTGCCCATTTGCACCGTGATATATTAACTTCAAAAGGTGGTCCCGATGGTGGCGACGGCGGCAGGGGAGGCCACGTTATTGTAAAAGGTAACGCCCAGCTGTGGACTATGCTACACCTCAAATACCGTAAACACGTAATTGCCGGCGACGGCGATTCGGGCGGTAGCTCATTGCGCTCAGGTAAAACCGGCCGCGACGAAATATTGGAGGTACCCCTTGGTACAACTGTAAGAAGCGCCGAGACAGGTGAAGTACTTTTTGAGATAACTAAAGACGGTGAAACAAAGATCTTAACTCCAGGAGGTCGTGGTGGTTTGGGTAACTGGCATTTTAAAACATCAACTCAACAAACTCCACGCTTTGCCCAACCCGGCGAAGATGGCCGGGAAGACTGGAATATCCTCGAGCTTAAAGTACTGGCCGATGTTGGTTTGGTAGGTTTCCCTAACGCGGGTAAATCAACCCTGCTTTCGGTAGTATCGGCAGCAAAACCTGAAATTGCCGATTACGCGTTTACCACACTGGTACCTAATTTAGGCATCGTATCATATCGTGGCGGGCGTTCATTTGTAATGGCGGATATTCCGGGCATTATTGAAGGTGCATCGCAGGGAAAGGGCTTAGGATTTAGGTTCCTGAGGCATATTGAGCGTAACTCGGTATTGCTGTTTATGGTACCTGCCGATACATCGCGCAGTATAAAAGAAGAGTACAGCATCCTGCTGCATGAGCTGGAAGAATATAACCCCGAACTGATGCACAAGCCCCGGGTATTGGCCATTACCAAAACCGATATGCTTGACGATGAGCTACAGGCCGAAATGAAAAAGGAGATCCCTGATGGAATCCCCTCTATATTTATATCATCCGTAGCCCAGAAAAATATCGACCAGCTAAAAGATCTGCTCTGGAAAGAGATCAACGCCAGCGTTATTTAACGCGCTTTTAAAGAATAAGAGTTGTCATTTCGATAGAGCTGCGAAGGTAGGGGCGTTGGGGCGAAAGAGAAATCTTGTACGCCATGCAATCACGATGTATGTTTTAGAGCAGGGCGTATAAGATTTCTCCTCACGCCACCCTCATCCCCTGCACTTGTTCGTCGAAATGACGCGTTTTTTTTCAAGATATGGCATGCTGAGAATAGAAAAAGATATTTCCGTTTACTTCGCCTCCCACAAAATATAATCGTTGCTGAGCATCGTCATTTTAAAACCGGTATAACCCGGAAAGCATTTGCGCATAATGGTTGATTTGGGCCCGATGTAATCGGAAGGCAAAACGATATACAGCGGACCGGCATGGCCTTTATATACATAATCGTCGTAATCGATAGCTACTTCGGCGCCAATGGTCTCAACTGTTATCGTGCGGTTATGTTCAATCTCCAGGCTCAGATCGGGACTGTTGAATACAAAAATGGCATTGGTGTTTTGCTTATCCAGGTTGCGGATATAATTTAATGACGGCTGATCGATAAACAACTGTGCTATCCCAGAGTACCCCCTTGCACTGATATTTTTATTTTGAAAATAGCTTGGTACAAAATATTTGTAACTTGAATAAGCTATCACAAAGCATACAAAATAAAACAGGTATTTATAACCGGTTTGCAGCCCGCTTACCAGGTAAATAATGCCCGGGGCAGCAATTAGCCCAACAAGCCTTAAATGCCTTGCCTCATACGAGATATAAGCCTGCCTCAAAAATGACTGTCCGAAAAACAATACTGCAACCACATAAAAAACCGAAAGTAGCAAAGCATAGTTTTTGTTGGGTACCTTTTTTACGATAAACCCAATCAGTAAAATACTTAATACGGCACAAATAAGAACAATGATAACTGCCCAAATGTAGTTGAACATGGGTGTATCATCATGAAACAGGAGGCCATTAGTAAGGTCATCTATCGAAAATGCGGTCAATAAGGGTGATGCCAGCGGGAAGCCAAAAGTTTCCCATGCCAGTTTAATACCACCCCCACCAGATGAAGGATTACCACCTTTTGAAAGGTAAAAATGATAAATCGTGAACAGGGATAGCACCGCCGGAACGCCTATCCAAAAACCATTCTTTATCCAGTTAACAAGAGCTTTTGAGCCCGATGAAAGCCTGATCCATAAAAAGCAGCAGCCGGCAGCAAACATCCATAAGAATGATGATTTACAGATGAAGCCCAATATCCCAGCTATGAAGAGGAATACAACAAGTTTCCAGCCGACCTTTTCTATCGCCATGCATCCGTATAAAAACCAGCCGGCATATCCAAAAAGTAATAGCTCGCCCCCATTATAAAATACGTATGGTGTAAAAAACGATAGCTGAATTATGATGAACAGTACGCTCAATGCTGAGATCATGGGTGTGAACCCGGCCTTTTTAAAGAAAAAATAGAAGCCGTAAATCCCGGATAAAGAAAACAGCAGGGTTACTATTGAAGAAGCCTGCCCGGTATTAACACCAAAAATAAGCTTGAAAAAGTAAGGTACCAGGTATTGACCCGGCGACCACCACGATAAAAATTCAGACGTGTTTTTGCTGATGTCATTCTGATCGGGTTTGATGCTGATGTTAAACGCTGAGCCAAGTTCCATTGAGCGCATTACCTGGAAGCCTTTGCTCGGGTCGGGGTAAATGGCGGCCGGCGCTATGATCAGCATAATACCCATAATGAAAACAATCCCGCTCATAACCAATAAAATGATCTGGTGGGGTTGTAGTTTTTGTTTCAGCATAGCGTTATTTTAAGCAGATGATTGTATAAGTTTTAATTGATTTCCCGTTCCCTGATCTTTACTGCAGGATTACCCTGGTAAACACTGTAGGCCTCCAGGTTTTTTGTGGCGATAGAACCGCTGGCCAGCACTGCATGCGATGCCGCCGTTATACCCGGGGTTACCATAGCCCCGGCACAGATCCACACGCCATCTTCCAAAATTATGCCTTTGGTTATCAAATCAAAGGATGTTTTTTTGTAATCGTGGCTGCCGGTTAACAGGATAGCCCCTTGCGACAGGCACACATTGTGCCCGATACTGATGAGCACCAAACTATCTATCCATACATTTTCGCCTATCCAGCTTTTATCGCCTATATGCAGGTTCCATGGATATTTGATATTTACACAGGGTTTGATCGTTACGTTTTTACCGATCCTGGCACCAAAAAGCTTCAGGAAAAATACTTTGAAGCCACTTGAGGGTATAATGCTTGTTTTAAAGAATACGGCATTAAAATAATACCATAAAATACGTTTTAAAGCATTGCCGCCAGGGTGATAAGGATGATTATTATAGGTGGAAAGATCAGTTTTGGACATCAGTGCCGGTAAGCTTATCATTACGTTTAACCCAAATATACAGGCTAACCGCTATAATAATGTAAAGAAGTATATTAAAAATGGTATGATGATCAACTATCCGGTTTGCCTTTTTCGACCAGAAGATGGCCAGCAAAACAAAACGGATCACGTTTAAAAATTCGATAACAAAGATCCCTGAAAACAGGAACACTAATTTTGAGCGAAGCGGAGATGGATACGCCAGTACAAACGCCGAAAAGAAGCTGATCAATCCTAAACCCAAACAGCTGTAAACTATAGCCAGTGTTCCTTTGCCTGCTACCAATAATTCATAGTTGTTATCGATAGCGGCATAGCCAAACCATTTCAATATCGTTACGCTGCAATCAAGTAATACCTGCCTCAAAGCTGCAATATAGTTCAGATGCTCGGCTAAGAAGGCGTTATAATTTCCGCCGGGATTGGTAATGCCAAAAAAGAAAATATTAAAGCTGTAAAATACGGCAAACAGTAATACAAACAACAGCATGAACCGTATTGCCGGGTTATTTAAAAAAGCAGGTTGTTTCATTGTTTTTTGCTCTCCTTTCGTAATTCGTAAATTTTAGCGTCAATCAAAAATCTGAACCAAAAGCCCTGTAAAAAATGGAATATCAGTCCGGTTGTTCCATCTAAAAAGCCAAGTTTTATAAAATATCTTATGAAAAAATAAATTGCAGGCCTTACAAACAAAGGGAACGATTCGTACCGCTTTTTCATATACCGGCGGCGTTCCATCGGGTTACCAAATAACCGTGGATGTACCAGTTTTCCATCATCATTAATAACCGGCGCGTTTTGCTGTTCAACAAGGTATTGGGCTTCCAGTGTTGCCCAATGGTTATGCCGGGCAATGAAACTGGTAAGCGAATCAGTTATCACATCAATAATATCAGTTTTAAGCACCTGTGTTTTGCCCGTAACCTTAAAATGCTGATCGTACAGTTTTTCTTCGCAACGCCCGAAGCCCCTCCTGAACAGGTTGGCGTGATAAGTAGGATAGTGACCGCCATATTTGATCCACTTACCCATAAACATAGTACGCCTGCTGATCAGGAAGCCACTGGTTTCAGCATCTACAGGTCTGCTGAAAATATCATTAAGTTGGGTGGCAAGCTCGGGTGTTACCCGGTGGTCGGCATCAAGGTTAAGTATCCAGGTTCCTGTTAAAGGCAGGTTATCAAGGGCCCAGTTGCGCTGTGCCGCATAGTTTTCAAACGGATGGTTGAAAATATTTTGAGTATATGTTTGGCAAATAGCCAAAGTGTTATCGGTTGAACCTGAATCAACAATGTAGATATTAGCTTTTAGCGCTACGCCGCTTTGCAGACAGTTGGCGATATTCTTCTCTTCGTTAAAAGTTAAAATAATAATATCCAGGCTCTCGCTCACTTGAGTTTGGCTTTAATGATCATCGTCATCCAAAAATAAGAGAACCTGCCGCAACCCCTGAATGCTGTTACCTCAAAACCATGTTCGTTCAGGATCTGTGTGAGTGTTTTAACTGACCAGAATTTAATATGCCCTCCCTGCCATAGAGGACTGATATGGTTATCCCATTTATTTAAGATACTTAAAAACAGGTTTTTTAAATAACCGTGATATGGGGTTGATATAATGAGCTCTCCTTTTGATTCGCTCAGAACATCACGGCAAAGACTTATAAAAGCGTAGGGGTCATACAAATGCTCAATAACTTCGGTTGATATAATGGTGTTAAACTGCGTATTTTTCAACGGTTCCGGTAAACCTTCGACCGAAAGGTCATGCACGAAAAATCTGCCGGGATTTATTTTATCAGCGATAGCAATGCCGGGTTTGGATGCGTCAATACCATACGCGTTAAATCCCCTGGCCAGTAAATAATTTACCAGGTGGCCGTTGCCGCAACCGAGGTCAAGAATACTGCTGTTCGTATCTTTATTTAATAACGACATAAGCGGCTTCTCAAGCTCCTTAAATACATGGCAGGGACTTGCATCGGGATAATCGTAATCTTTATAGGCGCTCATGCGGTTGTTATTTGCAGATAAGTATTTATATGTTTTTTCATTAGCGCAGTTCTTTCAAAAGTATAGTGGCCAGTTGCCTGGGTTCAAATCTGTTTTAAAATTTTGGAGCTTACCAACACCTTATGAATAAGCAGCATACTGATATAGCTCCAGAAAATGGTATTGAACAAAAACTCAAAACTGATACCGCGCCACATGATCTGGAACAGGCCCGAAAATATGAGTGCCGTACCTAATATATATCCCCCAAAAAGCGTTTCGGCTTTAACGGCAATTAGTTGAGCGAGGGCGCCATAGGCAAAAAGGAAGATAAAGATCCCCCAATCGCCGCCCGACAAATAGGCATCAACAATATAAGCGGGTTTGGCCGATACGGAAGAGTTACGGTTAACCACCCCGGCATCATAAACTCGCTGCATGATCAGATCTTCGGTAATTGGCTTTGAGGGCCATAATGCCCTCGGCACCAAAGCTATGGCCGATTGCGAAACAATGCCCATACCATAAAAACCAACATTTTTAGGGGTCGATTGAACAAACCTGGTAAACATATCAATTTCGCTTAAGCGATATACTAAAAAATCCCAGTTGGTTTCTTCAACATCACTGTTATCGCCATTCAGCGCGGCGTCAAGTGCCAGTTGCGAGGCTTCATCGCTGTTAGTATCCCCATTCCAGGCGTTGGCCCTGAAAATATGGTTGTACGTTGGTAATACAGTAAATAATAAAAAAATGATCGGAATAAAGGTGATGGCTACCAGTTTTTTATAGGTTGGGTACAGGAAGATGCCCAAAACCAGTACGCTGATAATTATAGGTTCTTTAAACCCTGATGTAAGCGCCTGGTAAAAGTTAAAGGCGTATAGTAAAAGACAGATGAGTGTATTGGCTGATTTTTTTAACGGTATGGCAAAAGCCAGCGCCAGGGTACCGGCAATAAAGCTTAACGAACTGAACTGATAATAAAATTGCGAAAGACCAGGAATAGCAATGAATAGCAGCGATAACGGAAAACTGATAATTGCCGACATCATGAGCAGGTTTGCCAGTTTTTCGGTTTCTATATAGTACTTTTTAGTTACAGGATAGTTCATGAAGATAAGCACGCCCATTACAAAAGAAGCATGCCCAAGGCAATAGTAACGCTGGCATTGGGCAATTAAGCCTAATGTATCCTTGTCATTTAGCGTATGGATAAATACATGCTTAAAGTTTTCATAGCCAAGGGTATTCATGAAAAAGAAGATGGATGTACAGCACATGTACCCTGCAAAAATTATCTGGATAATAAATAAGGGCCTCATCAATTGTTCAGCCATGGGCCGGTCATTGGGAATAGGGCGTACCCAGCCTGTAAGCGTGATCAGGAATATAAAAAATGAGCCGCCCCATGCAATAAAATAGGAGAGCACGCTATCGCTTTTACATGCCAATGCCAGTAGCCATGGTATAAATAATACAATATACCGCTCTATTGATTTGCTTTGCTGCATTTATTAACTAATTGTTCAATCGCCTCCACCTGTTTGTTAAAGCTCCAATCCTCGATTATTTGTTTGGAATGTTGCCCCATTGTAAATAAAGCAGTTTTATTATACAGAAGCAATGTTTTTAACTTGCTTTTAAGATCGGTGACATCACCGGGCTTAAAGATAAGGCCATTTTCATGGTCCTTTACCAAATCGGTACCGGCACCAACTTTGTTTGCTATAAGGATGGCTTTGCCGCAGGCCATAGCTTCGTTTATGGCCAGTCCCCAGGTTTCGCCGGGGCCTTTTGACGGGAGGCAAAAAATATCGCAGGCCTGGTATACCACAGGCATGAAAAGCTGATTTTGAAAATCAATAAAGTGGATGTTTTTATGCTGATTAGCTTTGTTTTTCAATTCTATCTCTAAAATGCCGTTTCCTGCAAACAGCAGGTGGATACCAGGCTGTTTTACATCGATAAAAGCTTCAAGCAGCAGTAATGGATCTTTTTTACTCTCAAACTTACCTGCAAACAACAGGAGTTTTTCATCCTGAGTTATGCCTAACTGATTACGCAGAGCAAGAGCTTCATCGGCCCTGTCGGCAGCGAAGCGGTTGTTATCTATGGCATGCGGTGCAAAAAATAATTGTGATTCTTTTAATCCGCATTTTTTAAAATAGGCCTTATTGTTAGAGCCGGTATATAGCGCATAATCAACATGTCGGTAAACCCGCTTTAGGAATAAGCTTCGCAATAAAGATTTGACCCCGCCGGTATCATCAAGTAAAGTTGAATCACCCCGGAAAATAACGGGGATCGTTCCTTTAAAATATTTAAGGGTTTTGCGATGGCTTTTATAAAACCAGCCATACACCAATACGGCATCGGGCTGCCAGGTATTTATCTGGTTGATCAGATCCGGATTATCTATTCCTTTTGAATGGTGGGAACCTGGATCGGCCGAAATATTTTTCACCCATTCATAAGGATAACCTTCAAGCAACGGAATGTCCCAGTTGATGTTTTTACCGAAACCGGGATCAAACTTTTGAGCGCCGCCCTCACCCCATGTATAAAATACCCTGATATTTATTTTTTGCCGATCGTGCAGCAGCTTAAACACCGGGGCATAGTACTGTATAGGGTGGGTGATAACTATGGCTAATTTTTTCATTCAGATGGTTTCGCCCATGATATTAATACCTGCAGCACTTTGCAGACGGGATTTGATAAAGTCAATATCCCGGCAGTAAATGGTATTGTATTTGCCAAAAGTATCCAATTGGGTTAAAGCACGTTTAAACGGATCATAATCAACAGCTTTAAAACCTTTTGACAGCAGTAGGCTGTGAATATCCTGATCGCTGAAGCCATACCGGCCACCACTGCCGTTGAGCTCAATGATAATGGCTTTTAACACAGGCGAATCAAGAGTGGCTATCATTCCTTTAAGCACTTCGGTTTCAAACCCTTCTACATCAATCTTAATAAGAGAGGGCTGGTGTGTGTGCAATAATGAATCAATAGTGATTACGGGTACAGTAACAGTGTTTTTGCCTGTTTCATCCTGGGCAATAACATGGTTCCCGGTATCTTCATCTGCCGAAAATATGATCTCACCTGCCGCTGCGCCGGCGCCTGCATTAATAAGCTTCACTTTATCCTGCAAATTATTAAGCCCGATATTACTGCTTAAAATGTCAAAAGTTGCTTTAACGGGTTCGAGTGTAATGCTGTTGGCTTTTGCTATGCCCGAAGCCAATAAGGTATATGAGCCTACGTTTGCACCGATATCAAAAAAGGTATCGTCCGGCCTTAAAAAATGAAGTAAAAAGGCCATGTCATTAAATTCATGCAAACCGGTGTATATGTTACCGGTAATACCGCTTAAGCCCTTTGCAGCGTAAAATTTAACATCGCCAACAAAAGGTTTTATAATGAATTTCGACTTTGAAAGCCGCGACTGGGCCTGCCACCACGCAAACCGCCATAGCGCTTTAGCCGGATGCTTTTTTCCTAAAGGGTGCTTTAAAATAAAGCCAACGGTTCGTTTAATGGCGTTCATCAATAATTTTATCAAATAAGCGGCACTGTGCCAGTGTCATTTCAGATGCCGAATATTGTTTAACGGCATCGGTATTGTATACAACAGGTTTTAAATCACCCTGTATTAATTGCTCGAAAAATGTAGACAGGCTTTCGGAGGTGATATTATCATAATTATAAACATGCTCCACCCCGTATTGCTGCATAATAGGTATAGCAGAACTTGCGGCATTAAATATGGCTAAAACCGTTTTCCGGGTAAGCAGGTAGGGGAATATTTTTGACGCCGTATATTTGGGGTCATCCGAGCCCGGGATAAAAAGCGCGTCGGCTTGCTGCAAGGTGAGCAATGTTTGATAGTAGCTGATCCGGTCGGTAATTTCCACTACATGTTTC
This sequence comes from Mucilaginibacter sp. P4_A11, assembly GCF_056402535.1. Classification (NCBI taxonomy): domain Bacteria; kingdom Pseudomonadati; phylum Bacteroidota; class Sphingobacteriia; order Sphingobacteriales; family Sphingobacteriaceae; genus Mucilaginibacter; species Mucilaginibacter sp. P4_A11. Next base: position 699,764 of record NZ_JBFUHE010000001.1, read on the forward strand.
TCAATACCATATTGCTTTGCAAGGGGTAATATAGTGGCTATCCCTTGCCCGGCAGGTGCGTAGCTGGTACCTATGAAATAAAGTTTTATTTTGCTGAACAGTTCTTTATTAGTATTCAGCCCGGTTTGCAATGATTCAAACACCGGACCGATGGCTTTGTGCATATCCTTACCCCCGCGACCGATATATACCACATTAACAAAACCTTCATCGAGCAAACCGGTAAATAGTTTTTGATTATCCTTAGCTATTTGAAGATCTGGTTCAAAAGCGCCGAAGGTAATGGTTGCTGCCGGGATATTTTGAATTACCGGATAGCGTGATTTGAGCTCGTCAATATAGGCGGCAGATACGCTGATCAACCCATCTGTATTTTTTATGGCGATGGGTTCCAGGTATTTGTTTAGGCGATAGGCAAACCAATATTTAGGGGGCTGTTCGCTTTTAGGTTTGTTGATATAATAGTCGGAATGCCAGGGGTCCTGCATGTCAATAACATAGGGGATGCCGAAGCGCTTTTTCCAGTATGCTCCCAGGATGCAAACCGGGAATTGTGTGGTTGAAAAATAGATCAGGTCAAATTTGTTATCCTTCAGCAAGCGATTAACCGTTTTGCGGTAATACCATAACGACCGGATGGCGATACTCCCCAGCCCGATTTTTGAAGTGAGCGTTTTACTCAACGCTTTTACTTTGTGAACTTTAATATCGGGAGATACGCTTTGAAGCAATAATTCATCCTTTGCCAGATCAGCATATTGCTCATCAATGGTAACTACTTCGGCATTCCAGCCACAAGAGGCAAAATAGGGGAGGCTCATCCTTATGCGCTGCATGTCCGCCGCGTTTACCGGCGGGAAGTATGGTGAAATGATGAGCAGCTTTTTATTCAATGGTTATAGGTTTTCAACAAGATCTAAAAACTTATGGCTTTCGGTTTCCCAGTTTAATTCGGCTTGGCCTAACTGATAATTTTGCAATCGGGTTTGGTATAAAACATCCGGGTTTTGGAGGTAAAAACTGATACAATCCATAAGTGATTGCAGGTTGCTTTTCTGATACAATTTTCCGGTACCGGGATATTGGTCCATAAAGAGTGTTTGGGCCTGCGTATCGCTCGCTATCATAGCCAAACCGCATTGAATATAGGTAAAGATCTTATTGGTAAGGCAGATATTCCTGTTTAGCGGTACGCCTGTTTCGGTAGCCATACCGATATCAAACCTGCTTGCGAAACTGAAAATCTCATCGGCACCAATGGGTTCATGAAAACAAAGCTGATCCGGGTTCAAATTAAGTGCAGCAGCAAGGTTTAATAGTGCCGTTTTGTGACCTTCATTGCAACTACCTAACAAGTGTAGCTGTATCTTGTCTTTAACAGCGGCCATTGCTTTAATAACATCTTCCAATCCCCGTTCGGGGCCAATGGTTTGCGAAAACCAAAACAGTTTTAACGGCTCATTGGCTTTATAATTTTGGCCGATATTAAGCGCTGTTTTAGGAAACACATTGTTTACCACAAATGGCTTCAAATAGTTGTATTCGTGTTGATAATATTCGGCAATGAGCGGACTGGCAGCGGTAAAGTAATTAACCTGGCTAAAATACTTTTCTTCAATATATTTATTAAGCCGGTAGTTTTCATCATGCGTTGATGTGAACTGGCCCGAATGCATGTCCTCCGCATCGTAACCAACTTTGGCTCCGGTATATTTCGCTGCCAGTACAGCGGCGGGCAGCGCGCCAAGGTTATGGGCTATATAAAGATCCGTTTTAATTTTTTTGGTGATAACTAATGCCTCGGCATGGGTGCGACTGATGGCGTTTTCGGGAACGCCGAACCGCCGGGTATATTTAAAGAGCAGCATACTTAGCTTTTGACGGATGCGGGTTTTAATGTAGGCAGCTTTTTGTTCAACAGGGTCGCCGCCGCAATAAATATACATGCCCGGGAATTTGCCTGTTAAAGCTTCGTCGGGTTTTTGCGCCCATTGCTGGTAAAAACAGCAGATCACTTTTACGTTGTAACCAAGCTTGTGTAAGGTTTCGGCCTCTTTAACCAGGCGAGGGTTAGTAGTAGGCTGGCCGGTAGTTATAAAAGTAACGTTCTTCAATTTTTGCCTGTTGCCAGTTGGTATAACTCTTCGTATTGTTTGGCCAGCACCGTGGCGCTAAATTTTTGCTCGGCTACCTGCCGGCAGGTTGCCCTGTTGATGCTGCCGATGTTGCTAATGGCCGTTATCATATCTGCCTCCGTATCACATACAAAGCCATTTGATCCGTTGGTTACCACCTCCGGAACTGCACCCCGTTTGAACCCGATTACGGGTGTGCCGCAGGCTAAGGCCTCGGCCATTACAATACCGAAAGGCTCATCCCAGGTTACAGGCATTAAGAATGCTTTTGAATTACGAAGCAATTGGTTTTTCTGACTGTTGTTAACGGGGCCAATATACTTGATCTGTTCACCATCAATATGTGGTTTTACCTGCTCATTAAAATATTGCTGGTGGATCGGCTCGTCGGGGATGTTGCCTGCTATTACCAGTTTTTGATTTGTTTTTTTTGCTGCATGTATGGCAATAGCAGTACCTTTTTCCTGTTGGATGCGGCCTAAAAAAGTGAGTGGTGCATCGGTGGAAACATCGGCATTGAACTGATAATCGTTAATATCAACTCCATTATAAATAGTGGTAACATCAGCAAAAGCACTGATCTGCCCGGCAATATAATTACTGCAGGCCGTGAACCTTAGCGAGTTTTTATGGGCTATGCTTACTGCTTTTTTTACCTGCGATATAGTAGGCGGCAACTGGTAGGATACGATCTTGGGAATCCTGCTTAACATGAGCAAAGCAATATTGCTCATGCGACCAAAAGTATGTACAAGATCAAAATGCTGAAAAGCAATTTTTGAAGTAAGTCGGTTGATCTTCATTAAATCCTTTACCCCGTAACCTGCCGATTCGCGATAGCCGATAAGTTTACAACCCGGCTGCGAACGTTCATTGGCGTAGAGGGTGACATCATGCCTGTTTTTTTTTAACTCCTGGATCAGCATAAAAACAATCCGTTCAATGCCGCCGTATTGCTCTGGTGGTACAGGGATCAGCGGGTTTACTATAAGGGCTATTTTCAAGGTTTAGGTCTGGTTTATTAAATACTATGCTATTGGCGACGCTTATCTGCCAAAAACAGCTTTCTTTATTTTTTTTAACGATGACGGGATGGTGTGATCGCTCAAGGCTCTTTGTTGTCCGTTTGCCCTGAGCTTGTCCCTTTTTTCTTTATTGCTGAGCAGTTCGGTAGCTTTTTGCACCAGTTCGTCAACTGTACTGTAAACATTAATTTCGTTATCGGTGTCATAAAGGCTATCAATGCCTTCACAATATTCGGTAAGATAACAGGCACCCAGCATGGGTGCTTCTATATCCCGCAGTCGTGAATAGGTAAGCGGTTTATTATGTGTACGTTTAAAGGTGGGGACCCGGTTAATCCCTAAAGTAACCATGCTGCATTGTGTGATGATGATGTATTCAGCAAAATCAGGGCTCGGGAATAGATGATCTTCACTAACCGGGATGTGTGGGAGCTTGTTTAATTGCTGAACCCCTTTAATTGCCAAGCCGGAAAGCCCCTGTTGTTTTACAAAGTTAACCTGGTTAATAAGCTTCTGATAAACAGAGCCTGCAACAAATGCGGAAGTATCGCCGCTTTGGGTAAGCCACCCGGCACCGCGAACACTTAGCGGGAGCCCTTTTTGAATGGCCTGGCCTAAAAGGTTTTCGCGCAGCAGGTCTTTTGAACCAATAAATGATACGCCTGGCTTTTCGTTAAATATGGTGCCTCTTCTCAATTCGGGTTCAACCCACATGGGCATTGGTAAATTGATATGCTTTACTCCAGCTTTCCTGTACATCTCCAAAGCCTCAAATTCGGGGACCCAAATCAAGTCGAAGATCCTGAACTTTGCCGGTATCGTTTTAAACTCCCTGATGTTATCACAATAAAAATTAACACAGGGGATCCCCATTTTTCGAATCTGTTCTATCGCATCGGGATAGATTTGTTTAGGATACAGGTACGTTAAAAAAATATCGATGTTATGCCGGTTAGCTTTGATATAATTGATGGTTGCCTGCCAGCTCCGTTCCTGCCAGTTTTGTAAAGCAACCGAACCTTCATCATGTATCAATCCCTCGGCCCAGTCAACCTCCGGTATTTCAACATAGCTCATACCTGCCTCTTCAATGCCGTTTTTAATATAATGCTGCCAAAAGCGATATGAGGGTACGGGGTGGGGCTTGCTTACCTGATCCTGTAGAAATGAAAGCAGTATACGCATGGATGTATTACAGGCCAAAAAGGGCTTTAAATTTTTGTGTTAGCTTCCAGCCGATGAGCTGGTTCAGCTTTTTTGTGTAACCACCTGCCGGGAATTTAGCTTTTGAGCCACCTAACTCCTTGACGCGTTGTTGTGCCTTGCTGATGATATCGGTATGATGTGGGTAATAGGCGTAAACAAAGTTTTGCAGGCAATCGGCAACGGCAGCCATAACCCTTGGGCTATTTTCATATTTCAGCATGTAGCTTGTACCCTCATAAAGAGAGATAAAAGCTGATTCCACGCCCGGCTTTGAAGTTAATGCGGATAGCGAATTGCTGATACCACTCCGGTAGTACAAAACCGCATTTGGGGCAAAGCGGATTTCATCTGCATGTAACAGTACCCGTGTGATAAATTCAAAATCGTTCACAAGGCTCAGGCGCTCGTCCCACAGCCCCGATTTTGCAAGTATCCCCCTTGGGATAAGCCAGATGGCGCATTGCATCATAGCCTGTTTACCGTTATCCATGGAGGATACCAGCCAGTCAATGGGTTTACAATCCTGCATGATGAGATCTTCGTTCAGCTTAAAGGTGATGATATCGTCGTTATAAAAACGGCCCCAGGCGGCTGAGGCTATCACATCATCCCCATCACCAATACGCTTCACCTGTTCGGCAATATAACCGGGTGAGATCAGGTCGTCGGCATCCATAAATTTGATGAGCTGGCCTTTTGAAAGCGCAAAAGCTTTGTTTGCAGCAGCGCATTGCCCACTATTTTCCTGCTGATGAATACAGATGCGCGGATCGGTAAATTGCTCCAGTATAAAAGAGGTATCATCAGCAGAGCCATCGTTAACAATGATGAGCTCCCAATTGGTATAGGTTTGATCAAGTATCGAACTAATGGCTTCGGCAATATATTTACCCGCGTTATAGGCGGGCATGCAAATAGAAACTAAAGGGCCGCTTTTTTCCATTCGGTAGTAAAATAAGGCAACTTGGCCTTGAAAATATAATGACGAACGATCTGCTGGCCGCTTAAATCAGGTCTGTCATCGTAGAAGATGGTATATGCTTTTTCATCGAGCGCTGCTGCGGTTTGTTGGTACAACACATAGCTCATGAGTGTTTGTTCAACCTGTGCCGGGCCGGCTTGGGGATAATGATGCAACAGTAGTTTGGCTTTTTCTTCAAGATCGAGATAATCAATTCTGTCGTTATCATAAGCTATGATGCCGCCGTTAACGCTTTTTATGCAATTGATACTGTACTTATCCCTCAGTGTGTCCTCGTTATCAACAAAGTAGGAGTTTGCCAGCTGTTCTTTCATGTAAAGAGCCGTTTTACGCTGATATGCCTCCAGGATTTGGTCGGGTTTACCGAAAAAGATCATGTCGCTATCCAAATGAATGGTCCATGAAGGAGCGGTATGAATATCTATCAACCGGCGAAAAAACGGGTGCCAGTTACGCAAATGCCGTAATGTTGGAAATTTATATTGTGGTAAAGCCACATCGAGGTGTTGCAGCACCTGTTTTTCGGATATGGCCTCAATACCCGGCAATACTTTGTTTATAAAGCCAATATGTTCATCGGTCAGTGTCCCGTCCGAATATAGTTTGATCCCTACCCGGCCATCCAGATAGCCGACCAGTGTATACGCGCAAAAAATAGTTTGATGCCAGTAATTTGCTCCCGTCAGGAAGCTAACGTTCAGTATTTTATCTGCGGAGAGATTAACAGGCGGCAACTTAAGGGCCGCTTTTTTCATTTGCTGCTCACCCCTTCGCATGTTCAGCCAGCCCCTCAGCCCGAAATGACTGATGTGGTATCTTACCGAAAAAGTAGGTTTAAAAAAGTATTTGTACGCTATTTTACCTAATGACACAGGCTATAAAAAATGTTTCCAAGCATGTTTAAAGTAGCCCTCTTTTGAAAGGTCGACATAATGATGAAGTATGCCTGTTTTGTTTTTGATCTGATCCGCCTCGGGGTTAACGATATAATCTTCTGCTTTCAAAACGGTGGCGTCGGCATTTCCTATCAGCATGGCCGAAAGCGCCTGCTCTAAATAGTAAGAGGTGCCTTCCTGCTCTTCCAGCGTTTTAACCCAGTTTTCCAGTTTATCCCAGTTGATAGCTTCGCTTTTTAAACCGATAGCACCCACATTAAGCAATGGTTTTACCGCTGAACCTGCCAATTGCTCCATCAATTGTTGTGAGTATCCGTAAGCCTCTGTACAATCAACCATATGGAGGGGCTGTTGCGGATTGTTAAGCCAGTTGATGATCTCTGCAGGCTCATGCCAGAAAAGCATGTCCGAATCCAGTACCAGCTTCCATGCATCACCCGGAATGGTGTGCACATCGGTTAATTTTTTTATGTGGGGATAAACCGCTCTTTTTTTATGCAGGTATGGATAACGGCCTTCGGACAATGCATTTTGCAGATTTTTACTGATCTGCTCCGCTGCGATTACCTGAGCACCGGGCAACTGTTTTGCTATTCTTTCAATTAGTGCTGTATTAAAACTGCCGTCATCAACCAATATGAATTTAAACTGAACAGCGGATGTTTTAATTAATGATTGGATGCAATAGAGTGTTTGGTAAAGGTAGTTTTTGCCTGTTAAAAAGTAAATCGGTAACCCGTTGATATGGGAAATTACCGGGGGCAGCTCAACCGAACGCTGTTCCATCTCCCTGCGCCCGTTCATCATGCTGCGGTAATTGAAATAGCCTCCAAACCGCCTGTACTTTTGCAATTGTGAGCGTGGGGTACGATATAAGAAATTGATGATCGATTGCATTTTGTTATTTATCAGGCAATGACGCCAGGCCGTCAAATGTGCCGCAAGCGCCCCGCCATTTAATATAGTTTGGCTTGTTTTTCCAAGCCTGATAGGTAAACCAGGCTTTAGCTTTCCTTAATAAAGCTCCTGATTTGGTGATTGGTTTCCAGGGGTTTATATCATGACTTTGCAGCAATTGCACCCATGATTTATTTGTACTATTAAGCAATCGGGCGAGGTAATCTGCCTGCATTCGTTGAGCTGGAATAATATGCTGTAAGGTAAGTTCGGGAAAATAACCAACATGCCAGCCGCTTTTAAGGATCCCGATCACCATGTCGTTGTCTCCGCCCGAGCTTAGGGAATTACCTTTCCGGTCGCTGATCTTGCTTTTGCCCGATGTTATTTTTTCGATATAAGATGTGAGGGCTTCGCGTCGTATAGCCATCCCTGCGCCGATGGGCGCACAGGCAGGGTATTCATTATTCCAGGTTGCCAGCAAGAGCTCATCGCCGAGATCGCGCAGGGCCAGGTTGCCGCGAAATTCGCCCAGCCATTCGGGCGGAGTAGTCTCAAACAGTGGGATCGATTTACCGCCTATAGCCCCCATTTGGGAATTTTGACGAAATATGTTCAATACCTTTTCGAGGTAACCTGCATCAAGGATATTATCGTCATCAACCATGACAATGATATTACCTGTTGATTCATTAAAGCCTTTAAGCCGGGCGTAGGTTAACCCTTGCTTTGTTTCATGTACAATTTGGGAGGCAGGGTGCCAGCTTAGGTTAAGTTGTTGCCCGAAATTGTTGGATGAATTATTATCGATGATGATTAACTCCCACTGGGCAATTGGCAGGGATTGGCCTTTTAAACCGGTAAGCGTTTGTTCCAGCCTTGTGGCATCCGGGTTATAAGTAGGGATAATTACCGAAAGCTGCATCAGTTAAAATCAGTAATGATCATGTTGTAATATGCCAATGAATTATCGGCTAACTGGTCACCGGTAAATTTATCTTCAACCGTTTTGCGGGCATTGAGGCCCATTTGTTTTCTTAAGTTGCCATTATTAGCCAGTTGAATGATCTTATCTGCGAGGCTTTGCGTATCGCCGGTTTTGGCAAACAGGCCGTTGTAACTGTCTGTAATAATTTCGGATACGCCACCGACATTGCAGCCTATAACAGGTTTGCCATAGCTCATGGCTTCGATAAATATCAACCCGAACGATTCATATCTTGACGGGGCAACAAAAATATCACATACCCGGTAGGCTTGTGATAAGGCTTCGTGATCAACTTTCCCGCTGAAAATCACCTTCTGTAAAACTGCTTCTGGATTATCAGCTTTAAACCTATTCTGGTAATCATTACCAGTATCGCTGCCAATCAGTTCAAATAAAACATTGGGGTTTTGCTGTAACACAAGGGGGATTGCCGAAAGCAAAACATCGGTGCCTTTGCGGTACTCCAACCGACCGGTGTATAATATTTTAATGACCGGGCCGGTAGTTGTATGCTCAGTTATAACAGGCAGGTTTATACCATGCGGAATAATTTCAAACCTTTCAGGTACAATATCATAAAGACGTTCCAGTTCCAGCGCATGGTTGTGCGCATGGGTAATTACGTACTTGCTCTTTTTAATAAAGGTTATCTCCATTTTGGCTGTCACATCCATTACTCTTGATTTAAAAGGGTAATGTTCGTTCATGATCTGCGAAAAGGTGGTGCTTACCCGTACAGCCACAGGGGCTTTGATTTTTTTATAAAGCGAAAAATAACACAGCGAAAAGTAGCTGGTTGTTTCAATCACCTCAATGCCGTATTGCTGTATGATTTTGTTTAGAACCTGCGATGTAACACGCATGGATCTGATCTTCAATGCAAAATCAATGATGGCCCATTTGTGCTTAAAAAGTTTATTGATAAGTGCAGGCACTTTAACCTTATGGGTAAGTACGGTAATGTTTTCGGCCAGGTCATGCTTACTAAAAGTATCAGGCTCATCTTTACAATGAGGCCGAATGTGTAATACAATAACTTTATTCCCTTTAGCTGCCAAGCTTTTGGCCAGCAGCAGGCAATGATTAGCTATGCCGCTGTCGATAGTATGCTCATCAGGGAAATAAGGTGTTACCAGCGCTATAGTCATGATTTGGGTGCCAGGCTCCAGTATATCATCCTTAAAAAGGTTTTAAACCTAAAGGCGATGCCAAGCCCGTTTGTGCCGGTTATGTAGTATAAAATGTTGAGCCAGGCAAAAGTCATGCTTTGTTTTTCTTTCACCAGCCACAGGCAGCAGTATATGGATTGCTGCAGGCAGGTTGACTTGTCAGCAATTTTATTTAATACCTTATTTATGGATAAGAATTTATAATGATAGCTGTAAAAACGATAATCATAAGTTGATGAGCTTAAGCCGGCTTCACCAAAGTTTGCTATATCCAGATCAATGTATTTGGTTTTAAATGCCGGGTTACAAAATACTTTCAGCGTTAAATGGTAGTCGGCAGCTACCCTGAACTTTAAGTTGTATTTGCCTGTGTAGTTAAACGTTTCGTGTTTATAAAAAATGCCCTGGTGATGGATGCCTCGCGACAATACTTTATTAACAGTATCATCAGCGTATTTGGTGTTTGATACGAGGCCTGTTACATTGCCGTATACCAGATCGGCAGGATCGTTTTGAATGGCCTGATAAACTTGGTCCAATACCATGGGATTGCTGAAAGTATCATCGCCCCCCATAAAATAAAGCCACTGCCCGCTTGCCATATCAATGCCTTTATTCATGGCATCATAAATGCCCCTGTCGGGTTCGGAAATGAACTGTGTATTAATATCACCGGTCTTTTTAAAATTGCTGATGATATATTGTGTATCATCCTTTGAGCCCCCATCAACCAAAACCAGCTCGTAGTTTTTAAAAACCTGGCTGGTGATGCTATCTAATGCCTGCTGTAAGGTGCCCTCACAATTATACAGCGGCATAATGATGGAAAAAAATGGCTTCAATTAAGGTTTGATGTTAGTACTTTGTTGGTTTCGCTTACCCAAATGTCCAGCCCCAGCGGATTCCAGTGCGAATCGCTGCGGTAGAAAAGATTACGCTTATCGGCCTTGAAAATTTTATACAATGATATTAGGGGCAGATCGGTTTTTTGCTCCACTCTTTCCAACAAGTGGTTGTAAGGCATCCGTTTGTCATCATAAACAGAAACCGGATTAGGTATCACCGAAAGGAAAATTTTTTTAAAGCCAATCTCGAGGTAATAATCACGTGCGGTATCCAGGTTGCGGAGTAAAGAATCCACAGCATGATCAGCCTTACACCTGAAGGCCGATTGTACACTGGCGCTATCGACGGTAATATTAAAAAGCAGTCTTTTTTTATCAGAGCTTACTGCTACCTCATTTGCTACGCGGTCAAAAAGCTTATAGTTTAGCGATGCTTTAGCCTCTTTGAAAGGTGATGCAAGTTTATTATCAAAAAGAATAAGCTCAAGGTTGCGGCTTAAGTCTTTATTAAAAATGATCTTGTTAAGGCGCTCAAAAAGTGATACCGGAGGTGGTTGACTTGTTGCCATGGCAGGCGCATTACTGAAGTTTACGCCGCTTTTGATCTCGTTACTTGTCCAACGAATTTCATCGGTTTTGCTGATATCATAGCCATTAAGATTACGTTCGGCAAACTCCATCAGCAGGTAATTTTGTTTAGCAGTGTCCAGTTTAATTGGGCCGAAAGCAAAACGGCGATCAAGAAAAACCACATTATCAAAGGCATTAAAAGCACCGGAAAGTGTTTTATCGGCCAAAAAGCTATCGCCTATTATATACAGTACTTTATTGGTGTTTTGCCTGCCGGACTTGTGCCTGTATTGCCTAAAAGGTTCGAGCTCAAATTTGTATTGAGGCAGAAAGCTGACACCATATAGGTCGCCATAACGCCACCTGTCCGAATGTACGAATGCTGCCTTGTGCAAAGCGTTTTCCCGGATCATTTGCGGATTCAGGTGGTCGAAATATTTTTCAAATTTTATTTTATTAATAAACGACTGGTTCATGGCACTACCCAGCAACATAACACTGATGAGCAATATGAACAGACCGGTAACCTTACGCATCAAAACTGGAAATAAATAAACTGTGCTTCATTAAAGATTCCCAAAAAATAGCAGGCAAGTACCAGTCCGCCTATAACAAACAACTTGCCTGTGTTTGAATAATCTTTCGCTTTTCGCAGATAGCGTTCACCTAAAAGCAGGGCGATGATAATGAAAGCACAATACCAAAGCTCATGTACCGACATGAGGCTGCCTGCCGAATAGGTAAAGCTGCTACCACTGAATATTTTAGTTAAGATATAAAAAGCGTCGGTTACCGTACCTGCCCTGAAAAATACCCAGGCAAGACAAACCAGGTTAAAGGTGATGAGCCATTTTAAAAAGGCAAAGCCTTTAATACGGATGTTGAGCTTATGGAATAATTGGTAAGCAACAAGCAACAGACCATGAATTAATCCCCAAACCAGGTATTTCCAGTTGGCTCCGTGCCAAAGACCGCTGATCATGAATACAATGAGCAAGTTTATGCAGGTTACGGAAAAATTAATCCGGCTGCCGCCCAGCGGGATATACAGGTAATCACGAAACCAGGTGGAAAGGGAGATATGCCAACGTTTCCAAAAGTCAGAAACATTGGTAGCCAGATAGGGGAAGTTAAAGTTTTGCATCAGCTCGATACCCAAAACTAGCGCTGTACCGATGGCGATATCCGAGTAACCGCTAAAATCGCAATAAATCTGGAATGCAAAAAAATAGGTTGCTACGAGTAATTCGAGCGCCGAATGACCATGTGGGTAGGTAAATACCGGGTCAACATAGAGGCCCAGCCTGTCGGCAATCACTACTTTTTTAAACAGGCCCATCGCCATAAAAAATAAGCCTGTTATTAAGTTGCTGCTCCGGAATTTGTTAACCCGGTGCAATTGGGGTAAAATATGCTGAGGCCGCTCAATTGGCCCTGCAACCATTTGGGGGTAAAACATTACATACAAGGCATAAAGGCCAAAATGCCGCTCGGCAGGCTGGTTGCCCCTATAAACTTCAATGGTATAACTCATGGCTTGAAACGTATGGAACGATAGACCGATGGGTAGTATAAAATCAAGCAGCGGTAATTGCGGGCCATGGAATGCGCCGGATAACAAATTTAGGTTCCCCGCCAAAAAGTTGAAGTATTTATAAAACGCCAGCACCCCAATATTGGTAACCAGGCTTAAAATAAGATAGAACCTGCGGGTTTTTCCGCTGGATTTTTCTATCAGGACCCCGGCACAGTAATCAACAATAATGGTAAAAAGAATGATGAGGATATATACCGGCTTAAAATACATGTAAAAATAACTGCTTGCAGCTAAAAGCCATATCCACCTTAATTTATGAGGCAGCAGGTAATAAGTAATGGTTACTACTACAAAAAATATAAGGAACAGCAGGGAGTTAAAGAGCATTAAAAATTACAGTATATGGTTGAGTTAATGATCATGTTTAATAAATGCCTGATTATTGGTAGTAACCAAATACCTTATATAATTTAATCCTGATCCTGTTTAAAAAAACGATCTTTTTCCATTCATGAACGGTACCATGTGCATCGGCTGCCCAAATTCTTTGATGGTCGGCTTCCCACTGCGTCTTCATTTTTGGCGAATGGGTTTTGGCCTGGTCATGCACGTTGGCAACGGAAAGCGGTGCTTTGATCAAGGCCCTGCTGTGCCCTTTTACCAGCCGGAGCCATAGTTCAAAATCAAGCGAGCAATGAAGCTCCTCCCAAATAGGCTCATGAATAGCGGCGCTCCAAAAAGTAGAGGGCTGCACAAGGCTTGGGATTTTGATAAAGTAATCCATAAATGGCAATACCCTGGTTGTTGTTGTTTGGCCGGATAACACATTATAGTCGTTCCCGTAACCGTATATAAAATCGACTTTTGTACTTATAAACTTGCTTACTACCTTATGGAAAACACCCTTAAGATAATAGTCATCACTGTTAATCCAGGCATGGTACCGGCCGGATGAAAGACTAAACCCAAGGTTGATAGCATTGCTTTGTCCGCTATCTTTTTCACTTTGATAGTAGCTGATCCATGGGGCATATTTTTCAATGATCTGTTTGGATTGGTCGGTACTGCCGCCGTCGATAATAATAAACTCCAGGTTAGGATAGTTTTGTAAAAGTACCGCCCTGATGGTTTGCTCCAAAAAGTTGGCCTGGTTATATGAAGGGGTTACAATGGTAAGCCTTGGCCAGTTTATTTTATGATCATAAACCGTTGGCTCAACCTGCTCATCCCAGGGCCAGCCGGTTTTACCTTGCGGCGGTTTAGGCAATTGCTCCAGCAATCCCCTTTCGGTACCGGCTACAACGGGCAGGGGTAGTTGAACACCTTTGCTGATAAAATCTGAACGATATGATTGAAGATCAGGGAGGTTCATGTTTGTTGCTCAGTCAATGATCTGCAGAAAGGTGCGGCCAAACTTTTCAACGTTTTCATGATAGGTGTTATTTTCAAATAAAGGGGGAGAGGCCTGACGTTCATTGGCCTGGTGGAGCAACTGCACCAATTGATCTACATTATGCGGATCAAAAAAGCGGGCCGAACTGTTAACCAGTTGCTCCCTGTGGATCTCAATATCTGAAACCAGCAAAAATTTGTTCATCAGCTTGGCATCCTCAACAACGGTGCTCCAGCCTTCAAAAAGCGATGGCTGAATAATGGCAATTGCATTGCTCATGAGCTGAAGCTGATCGCGCCGGTCAATAAAACCAAGAAATTTAATATTGCTGCCAATGTTATGCTCTTCAACAAAAGCCTTCAGTTCTGTAAAATAATGCGGGTTGCGGTAATCGTTGGTATTGCCGGTAAAAGCAACTGTGATTTCTATACCTTTTGCTTTTAATTCTTTAACTGCCTTTAATACTACCAATTGGTTTTTATGTTTCCAGAACTGGTTAGGGCAGATAAAATAATGGACAGGCAATTGATATTTTTCAAGCAGCTGTTTGATGTCAAGATCCTGGTAAGGCGGATGTGCTACCGCAAAAGGCAGCACGCTTACTTTTACCGTATGCTTAGGGAAAATAGATTTGAAATGCCCGAGCGCGGTAGTGCTGCTCACAATTAACTGCTCGGCCGAAGCCTGGATTTCCTGCTGATTTTGCAGGCGTGAGGCGATATCATCTTTACTGAAAAACTCGGGTGCAAAATGCTCCTGGAAATCGGCTACCCAGTATACCTTCTTTTTAGCTGCCGATTGTTGTTCACTTTTATAATAAGGAAAAACTGCATCAAGGCCTTTTACCTTTTGATTGAACAGGCGTGCCTTAAATAAGCGATTTGTTGCCCTGTTCAAAAATTGAAATGCCTTATTTGCTTCGCCCGAACCGAGCCGGAAGCTGATATAAGGATAATTGAATTTTTGCTGTGCTACCCGGAAACTTTCGTAACTATCGGTCAGTAAAACAATATGCGGCTTTTCCGCATCATTGAGTGAGTTCAATGCGTTTACCAGGTTTTCGATATAATAAGTACCGCCTATCCAGTTTTCGTTATAGGCGTAGCTTAACCCTATTCTTTTCCTTTTAGCCATTTACAATAGTTATTTATGCCATCATCAAAGTTTATTCTTTGTTGATAGCCCATGCTCATCAGTTGGCTGTTATCGGCCTGCCAGTATAAAGGATCACCAATGCGGTTGGTGCCGGTAAATGATAACCCGCCCTTAAAGCCAATATACTTTAAGAATGTTTCGGCGGCTGTTGCTATAGTGATGGTATTATTATTGGCGATGTTCGTAATGCTGAACCCGGGCATATCGGCATTGATGAACAGGTCCATGGCATTTACAATATCGGTAACATGAATAAATTCACGGGTTTCGGTGCCGGTGCCAAACAGGGTAATATTATCCTGGCTTTGTGATTTTTTATACAAGTCCCAAAACAGCTGTTTTTTTAAACCGGCCCCATATGCCGAAAACACCCGAAAGACATGAACGCTTAAACCAAAATGATCATGATATAATCGGCAAAGCTCTTCGGCCTGTTTTTTATGAAGGCCGTAAGGCGAAAGCGGCTTAAGCGTATGTGTTTCTTTGATAGGCTGGATCTGCGGATTTCCGTAAACTGCCGCGCTCGACATTTGAATCAATCTGCAATTGCTGTTACCCTCTTTTATAGCGTTAAGAATGCTTACCAGGTGATGAACGTTTAGCAGGTAATCGCGCTCAGGATTATTGAATGACTCTGGTACGGATGCGGCCCCGGCGCAGTTGATACACCAATCAAACTGATGATCGTGGAATACCTTTTTAAAATCTGCGTTAGTGGCATCAATCAAAAAGTAATTGGGATCGTCATATTCTACCATTACATCGGCACCATAAACCTCATTATCCGGCTGATCTTTAAAATAACTGTAACAAACCGAGCCGATAAATCCTTTGGAGCCTATGATGAGTATCTTCATTGTTGGGGTAGTGTTTTTATGAATTGTGCAGGGTTACCGGCAACCATGGTAAATGGCTCAACATCTTTTGTAACTACTGCTCCGGCTGCTACGATAGCGCCTTTACCAATGGTAACACCTTTTAATATTACGGCGTTAAGACTAATCCAGGCGTAGTCTTCAATTATTATTGGGGCGGTAAGTACATTGCCTTTATCTGCCCAGTGCCCGTTGCGCAGCAGGTCCATCCATCGCTCGGCCCTTTCAATGGCCTCAAGTTCGTGGGCGTTGGTATCGATGATATTTACGTTATGCGAGATCTGCACAAAATTGCCAATGGTTACACTTTCGCCCGACCAGATCCTGGTATGATCGCCAATGTAACAGTTTTCGCCAATCATAATTTTACCGCCGTATTTAAATACGTTGAGCATCCCACGGATATGGGTCCCTTTGCCTACTACTATTTTTGATTTGTCGAGCGAGTTCGATACTACTGCCTCCGGGTAAAAAGTAGCCCCAAGATCAGTAATACTTAATTGGATATTACGTTTGCTTTGCTTTTCCTGGAGCAGGTGAATTAAATGAAGAAGGTTTATTTTTTCAAAAAAGCCAAGCAATAACCGTTTGATGAACTGTTTCATTACTTTATCTTAAATAATTTAAGTGCCCTGCGTATAATGGAGCTTTTGTATTTTTTATTGAGATGAGCATAAACCTGCTTTAAATAACCTACATCCAAAAGCATTTTTTGAGGATGGATCAACGGAAAACTCATTGCGTTCACCGGTAAACTGGCAATAACATCATCGGCCGAATGCGTATGAGTGCCATTCCCGTAACCAATGTTCTTTACAAGATTTACACAGGGGTTAATGGCCATGCCGCCATTAATTAATATGCTGTAAAACCATTGAATATCCCATGTATTTAATGATTTATTGAAGGATGATTCAAACATGCCGTAATAGCTGTTGTACCAGTCGGCAGTGCCAAGTTGGGCTTTGATCTTATCCTTTGTTTGCTGCTCGGGCCAATGTTGCATTTCAAGATCATAAAGGTTCCATGCGCGTTTCCAGGTAGCCCAGCCCCAGATACCGCCATGTCCCCAATGATAGGATTGTGTGTCTTTCTTCCAGCCATCCGCTAATAAATTTGAACCGGATACCGACATCACCCTATCATCAAAACGGTATTTTTCCAATAGCTCCTCGCAAAACGAAAAAAATGATTTATCCGGCAGGCAGTCATCTTCTAAAATGACACCTTCGCTAACGTTTTCAAAAAACCAGTTAATGGCTTCACTAACGGCCGATTTGCAGCCCAGGTTTTTATCCCTCAATAAAGTTTTAACTTCACAGTCCCAGTTTATCCGCTCAATTACCGATCGTGTTTTGGCGCATAGTTCAATATCATCGGGTTTATCCGGCCTTGGGCCATCGGCAGCGATATACAGGTATTTTGGTTTAATTTCGGCTATAGCCTCAAAAACCAGGTCTGTAAACGCGGGTCTGTTAAATATTAAAAAAAGTACCGGGACAGAATACCCCATAACCTTAATGACTTGTAGCGGCCTGAGCTGTTTTCACAACTTTTAATAATTGTTTTATATGCTGGTACTGCTGTTTTATCATTTGCCTGTTAGTTAGGAGTGATTTGAGCTGGCCCAATTTCTGATAGTATGAAATTTTTTGTTCAATGCTTATTGGCTGGAATTTAACCGCCCTTTGATAAAACAAGTTACCAGTAAATTTAGCTAATGATTTTGCCGCCGAAAGCAGGTCATGGTTTATGACCTGTTCAATAGGTTGTTTGTTATTAACTAACGCAAAATAGCCATTGAGTAAAGCACTGCTGTAATTTAGCCAAAATGCAACTTTCAATATGTAATCGATATTTTGCCTTTGAAGGGGAACAAAGTGTTTAAACCTCAGGCTATCATTGGCAATGATCTTATAGCCCATCAAATAGTTCATCAGGCAGATCTCAACATCTTCGCCCGAAAGCAGCTTTTTACCTATCCGACCGGTTGTCACCTGATGCCAGTTCGCGTTCTTTAGTTCAAGCAGGATACTTTTCCGGTAAACAGATCCTGCACCATAAACCCAATGACTATCAGCTACCCATGTTTGAGAACCCCAAACGGTAGTGAATTTCATCAGTTCTTCAGAAAGCATAGGCGGTTGTTCGGCCTCTATCAGGCCACATCCTCCTAATACACCTATCTGGCCATCACTGTTCATGATCTTGAAGCAGCGTTCAATATAATCATCGCAAAGCCAGTTGTCATCATCGCAAAAAAGGAGGTATTCGTACCGGGCATAGCTTAAACCCATATCCCGCGCATGGCTTAGCCCTGCAACCGGCTGGTTCACAACATTGAAAGGGACATTGGGCAATTTGTACTTGTCCCATTCGGCTGTGGCAATGCCGGCTGTATCATCTGTTGAAGCATTGTCAACAATAATAACTTCCCATTTAACAGCTACCGGCACCTGCTGTAAGGCCAGGTGTTTAATTGTTTCGGGAAGCCGTTTGCCACTATTGTAGCAACAAACGATAACTGATATTCCGCTATTCAATTTATTTGTAGTCGGTTATTCGCCCGGCAGCATGATGTTCAATAGTTTTTTTGCCGAAGATGAGTCGAGGGTAAATTGGTTTATCAATTCCCGATTGCAAAATTTGATTTCCTCGTCAAGCTTAGTTTGGTCAGCCCTGATAGCCATGATCAAGGCAACCAGCCCGGCGGTGTTGCAGCAGTAGGCAGTGGAGTTTGAACGTTCGTTTTCCAACGTAGGATCTACATTGTAAAGAATGGTCTTTAGTCCGTTCCTGATCCCCTCTAACCCCGAGAACCCTGTAAATTGGCCGATAGTAAAGTTTATGAAATACCCGTTTTTTACTTCGTCATTTAACTCCTGCAAGGGGATTGAAGTTTTAGTAAAGGAAATATTTGAGGAAACGGCCAATTTACCGGCCAGGTTAAGTGTGTTTTGATATACCTGCTGGCTATAAATTGCTCCTATAAAAAGTATGTGTACGTCAGTAATTCCTTCAATTTTTAGTGTATGGAGTGCTTCAATCAAATTGGGGAACGAGTTTTTGTCTTCAGCAATCCGCGATACGACATTTAAGTTAATCATTTAAAAAAAGCTTAAACAGCACCTTTTTACATTTTACCGGAATGTCTTTTTCATAATTGCTAAATTCAGCTTCCTGGTACTGATTGATGTACACTATCGTATCATTGGCATTATCAAAATAGCTTGCGGGGAAATTATATGCTCCCTGAATGGCATTGGTAATATGCCAAAAAAACCTGTGTTTGTGAATGATGGTATCCTTGGCACGATAAATATTGTATAAGCCTATAACATGAACGCTGTCATAAATAGAATTGGCAAGGAATTTCAATTTGAACGACCAAAATAACGACCTGCACATTCTTAAAGGTGACCGGAGGTTTTTGATCCCGGTAAGACGGGTCCTTACAACTTTAACGTTTTTTTGACTAAATATATCATCATAGTATTCCTTCTGGTAGTTTTCCAAAATTAATACAGTAGGTTCAATATTATTTTTTTGCGCAAAGCTGACCAGTTCATAAACAAGCTTTTCTGCGCCTCCAAGAACCAGCTGACCATTTACAATTAAGATTTTACGCATAAAACTTTTTGATGGTTTTAGCCACGTACCCAATTTCTTCGTCGCTCATGCCCGGATTCAACGGAATACTCAGGCAGGTTTCTGCAAGCTCTTCAGCTATTGGGAAATCACCTTTTTTGTAACCGAGATGGTCATATGCTTTTTGTAAATGGGCAGGAATAGGGTAATGGACTCCTGTACCTATCCCGTTATTGTTTAAATGTTTTTCCAGTGTGTCACGCTTGTCGGTGCGGACAACATATAAGTGATATACATGTTTTGCGCCTGGTCCGGTTACCGGCAATATAAGCCCGCTGATACCTGCAAGCTGCTGATCATAAGCTTCGGCTATCTTTTGTCTTTCATCGATCCATCCATTCAGATATTTCAACTTTACCGAAAGAAATGCGGCCTGCAATTCATCCAGTCTCGAATTTACGCCGATAACCTCGTTGTAATATTTTTTTTCGGAGCCATAATTGCGCAGCAGATTTGCTTTATGCGCCAGGCTGGTATCGTTTGTAGTTAAAGCCCCTGCATCCCCATAAGCCCCCAAGTTTTTTGTTGGATAAAAGCTGGTGGCGTTGATGTGGCCAAAGCTGCCTGTAAGTTTTTCATTATAGGTACAGCCCTGAGCCTGGGCATTATCTTCAATAACATAGAGGTTGTATTTACCGGCTATCTGCATAATGGCATCCATTTGGCAGGCCTGCCCGTACAGGTGTACCGGCATTATCGCCTTGGTTTTAGGGGTGATAGCGGCCTTGATCAAATCGGGGTTTAAATTATAAGTATTCCTGTTTGGCTCAACCGGAATTATAGTTGCTTTTACCTGCGATATGGCAAGCCAGGTAGCTATAAAAGTATTCGAGGGAGCAATAACTTCATCACCTTCGCCTATTTCAAGTGTTTTAAGAGCAATGTGCAAGGCGTCAAGTCCATTGCCTACGCCAATGCAGTGTTGTACCTTGTTAAAGGTAGCGTAAGCATTTTCAAAATCGCTTACTTCCTTACCAAGTATGTACCATTTATTTTGAAAAACGCGTTCAAATGCCGCACGGATTTCTGTTTCAACTAAATTATTCTGGGCGGTAAATGATAAAAATGGAATATTCATTGATGTAGCTTAAGCCTCATGCGTTTTGCTTTGAGCTTTATATAAACGTTATTACGGTTGCCCCCCATGAGTAGCCAACACCAAAACCGGCCAAAAGCCATTGATCTGTAGAGGCGGCAGGTTTTTCCTTCATAGCCTCATAAAGCGCTATAGGTACCGATGACGATACTGTGTTCCCCACATTAGCCATATAGATATAGAAGTTTTCAGCAGCTATATCCATTTTTTTACGCAGGTGCTCCAGCATATACCGGTTGGCCTGATGCAGGATAAACTGCCCGATATCGGCTTTGTTTACGCTGTTTTTTTTGAGAGTATTTGTTATCAGGGCAGGGATCTCTTTTGAGGTGAAAGCGAAGATCTCAGGCCCATCCATATGTAAATTACCTGGCGACTGCTCATTGCCATAGCCGTCGTCCATGGTATCAGCGGTTTTTTCGGGATGGCGGATAGCCCCCTGCTTTACCATCAGGTTTTCGGCGCCCTTGCCGTCGGTACCCAGTTCAAATTGGCCAATGGCTGCAAAGCCCTCGGTGCTGATAAGGGTGGCGGCAGCGGCATCGCCAAAGATGGTGCGGTTTCCTTTATCTTTAGGATGTATGAACTTTGAATAAGTTTCGGACGTAAGCAGCAGGATATTGGCCGCAATACCGGCCGCAATCAGGCCTTTGGCTAAAGCAAGTCCGTAAACAAAACCTGAACATCCTAAATTAAAATCAAGAGCGCCAGCTTTAACCGGGATCCCCAGCTTATCCTGTATAATACAGGCTGTTGTGGGCAAAAAATAATCCGGGCTTTGTGTACAATATAATATAAAGTCAATTTTGGCCGGATTGACATTATGTTCGTCAAAAAGTTTTAGTGCCGCAGCTATGGCCATGTCAGATGCGAACTCGTCGCCGGCGGCAATGTGCCGTGTATCGATGCCTATTTTGTTAGCTATTTTTTCAACTCCCCATTCGGGAAATAAGGCCGACAGATCAGCATTGGTTAGTTTATTCCCCGGCAGATAATACGAAATAGCTTTGATAAAGGCTTGCATTTATCGTATTATAAAGCCTCCGTCAACTACCAATGTACTTCCAGTTACCCACTTGCTGGCATCAGATAATAAGTAAACCGCTGCATTGGCAACATCAATGGGCTCACCGTACCCTAAAGGATACTTTTCTTCATCTTTTTTCATCTGCTCTTCCGTAAACGAGGGGTCGTTGATGAGCTCAGTTTTGATCATTCCGGGCGAGATATTATTAACCCTGATTTTTTGAGGGGAGAGCTCGGCAGCTAATACTTTTTGAACACCATTTATGGCCCCTTTTGTAGCGCTGTACATGGCATTACCCGGCGCGCCTATATAGTTGCCGGCTATGGATGATATAAATATTATTGATCCCTTTTTATTTAGCTTTTTAGTTTTTAACAGCTTGGTAATTAAAAAGGTAGCTGAGAAAAAATTTGTTTGAAAAATTGCATCAAAATCAGGCCTGTTTATAAACTTGAATGGCAATGCTTTTATAATGCCTGCCGATAGTACTACGCCATCTAAATTGGGCATTAATTGCGCCAGGTTTTCCAGTTCTTCTTCTACCGCCAAATCGGCAATATATTTTCCGCCGGGTACTTCAAGCTGGTCGAAAGTTTCAGATAGTCTTTGTTCATTTCTGCCGGTGATATAGGTTTCTGCACCCATACCAGATGCGCTTATAGCAATTTGTCTGCCTATGCCGGATGAGGCTCCTGTAACTAAAATTTTTTTACCTTTTAAAGAGAATGGATTATCCATAGTATATTAAATCGGGGATTACCAGGTTAGTAGTAGTGCAGTGCATTGTTGCCCATGACAAGCCTACGCCAAAGCCACACGCAATTATATTATTTTGCCCGTTTCTTAATTCATCGGCGGTTTCAGTAACTATGGTTAAAGGGATACTTGCGCTGCTTGTATTACCAAAATCTTTTAATGAATAGGGTACTTTGTTTTCGGGTAGCTGTAATTTTTTCCTGATGCGTTCATTCATCATCAGGTTGGCCTGGTGAAAATAGAAATGATCAACCGAATCTTTCACTATCTCGAATTTTGTAAGTAGTTGATTGACGGTTTCGGGGGCTTTTGAAATGCCAAACGAAAATACGTCCATACCGTCTAACCATAGCTCAATGTTATTTCGGCTAATACCCTGATCAATCACATGCTCTTGCAATGACGACGCTGAAAAGCGGTTACGGTGCCCCCCGTCGGGTATTATAATCGCTTTATAGCCACTTCCATCACTTGATAGATGAAACTTCATCCCTTCATCTCCTTCGCAATATTCTAATGCAGTTACGGTGCCGGCATCGCCAAACAATGGGTATGTGCTTTTATCTTGTTTTGAACAGGATACCGATGATACATCGCCAACGCAAAGCAGGGCTTTCCTGATCATCCCGCTTTGCATATAACTGGCCAGCGTGCTTAGGCCATAAATATAGCCCGAGCAGCCTAAGGATATATCAATTGTAAAACAATTTTGCGAAAGGCCTAATCTGTGCTGCAACGATGGAGAGGTAGCCGGTACAAGATAATCGGGCGATTGGGTTACCATGATCAACCCTTCAATTTCATCTTTATTCCAGTTTAATTCTTCAATCAGTTTTTCGGCTGCTGCAAAACACATATCAGAGGTACAGATACCCTGGGTTGCCACATGCCGGCGTTCAACACCGGTTGTTTTAATTAACTTATCGATATCCATACTGGGGACATCGGCAATTTCAAGGTTTTCCTCAACATATGCGGGCACACATGCTGATATCCCTTTTATGGCAACATTTTTTATGCTTAAAAATGCCATTTAGGAGTTTGATTTAGTCAACACAATATCATAGATCTCTTGTATTGTTTTGGAGTTTCTGATATCATCACCGGTTAACCTAACTGCGTAGCTATCATCAACCATTGCAATAACCGAAAGGGCTGTCATTGAGCTCCATTCGTCATTTTCTTTAAATAAAGTTTCGGGGCTGAAAGCACTTGTATCTAAATCGTCAAACTGATCAGCAAATTCACTTACAAATTTTTCAATATTCATAGCTTGTGTGTTAGGTTATATTATACTTGTTAAAAATTCATGTTTTCTTTTGGCGCCGTCTTCATCTATGGTAAAATAATAGTTGAGCTCATCTTCGCCGGTTATGCGGGCAAACATTTTATGAAACCGCAGCGCTTTTTTGTTGTCTTTCCTTACATCAAACACGCACCTTTTATTTTTCAATTGGGTGGCTGCAAATTCTGAAAGAAAAAGATCTGATTTTATACTGATAAATTCATCGCATCCGGGTTTTACGATCCAACTGCCGTTTGTGTATGTATCATCTTTTATATCATACACCCTTACAACCCCAACAGGCTCATTATCCTCATTGGCAAATAAAAAATAAAATTCCTGCTGTTTTTCTTCCCGCTTTTTGTATTCCCTGATCCACTCAATTTGCTTTTGCAAATCGTTTTCGGTGGATGAAAGGTACCGGGCATGGACTTTATCGGTTCGCAGGCTTAAAATAAATTCAGCATCGCCTTCTTCAACCAATCTAAATATTAAGCCAAATTTATAAAATGGAAACTGCATTTATAATGATTTGTATTCTTTGAACTGGTTATATTCTCTTAAATAGTCGCCCTCCGTGTATAACATGGAAGCCAGTACAAGGCAAATGGCGCCTGACGAAAAGTTTGAAATATCGCGCCAAATACCGGGCTTAATATGCAGCCCCATGTACGGGCGATTTAGCTGTACTGTTTTTTTATTAATGCCATCGTCTATAGTAATATCAAAGCTCCCGCTGGCTGCTACAATAAATTGTTCCAGTTGTTTATGCCCATGTGCCGCACGTGATTCGCCCCCTGGAATATCATATAGATAATATACCCGTTTAACAGCAAACGGAATATGGATATTGTTTTCAACAGGCGTGATATTTCCAGCCCGGTTGTGGATACGGCGCAGGTGAATGATGTTACAATCAAAAACAGTTGACGACTTACCTTCCATGCTTGCTGCTTATAAAATGATCAAAATCCCTGATATAATCTTTTTCATCATATTTACCGTCGGCCAGGATAAGGGCCAGGGAGTTGGTTGAGAAATTCTCGATTTCGCGCCACATCATTTTAGGCACATACAGCCCGTAATATGATCGGTTAAGACTAAACCGCATTTCTTTTTCGCCATCATGAAGTACTACATCGAAACTGCCGCTTATGGCAACTATAAATTCCTGCAGGTTTAAATAAGCGTGACCGCCCCTCCGTTCTCCGCCCGGCACATCATAGATCCAATAAGTACGCTCAATGTTAAATGGGATATGATTGTTTTCTTCGATAAAGGAAAGGTTCCCTCTATCGTCTAAAAACTTTGGCAATTGTATGATTTGCGGAGCTTCCATATGTTATTATGCCTGGTAACTAACGTTAAAATCAAGTTTAGGGTGGATTACCCCCGGAGCTAATGCGCTGTTACTACCCTTACTTTCATTTTCAACCTCAAACCCTATAAAATCATCAGCACCAAATAACAGGTAGCGTTGATTTTCGCCAAAAATTAACTTGAATGAATAGTTACCGGCATTTAACAAATTTGGTGGGATAGTACATTTAACTGTATACAATCCAGTTTTTGAATTGTTGTTGGTTGATATAAGCACACCGTTATGAAATACCGGGATCTCATCGCTGTTTTTTAATTCAAATGTGGCATCGAGGTTAATACCTGCCTTTTGGTTAAAAAAGGCCATCTCAAAGCTAACACCTGTCGAAATGGAAATGCTGTCGCCGGTAAGCGGGCGGATAATAAATTTAAGCACCCTTATATTTTCATTCCCCGGTGCCGAGCTCAAATCGCCATGATGTTCAAAAGTTGACCGGGTATTGTTATTGGTTTGGTAAAAACTAACTGCTTCAAGCTGGCGGTTTTCATATATCAGTTGTCCGTTGGCGAGCACAATACCCCGGTTACACAATGTTTTAACAGCAGCCATGTTGTGGCTAACAAATAAAACTGTACGCCCTTCGTTTTTGCTCACCTGTCCAATTTTACCGAGGCATTTTTTCTGAAACTCAGCATCGCCAACAGCAAGTACCTCATCCACAATCAAAATTTCGCTTTCAAGGTGCGCTGCTACCGCGAATGCCAGCCGCACATACATACCTGATGAATAACGCTTAACTGGCGTATCGATATACCTCTCAACCCCCGAGAAACTTACGATCTCGTCAAACTTTCGTTTTATCTCGGCCTTGCGCATTCCCAGGATAGCACCATTAAGGTAAATGTTTTCCCGGCCGCTCAGCTCCGGGTGAAAACCGGTGCCTACCTCGAGTAAACTTGCTATCCTGCCCCTTAATTTTACTGAGCCGGTGGTAGGGGAGGTAACGCGGCTTAATATTTTGAGCAGGGTACTTTTGCCTGCTCCGTTACGGCCTATTATACCAACGGCATCGCCCTGTTCAACCTCAAAATTAATATCGTTTAAGCTCCATACCACATCACTTTCGCCTTTGGTGGTACGGTCGTTTACTTCGCCTATTTTTAAAAAAGGATCTTCTTTACCTCGCAAACGGGCAAAAAAGCGTTCCAGGTCGCGGGAGATGGTGCCTGTGCCGAAATCGCCTAACTGGTAGGCTTTTGACAGGTTTTCAACTTTTATTGCCTTGCTCATTATACGGTATCAACAAAAGTTTTTTCAACCTTATTAAATATCACTATGCCCACCAGCAGTATTATAACAGTACTGATGATGCTGTAAGTTAACAATTCCCAGCTAAAACTGCCTTTGCCTAAGCATCCATATCTGAATGTTTCAATTACTGCCGTAATGGGGTTAAATTTAATAAGCCAGCTGTATTTAGGATATTTAGCCTGCGCTACCGATAATGGGTATATCACCGTTGTCGCGTACATTAAAAGCGGTACGCCGAAGCTTACTATGAAAGCAATATCCCTGTATTTTGTGGTAACCGCCGATATGATCATACCGAGACCTAAACCCAATGACGCTATCATGATAATAAGCAATGGCAATAGGAGTGCTGCTATATTGGGAGTTATATGTTCGCCTTTTAAAACAAATATAATGTACAGCGTAATGAAAAGTAAAAACTGCACCGCAAAGCGGATCAAATTGGAAAGTACAATACTTAAGGGCATAATAAGCCTTGGGAAATATACTTTGCCCAGCATGCCGGCATTATCTTTAAAAACAGTTGAGGTTTTGTTCAGGCAGTCGGCAAAATAGTTCCAAATGATGGTGCCGGCAAGATAAAAGAGCGGCTTGGGCAAACCATCAACGGGGATACCTGCCAGGTTACCAAATATCAGGGTATAAAACAGAATGGTGATAACTGGTTGAACAAAGAACCACACCGGCCCTAAAATAGTCTGTTTATAAAAAGAAACAAAATCGCGCCGAACAAGCAATATGAGCAGGTCACGATAGTGCCATACCTCTTTTAGCTTGAGATCAAACAGGCTGCTTTTGGCATTTATTTCAATGTCCCAATGTTCTGGTTGCAGTTCACTCATTTATTAGCTGTTCAAGTTTGGTCATATAATCGTGTTCATTAAAATGGCCTATACATTTTTCCTGTAAACTTTTGCGGGTATCGGCAGCTATGTGCTTTTGCAAATGCCTGGTTATAGCATTGTTAAGTTCGGTGAGATTATCGGGATCAATAACTTCTCCTAATTCGCCATTTCGGACGGCATCAACGCTTCCATCGGCATTGCCGCAAATAACAGGCAAACCACAGGCAAGGGCTTCAATAAATACAATGCCAAACCCTTCTTTTTTGCTTGGTAAAACAAACAGGTCGGCCATCAGAAAGTGGTCGGTAAGTTCAGCTTCGTCAATAAAGCCTGTTAAAATTACATGGTCGCCTACTTCATGGTCCGCAATTAATTTTTTTATGCGGATGTGTTCCTGGTCATCATATTTACCCGAAAGCACATATTTTATTTGCGGGAATTTTGATTTCAGACTGCCCAGCACACTAATTACCTGGTCATACCCTTTGTATTGCTCGGTAGATGCCAGGCGGGTTAAGGAAAATACAATAAAATCATTATCGTTTAAGCCATAACGATGTAGCAGGTTTTGTGGTTTTGCAAATGTATCGGGTAAGCGCATAAAAGGGTCGATGGCATTATTCAGTACAATGCATTTATCTGCATTTATGTTATGCCTGCTTATCATTTGCTGTTTGGTGTAATTGCTTACGCAAATCACGCTGTCGCAGCGTTTAAGCATCAGGCGTTTGAAAAACGAAAGTGGACGCCAAACCTCAATACCATGGGCTACAAGCCATAACCGGCATTTAGGATTAACCAGTTTAATGATAAGGCCAATTATGGCCAGGTTAATATGGCTTAATATAGCAACATCGGGCTTTGCAGAGTTACTGAAAGTTTTTAAAACGAAATTTACCCGGTGTATGCCGAACCCCTTAAAATTTACTGCCGGTAAATATTGCTCTATCAGGTCATCCTGTTTGTCATAAGCCGACCAAAGTTCAAAGTTCCAATCATTATTTGCGGCAGCCCGGTGTAAAGAATGCCCGAGGGTGCGCGTCATTTTTTGAATGCCACCTGTAGTGCTAAAAGTTTGTAAAGTAAAAAGAATTACGTTTTTACTCATTATGCTGAACCAGGTGCAAAGCAAAAGCCTTTGACCAATGAATGTTATTACTCTTAAATTGCTTTATAATATTTTGTACCGCCTTGCCTTTGTAATTATCGATGCTGCCTATTTGACTATGCCCATTCATCCATTTTTGTAAAGGGAAAGTAAAACCCATTTTAGGCCTGTCCCAAATTTCGCGTGGTAGCAGGTTGCTGAAGCTATCTATGAGGATTTTTTTTGGCTGGGTTTTATTAAACCTTATGCCCGGTACAATGCTTCGCACTGTTTGGCTAAAGTCTTCATCTAAAAATGGTACCCTAACTTCAAGGCCATGGCTCATACCCATTACGTCGGTATCCCTAAGCAATTGGTTTTGCATGTAAAAATGTGTTTCGAACCATGCGGCGTGTTCATAATCATAACCGGATGGCGCGGGAGCCGGGGTTGAGCCGAACAACACGTCATTAATATGATCTACACCGGTATCCAGTAAAGCAGAAATGTCTGCTACCGGAAAAAAGCCCCGTAATGCCATATAATCAGCAGCAGGATGGTCAATAGCCAGGCTTGTTAGCCGTTTATAATGATCGGGCAAAAGATGACCTGATATTTTAAGCAGCCATGACGGTAGTTTACGCAGGTAGCCAAGATATTTGATGCGGTTAAATGATGGGTAACCACCAAAAAGCTCATCGGCGCCCACGCCAGATAATACAGCCTTCAATCCATCGTCATGCGCATATTTACTTATAAACCAGCTATTGATACCGTCGGTAGTGGGCATATCCATAGCGTTTATGATTTGCGGAAAGCATGCTTCAAAATCTGATTGTTTTACCAGGTGCGAGAAGTTTTGCGCATCTATTTTATTGTTGATGATGTTTTGATAGCTGCTTTCGTCATAGCTTTTATCATAAAAAAATATAGAAATTGTTTTAAGCTGTTCTTTTTTTTGCTGGTCGGCCAGCAGTGTGATCAGGCTTGAATCAATACCTCCGCTTAAAAATACGCCGATGGGTGCATCAGCAATCAGCTGCCTGTTTACGCTCTGGCTTAGGGCATCATGGATCAACCGGTACGCTTGGTTTTCGTCGGTCACTACATTCTGCAAGCCATCAACCTGGTATTTGTTTAAAGTATAGCCGGCGTTTTGGTTGTTCCAGCATAAAAAATGCCCTTTGGGCAGGCAGGATACATTTTTTAGCGTAGTATATGGTTCAGGGATATGGCCAAATGCCAGCAGCCTTACTGGCCAGTTGGCATCCCTTTCAGTAACCAGTCCCGATTCTTTAAATGCCCGTACTTCGGAAGCAAAACTCAATTCGCCGTTCGAGGCCGAATAATACAGCGGTTTTATACCCGCGGTATCGCGCACCAGATAAGTAAGGGCTTTGTTAATATCGTACAAGGCAAAAGCAAACATTCCCCTCAACCTTGCAAACGCCTGGGTACCCCAGTTGAGATAGGCCTGGAGAATTACTTCGGTATCGGTGCCAGATTTAAATTGCGCGCCTGATCGTAGTAATTCCTGTTTCAGTTCAGGGTAGTTGTAGATCTCGCCATTGAAAGTGATCCAGGCGTTTTGCCCCACATCCACCATAGGCTGGTGGCCGTTGCTGCTTAGGTCAATGATAGATAACCTGCGGTGGCCGAAGGCAAGGTGGGCTTCTTCATCCTCAAATATTCCCCCATCATCGGGCCCGCCGTGTTGCAATGCATCGCACATCAATTTCACCTTGTTCCTGATCTCGTTTGGAGACCGTTTTTCAGAAACGATTCCTGCTATACGGCACATTGTTCATTAAATTTCATAGCTTCGCCCCGTAAGTTACATTTATTGTTTGTAACTTATTAATTATTAGCGACTTATGTTGCATGGCATAAGCCGGATATTTAGTGGATTTCGGACGCAAATAATGAAATATTATCTGTCGCTCAAAACACTTCCTTTTATTTTAAAACCGCTCAATGAGCGATGCAGCAACGTTAACAATAATGGAATAACCAATGCTTTCCAGGCGTAATATCAGTTGTTTTTGTGATCTGAGCGATACAATTTCGCCCGTCATCCCTTTTAAAGCGCCAGCCCTGATCTTGATCTTTTCGCCCGGTTGCAGGTCCTCTTCGGTTATCTCCAATTCATACGGGCTTGCCATGAGTAATTTAAGTTCATGGATCTGTTTATCGGGCATAACGGCGGGCTTGCCCGAAAAATAAAGGAACCGCGAAATCCCCTTGGTCATTAATACTTCGGCCTGCTCTTGTTCGGCAATATGTACAAACAGGTACGATTTTAAAAACGGTTCCTCAACCCATTTCCTGCGGTCGCTCCATTGTTTAAGCTGACGGTGCAGGGGCAGGTAAACATTAATGCCTTTGCTCATTAATGCTTCATACGCTTTTTTTTCGGCTCGTGGGTTGGTGTAAACCGGGTACCATTTGTTTACTGCCATATTAATTTTAGTAACAATCCTTTTAAATAAACTTGTTTATTTAAACCATCGTTTTAAATTCCACCATTTTTTCTTTTCATCGTCAAGGTAATAGCCCGAACCTTCATAGCCGCTGTAGTCTGAATAATAGTAATAGCGTGAGCCTGCATTTTCGCCGGTAAACTTGGTGGTGTAATATCTTGAATGCAGCAAATCTTCTTCAAAGGCATTTAAAACTATTACTGTATTATCCAGGTGATATTCCTGTGCAATGCGTTGCGGCACTGTTGCGGCATAATATTTTGATTTGCCCGACCGGATCACGAAAACATTGATATCACTTACCCTAATAAGCGGTATAGCATCTGATACCAGGCCAATCGGCGCGGTATCAATCATCACTACATCGTACTTTGTTTTAAGTGTTTCAATTAAAAGGCCCATTCTTTTACTGTGCAATAGCTCTGACGGGTTGGGCGGTACCGGGCCCGAAACTATAAAATCGAGGTTTTCCTGATCGGAATGATGAATGATATCATCAATTTCTGTTTGGTGGGCCAGGTAATTGGTTAAGCCAATATCGTTGGCTACATGAAACGTTTTGTGCAATCTTGAACGTCGTAAATCGGCCCCTATTAGTATTACCTTTTTGTCAATAAGAGATAGTGTACTTGATAAATTTACAGCTACAAAAGATTTGCCTTCACCCGCGACCTCCGAGGTTATACAAATGACCTTGCTTGCTTTCTCTGACGAAAGGAAGCTGAGGTTGGTACGTACGGAACGAACCGATTCGGCAAAAATTGATTTGGGCTTGCTGATAGCCAGGATCTGTTCGCTGCTTTCATCAAGTGCATCAGGAAATCTTCTGATAACACCCAGTATAGGTATGCTGGTAAGGCTTTCAATAGTTTCCTTATCATAAATATAGGGGTTTAGTACCCTGATAAGTATGATAAGGCCTAAGCCTATAGCCAGCCCTAAAATAGTTGCTGTGCGGTGGATGCTATGTTCATTGGGTGAAACCGGGTTAAAGTTTGGCTGTGCCAGCTCAATAATAGTTGCGCCCGGTAAGATCCCTGCACGGCTGATCTGGGCTTCCAGCTTTTTTTCGGATAGAAAGGAGTATACCTTGTCATTAATGTCAAAGTCACGCTGCAGGCTCACCATATCGCGTTGGGCAGCAGGAAGGGCTGCTATAGTTGAGTTAACCTGCCCGAGCTGACTATCAAGATATTGGATGTTTTTTTCAATTCCGGACCGGATCTGTTTTATATTGTTTAAAGCAGTGGTTTTAATTTGAATAATGCTTTGATTAATATTTTGGATAGGCTGCGAATCGGGATTATAAGTAGTTAGTAAACTGGCCCGCTCGGTGATCAGGTTGTCCAGGCGGGCTACCAGAGTCTCTAACGACGGAAGATTGGCGCTGCCAACATTAAAGTTTAAGGTTACGTTGTTTTTTTCCTTAGCTATTTGACTACTAAGCTGGTCGAGCGCTATTAGTTGTATTTTTAATAATGATTTGTTTGATTCAAGCTCGGCTGCTTTGGTTGCCGATGTGGTTGAGGCCGATGCTACATCAAGGATCTTAGATTTTTTCTTGTATTTTTCTATTGAGCTTTCAGAACCTTTTACTTCTGTTGACAGATAATCCAGCTGGCTGTCAATAAAGTCGATCATTTGTGAGGCCGACTGGGCTTTTTGGTTCCGGTCAAAAATCACATATTCATTCATGATGGCATTGAGTACATCAGCAGCAAATTGAGGATTTGAATCTGTTTGCTGAATGGCAATTATATTTGAGTTTTTTGCTGTTTCACCCGCGTATAAATTACCTTGTACCCGGCCAACAAAATCTTCGGGAGTATTGAACTTAAACAAATAAATTGTTTTGGACGGAATTACGCCCGGGTATTTTATCCGGAAACTGGTATTGCCTATAGTTACAAGGCTTCCATAATTGTAGTTGTTTTGGTTCTCCTTACCATTGATGTTATAGGTAAGATTGAAGGTTTGTGGGTTAACCGGTTTAAAAGTTATCAGGCTACGGAAAAAGTTAAGGCTATCAAACTTTACCAGGCCAATATCAAGCGGTTTTTGCGGATAGGTCTCGGAGGTACGCACCCGGCCCGAAATATAAAAACTGATGCGATAGTCAAGATCTTTTATTGCCGTAAGAATGAGGGTACGGCTGGTTAACACCGAAGTAATGCTTTGAATTTTTGACGGCCCGCGTTCGGGCGTGGTCATCACACTAATGATGTCAGAGATCTCTGATTTTTTTTCCTCTACTTTTAAAGTACCACCTGTGGCATATGTTTTAGGGGTATACCACAAATAGGTGTAGGAGATAGCCGAAGTAATAGCAACTGATGCCAATATCCAATACCAACGGCTGAATAGTATCTTGCCTATCTTAAAATAATCAATTTCCTGGTTGGGCAGCTTTCTTTGTACTTTTTCTAACTCTTCCATTTACCGATGAGAAAGCGTAAAAATAATTAAAGCAGTATTGAGCAGTAATAACACAGGCTGGGTTATTACCGACAAGTTCTGCAATTTATCGTTGCGTACAGCGCGTTTGTTTTGTGCTATATAAATAACATCACCGCTTTGAAGTACGGCCCGGGGATCATTAATTGATTGGATATCCCGGAGGTTAATTTCTGTAACCTGTGGGTTTTTCTGGTCGCCCCGTATTATTTTTACATTTGCTTCATTAGCCTTATCTGTAAGGCCGCCGGCTTCACCAATCAATTCAACCAAAGTGGTCCTGTCTTTTGTTAATGTATAATTTCCCTGTCCTTTTATCTCGCCAAGTATGGTTACCTTAAGGTTAACTATCTTTAGTTCAATGATGGGGTCTTTTAGCAGATTTTTACGATAAAGCTCCTCAATTTGTTTTGCTGCTTGGGGGCGGGTAAGACCGGCAACTTTTATGTGGCCAATAGCTGGCAGGGCAACGGTACCGTCGTCATCAACCTGGAAGGTTTGCCCGGTATTGCCGCTTCCGCTTCCACCGCCGCCAGCGTTAGATGGAGTTTCATCAACTATATACTTAATGCTTTGCAGGTTTCTGATCTGTAGTATATCCTGAGCTTTGATGCGGTATGGGCCGGTGGTAACATCGCTTCCTTTTGACGCGGTATCAGTAATGTTTTTTTGTTCAAAAAGATATTGATATTGTTTGCTTGAGCAGGAGGTTAGTAAAAAAAGGATCCCGATAATCAGGCAAGAAGGTATATAATTGCGCATGTTCAGCTATAAAGTTCCACGTTATATTTAATATAATTAGGCCTCAAGGTCAAAATTACATAATTTCGGCTATTAATACGTTGTATTTTTCCCAAAGTTGCAAGGTTGAAGATATCAGTTATCACTATCGTTTATAATGCCCGGGATACCATTAAAAAATGTATCGAATCTGTCATCAGCCAGAACTACAGTAACATTGAGTATATTGTAATTGATGGCGGCTCGGTTGATGGCTCTCTGCAAATAATTGACCAGTACAAATCGCACATCAAAGTTTTAGTATCCGAACCGGATCAGGGCATTTATGATGCCATGAATAAGGGAATCCGTTTGTCAACAGGCGAAATTGTGGGGATGCTTAATGCCGATGATTTTTTTGTAGATCAGGAAGTTATATCAGCAGTGGCTCAGGCCTTTTCAAACAGCGATGCCGGGATCGTTTACGGAAACCTTGATTATATAAATGCTGCAGGAAAAATTATCCGTAAATGGGAAAGTCACACCTGTGGAAAAAATTCCTTTCAATGGGGTTTTATGCCCCCGCACCCTACCTTCTATTGTAAACGTAATTTGTTTGAAAAATATGGTTTTTATAGCCTTGAATATGGTTCTGCAGCTGATTACGAATTCATGGCAAGACTTATGCATAAGTGGCAGGTAGGGAGCTTGCATCTTAACAAGGTTATGGTTAAAATGCAGGTTGGTGGGGTGAGTAACAGTAATTTAACAAACCGGGTTAAGGCATGGTCGTTTGATTTGAAAGCAATGCGTGAAAATAATTTTTTTTTACCTGCTTTAACAATTTTGCTGAAACCCCTGAGAAAGATTTTTCAATTTCTTTAATTTTTAGTTAACCTTTTATGGCGGTAGCCGTATAAACCTTTATAAATGAACAGGCAGATAACTAACACATTTATAGCATATGCTTGAATTTCTACGCTCTTATCATTTTGTTTATAATTTGCTGATTGTTGTATTTTCAACCCTGGTAACGTCACTTTGTATTCCCTCCATTTTACATGTTGCACGTGCCCGCCATTTATATGATGATGTTGGCCATTTCAGGAAACAGCACGACCATGGTATCCCACGTTTAGGTGGTGTAGCTATTTTTGTAAGCTTTACTATTACTGCTTTGTTATTTAGTATTATTGATAAATCGCTGCCTATCAGCTATCTTCTTACTGCGTGTATTATTTTATTTGCAATGGGTTTAAAGGACGACCTTTCGGGGGTTAATTCCAGTACTAAATTCATGATCCAGTTTGTGGTGGCCGCCATACTCGTTATCCCCGGAGATATCCGGATCAGCAGTATGTACGGGGTTTTTGATATTTCGGCTCTGCCGTATATCCCCAGCGTAATATTGTCAATACTGGTTATTATGCTTATCATCAATTCGTTTAACCTTATTGACGGTATTGATGGCCTTGCAGCAACCACTGGCATCATTGCCAATAGTACCTTCGCGGCACTTTTTATTTATATGAAACAGTATGAGCTTGCAGCAATTTCGCTTGCTATGGTTGGAGCTGTAGTCGGTTTTTTACGTTTTAACATAACCCCTGCTAAAATATTTATGGGCGATACAGGCGCTCTGCTCATTGGCCTGGTATCGGCAGTAATGGCTATTAAATTTATTGAGTTAAGTAAAGTTTCGACTGTTAAAATGCCATTCATATATACAGCCCCGGCACTTATTGTAGCAATACTCATAGGCCCTGTTTTTGATACGCTCAGGGTTTTCACCATCCGTATTTTAAACGGAAAATCCCCTTTCGATGCCGACAGGAACCATATTCACCATCGTATGTTAAAAATGGGCTTAACACATTTACAAACTACCCTTGTTTTGGCCTGCCTTAATCTTGTTTCCATAGTAATGGTACTGGTATTTAGTAGTTTAAATAATTCTTGGCTTATTGTCCTTATATTTTTGCTGTCGATATCATTTAACGGGATGATCACTTATTTTATCCGGTCAAAAAAGCGCGAAGCCATGGTAGTCCGCAATTTTGGCGATTGATAACCAATTGTAACCTGCAGGTAGTAATAAAGTAAATCAACAAATTAACCATCCATCTTCATTAACTTTGATGCTTTATTTCAGCATACAATGAAGATAGCTATAAATGGGTTTGGCCGCATTGGCCGCATATTTTTAAGGAATATTTTATCGCATCCCGAAATACAGGTGGTAGCTATAAATGACCTTACCGACACGCAAACCCTTGCGCATTTATTTAAGTATGACTCTGTTCACCGCGGTTTTAAAGGCACTGTGGATTTTGATGATAACAGCCTTGCTATAAACGGCAACCGCATACATGTATTTGCTGAACGCGATCCGCTTAGACTGCCCTGGAAGGCCCTCGATATTGATATTGTAATAGAATCAACTGGTAAATTTACCTCAATGCAAGGTGCCGAAGCTCATTTAACGGCCGGCGCACGGCAGGTTATTATATCGGCACCATCAGCCGACAAGAATGTTCCAACGGTTGTACTTGCTGTGAATGACGGGCAGGTTGACCTGCAATCTCCTATATTATCAAATGCATCATGCACAACTAATAATGTTGCCGCAATGGTGAAAATACTGGACGAAAACTGGGGCATCATTGATGGCTATATTACCACCGTACATTCCATGACCGGCGATCAGAACCTGCATGACGCTCCTCATAAAGACCTGAGACGGGCAAGGGCTGCATCGGCTTCAATTATACCAACCACCACAGGTGCCGCCAAGGCTATTACCAATATATTTCCGCATTTGGAAGGCCGGCTGGGTGGTGCGGGGATCCGTGTGCCGGTACTTAACGGCTCATTAACAGATTTTACCTGCAGCCTTAAAAAGCAGCCCACCATAGCCCAAATTAATGAAGCTTTTAAGCAAGCTGCCGATGGGCCTATGAAAAATGTATTGGAATATACTGAAGATCCTATTGTATCAACCGATATATTGGATAACCCGCATAGCTGCATTTTTGACGCGCAGCTAACGTCCATAGTGGGCGGGCTTGTAAAAGTTGTTGGCTGGTATGATAATGAGATGGGGTACAGCAGCAGGTTGGCTGACCTGGTTATTCAGATTGCCGAACTAAAAAAACAGCCGGCCTAAGCCGGCTGCACAAATTATTTTCTATATACCACATTAGCAGTGGCCGACGTCGTGTCTGTATTTTTGCCGTTAGTATAATAATATGTCGAAAAGCTGATCACATCCTTAGTTAGTGTTAAAATCTGGTTTTGAGATTCAACTGCAAGATCATGCTGTTTATATGCTTTTGAAAATGTTATAGCCCGCTCAAGCACCAGCTTAGTAAATTGTTTACCATCAATTGTTAACGTTGAGGCCGATTTGATAACCACATTGTTCAGGTTGTCATCAAGATAGTTGGTCGCTACCTGTTTATCTTTATTAATAGTTGTAAAATCAAACTTAGCCAAACCTGATTTTGAAAAATCTTCTTTAAAATGCACAGCCGATGATTTTTGATAGTCAGCTGAATTTAAGATCAAATTAGCAGTTTCGGTATAATTTAAATAAAGCGTGTCGTTGCTTACCCTGGTGTATACAACCTGGTCGGGAATATCAAGTTTTACCGAAGCTGTTGTTGTGCCGGTGCTTGTATCTGTATTTGTGCCAGTATTGGTACCCGTGTTTGTACCATTGTTTCCTTTCATTATTTCAGAAACTATATCTGTTTTTTTACAACTGAAAAGTGTGGTTGCGATAAGTATGCAGGTAAAGATTTTTTTCATTTTTATATTCTGTGTTTCTACTCTTTTGGCAACAACTGTGCCTTACTCCTTATATGTTTAATAGTAAGTAATAGGCAAACCCTTTTAATTGGGAGTTAGGGCAGGCAGGTTGCTTAACGAAACATTAACCAGTGGTTATTAATTTGATGGGATTAAAATTCCCCATTCCGGGAATTTTTCCAATTTTGCAGGCATGATCAGGTTTATAAAAGTTGATGAGCTGTTGCACGTGCGTAATGAGGTGCTTCGTGAAGGGAAACTCACGCTGGATGAATGCCGTTTTCCATCAGACAATAATGAAGGTAATTTTCACCTTGGTTATTTTGTTGATGACGAGCTAACTTGTATTGCTTCGTTTCACCCTCAAAGCTATGGCGAATTTGGCGGTATCGGCTACCAGCTGCGGGGCATGGCAACAATCGAAAAATACCGGGGGCAAGGCTTCGGTAACCTGCTGGTTAATTTTGCACTGGTATATCTGCGCGGACAAAAAGCAGATTATCTGTGGTGCAACGCCCGTAAAAAAGCTGTACGCTTTTATAGCAGCCTTGGTTTCGAGATCGTTTCGCCTGAATTTGAGGTTCCGGGGATAGGTCCTCACCATGTAATGTATGTTAAAATAAGATGAAGTTTTGGCGGATTGAAACAGCTTTTTTCCTTTTTCGTTAAGTATTTTGAATTAAAATGTTCAATTTGCGCCCGTTCATAACAAATGACCCTTTAATAGATATGAAAACAGTAGATCAAATTAGTTTTGCCGGCAAAAAAGCCCTCATCAGGGTGGATTTTAACGTGCCTCTTGACGAGAATTACAATATTACCGATGATAACCGCATGACGGCAGCTTTGCCAACCATAAAAAAAATACTAAAAGATGGCGGTAAAGTTATCCTGATGTCGCACTTAGGCAGACCGAAAGATGGCCCTACAGAAAAATATTCATTAAAACATATTGTGTCTCATTTGTCTGATCTGCTTGGTCAGCAGGTTCAGTTTGCCGATGATTGTATTGGTGAGCAAGCTGTTGAAAAAGCAAAAGCACTTGGTAACGGCGAGGTTTTATTATTAGAGAACCTTCGTTTTTATAAAGAAGAAGAAAAAGGCGATGTTGCTTTTGCTGAGAAACTATCAAAGTTAGGCGATGTTTACGTGAATGATGCTTTCGGCACTGCTCACCGTGCTCACGCTTCAACCGCTATCATTGCTCAGTTTTTCCCTGATGCAAAATACTTTGGTTACCTGATGGCAGCAGAATTAAATAACGCTGAAAAGATACTGAACAATGCACCTAAGCCTTTTACTGCTATTATGGGTGGGTCAAAGGTTTCTGATAAAATAGAGCTTATTGAAAAACTGCTTGATAAAGTTGATAACCTGATCATCGGTGGTGGTATGGCTTATACCTTTGCTAAAGCAGACGGTGGTAACATCGGTACTTCATTAGTTGAGATTGATAAACTCGATTTGGCGATTAGCCTGAGGCAAAAAGCTAAAGAAAAGGGTGTAAACCTATTGTTGCCTTTAGATAATATCATAGCCGATGCATTTTCAAACAATGCCAATACTGATGTAGCTAAAACAGGCGAAATAAAAGATAACTGGATGGGCCTTGATATCGGTCCTGAAACCGTTGCTTTATTCAGCAAGGTAGTTGAAGAATCAAAAACCATTTTATGGAACGGCCCTATGGGAGTATTTGAAATGGAGAAATTTTTAGGCGGAACCAAAGCCATAGCCGAAGCAGTAGCTAAAGCCACAGAAAATGGTGCTTTCTCGCTGATAGGCGGTGGTGACTCTGCCGCGGCAGTAGCCAAATTTGGTATGACCGATGAGGTGAGCTACGTGTCAACCGGTGGTGGCGCTTTGCTTGAATACATGGAAGGTAAAGAATTACCTGGTGTAAAAGCGATAAACGAGTAATCGTTATCAAAATATTAAAAAGGTCCGGTTGATGAACAGCCGGGCCTTTTTTGCGTTGAGTAGGTATTAATATATCCATTTGAAAACTAACATAACTATCCGTCCATGCGTTGAAACCGATAGGGAGCGGCTCCGGGAAATCTATCTTCTTTGCCGGATACAAACATTTTATTGGTGCGATAGTGAACAGTTTGATATCGATGATTTTGACATCCACACGCGGGAAGAAGAGATCTGGGTAGCAACTTGCGACAATAAGATAACAGGGTTTATGGCTGTATGGCCCCCTGATGTTTTTATTCATCATTTATATATTGATACCGAATACAGAGGAAAAGGTATTGGTAAGGCACTGCTTACTTTGGCGGCTCAAATTTACCCAGCCTCACTTAGTTTAAAATGTCTTGTTAAGAATGAGGCGGCGGTTCAATTTTATCGTGCTTTGAATTGGGAAGTGATAGGTGAGGGGAGCGATACTTTGGGAGATTATTTCTTAATGCAGCGTAGCATATAAATAATGATGCTTATCATAAGTCAAATTCACCACTCCACGGTGTTGTGTTATCTGTAAATTGAAATTTAGCCTATAATATTTATACAAAAAGGGGGTTAACATGTTTTTTGAGAAAGTAGATATCAACTAATTGATTATTAGATATATAAGTAAATGTTAGCCCTGCGTTGTGTTAACCCTGTTAACCCCCCTTTTTTTAAGTAGAGTCAATCCAACCCAAAACTATATATCGCTTAAGTATCTGAATAAGTCAAAATATGAGGCTGATCATGATTATGATACAGCCTCATTATATTTTATTGAATTTTCACCGAAGTCACCACATCATTAGCATTAGGCGATAGCGTGGTAAAATTAGGTGTGTTTGAAGTCCTTGTCCAGGTTGTGCCTGCTGAGTTATCATTTGAATACATAGTAACTGTCCAACCCGTCGGAATTTTTGCTGATGAAGCCCAGTTATCAACAAAGCCATAAGCTTGTAATTGGGCAAGGGTATAGGTTCCTTTAGGGATGGCGCTTGTAACTGTGCCACCATAATTGATATCCTGGTAAAAAGTAACCCCGGTAGTACTTGTACCCGAGTTGAACACCGTTGCCTTACCATACAGCTTATTAGATACACTTGTGAGGTAAGTGTGTGAATCGGCATTTGGCAGGTTGTAATATAGGTAAATGCCATAGTTGTTATTTACCGTTTGAGTAGCCAGTGACGCTGCGGTTGAAGAACTGGTGCTTTGAATATCAATAGCCGCAGGGCCAAGGTTGGAAGCGGCAAGCCCCGGTACGTTAGGGACAGAATAAGTGCCATAAATAGCATTCCAGCTATAGTCAACCTTTGAACCTACAGTTACGCCGTTAAAGCTCAATCGTGATGCTGCAGGGCCATAAAAATAAAACGAAATTATTTTGGTTGGCATCAGGGTGCGAAGCGCGGTAACCAGGTAAACAAACGAGCTCGAGTTAGGCTGACCGGTGCCATTGGTGCCATAATCGGCATATTCATCATCAAAATCGATACCGTCCAGCCCGTAAGTGGTAACGGCGTTGCTCAGCAACTGGGCATAATCATTTGC
This sequence comes from Mucilaginibacter sp. P4_A11, assembly GCF_056402535.1. Classification (NCBI taxonomy): domain Bacteria; kingdom Pseudomonadati; phylum Bacteroidota; class Sphingobacteriia; order Sphingobacteriales; family Sphingobacteriaceae; genus Mucilaginibacter; species Mucilaginibacter sp. P4_A11. Next base: position 740,784 of record NZ_JBFUHE010000001.1, read on the forward strand.
TGCTGCCTGGGTTGGGAAATTGCTGATGCCCGCCCCCTGGTGGTTGCCTAAAATTGACAACAATACCTTAATGCCTTTAGCCTGTAAAGTTTGGATATAGGTTGCCTTATTGTTGAGCACATTGGTAACCTGCGGATTAAAAAATAGTTCGGCCTTTTGGGTTGTGGTGTTGTAGTTGATGTTTGCGGCAAATATGATAGCGATATCAAAAAGTTGCTGCCCTGTCGATAATGTATAATTGCCCACGTTGCGGATATCATTGTTGTTTACTTCCACATAGCAAACTCCTTTTGGCCCGGCTACGCCTATAGCGTTGGTGCCTAATTTTGATGGAGTGTTACTGCCGGCATCGGTGGGGAGGGGCGCTTTTTCCTTTTTACAGGCAGAGGTAATGAGCAGCACAGCACCGAATAACACGATCAGTGTTTTTGCAAGGGGCAAATTGAAGTTTGTTCTCATAATTGTTGTTTTTTGTTAAATTGTTTATAAAAAGTAAATTGTTTTAGCGCAATGGGTTTGTGTAAAGCCAGCCCATGGCATAGCCAGGGGATAATTACTATCTCATAAAAACTGTTTAAATATTTAGGTTACCGGGCGCTTAGGTCCTCGCTCCGGCATTATATCGGTCAAGGTAATAGACCATTAAACGAGTATAAATGCTTACAGGTTTTAATTATTATTTTATAAAAATTTTCCAGGGTTAATAAAGGTGTTTTTTGCAGTTAATTTTAATTATAACAAAAACCATTATTCTGTAACAAAAAGGAGGCTTTTGTTAAATAGCAATGTAGTTAGTTGCCCATTTTGTTTTATTCGGTTACATTTGATTTGACTGACAAAAATTTTATGAAGAAAAATTTACTTTTACTTTTCTGCCTTTTGCTTTCGGCATCGGGTATTTACGCGCAATCCAAAGCGCCTGATGCTGATTATATCAGGGCCAATTACCAGAAATATGAATATCAGATCCCGATGCGGGATGGCAAAAAGCTGTTCACATCGGTATACGTGCCAAAGGATCAATCAAAAAAATATCCTTTCATGATGGACAGGACCCCATACAGTGTTGCGCCGTATGGTACCGAACTTTACAAAGGCAGCCTTGGCCCGTCGTCGCTATTTGCGCATGATGGTTATATTTTTGTTTACCAGGATGTGCGCGGACGCTGGATGAGCGAAGGTATTTATGAGGAAATGACCCCGGAAAAGGAAGATCATAAAACTAATAAAGATGTTGACGAGGGCACTGATACTTATGATACTATAGATTGGCTGCTGAAAAACATTCCCAATAACAACGGCAAGGTAGGGGTATGGGGAATTTCATATCCCGGCTTTTATACCACCACTGCTTTATTAAGCCGTCACCCGGCGTTGGTAGCTGCATCGCCGCAGGCCCCGATTGCTGATTTGTATCGTGATGACGCTTTTCATAACGGCGCGTTTATGCTGGTAGCCAACTTTGGTTTTTACCCTGGCTTTACCAACAGGCAGGATGATAAACCAACCCAACGGCGTGGTAAAGGCTTTGACGCGGGTACCGAAGACGGCTACGACTTTTTCCTGAAGATGGGCTCTGTAAAAAATACAAACGATAAATATTATAAGGACACCATCCGCCTGTGGAACGAAATGCTTGACCACCCTAACTATGATCAGCACTGGAAAGACCGTAATGTACTTTATCATTTGCATGATATTAAAACAGCGGTACTGGTAACCGGCGGTTGGTATGATGCCGAAGATCTTTATGGCGCTATCAATACCTATAAAACCCTGGTAAAAGAAAATCCTAAAACCCCGGTTTATTTTGCTATGGGCCCTTGGGTGCACGGCGGCTGGGCTCGCGGGGATGGCGATCACCTGGGCGATGTTGGCTTTGGCGGCCCTACAGGCCCCTTCTACCGCGAGAAAATTGAGTTCAGTTTCTTTAGCCATTATTTAAAAGGCACGGCTGATTTCGACCTGAAACCAATATCAACTTTTGAAACCGGTGTTAACCAATGGAAAACCTATAATACCTGGCCGCCAAAAGAATCGACAGAAAAGAACTTGTACCTGTTGCCGGGAGGTAAATTATCTTTCACGACTCCTGCAACCGTTGCCAATACTTTTGATGAGTTTGTATCTGATCCTAATAAGCCGGTGCCTTTTATCAACAGCATTGATATGGATATGAAACGCGAATACATGACTGCCGATCAGCGTTTTGCTTCGCAGCGTCCGGATGTGCTTACTTATCAAACTGATGTTTTAGATAATGACGTAACCATTGCCGGTAATATCTGGGCCAACCTTAAGGTATCAACAACAGGTACCGATGCCGACTGGGTGGTTAAAGTGATAGATGTTTATCCCGATTCTACCAAAAATACAAAATGGGCAGGCAAGGATGTGTACCTGAGTGGTTACCAGCAAATGGTACGCAGTGAGGCTATGCGCGGCAAGTTCCGTAATGGCTTTGATAAACCTGAGCCTTTTGTGCCCGGTAAAGTAACCCCGGTAAACTTTGAATTACAGGATGTGCTGCACACCTTCAAAAAGGGGCACCGAATGATGGTGCAGGTACAAAGTACCTGGTTCCCGCTTATCGACAGGAACACGCAACAGTTTCAGGATATCATGAAAGCTAAAGACACTGATTTTAAAAAGGCTACGCATAAAGTTTATACTTCAAAAACAAGTCCGAGTTATTTAAAGGTAAGGGTGATTGAATAGTATGAAGCGATTTAGATCTGTTTGTTATATCTAATGATATGTGCTGACTGCAAAGATCAAAGAAACCAAAAACAAAGGAGGCTGTTCCCAAAGGACAGCCTCCTTTGTTTTTGAATTAACATCCAGCGTCTTATTTAAACTAATTATAAATAAAACTTGCAGATAAAAAGTCTTTTTATACTTTTGCGCTTAATTAGACTTAATCTAAATAGAATGTTGAATAACCTTTACTATTCCCTGCGCATTATCCCTTTTTTAATTTTATTCCTGTTTTCAAATACGTTGATCCTTAAAGCTGATGACGAAGGCAATAACGGCAAAATAACCGGTGTTGTTAAAACCAGCGATGATAAACCGGCTTCGTTTGTAAATGTTGCCATTAAAGGATTAAATAAAAGTACTACCACAACTGATAACGGATCATTTGCTTTCCATAACGTTAAACCGGGTACTTATACCCTGGTTACCTCATACGTTGGTACAAAAACCGAAGAGCAAACGGTAACAGTTTCAGCAAATAAAACAACTGTTGTATCCTTTAAGCTTAATGAAAGCTCGGCCCAGTTAGATGAGGTTGTAGTTTCTTCAACCAAAACCATTAACCGTAAAAAGTTAAACATCGGCAAAATGAACGTTTCGCCAATGGACCTGCCCCAGAGCGTTACTGTAATAGGTCGTGACGTGCTTGACCAGCAACAATCACTACGTTTAAGTGATGTTATCAAGAATGTGAACGGCGTGTATTTATACAGCAGCCGTGGCAATACCCAGGAAACCTTTGGTGCCCGTGGCTATAATTTTGGAAGTAACAACATGTTTAAAAACGGTTTCAGGGTTAACTCGGGCGTTGTGCCGGAGATCAGCTCACTGGAGCGTGTAGAAGTATTAAAAGGCAGTGCTGCTTTATTATACGGAAACGTTGCCCCCGGCGGTATCCTGAATATGGTAACCAAAAAGCCTTTATTTGAGCAGGGCGGCTCGGTGTCAATGACCTATGGCAGCTATGATCTTTACCGCCCGTCGTTTGATGTTTATGGCCCTATATCTTCCAAATTAGCTTATCGCGTAAATGGTACCTATGAAAATGCCAAAAGCTACCGCGATAATGTAAAGTCAGAAAGGGAATACATTAACCCTTCATTCCTGTACAAAATAAGCGATAAAACAACCTTAATTGTTGAAGGCGATTATCTGAACTATGACTTTACCCCCGATTTCGGAACCGGGCAAATCAATAATGTTATTGCCAAAGTTCCGCGTAACAGGTATTTAGGTGCGTCATGGTCAACTGGTAACACCAAACAAACTACGGCTACAGCAACTATCAATCATCAGCTCAATAGTCTTTGGCAGTTAAGCGGCGGTTTTTCATACCAGCATTTCAACCGCTCATACCAAACAACCGAGCGTGTGTTACCCGATGCCAATGGCGATTGGGGCCGTACCCTGAACAGGGCTAAAACGCTTGAAGATTATTACACAGGTCAGTTTAATATTACCGGTCAGTTTAATACAGGGTCAATAAAACATAATATTTTGGCTGGTGTTGATGCCGATTGGTATCGTAATAATGCCTTTACATATGTAGCAACGTTAAGCAACAAAGTATCGAGCTATCTTGATCAAAACGGTGTCGCGCAAAACGCCGTTTATGATAAGATCAATATTTTCGATCTGAATAAATACACGCTCCGTACGGATAAACCACAGATGAACCCGTTTTACAGCATCCTTACACCTACAAACCGTTTTGGTGCTTATTTTAACGATCTCATCAGCCTTTCAGATAAATTTAAAGTGTTAGCAGGTTTGCGCTGGTCCTACCAATACATTTCGCCTACCTCTGTAACCAGTTATTCGCCGCTTGCTATCTTAGCGCAGGCTGTCGGCAAAGAGGATAAAGCCTTTTCGCCCAGAGTAGGGCTTGTTTACAAACCTTTGGACAATACCGCTTTGTTTGCCAGCTACTCTAATTCGTTTGTTGTAAATACAGGTTCCGATGTGAGTGGTAAACCTATTGACCCCTCGCTGATCGATCAGTATGAGATAGGGGTGAAAAACGATTTCCTGAATGGTAACTTGTCGGTAAACGTAACGGCTTATCGTATTAAAAACAATAACTTGGCCCAACCGGCACCCTTCGGTGCAGATGGCGTTACGCCGAATACCAATACCAACATTAAGGTATTAAGCGGCGCAACTAAAAGCGATGGTGTTGAACTGGATATTGCCGGTCATCCGGTTAAAGGTTTGGATATATTGGCAGGTTACAGTTATACTAATGCTAAATATACTGAAACAGGAACCGCACAGGGGAGTAACATAGCAGGGCAACCTTTGCTGAATACACCAAAACATACCGCGAATACAAGCATATTTTATAATTTTTACAACGGCGATTTAAAGGGATTCAAAGTAGGCGCATCTGTTTATTACCTGGGCAACCGTGTAGCGGGTAATGCCAATACAGTAGGTCAGGCTCAGACGTTGTCAAAGTTAGTGTATGTACCGGGCTTTACCACGGTTGATGCTTCAGTTGGTTATACTTATAAAAAGATCTCTATCATTGGTAAGATTTCTAACATAGGTAACGTGCTTAATTACAATGTACACGAAAACTATAGTATTAATCCTATACCGCCAAGACAGTTTTTAACTACGTTGAGTTATAAATTTTAATTAATTGAAATAACCGGGCATGGCAACATGCCCGGTTTTTATGCTTATACCAACCAATGAAAGTATTTTTCCGCACCATTCACCTTTATTTGAGCCTCGCAGCGGGGGTAATCATTTTCTGTTCGTGTTTAACGGGCACGATGCTGGTTTTTGAAAAGGAAATTCAACAGTCGTTGCATCCGCAGCGGTATTTTGTAAAACCGCAGGATAAAAGGTTGCCGCTTGTTGATTTAACTGCCGGGGTGTTGAAACAGATCCCAAAATCAAAGCTGGCAACAGTAATGGTATATGATGATCCGGCACGTACGGTAGAAGTGGGCCTCATTGTACCTGAAAAGAAAGATAAAAAGCCGGCTGATAAGCCAAAAACAGAAAAACATGCCGGAGCACATGATAAAAAGGGTGCTAAGCCAAAAGATGCCGAGCGCTCAAATCTTACTGCTTTTGTAAATCCATACACCGGTCAAATAGTTGAACAGTTTAACCGCAGGCAAACGTTCCTGTATTCGGTAGAGATGTTTCACCGCTATTTATTAGGTGGTAAGAATAGCCTGGGCGATTGGGTGATCAGTATTTCGACACTGTTTTTCCTTGTGATATTGATAACTGGTGTAATACTCTGGTGGCCAAAAACCAAAGCCATTATGAAGCAGCGGCTTAAAATAAAATGGGATGGCAGTGGTAAGCGCCTAACGCACGACCTGCACATCGTTACCGGTTTTTATACTTCTATATTCCTGATCATTATTTCTGCTTCGGGCCTGGTAATGACCTTTAAGTGGGCAAACAATACTTTGTTTTTCCTTACCGGTTCAAAGGTTGTTGCCAAAGAAGATGTTAAGGCCCCGCTTTCTGTTTATCAGCCGGGTATTGCTGCTATTTCGCCAGAAGCGGCCGTTAGTGCATTAGGTGATAAAATAACCGATGCCGAAAATTATACCATCCGTTACCCGCGAGATACGGCAGCGGTTTATACTTTCAACGTTCTAAAAAAAGGTTCAATTGAGTTGGCTACTGATGTTTATTATGTAGATCAGTACAGCGGCAAGGTTGCCGGATCAGCTTTGTACGCTGATAAAAGCCTTGGTCAGCGAATCAGAGGGGTTATTAAGCCTATCCATACCGGTTCTATCTACGGCTGGCCAACACAGATTTTAGCTTTTCTTATTACTTTGGTTTCGCTTATTTTCCCGGTAACCGGGGTAATGATGTGGCTTAACCGTATCGGTAAAACGAAGAAGAAACCGGTGAGAGGCAGGAGTAGAGCTGTGCCAACTGAGGTCGCTTAAGAAAGAAGGTGTAAGCATACAATAAGGACACATCATTGCGAGGCACGAAGCAATCCCCGATTAACAGATTCACCCTGTATAGTTTGGGATTGCTTCGTGCCTCGCAATGACGTTATATTGATGTTGCTGCACTTCACTCCTTTTAGTGATGCCCTTCTACTTAATAAAGTAATGGTGCGCTACAGCTTGTATAGCGCTTACTTCAACAATCCCGCCGGAATTTTTCCGTCTACTTTTGGAAATGGAATGCCCAGGAGTTTTACCATAATGGGCGTCATATCGCGCAGGTTCATTTCTTCTATTACAGCGCCTTTGCGGATGCCCGGGCCGTGGGCTATCAGGCCGGTACGGATATTTTTTGTATCGGGAAAATGTCCGTGTGTACCACCTTTGCCGGGCTTTACGGCATTGCCTGTAATGGCAGCGCTGAATGCAGCATCATGCTCCCCGGTGACCGCAAACGCGACATTCGGGTTATAGTCGCCTTTGTTCAATTGTTCCCTGCTGATGATGCGGTAATATTGCTTTACGCTGTCGGGCTGGGCTTCCAACAATGCTTTTACTTTATTGGCGGTGGCTTTATCAGTAGGATCTTTCAGGTACAGGTAAGCAGATCCGCCTACTGAATTGAATTGCGCTTTCCAGTCGCCGGTTTTCAGATCATTGATCAACCCGGCTTCTTTCAGCCATACGTTGGGCGAGATGGTTTTCTTTACATCATAAAACCCATGATCGCCTCCAATAAGTAATACCGTGCTTTCCCATATTCCTGCTGCTTTCAAAGCATCTACAATAATGCCTACTGCAGCATCTGCATCCGCCACTGCTTCCTGAACCCGTGTTCCGGAACGCCCTTCGGCGTGTTCCGCACCATCCACAGAAAATACGTGAATGGTCATCAGTTCAGGCTTGCTTTTCATGATCACATAGGCGGCAATCTTAGCGATGTTTTGATTTTTTCCCGCATCTATCTTGTCAACGCCGCCGAACACTTCTTTTTTCACTTCGGCATAAAATCCCTGCGGCAAGGAATACTGCTCGCGAACCCCATCACTCAGACCACCTATGTCCGGGATATTATAATCTACAGGAGCATTGGCCGACACCGGCCAGTATAGCGAAGCAACCGTCATGCCTTTGTTTTTTGCTGCTTTCCAAATGGTGGGTGCGTGAATGGAGCTATCCTGCCAGTATGGTTGTTGCGGTGCTCCGTCCGGCGTAAATATGTTATTATAAAATACGCCATGTTTGGCGGGCTGCACACCTGTAACGATTGTAGTATGCGAAGGGTAGGTCATGGAAGGGAATACACTGTTAACGCCTTTGGCGTAAGCGCCGTCGTTCATCAGCGCATGCAGGTTAGGTGTCTGCCATCCGCTATCCAGGTAAAAGTCAGGCCGGAACCCGTCGATGGTTACGAAGATAACGTGCTTGGCGGTTTGCGCCATAAGCTGCCCTGTTGTTATAAACAGCGCAAGGAGTGCGATTGATAATTGCTTTTTCATGGTGGATAGATACCCGGTTTGCGCAGGTAAGATTTTCGCTAAGCCGGAATAAAACGGGGCAAAGGTGCCCGTATTTTGTTAACTCCTCATGAAATTATAATTACGTTATTAGCCTTTCTTCGTTTTTTGTCTACTACAACGATTCTCTAACCATGATCCAATAAGGACAACCTGTAACCGGTTCAGCTATCTCTTTGGTTATTTTATATCCCATCCGCTCATAAAATTTGATGTTGCGTGGAGTAAAGGTTTCGAGATAGGTTGGGATTCCGTTTTTATCGGTTTCATTAATTACTTTCATCAGTAAATCGACCCCCAATCCTCGCCCCTGGTGGGCAGGCTTAATCCCTGCTATTGACAGGTACCACGCATCGGGCGGTACTTCACCCAGTTGCTCGCTCATGAACGAAACAATAGTAAGGTAAACATTGAGCGATGTTTCGCCCATGTACGTTTTTATAAAATGTTTCTTTTGCAGGCTCTTTTCGTTATCAGTTTCAGTATCTAATGGCTTAGTCCAGATGGCCGCGCCGTAGGAGATATCACCTGTAATGGTCAACCTGCCGTACTTTTCGCCTTCTGTCATGGAGTAATCCATATATCTCATCAGCGTTTCCCGCTTTTCGGGTTCGCCGCCAGGAATATCCCGTAGCAATTCTATATAAAATGGGTCGGGGATGAGGGCTTCATATAAGGCTGAGGCCAACTCTTTGTATTTATAGCTATACATGCAGTTTATTTAGTTCATAAGCAATAATTAATCTAATTACACAAATGCAAATCTGCTTCAGCTAAAAATTCGTGTAATTAGATAATCCGGAAAAATTAGTGTAAAAATTTCTCATTTATTCCATCTGATCGGTATAAATATCAAAAAAGAGGCCTCTCTGCTTGCCCGGCTAATGAAGTGATCGCGCTTCAAAAATGGTGTTTTCTCCCACTTGATAATATCGTATAGTTTATAGCAATAAGCTTGAGTAACTGCTTGTTTATTAGTACGTTTTATTGAGGTGTGATTTTTGAAAAATCTGCCAAAAACATAAAACAGTACCCGCTAAAAATTGTTGAAAACTTTTAGTGGGGGAAAGTGGTAAGAAGTGGTAAAAGTATTTACTTTTACGTTACAAAATTGCCCAAGTCATACAATGTCGTTTTTAACCGGTGAATTTGAGTGTAAGCTTGATCCTAAATTTAGGATGATGATACCGGCTGGCCTTAAAAGAAAGCTTCCTGAACTGGAATCTGAAGGCCTGGTGATCAATCGCGGGTTTGAAAAATACCTTGTCATATACACTAAAAAGGAATGGGATAAGCGACTTGAAGATTTGAGCAAACTTAATGAATACGAAGAGGATAATATAGCCTTTATACGATATTTTACCCGTGGTGCCACCGAGCTTATGCCTGATGCTGCCGGTCGGGTATTGTTGCCAAAATTCCTGTTGGAATATGCGGGTATAAAAGGTGATGTGGTGCTGGCTTGCCAGTTAAACAAAATTGAGGTTTGGGATGCTGAAGCGCACCGTAAGCTGATGGACGATGAGCCAAAAAGTTTTAGCGCGCTGGCAAAAAAAGTAATGGGTGGTAAAAGTAAGGAGCAGGAATGAGTGAGTACCATGTACCGGTAATGCTGAAGGAATGCATTGATGGGCTGAATATTGATCCGGATGGTACTTATGTGGATGTGACTTTTGGTGGTGGCGGGCATTCGCGCGAGATATTGAAGCATTTGGGGCCTAAAGGCAGGCTGATCGCTTTTGATCAGGATGCCGATGCGCAACGGAATATAATTGATGATGAACGTTTTGTTTTTGTAGACCAGAATTTCAGGTATCTCAAAAACTTTTGCCGTTTACATGGGGCTATCCCCGTAAACGGGATCCTGGCCGATCTGGGTGTGTCATCGCACCAGTTTGATGAGGCCGATCGTGGCTTTTCCATCCGGTTTGATGCCGAGTTGGATATGCGCATGAACCAGTTGGGCGAGCTGACTGCTAAAGATGTGGTAAATAACTATTCGGTTGCCGACCTGCACCGGATCTTTGGCATTTACGGAGAAATTCAAAATGCCAAATCGCTGGCAGAAACTATTGCGACTGCAAGGTTAAATGCTTCGATAGTGACCATTGCTGATCTGAAAAATGTGATCAGTAACCGCATCCCAAAAGGAAAAGAAAATAAATACCTGGCACAAGTGTTCCAGGCATTAAGGATAGAGGTTAACCAGGAGCTGGAAGCATTAAAGGATTTTTTAATACAGTCGGCCGAGGTTTTGGGTATTGGGGGAAGGCTGGTGGTGATGTCATATCACTCGCTGGAAGACAGGCTGGTAAAAAACTTCATCGCCAAAGGCAAGTTCAGCGGCGAGGTGGAGAAAGACCTTTATGGCAACGATAATAAACCGCTTGATGCTGTAAGCCGCGGGGCTATAACAGCATCGGCAGAGGAGATAACCAATAATAACAGGGCACGGAGCGCTAAGTTAAGAATAGCTGTAAAAAAATGACCAATCGTTTACGTACAGAAATTCAGGAAGAGGAAGAAGTTGAGGAGGTTATTGAGGAAAGGCAAAGACCTGCAAGGGAACTGCCCGATAACTTTTTTACGCAACTTTTTACCAAAGGCCTTCTCACTACCGAGAGGGCTACCAATGCTTTGCCTTTTGTTTTGTTTTTGGCGTTTTTGGGTATGGTGTACATTGGTAATATGCACTTTGCCGAAAAATCGGTAAGGGAGATTGACGCGCTTACCAAAGAAGTTAAAGAACTGGGTTGGGATTATAAATCGACAAAGGCTGATATGGCATTTAAAAGCACACTTACTGAAGTTGCTAAGCGTGCAGATACATTGGGCCTGAGCCAATCGGTTGATCCGCCCGGAAAAATAACAGTAAAGGAGGTTTCTGATGGGAATTAGGACTAACATACTGGCCAGGGTTTATTTAGCCTTCGGGCTTGTGTTGCTTTTGGCAATTGCTGTTACTGTACAGTTATTCCGCCTGCAATTTGTTCAGGGCGATAAATGGAAAGCTATGGCTGCCGATCTTTCGGCGCAATACCAAACTGTTGAAGCTGCGAGGGGTAATATTTTTTCTGTTGACGGAAGCTTGCTGGCTACCTCGATACCTGAGTATGAGCTGCACATGGATATGCTGGCTGGTGGTATTGCTTCCGATACGGCGTTTAATAATAATATCGACCTACTGGCTGCAAAGCTATCGGGTATGTTTGGTGACAGGTCGGCAAGGGATTATTCGCGTGTGCTGCGTGAGGCCCGTAAGGATAGCTCACGTTATGTGCTGGTCAGGCGCAAGGTATCATACCAGGATTTGAAAAAGATCCGCCAGTTCCCGGTGTTTAACATGGGCAAGTACAAAGGTGGTTTGATCGTTATTCAAAAAAACAGGAGAATCCTTCCGTTCCAGTCGCTTGCGGCGCGTACTATCGGTTACAAAAACGAAAACGTAAAGAACCCTGTAGGCTTGGAGGGTGCTTATTCGGCATATATTAATGGCGAAAGCGGCAGGCGCTTAATGCAAAGGATTCCTGGGGGAATCTGGATGCCTGTTGATGATGATGATGAGATAGCGCCTAAAGATGGTGCTGATATTATTTCAACCATCAACGTAAACTTTCAGGATGTAGCGCAAGATGCGTTGAAAAAACAACTGGTAAAAAGCGCGGCCGATCATGGCTGCGTTGTGCTTATGGAGGTATCTACCGGCGAGATCAGGGCGATTGCTAACTATACCCGCACTAAGGATGGTGATTATAAAGAGCAGATGAACTATGCCATCAGCAATGCTATCGATCCGGGATCGACTTTTAAACTGGCATCGTACATGACCATGCTCGATCAGCATAAAATTGATACCAGCACTATAGTGAATGCCGAAGGCGGCAGGTTTAAGTTCCCAAAGGGGCCAACCATTACTGATACCGAGCATGATAACTATGAAATGTCGGTTAAGCGGGCTTTTGAAGAATCATCAAACGTGGCAGCAGCCAGGCTTGTTGACCAGTTTTATCATAATAACCCATGGCAGTACATCAATAAGCTGTACAGCTATCATTTGAATGAAAAGCTTGGTTTACAAATACAGGGTGAAGGAAGACCGGTGATCAAGAATCCATCAAACCGCAGCTGGAACAAAAATTACAGTTTGCCCGAAATGGCTTATGGTTATGAAATGAACATTACGCCGCTGCAAATGCTGGCTTTTTATAATTCGGTAGCCAATAATGGAAAAATGATAGCTCCGCTGCTGGTTCGTGAGATCCGCAGGCTGGGTAATCCTATCGAGCAGTTCCAGGCGAGGGTAATTACCGAGCAGGTATGTTCTGAAGCAACTTTAGGTAAAGTGCGGGGGATGTTAGAAGGTGTTGTGATGAATGGTACCGGTAAAAACGTTATTAAAAACAAGCTTTACAGCGTGGCCGGCAAAACCGGTACGGCACAGGTAGCAAACGGTACCAAAGGTTATAAAGACAAGAAATATCAGGCTTCGTTTTGCGGTTATTTCCCTGCCGATCATCCTAAATATTCGATGATCGTGGTGATCAATAACCCAACCCAGGGCGATTACCTGGCGGCAAAGGTTGCTGGTCCGGTGTTCAGGGAAGTAGCGGACAGGGTTTATGCTAATGATTTGGATATTAACCAAAGCTCACAGACGCATTACGTAGGCAATACTGTAATGCCGCAGGTAAAACAGGGCAATATGAAGGCTTTGAAAAAAGTTTATTCAAAACTGGGTGTTAAACCTTTGTATGCATCGGCCAATAGTACGGTTGATACCAGCAACGGGATCCCGTTTGAAGAAGTAAAATATAAAAACGGCACCGTGCCGGCGGTGACAGGCATGGGACTTAGCGACGCGTTATATGTAATGGGTAACGCCGGTTATAAGGTAACTGTACGCGGAAGCGGCATTGTTACCAATCAATCGGTTACCGGCGGAAGTGCAATACCAAAAGGATCACGAATATTAATAGAGTTGCAATGAGGTATTTAAGCGATATAATTGATGGACTGGCCTTCACTGAGTTGCAGGGAAGCGCTGATGTGGAGATAACGGCAATTGCTTTTGATTCGAGGGCGGTAATCCCGGGATCGATGTTTGTTGCTGTAAAGGGCACTCTTGTTGACGGACACGATTATATTGACCAGGCCATAAAAAAAGGTGCGGTAGCAGTAATTTGTGAAGACCTGCCTGCCCATACCACCGGCGAGGTAGATTTCCTGATGGTAGCCGATTCGGCCGTAGCATTGGGTATTGTAGCTGCTAACTTTTATGATAATCCATCGGCTAAATTAAAACTGGTTGGTGTAACAGGTACTAATGGTAAAACAACTATTGCTACGCTACTATATCAGTTATTTCGTGATCTGGGTTATAAATGTGGTTTGCTGTCGACTGTTGAAAATCAGATCAACGGCAAGGTGATCCCATCAACCCATACCACGCCTGATCCGGTTGAGCTGAACAGCCTGCTTGCCGAAATGCTGGATAGTGGTTGTGATTACTGTTTTATGGAGGTGAGCTCGCATGCCATTTCACAAAGGCGTATTGAGCGCCTGGTGTTCGCGGGCGGTGTATTCACCAATTTAACACACGATCATTTAGATTATCATAAAACCTTTTTGAGGTATTTAAATGCTAAGAAAGCATTTTTTGACGGCTTGCCTAAAGATGCATTTGCGCTTACTAATAGCGACGATAAGAACGGGAATGTAATGCTGCAGAATACAGCAGCACATAAAAAAAGCTATGGCCTTAAAACCATGGCCGATTATAAAGCCCGCATCCTCGAAAATCAGTTCAGCGGTTTGCTGCTGCAAATTGATGGCGAGGAAGTATGGTTTAAAATGGTGGGTACGTTCAACGCTTATAACCTGCTTGGGGTATATGCTACCGCGATGCTGCTTGAACAGGATAAAGCCAAAGTGCTTACTAGCTTAAGCAAACTGACTGGTGCTGAAGGCCGCTTTGAATACATAACTGCGCCTAATAAAGTTGTAGGTATAGTTGACTATGCCCACACACCAGATGCTGTGCAGAACGTACTGAGTACCATCCATGATATCCGCAAGGGCAACGAAAAGGTAATTACCGTCATTGGCTGCGGTGGCGACAGGGATAAAACCAAGCGCCCTATCATGGCTAAAACAGCTTGCGAGTGGAGCGATAAAGTGATCCTGACATCTGATAATCCGCGTACCGAAGACCCGGCGCAGATCATCAAAGAGATGGAAGAAGGTGTTGATCCGGCATTTAAAAGGCATACGGTAAGCATCGTCGACAGGCACGAGGCTATCAAAACAGCTTGTATGCTGGCTAATCCCGGTGATATTATCCTGGTGGCAGGCAAAGGGCACGAAAAATATCAGGAGATAAACGGAGTGAAAAACCACTTCGACGATATGGAAGAACTGGAAAGTCGGTTCAAAGATTTGGTTTGAAAGATGGGGCCAATTGCAAAGGTGGTTGGTTAGATTAAGAAGATACTATTAGTAAAAGAGGAGAGCAATGTTGTATTACCTGTTTAATTACTTAAGCAAAAATTATAGCATACCAGGAACTGGGGTATTTCAATACATCACTTTCCGGACGGCAATGGCTGTAATTACATCATTGCTGATCACTACGGTTTACGGTCGCCGGTTAATTGATTACCTGCGTTTTAAACAGGTAGGTGAAACCGTAAGAAATTTGGGATTAGAAGGGCAGATGCAAAAATCAGGTACACCTACAATGGGTGGGATCATTATTTTGTTGGGGATCCTGGTGCCAACGTTACTTTTTGCCAAGTTGGATAATGTGTACGTGATCCTGATGATCGTAACCACCGTTTGGCTGGGTGCTATCGGCTTTTTGGATGATTACATTAAAGTATTTAAAAAGAATAAGGAGGGTTTGGCAGGCCGGTTCAAGATCATCGGTCAGGTTGGTCTGTCACTTATTGTGGGGTGGACAATGTATTTCAACAGCAATATCATTATCCGTCAGGAAGTGGTTTTGCCGGTGAAAGATGATGCTCCGGTTGAGTTTCATATGAAGCGTAACGTTCCTGTTTATACCCAGGATGTGCACTCTACCAAAACAACCATGCCTTTTTATAAAAACAATGAGTTTGATTATGCCAAGGTATTGAAGTTTTTAGGGGCTGGTTATGAGCAGTACGCGCTGGTAGTGTTCCTGTTTTTTGTGATCCTTATAATCACGTTCATATCAAACGGAGCTAATATTACTGATGGAATAGACGGTTTGGCTACGGGTACATCGGCCATCATCGGTATTACGCTGGCTATATTGGCTTATGTATCGGGTAACACGGTTATTGCCGATTACCTGAACATTATGTATATCCCCAATTCGGGCGAACTGGTGGTTTTCGCCGGTGCTTTTGTGGGGGCGTGCGTAGGCTTTCTATGGTATAACTCATACCCGGCACAAGTGTTTATGGGCGATACCGGTAGTTTAGCCATAGGCGGTATCATAGCGGTGTTCGCTATCATGATCCGCAAGGAACTGATGCTGCCATTACTATGCGGTGTTTTCCTGGTAGAGAATTTTTCGGTGATCATACAGGTATCGTGGTTTAAGTATACCAAAAAAAGGTTCGGCGAGGGCAGAAGGGTGTTTTTAATGGCACCACTGCACCACCACTATCAGAAAAAAGGTTTCCACGAAGCAAAGATCGTTACCCGCTTCTGGATCATTTGTATCCTGCTGGCGATAGTGACGGTGATAACGTTGAAGCTTCGTTAGAGGTTAGTGATTGGAGGTTAGGAGACAAGAGATCGAGAGCCAGGAAATCAAGCGTCAAGAGACAAGAAAGAAAAGAGAATCGGTGAAATCATCAAACAATCGATGAAATCCCAAAAGAAAATAAAGAATGAATCAAGACAATAAAATATCAACCCAATCAACTTCCTCTCCTGTGGAGAGGGCCGGGGTGAGGTTAGTCATCCTCGGTGCCGGCGAGAGCGGTGTTGGGGCGGCATACCTTGCGCAGCAGCAGGGCTTTGATGTTTTTGTGTCGGATTTTGGCGGCATTGCCGATAATTATAAAAAGCAACTCGAGGATTGGAAAATTCCTTTTGAAGAGAAACAACATACAGAAGAACTGATCCTGAGCGCTGCCGAAGTGATCAAAAGCCCGGGGATCCCTGATAAGGCCCCGATCATTAAAAAGCTGCATGAAAAGGGGATTCCCGTGATATCTGAAATTGAGTTTGCCGGAAGGTATACTGATGCAAAGATCATAGGGATCACAGGCTCAAACGGTAAAACTACGACTACCAGCCTAACCTACCACATCCTGCACAACGCAGGCATGAACGTTGGTTTAGCAGGTAACATCGGTAAAAGCTTTGCCTACCAGGTGGCTACTGAAAAGTTCGATTGGTATGTGCTGGAGCTAAGCAGCTTTATGCTCGACGATATGTTCAAATTTAAAGTTGACATAGCCGTATTATTAAATATTACGCCTGACCATTTGGACAGGTACGACTATAAATTGGAAAACTACGCGGCATCAAAATTCCGCGTAACCCGGAACCAAACAGCGGCCGACTATTTTATTTATTGTGCCGATGACCCTGAAACCATTAAAGGCATGAGGGAACGAACGTTCGGGGCACAGCTGTTGCCGTTTTCCATACAGCAAAAATTTGAACCGGGCGCATACCTGGATAGTAACGACAATATTGTCATAAACACAAAACAAGAACATTTTACAATGTCAATTCAAGAACTGGCCCTGCAAGGCAAACACAACATTTACAACTCCATGGCATCGGGTATTGTAGCAAAGGTGTTGGAGCTGCGCAACGAAACGATGAGGGAGAGCATGGGCAACTTTAAAAGCATTGAGCACCGCCTGGAGTTTGTTGCCAATATATCGGGCATCCGCTTCATTAATGATTCAAAGGCTACCAACGTTAACTCAACCTGGTACGCTTTAGAAAGCATGACCAGCGATGTAGTGTTGATTTTGGGTGGTGTTGACAAAGGAAATGATTACAACATGCTTAATGACCTGGTTAAGCAAAAAGTAAAAGCCATTGTGTGTTTAGGCAAGGATAACAAACGCATCCATGAGGCCTTTGATGATATGGTTGATATTATAGTTAACACAGCATCGGCCCAGGAAGCCGCAACGGTGGCTTATCACCTGGCAACCAAAGGCGATACGGTATTGCTATCCCCGGCTTGCGCCAGCTTCGATCTTTTTAAAAATTACGAAGACCGCGGCCAACAGTTTAAAGAGGCAGTGAAGGAATTATAGATGTGCAGATTTCAGATGTGCAGATGATAAAAGAGTAAGGCAAAGATACAGGATCAGGGTAATCCCAAAATCCTAAAAATCAAGGTTCATAGACTATGCATAGGATATTAGAAAATACAAAAGGAGATCGCTGGATATGGCTCATTGTCATATTGCTTTCTGTTATATCCTTGTTAGCGGTATACAGTTCGGTTGGTACGCTGGCATTTAAGCAGGGTAAAGGTGTGGAGATCATCCTCATGAAACACGTGTTCATGATAGTGGGTGGTATTGCGCTGATGTATTTTTCGCACAAGCTTGATTACCGTTATTATGCCGGGATCTCTAAGGTGATGATGATCATTACCATTCCGCTGTTGCTGTATACGCTGGTTTTTGGTAGTCATATCAATAATGCCAGCCGCTGGATAGCCATCCCCGGAACGGGATTAAGCTTCCAGACTTCGGATTTGGCTAAGCTGGCTTTGATCACCTACCTGGCCCGTACGTTATCGCGCAAGCAGGAAAATATTAAGGATGTTAAAGAATCCTTTTTGCCCATCATGGGTTCGGTATGCGTGGTGTTTATCCTGATAGCGCTGGCCAACCTTTCAACAGCTTTGATGCTGTTTGGGGTTAGCATATTGTTGTTGATCATCGGTCGTATCAGTATCAGGCAAATAGCCATTACCTGTGCCGCCGGCTTTATACTATTGTTAGGTGTGATTTTTCTTGGTCCAAGGAGGCATACTTATGTATCGCGTATGAAGGTGTTTATGCATCCGGAACTGGCAAAGGCTGATAAATCGTTCCAGAGTGACCATGCCAAGATTGCCATTGCAACAGGCGGCATATTTGGAAAAGGCCCCGGGAACAGTACCGAAAGAAACTACCTGCCCGAATCATACTCTGATGAAATTTATGCCATCATAGTTGAAGAGTATGGCCTGGTAGGGGGCATAATAGTGGTGGGGATCTATGTGTTCCTGCTGTATCGATGTATCAAGATTATAACGAAGGCGCCAAAGGCATTTGGAGCTTTGCTGGCCTGCGGCTTAAGTTTCAGCTTAACCATACAGGCTTTTGCCAATATGGCTGTAGCCGTTGGTTTAGGTCCGGTAACGGGTGTGCCGCTGCCGCTGGTGAGTATGGGGGGAACATCGATATTGTTTACAAGTATCGCCTTTGGTATTATACTTTCAGTAAGTAAGGATATTGAAGAGCCTAAGAAAGATAAAACTATAAAAGAAGACAGTACAGGCCCTAATAAAATTATAGTAGGAGAGATCAGGACGGTGTAAAACTGGTGATTAGTGGTTGGAGATAAGAGATTAGTTATAAACAAGGTTAGGAATAGGATTTAAGTTAAATATTAAAAGCATGTCAAAAAGGATAATCATAAGCGGTGGCGGAACAGGAGGACATATCTTCCCGGCTATCTCTATTGCCAATGCTTTGAAAAATATTGATCCCAATACCGAGATCCTGTTTGTGGGCGCTAACGGGCGTATGGAAATGGATAAGGTTCCGGCGGCTGGTTATAAGATCATCGGGTTGGATATCCAGGGGATCCAGCGTGGCTCTATTGTTAAAAACCTGATGTTCCCTGTTAAGCTTGCCAATAGTGTGCTTAAGGCTATCAAGATCATTAAGGATTTTAAGCCCGATGCCGCGGTAGGTGTGGGCGGATATGCTTCGGGACCCTTGCTTTATGCTGCATCGTTAAAAGGAATACCTTACCTCATACAGGAGCAAAACTCCTATGCTGGTATCACCAATAAATGGCTGGGTAAGCATGCCCAGAAGATCTGTGTAGCTTTTGATGGTATGGAGAAATTTTTTCCTGCCGATAAGATCATCAAAACCGGTAACCCTATCCGCAAGGATGCGGTGAACATTGCCGGCAAACACATGCAGGCTTTGGAGTTGTATCACTTATCGGCTTTTAAAAAAACGATACTGATAACCGGCGGCAGCCTTGGGGCACGAACACTGAACAACAGTATCATGAATGGTATTGATAAACTACTGGCTGCCGATGTACAGGTGATATGGCAAACCGGCAAGTTTTATTATAAAGGTATCATCGAAAAGCTGGGCGAAAATTATCATCCCGACTTGCAGATCAGGGAATTTTTAACTCGGATGGACCTGGCCTATGCTGCAGCCGATATCATTATATCAAGGGCTGGAGCTGGCACAATAGCCGAGCTGTGTGCCATTAAAAAGCCGGTGATCCTTGTGCCTTCGCCAAATGTGGCCGAAGATCATCAAACTAAAAATGCTTTGGCATTGGTACATGAAAACGCGGCTGCTTTTGTGGCCGACAGGGATGCCGAAGCAAAGCTGGTCGACAGGGCGCTTGAATTATTAGAAGACCGCGATCTGCAAAAAAAATTGAGCAATAACATTGGTAAAATGGCTATGCCAAATGCCGATGAAGTTATAGCAAAGGAACTTATCCAAATTATAAGTAACAATTAAATGATGGTCCTCCTCTTCCAAAGGGAGGAGGGCCTTTTTTAAACAAATTGAAAATGGAACTGCACGATATAAAACGAGTTTATCTCATAGGCATAGGCGGCATCGGTATGAGCGGCCTGGCCCGCTATTTCCATCATTTAGGTTGTATTGTTTGCGGATATGATAAAACGTCGACTGATTTAACAAACCAGTTGCACAACGAGGGGATCCAGGTTGTTTTTGAAGATCACGCGGATTATATCCCCATGAGTTTTCAGAAACCCTGCAGCGATACGCTTATTATTTATACGCCTGCAGTACCAAAGGATTCGCACATCGTTAACTATTTCAAAAATCACGGTTTTGAGCTGTTCAAACGCTCGCAGGTTTTAGGGTTGATCAGTAAAAGTTCGTTTACTATTGCTGTAGCCGGTACGCATGGCAAAACTACCACTTCAACCATGGTAGCACATTTGCTTAAGGCATCGGGTAATGATTGCTCGGCATTTTTGGGTGGTATTTCGTCAAACTACCAAACCAACGTGCTTTACGGCAAAAACAATGTAATGGTGGTTGAGGCCGATGAGTATGATCGTTCGTTTCTTACCCTGTATCCGGATGTGGCCATCATCACCTCGATGGATGCCGATCACCTGGATATCTATGGGGATCACGCGCACCTGACTGAGTCGTTCAGGTTATTTGCTTCGCAGATAAAACCGGGAGGCACATTGGTGCATAAAAATGGTTTGCCTTTGGATGGTGGTTATACCTACGCCTTTGAAGACGAAACTGCCGATGCACATGCATCTAACGTTCGTATCATTGAAGGCGACTTTTACTTTGATTATAACAGTGCAGCGGTAAATATCACTGATATAAAAATGGGCATAGCAGGTACCCACAATGTAGAGAATGCTGTAGCCGCCATTGAAGCAGTGTTGAAACTGGATATTGCCCCGGCTGATATCAAGGAAGCATTGGCATCATTTAAAGGTGTTAAACGGAGGTTTGAATATATTGTTAAAACACCGGAGCATATTTATATTGATGACTATGCACATCATCCTGAAGAACTGAGGGCATGTATCTCATCAATTAAAAGATTGTATCCGGCTAAAAAGTTAACGGCTATTTTTCAACCGCATTTATTTACCCGCACCCGCGACTTTGCCGATGGCTTTGCCGAAGTGCTTGACATGGTTGATGAGCTGATATTACTGGAAATTTACCCGGCGCGTGAGTTGCCTATTGAAGGAGTTAATTCGCAGATGCTGCTTAACCGCATGCAGCTGCAAAATAAAAGGATACTGAGTAAAGAGGCCGCGGTAGCTTCGGTAGCTGCCGAAAAGCCTGAACTATTATTAACGGTAGGTGCCGGTGATATTGATACACTGGTACAGCCATTAAAACAAGTATTGAGTAATGAATAAAAAACTCATTTGGAAGCGCCTGCTGATAGGTTGTGCCTGGGTAATAAGCCTGGGTGGCCTTGTGGTGCTCATGAGTTTTATTGAAACAAAAAAAGCGGGGGTAAAGTGTACAGCGGTAAATGTGAGCATTCCAGGCGGTCAATATTTTATTGACAAGCAGGAGGTCGACCACATTATCGAAGTTACCAGTCACTCGCTGGTAGGCAGGCCTATCGAAAATATTAACATCCAGGAGTTGGAAGATAAACTAAAAGCGAACCCTTTTATTGAGTTTGCCAAGGTTTATACCGAAATGGACGGGGTACTAAGGGTTGAAGTAAGCCAGCGCCAGCCGATACTAAGGATCATGAACCATTATGATATGGATTTTTATGTAGATCAGCATGGTTTAAAGATCCCGCTATCGCCAAACTTTACCGCAAGGGTACTGGTGGCTAATGGTTTTATTGAAGAACTGTTTACCAACCATGTTGATTCGTTGCACACACGCGTGGCTAAAGATCTGTTTAAAACGGCTGATTATATCCGCAGGGATTCGCTTTGGGATGCACAGATAGCGCAGATGTATGTGAACAGCGACCGCGAGATCGAGCTGATCCCCAGGGTGGGCAATCAAAGGATCCTGATCGGTAATGCCGATTCGCTCAATGTGAAGTTAAATAACCTGCAGGCTTTTTATAAGCAGGTGTTGCCAAAAGTAGGCTGGGATACTTATAAAGTGATCAATGTAAAGTATACCAACCAGGTAATTGGTATAARAAATGAAAATATAAAAGCTGATTCGGTAAAAGCGGCTAAGGCTGCCAAACAGGATTCGCTCAAAACGAAAAGGGACTCATCTCAAATTAAATTGTAATATGGACAAAAGCTCAACTCAGGAAAAAAGTTCGCCAATTGTAGTAGGATTGGATATCGGAACTACCAAGATATGTGCCATTGTTGGGCGCAGGAGCAGGAACGGGAAGATTGAGGTTTTAGGAATTGGCAAAGCCGAATCTGCCGGTGTAACGCGCGGCGTGGTTTCAAATATAGATAAAACAGTACAGGGCATTCACCAGGCGGTGGATGTGGCGGGCTCGCAATCCAACGTGGAGATCAGGGTGGTGAACGTGGGTATTGCCGGTCAGCATATCAAAAGTCTGCAACACCGCGGTTTAATTACCCGTCGTGACCTGCAATCGGAGATCAGCCGTAAGGATATTGATAAACTGATTGAGGATATGTATAACCTGGTAATGCCTCCGGGCGAGGAGATTATACATGTATTGCCGCAGGAGTTTACGGTAGATAATGAGCCTGGGATCAAAGATCCGATAGGTATGGCGGGTGTTAGGCTTGAAGCTAACTTCCACATTATCTCTGGCCAGGTAACCGCTATCAAAAATATTGTAAAGTGTGTTAACAAGGCCAGCCTGGAAAGCCAGGAACTGATCCTTGAACCGCTGGCATCTTCTGAATCTGTTTTGAGCGAAGAAGAAAAAGAAGCCGGTGTGGTTTTGGTTGATATCGGTGGTGGTACTACCGACGTAGCTATCTTCCACGAAGGCATCATTCGTCATACTGCCGTTATCCCTTTCGGCGGTAACAGCGTAACCGAAGATATCCGCGAAGGCTGTTCTGTAATGCGCAACATTGCCGAGCAACTGAAAGTGAGGTTTGGATCTGCCCTGGCCGACGAGAACAAAGAGAATGAGATTGTATGTGTTCCGGGTTTACGCGGCCGTGAGCCAAAAGAAATTTCGGTAAAAAACCTGGCTTACGTGATCCAGGCGCGTATGGAAGAGATCGTAGAACATGTTTACTACGAGATCAAATCATCAGGCTACGAGAAAAAGCTGATAGCAGGTATCGTAATAACAGGTGGCGGCGCGCAGTTGAAACACTTACGCCAGTTAGTTGAGTTTGTAACCGGTTTGGATTGCCGTGTAGGTTATCCTACTGAGCATTTGGCCAAAAACGAAGTGCTGCCAAAAACTGTTTACGAAGAATTGCAAAGCCCAACTTTTGCTACCGGTATTGGTTTGTTGATAAAAGGTATCCAGAAAGTGGAATACATGAATGAAGCAATCCCGGCCGAAGTAAAAACGGCTAAGCCCAAATACGATGCTAAAACTAAAGAAGGTGGCTTGTTAGACAGGTTGCTGAAAAAGAGCATCACATTTATTAAGGATGACATTAAGGATGAGGACTTTCTGAAATAATAATTATTCACAAGGGTAAAACTTATTCACATTGCTCACAAATGTGGAAAAACCTTGTTGAAAAAGTGTTATTATTACAATGGTAAAATCTAATGTTGGTTGATTTACATATAGCTGAAAACGAAGATTATGCATTTTGAAATGTTAAAAGAAAAATCGTCGATCATCAAGGTAATTGGTGTTGGCGGTGGTGGTGGAAACGCGGTAAACCATATGTACAGGCAAGGAATTACCGGTGTTGATTTTATAATCTGCAACACGGATGCCCAGGCATTGGAGCTGAGCCCTATACCTAACAAGGTGCAGTTGGGTGCCAGTTTAACCGAGGGCATGGGTGCAGGCTCGATACCCGAAGTTGGCAAAAATTCGGCTATTGAGAATATTGACGATATTAAACAGATGTTGGGCGTTAATACCAAAATGCTGTTCATTACAGCAGGTATGGGCGGTGGCACAGGTACAGGCGCAAGCCCTATTATTGCCAAAGCAGCGCGCGAAATGGATATATTAACGGTGGGTATCATCACCACGCCTTTCTCTTTTGAAGGTAAACGCCGTAAAATGCAGGCTGATGCCGGTTTGGAAGAATTGAGGAAATACGTTGATTCGTTCCTTGTGATCTCAAACGACAGGCTCCGCCAGATCTTTGGTAACCTTACTATGAGTTCGGCATTTGCACAGGCTGATAATATCTTGACCACGGCTGCTAAAGGTATCGCCGAGATTATCACCTTGCCGGGTTATATAAACGTCGACTTTAAGGATGTGCGCACAGTGATGAAAGATAGCGGTGTATCTATCATGGGCAGCTCTACTGCCGATGGTGAAAACCGTGCCTTAAAAGCTGTGGAAGGTGCACTGGCATCGCCATTGTTAAAGGATAATGAAATTGAAGGTGCAAGATATATATTGCTGAACATCAGCTCGGGCCTTAAGGAGGTTACCATGGATGAGATCAGTGTAATTACTGATTACATACAGGAAGAAGCTGGTTTAGCTGCCGACCTGATCTGGGGTAACTGTATCGACGAAAACCTGGGTGAGCAATTATCGGTAACTATTATTGCTACCGGTTTCCAAACCAAAGATGAGCGCGAAAAGGAGCACAGCAACAAGAAAATTGTTTCGATGCTGGTACCTGAAGAGCCTCAGCAGGCAAGGCCGGTTAATGAGTTTATTAAACCTGTTAAAGTTGATGCTCCTGCCGAGCCTTATGCTAAAGCTCCTAAAGAGGATGCTAAACAGGCTGGTTTGTTTGATATGTTTGCCGGCAGCCGCCAGGAAGAACCTGCTGTAGTAAGGCATAGCCTGATGCACGAGGAAGAACCTGAAGCTGATAACGAACCGGATACTGCCGGATTCACTTTTAAAATGAGCGAACCCGTAAGCTACGAGCCGCCTGTAAAGGAACAGCCACGCATGCCAGAACCTGAGCCTGAACCGGCTCCTGTTGTTGGTGCTGATGATAACAAAACCAACGAATCAATTGAAGAGCAGTTGAAGAAATCGCGTGAGCGCATTATGAGGTTGAAAGACCTGAGCATGAAGTTGCGTACCGGTAACATCCAGGAACTGGAGAATGTACCAGCTTACAAACGCAAGGAAATTGCCCTGCAGGACACCCCGGCATCTGACGAAAGCCAGATCTCCCGTTTTTCCCTGATGCAGGATAGCGAAGGTAATGTGGAGATCAGGAATAACAACTCATACCTGCACGGAAACGCAGATTAGGAATAGAGGCAAGGCTTTTAAGAGTCAGGACGCCAAGATTAAAGAGACAAGAAAAATAAAACCACAATAATTGAATGGGAGATCGACAAAAGAATTAAATCTGAAAGTTGATCTCCCTTTTTGTTAGATACTTTTATTGATTTTGATTCGTTAATCTGGTTTTCGTGGTCTTTATTTCCTTGGTCTTGAACCTTGACTTCTTGGGTCTTGTATCTAAAAGTCTTGCTTCTTTCGCAAAAGGTTATAACCTATTCTAAAAAGTTATAGCTATTGTTTAAAGGTGTTTTAACGGCTATATTTGCATTTAAATTTATAAAAGCAATTCATTTTGGATTTATTTGATAAAATAACAAAAAGCTTGGGTGGGCCGATAGGTCAGCACCAAAAGTGGTCGCATGGTTATTTTTCTTTTCCTAAGCTGGAAGGTGAGATAGGCCCGCATATGGAGTTTAAGGGTAAAGAGCACCTGGTATGGAGCCTTAACAATTACCTCGGTTTGGCTAATCACCCCGAAGTAAGGCAGGCCGACGCGCAAGCCGCTGCCGATTACGGTATGGCTTACCCCATGGGCGCAAGGATGATGTCGGGAAACTCTATCCATCATGAAGAACTGGAGGATGGATTAGCCAAATTTGTTGGCAAACAATCAGCCTTCTTACTTAACTATGGTTACCAGGGAATGGTATCTATCATCGATGCCCTGGTTGACAGGAACGATGTTATTGTTTATGATGCCGAATCGCACGCCTGTATTATTGACGGCGTACGTTTACATATGGGTAAACGCTTTGTTTATCAGCACAACGATATCGAAAGCTGCGAAAAACAGCTGGAGCGCGCAACCCGCTTAACTGAACAAACCGGCGGCGGTATATTACTGATCACCGAAGGTGTTTTTGGTATGTCGGGCGCTCAAGGCAAACTTAAACAGGTTGCCGAACTTAAAAAGAAATTCAACTTCCGTTTACTGGTTGACGATGCGCATGGTTTTGGTACTATGGGTAAAACAGGTGCCGGTACACATGAGGAGCAGGATTGCCTGAACGAGGTAGATGTTTACTTTGCAACTTTTGCCAAATCAATGGCCGGTATCGGTGCTTTCGTTGCTGCCGATCAGGATATTATCCATTACCTGCGCTATAATATGCGTTCGCAAACTTTTGCCAAAGCATTGCCAATGCCTATGGTATTAGGTTTGAAAAAACGTTTCGAAATGCTGAAATCCCAGCCAGAGCTTCGCGAAAAATTATGGCAGATCGCTAATGCTTTACAGGCAGGTTTAAGAGAGCGGGGTTTCGACCTTGGTGCTTCAAATACCATGGTTACCCCGGTATTTTTAAAAGGTGATCTGTACGAAGCTACCGCGTTAACCCGCGACCTGCGCGAGAACTACGGTATCTTTTGTTCAATAGTAGTGTACCCGGTTATTCCTAAAGGCTTAATTGTATTAAGGTTGATCCCAACAGCTGCACATAGTTTAGATGATGTACAGCGTACCCTTGATGCTTACAGCGCTATTGGTGAAAAGTTAAAAGCAGGTTATTACAAAGAAAATAAACTGGAGATTGCTTAATAGCAAATCTGGTGAATAATATAGATAGCCCCGGGGATGATCCGGGGCTTTTTTGTGTTTTGGAATTTGATGTAGAGACGCATCACATGCGTCTCCCGTGCGCAAAGCCGCTATAGCTAATAAATGCGTAGTCGCTTGTCCTGCGGGAGACGCATGTGTACGTCTCTACGCACGCGAGTGCGATGCCAAAACCTTGATAAAACGTTTCCTAAATTATTTTAGCAAGCTTTTTTGTTTAACTAAAACGCTTTTCTATTTTTACGCCTACCATATCAAAACCATGAAATTAACCAGACGACATTTTATAAAAATTAACAGCGTTGCAGCTGCCGGTATCGGTTTGGGCGTAACCCCTGTATTCGCCTCGGCTTTGGCCCCGGCTTTTGAAAGTCAACGCCCGAAACTGGCCGATCGTAAATTCACCAGCAAGGCTGTGGAGGCCATCATTAAAAAAGTTAAGGCTGATATTAAAGATCCTGAAGTTGCCTGGCTTTTTGAAAATTGCTATCCCAACACTTTAGATACTACGGTAAACTATTCTGAAAAAGATGGTAAGCCCGATACATTCGTGATCACCGGCGATATTAACGCTATGTGGATGCGTGATTCATCAGCACAGGTTTGGCCGTACCTGCCGCTTATTAAAAATGATCCGGCGCTTAAAAAGCTGATCCAGGGTGTATTGAGCCGCCAGGCTAAATGTGTGATTATTGACCCTTATGCCAATGCCTTTAACGAAGGCCCGACCGGCAGCGAATGGGACAGCGACCGCACTACTATGAAACCCGAATTGCATGAGCGCAAATGGGAGATTGATTCACTTTGCTATCCTGTAAGGTTGGCTTACAACTATTGGAAAATTAGCGGCGATAGCAGTTTCTTCGACGAAAACTGGCAAAAAGCTGGCAAGATCATCCTTGCTACTTTTAAAGAGCAGCAACGCAAGGATGGTAAAGGCCCGTACTTCTTCCAGCGTAAAACCGAGACACAAAGTGATACCGCACCAAACAGGGGCTATGGTAACCCGGTTAAACCCGTTGGTTTAATCTGCTCCATCTTCCGCCCGTCGGATGATGCTACCATTTATCCGTTCCTGATCCCGTCAAACTACTTCGCTGTAGCAAGCTTAAATCAAATGGCCGAGATGTACAGCACCATAGGTCATGATGCTGCTACTGCTGATGCTTGTAAAGCTTTAGCAACAGAGGTTCAGGCAGCACTTAAGCAATATGCTATTGGCCACCATCCGCAATTTGGACAGGTAATTCCGTTTGAGGTGGATGGTTACGGAAACCAGTTGTTTATGGACGATTCAAATGTACCAAGCCTGCTCGCTTTACCTTATCTTGATTCGGTAAAGGTTGATGACCCTTTGTATCAAAGCACCCGTAAGTTTGTGTTAAGTGATAGTAACCCTTACTACTTTAAAGGCACTGCTGCCGAAGGTATTGGCGGTCCGCACGTTGGTATTGGCTACATTTGGCCAATGGCAATCATTATGCGCGGCATTACATCAACCGATAAAGCGGAGATTGTACAGTGTATCAAATGGCTGAAAAGCACCCACGCGGGCACCGGTTTTATGCACGAATCCTTCAATAAAGATGATGCAAAGGACTTTACCCGCAAATGGTTTGCCTGGGCTAACACTTTATTTGGCGAATTGATACTAAAAGTGCACGAGCATTACCCTGATATACTACAGCAGACTTTTTAAACCTGTTAAATATATTAATACTTAATAGTATTTAAAATACGGCGTTTAGATTGTATAGATTGCTATAAATATTATTTATGATAATCTATGATTTGTATTTTAATTATTAATGAAGCTTATTTAAAAGTATAAGTTTGATTTGAACTTTTTAATAAAAAATAAACGAGGGCTAATAAACTTAAAGGGCTAAAAATGTGGAAAAAAACCACTGTCAAGGCCGTATTTTTCGGCTTCAAAAGTTTTTAATTAACAAAAAACATTTTAGCTTAGCTTAATTAAAACAATAAACCTCAAAATTTAAAAGGAGTAATTAAATGAAAAAATTTACTGAAGTAAAAGAGCTTGTAGCAGCTTTAGAGGCCGACGCCGATAAATTCTACAATAAAGGAAACAGCGCTGCCGGTACACGTGTACGTAAAGGCATGCAGGATCTTAAAAACCTGGCACAGGCAATCCGCCTTGAGGTTCAGGAAGCTAAGAATAAAGAGGCTTAGTAAGATTTTTATCATCTTATTCCAATAAAAAACCCGGTCCATGGACCGGGTTTTTTATTTATTGATATTTTTCAGGGTTGTAAAAAAGTGTCATTGCAAGGCACGAAGCAGTCCCCGATTTGAAGAGCGGCTAAGTAAGTCCGCCCTGTATAGTTTGGGATTGCTTCGTGACTCGCAACGACGTGAAGTAGAGAGTTCTTATAAATTTAAACTGTTAAGCCCTTACTGCTACCGGTGCCAGCTTTTTAAGCTCATCTGCAATAGCATCAGCAGTTTTTTCGCTTACCTGTACCAGTGGCAATCTTACAGTATCGCCGCAGACGCCCAATTGTTTCAGCGCGGTTTTAACACCTGCAGGGCTTCCATCGGAAAACATCAAGCGGGTAAACTCTATCAGATTAAAATGCGCGGCATGTGCACCTTTGTAATCGTTATTGAGCAAAAGCCTCACCATGTCAGATAGCTGACGGGGCAAGGCATTACCGATAACCGATATTGCGCCAACGCCCCCTAAAGCCATCATTGGTAAAGTAACCGGATCATCGCCAGAGATAAACAGAAAATCTTCAGGTTTATCTCGCATCAATTGATTAAACAGATCGAAATTACCTGATGCTTCTTTAATACCGATGATGTTTTTAAACTCTTTTGCCAGGCGCACAGTTGTTTCTGCGCTAACAGTGCTGCCTGTGCGGCTTGGTACGTTATATAATATTATCGGCAATTTGCTGTTTTGTGCAATTGCTTTATAATGCTGATAAATACCCTCCTGGGTGGGTTTGTTATAATGCGGACTTGCTGAAAGTATAGCATCATAACCATTAATATCAAACGATTTTATTTGCTCAACAACTTCATGAGTATTATTGCCTCCTATACCGGCTACCAGGCCAACGCGCTTATTTACCACTTCGGCAGTGAAAGCCCAAACTTGCTTTCGTTCAGCCTCGCTCAATGTGGCGCTTTCGCCGGTTGTACCTAACGATACCAGGTATTCCACCCCGCCATCAATCAAATGTTCAATCAGGTTTCTCAACCCGTCGTAGTCAATTTGACCATCCGCATGAAAAGGGGTCACCATAGCTACCCCTGTTCCGTAAAATATATTCATGAGTAAAATTAAAAGGATGCTAATATAGTGATTAGTGATTGGAGATTAGCGGTTTGTTAGCGGTTTATTTTTTGAAAAAGTGCCTTGGTTGAGTTTAAAGTTAGATTTTGGGGTGGGGGATTGCATTTTATCCCATCCGTCATTGCGAGGCACGAAGCAATCCCCGATAAGCAGGTCCGCCCTGTATAGTTTGGGATTGCTTCGTGCCTCGCAATGACGCGGTGGAGATATTATCAAATCACCCCAAACAACGATCCACCCTTTTCTCCCAGTTTATCAACCGTTTTTTCAACTTCCGGAACCCGTTCCAGCACAGGCGCGTGATGTGGTTTTATCCGGGCATCAATGATCAGCGGGCCTTTGCAGCCCCAGTGTTTATGTTCGGTAAAACTGCCCACGCCATAAATATCATGCGAAGGGTTACTGCGGGTAAAGGTTACCCACACAAAGTTATTGATGGTTTGTGCGGCAAAGCCGGCATCATCACAAAGCACTATCAGTGGCAGTCCATTTAAGTCTTCGTCCTGCAAATGATATTCAATAATGCTGATGACGTTATCGATATCCTTGTGATTTACGTGTTTGGGAACCTCAACCATTAACACGCCGGGCATAGCCATTTTGTAGCCGGTGATAGGGCGTGGGAAGTTGAACCAGTCCGGTAATTTTGTCCAAAGTTCCCGTTTGATATCGCCGGCAACCGTGATGGCTACTTTACTGCCCGAGTTTAGGCCTTCGCCGCTATAGTCGAGTGTATCGATAGTGGTGTTGGTGTGGAAATGCAGGTCGCGGGTGAGGTCAATCCTTTGCAGGATGTGCTTCAGGAAGCTGCCTACATCATTTACATTAAGTTTTGGATCATCCTCCTGCGCGGCAATGAACAGGTATTTGGCAAGGCTTAGCTGCCCTTTGCCTAAGATGTGATTGGCAATAGTTACAATCTCCTGTGGCTTGCGCTCTTTAAGATATGGAGTATAACGCTCACTGCCAATGGCGAAAAGGAGCGGGTGTACACCTGCTGCATCAACAGCATTAACGGCATGCAAACCGGGGATTTCTTTGGGAATAGCCGAACCTGTAATTTCATGTATCAATGCCCCGAAACTGGTATCCTCCTGCGGCGGGCGGCCAACCACAGTGAATGACCATATGGCGTCTTTACGGTGATAAACGTTATGCACTTTCATCAGCGGGAAGGGATGTATCAAACTGTAATAGCCTAAATGATCACCAAAAGGCCCTTCTGGTTTATTTTCGTGCGGCATCACAGTGCCGGTGATCACAAAATCAGCATCGGCCGAAATGCAGAAACCTTCATCGTCATAAAAATAGCGGAAGCGACGGTTACCCAACGCACCAGCAAAGGTCATTTCCGATAAACCTTCGGGCAGAGGCATTACTGCAGCAACAGGATGCGCCGGTGGACCACCTACAAAGATGCTTACTTTTAACGGCTGTCCTTTGGCATTGGCTTTGGTTTGATGCACGCCGATCCCCCGGTGGATCTGGTAATGCAAACCGATCTCCTGGTTTTGGATATAATCATTACCGGCCAGCTGTATGCGGTACATACCCAGGTTGGCATTCATGATGCCCGGCTGATCGGCATCTTCAGTGTAAACCTGAGGCATGGTAACAAATGGGCCGCCGTCCATAGGCCAGTTCACAATTTGCGGAATATCGCTGATGTTGCATTTGCCAAATTTGATCGGTGCACCCGATCCGCCTTTCATAGGTAATGCCGAAAGGGCTGTTAAGCCAACACCAGCATATTTAAAAGGGTTTTTAATGGCCTTTATCGGCTCGTTTTTTATATCGACCAAGACCTTGATCTTTTCGAGCGTATCCCTGAAAATAAATTTCGACCTGTCGAGCGTACCAAACAGGTTGGATACTGCGGGAAACTTACTGCCTTTTACATTTTCAAATAATATAGCAGGTCCCTCATTTTCAAATACGCGTAAGTGTATCGCTGCCATTTGCAGGTAAGGGTCCACTTCTTCTTTAATACGAACAAGGTGGCCGTTTTTTTCGAGATCGATAATGCAGGCTTGTAAACTTGAGTAACCCATAGGGGCGAAATTAAGAAATAAGTTCATTGGGTCATCCATTTCATTGTCATTGACCCGTTGATATGATGGATAGGTTTGATCCTTAATTAAGATAGGCAATGACTCAATGACCTAATGATAAAATCCTTACTTTCGCTTCAAATTTCAATTCCTTTATGTCGGTTACCGTACTTACGCTTATTATACTTGTTGGGTCGTATTTTGCGGGATTGTTGGGCTCATTGACGGGTTTAGGTGGAGGGGTTGTCATTATTCCATTACTTACTATTTTACTAGGGGTTGATATCCAGTATGCTATTGGCGCATCGCTCATATCGGTTATTGCCACATCATCAGGCTCGGCGGCAGCTTATGTTAAAGAGGGGATAACCAACATCAGATTGGGTATGTTCCTGGAGATTGCCACTACCGCAGGTGCCATGGTTGGCGCACTGATAGCAGTTTATATCCCAACCAATTTTATAGCGGTTTTATTCGGTGTGATCCTGATCCTTTCGGCGATAATGTCGCTCCGGAAAAAATCGCAGCAAATCCATCAGCAAAAAAGCAAACTGGCTGAAAAATTGAAACTGAACGGTAGTTTTCCAACTCCGGCAGGGGAAGTAGCCTACTCGGTAAGGAATGTAGGCGGCGGCTTTTTCATGATGCTTTTTGCCGGGGTAATATCGGGCCTGCTTGGCATAGGTTCGGGTGCACTGAAAGTTTTGGCGATGGATGGCATTATGCGCATTCCCTTTAAAGTATCAACTACTACCAGTAATTTTATGATAGGGGTTACCGCTGCCGCAAGCGCAGTAGTTTATCTGCAACGGGGGTACATTGATCCTGGCCTTTCCATGCCGGTTGCTATAGGTGTTTTATTGGGAGCATTAACCGGGTCAAAAATATTGGTGCATACGTCATCATCGGGCTGGTTGCGCTGGGTATTTGCCCTGGTGGTTACGTTTTTAGCATCGCAAATGATATATAAAGGAATGACAGGAGCTATATAGTTCATTGGTTCATTAGTTCACTGGTTCATTGGTGCTTATCTGATGGGTCATACCGGTTGCCTGGCAGCCAGACTAATGAATAATACACCAATGAACTAATGAACAAGTGAACTAATGACTAAAAAGTTTAAGGATACCGATATGCAGGCCGTAATAGGCTGGATACTGCGCGCAGGGGTGCTGGTATCAATGAGTGTTATTTTTATTGGCGGGGTTATTTACCTGTACCGGCACGGACAAGCACATGTTGATTACAGCAAGTTTGTTGGCGTGCCCGATTTGGTGAGTAATCCAGGTGCTATTATCCATGGCGTGTTTACTTTGCGCGGCCGGGCAATTATACAAACAGGGATCATTTTGCTGATAGCCACACCGGTTATCAGGGTGATATTTTCGGCCATAGGCTTCATTATGGAAAAGGATTACCTGTACACGGCTATCACTATACTTGTGCTGTTTATTATTTTAGCCAGCATGATAAGCGGTCACGCAGGATAATATTTTTAAAAACCTTTTTGTATTTAATATAGTATATATAATAAATGCAGAGACTTGCAGTACAATCATCGGCCTTAAGCAGCGTAGGTTATGATCCTGACGCCCGCATCCTTGAACTTGAATTTCGGGAAAACGGCGGCGTGTGGCAGTACTTTGGTTTTCCTGTATCTACCTATAAAAAATTTATTAGCGCCGAATCGCTTGGGAACTTCTTCGTTACCCGTATAAAAGGTAAATATCCCGAGTTAAAGGTTAGGCTTGCACGTCATTAATTTCCTGTACGACGGCGTTCATCATCATTGCCTGTATTGCGTTTATTGGCCGATTTAACAGTGCTTTTGCCGAAACGATAACTAAAATTGAGCCTTACAATACGTGTATCGCGCTTATTTACCTCCGAAAGATCTATGTTTTGATAGCTGGCGTGGTTACGGCCCCTGTCGGTATTAATTACGTCGTTTAGTGTTAATTTAATAGTAGCGCGCTTTTCTAATATTTGTTTGCTGATACCTGCATTTACCGAATAGCTGGCCTTTAGTTCATTGATGCCATAAATGGTTGGGGTTTCATACCTGCCCGATATTTCGCCAAGTAATGTACTGGTGATGGTGAAGTTTTGTGTGCTGCCGAAAATGATATCTTGCTTGCCCCGATCGAAATCCCCATTTCGCGGATAGGCCTTGTAACGGACGTAAATAGCATCAAGGTTAAAACTACCCGACCACCACCTCGTGAATTGCACCGGTGCATAAAATGAAGCACCATATACAAAGATCTGCCCAAAGTTTTTGCGGAAGGTTACATTTACCTTGGTAGTGTCATTTTGGTAATACACCGGGAAATCATAAGCGTTATTGGTAACGGTGTAATACAGTTCGGTTGAAAAAGTTTGATTGTAAGTATGAGAGATCTGTATGGTATTGGTGTATTCGGGCTTTAGTTGCGGGTTGCCTGCACGGTAGTCATACAAGTCGGTGTAGTACAGGAATGGGTTTATATCTTCATAAAGAGGCCGGTGAATGCCACGGTTATAACTGATGCCAATGATGTTCTTTTTATCGGCTTCGTAGCTTATTTGCGCCTGCGGAAAAAGATTGAAATAATTATAGGTATTTACATCGGGGATGTTGTCATTTAACCCCCATGATTTACCGCTTGCATGGGTGTTTTCGGCACGTATGCCTGCTGTAAGATCCCATTTGCCAATTTTATTAACATAGTTGATATAGCCGGCGCTCACTGCCTCTGTATAAAGAAACCTGTTGCTGAAATTTGGATCGGCCTGGTATACGTTGTTTATTTTGGGGCCAAAAACAAGATTGTTGTTGCTGCTGGCATTGTTGTACTTGATGCCGGCTTCCAATTTTGAGGTCTTAGTCAGCGGATTTACAAAATCAACCTTGGATGTCCAGATGCGGATATCTGACGGCGATAGGTTTTCCAAATCAAGGTCGTTACGGTAAGTTTCGCCCGCCGGGGTAAAAAAGCTATTGGTAATGAACTCATTTGAATGACGGTGGTAAGTTGAATAGTTACCATCTACCGAAATATTTCTGCCGCTTTTATCCAGTACCGCGTTATAGTTGATATTGTAGTTTAAATAGCTGCTGCCCCTGTCGAGATTTGAACGGGCCCTGATTATCGAATCCAGTTTGCTTTGGTTGCGGATATACAGGTCATTATGTTTTGTGAAATCATCTTCCCTGACTATGCCGCTTACCTGGAAGCCTATGGTTTGTTTGGAGCTAATGGTATAGTCGGCCCCGATTTTAAAATTATGGTTGGTGGTTTTTTGGATATTATTATAATCAACATCGTAATTGCTCAGGATATCGTCATAAGTAATATTGCGGTTGGTTG
The DNA here is from genome assembly GCF_056402535.1 of Mucilaginibacter sp. P4_A11. Lineage (NCBI taxonomy): Bacteria > Pseudomonadati > Bacteroidota > Sphingobacteriia > Sphingobacteriales > Sphingobacteriaceae > Mucilaginibacter > Mucilaginibacter sp. P4_A11. The sequence goes on from NZ_JBFUHE010000001.1 coordinate 776,392, forward strand.
TAATGGTACGGGTACCTTTGTTGTTATCATAAGTGTAATTACCAAAGACATTGAGTTTGCTGGTACGGTTGTTGAAAACAATGCCGGCAGTACTTTTATAATATTTACCATAACCCGCCATGGCGGTAACGGTGCCGTTGGTGCCCAGGTTTTTACCCTTTTTTAAGATGATATTGATGATCCCTCCACCCGATGCATCGTACTTGGCCGACGGGCTGCTGATCATTTCAACCTGGTCGATAGTGCTGCTTTGCATGCTGCGAAGCAAGCTGGTAAGGTCATCGCCGGAAAGGTTGGTGGGTTTGCCATCAATGGTTATCAAAGCAGCCTGCCTGCCGTTGATGCTCAAAGTTTCATTGCTGTTAACCCGTACCCCCGGCGACTGCCTCAGGATATCAAAGGCCGAATTACCCTCGGCCAGGATGCTGTTTTGTACGCTTAATACAATTTTACCGGGTTTTACCTCTATGTAGGGTTTGCGGGCCACTACCTTAACTTCCTGTAGCTGGTTATCTGAAAGTTTTAAGATAATATCATTGGCCGTTATTTTTTGACCGACCACAATCTTGTAAGGCCCGGCATAAACTTTAATGTATCCTATTTTGCTGATGAGTATTAAGTAGCTGTCGGGCTGCAAGTTTGTAAATTCAAACTGGCCGTTTTTACTTACCAGGTTTGATTTTAATATGGAAGAGTCGGCGGCACTGAGCAAAACGGCTGTAGCTGCATCGGCCGGCTGATTATTTTCGGTTAAAACTCTACCTTGTATTATTGAAGATCTTGTTTGGGCAAATGAAAAACAATACATTCCTGTCAGGAATGCACAAAATAAGCCTGCTGTTAAAACCCTCATTAATTAGTAGATGTAGAAAATGGCTATAGTTTAAAAGATTATAAAATGTACCGCAATATAATACAATATATATAAAACTATATGTATTGTATTGATATTTTAACGATATAATATAAAACAATGTTGCAACATTAGTATGAATTATGTTGAGTAAAAGGTTTTATATTATTACAGTTTAAATATTGTTTGCAAAAACGTGTGCAATGGCATAAATAAACAAAACAACCTGATTTTTTCTTTATTTTCGGCCTCAATACATCATCGCATTGTATCTTGACCATTATAACATGAAAAAACTTAGTCTGTTTATATTAGTTACCTGTTTTGCAGGAAAATTGTTTGCGCAAATGCCATCTGGCAATTATGCCACGGCTTTAAATAAATTTAAGCAGCTATACAACAATAACCAGCCGGACAGCGTGTACAGTATGTTTGGCCCCGAAATGACGAAGGCACTTTCATTGGCCGATTTTAAAAGCACTACTTTACAGCTAAAAACACAGTTAGGGTCATTGCTACAGGCTGATCTTGCAAGCTATGAAACCCCGATAGCTCATTATAAGGCTACGTTTCAAAAAGGAGTTTTTTTATTAAACCTGTCACTGAATGCCGATAATAAATTTACCGGTCTTTCATTAACGCCATATACCGCTGCAACTACTGCTACTGCCGCAGCACCAGCAGCAAGCACAACTATAGCTACCGATCCATCTTTAACTGAGTCGCCTGTTTTAGTTAAAACTTTATTAGGTTCAATATCCGGAACATTGGCCATACCGAAGGACGCTAATGGCAAAGTGCCGCTGGTATTGATCATAGCAGGCTCAGGCCCTACTGATAGGGACGGCAATAGCCCTAAATTGGGACTTCATGCCAATGTTTATAAAATGATTGCTAACGAGCTGGGTAAAAAAGGCATAGCGTCTTTACGTTATGATAAACGTTTGGTAGGGCAGAGCATCACTTCCATTAAAGAAAACGAGATCAGGTTTGAAGATTATGTAGAGGATGCCGCCGCACTGCTTAATATGTTCACTGCTGATGAACGTTTTTCGCGGGTAATTATTCTTGGTCACAGCGAAGGCTCATTGGTTGGCATGATGGCTGCTTTTGATGAACCGATAAAAGGCTTTATATCAGTAGCCGGTGCCGGTGATTCGGCTGATAAGATCCTGACCGAGCAAATGAAATCACAGCCCGCGTTTATATCGGATGGGTTTAACCGTATGCTGGATAGTTTAAAGCGGGGTAAAACAACTGATAACATTGATCCTGCGTTATACTTTATTGCAAGGCCAAGTATCCAGAAATACCTCATGTCGTGGTTCAGGTATAACCCGCAGCGCGAGATCAGGAAGGTAAAAGCACCGATCCTGATCATACAGGGAACAACAGATCTACAAGTAACCGTTGGTGATGCAGAAAAGCTTAAAAAAGCAAAATCAGATGCGATACTTACCATTATCCCTAACATGAACCACGTACTGAAAGAAGCCCCTGCAGATAAGGAAAAGAATAAGGCTACCTACAACGAGCCTGATTTACCGCTTAAACCGGAGTTTGTTACGGCGATAACTACGTTTGTGCTGAAGACAACGAAGTAAGCACCCTTTTATACTTATAAACCCATCATTGCGAGGCACGAAGCAATCCCCGATTTGGACGTGCGCCCTGTATAGTTCGCGATTGCTTCGTGCCTCGCAATGACGGGTGGAGATGTCCGTTTTCACTCTACCACACCCCCAACAGTCTCCTGATCACAATGATCTCGGCTACATGATAAGCGTTATGATCAGCCGCCTGTAATGCTTCCCGAAGGATGGTTTGTCCATCACCGTGTGGGATCTTTTTATAAATATCCTCGCTTTTTACCAACTCAATCAGTGCTTCCTGGTCATCATCAATTTGTTTAAGGCAACTATCCCAGGCCTGGTCATCTTTTGGGGCAAGTTCTTTAGGCCAGTAATCATCGGGCCAGTTGGGCGATTCATGGCTGCCATCTTTACTAAACTCCAACATATCCCATTGAGCTATCCGGATATGTTCAATTAGTTGCCAAATGGTATAGGGAAGCTTATCAACTTTAACGCCTCGAAGCTCAGATGGTAAACCATCAAGGGCTTTTTTCAGATCGGCGTGGGCATTGCCTCCCTGTAGCAAATGCGTTATCTCATCAATTAAAATCTGGTGTTCATTGTTCATAGGTAAATCAAATGTTTTTAAAGTAACAAATTCGTCGCCGGTTTGATTTATTTGGCTTAAATGTTTTAAGTTTATGCTTCATTGTAAAACTCATCAGTTGTGATCAGAAACATATTCTTAAAATTAGCACTCGCCGTTGTTTTATTCATGGTTGCCTTTACAGGCTGTAAAAAAGATGGCGGTAGCGGCACCGGTCCGCTATTAGGTAAAGATGACGAGGCTTTTATTAAATATGAGAATACGTTTCTGGATAACTTCTGGAAGCTTAACCCCGATTGGGCTACATCGGCAGGGTATCATAAATATGATAGCCTGATGGTGCTTCCTAACGAACAAAGCCGCGATAAACTGGTAACCTTTGCCAAATACCAGGTCGATTCGTTAAGCCGCTTTGAAGTGAATACGCTGTCTGAAGCCAATAAGATAGATTACAAGATCCTGCAAAATCAACTTGAATACCTGCAATGGCAGGTGCGCCAGTTAAAACAATATGAGTGGGACCCATCATCATACAACGTGATCGGTACGTTCGCTTATATTTTGAATGAGCATTACGAGCCTTTGCCTAAACGCTTACGTCATTTTTACCAGCGCATGTCGTTCATTCCGCAGTATTACAAAGATGCTCAAAAGCAGATCAAAAACCCGGTGGTGGAACTTACCAGCCTGGCCATAGAGCAAAACCTGGGCGGTATTGACGTAATAGGAAAAGATTTTGCCGATTCACTTAAGAAAACCAATATTCCCAAAGCCGAGCAAAAATTAATGACCGACAGGGCTGCCCAAAGCGTGGTGGCTATTAAAGCTTATGCCGACTGGCTTAAGGTGCTTAAAAATGATCACCCAAGAAGTTTCAGATTGGGTAAGGACCTGTATGAGGATAAGTTTAAATACGAAATAGTAGCCACCAATACTGCCGAAAAAATTTACAATGCGGCTGTTGAACGTAAAAAATTCATCCACCGTGAAATGGCTAAGATCAGCAAGCAGCTTTGGTCAAAATACTTTGGTAAACAGGCTGCACCTGCTGATAGTTTGTTAATGATAAGCCAGCTGATAGATACCATCTCATCCAAACATGTTAAGCCGGAAGATTTTCAATCGTCAATTGAGCAGATCATACCTAAGCTTAATGCCTTTGTTAAAGCTAAAGACCTGTTAACGCTTGATCCGTCAAAACCGCTTATCATCCGTAAGGAGCCTGGTTATATGGCAGGTGTAGCGGGCGCATCTATGAGTGGCCCCGGCCCTTATGATAAAAACGGTAATTCGTACTATAACGTAGGCAGCTTATCAGGCTGGAGTAAGGAAAAGGCCGAAAGCTATCTGCGCGAATACAATAATTATATTTTACAGATTCTGAGCATCCACGAGGCAGTACCGGGACATTATGTACAGGGCGTATATTCAAACAAAGCCCCAAGCATTATTAAAGCAGTATTTGGCAACGGTGCTATGGCCGAGGGTTGGGCGGTATATACCGAACAAATGATGCTGGAAAACGGTTTTGGTAATAACGAACCCGAAATGATGCTGATGTGGTACAAATGGAACCTGCGTTCGGTATGCAATACCATTTTGGATTACAGTGTACACAGTAACAGCATGACTAAAGATGAAGCCATTAAATTATTAACCCGCGAAGCCTTCCAGCAGCAGGCCGAAGCCGATGGTAAATGGAAGCGTGTTAGCGTAACCAGCGTTCAGCTAACTAGTTATTATACAGGTTACAAAGAGATCATTGATTTGAGGGATGCCTATAAAATTAAAATGGGCGATAAATATAAACTGAAAGAGTTTAACGAGAAGTTTTTAAGCTACGGCAGTGCCCCGGTTAAATTTATAAGGGAAGCGATGCTGGCCAAAACCAGCGGAAATTAATTGATAGTCCACAGGGATAAACTCATGGACTATGAACCATGAGTTTACTTCCCATGAACTATCAAAATCTTTTTATTAACAGCTTACGCGTAATGATTTTTTATCTGGTGCTCCAGTTGGGTCATGACGTTTTTTTTCAACCTGCCTTTATAACAGGTACAGCAACCTTTATCCAGGTTTAGCTCGGCAATCACCTTACCCTGGTCAACTACGCGGAAATTTCCTGCATCGTTGGGTAAAACGGCCACTATGCGTTCATCTTCTCCCGAAAAATTAATCAGCACATGAAATTGGTGCTGTGGTATAAATGCTATTTGCTGTAACATAAAAACCTCTCTTTCCGCTATTAGGTGTGTCAAAAAATTAAAGAGTAGAGCGTTGCATAAAGTTAACGAAATTGTTTTTAATTAATTGTTAGGAATTTTCAGTTTTTTTCGTGGGATATTATAATATATTTAGCCCTTACATATCACAGATCATGAAGAAAATTTTGTTTGCCGGTGTACTGGCAATGATATCAGTATCAGCCTTTGCTCAAAAGGTAAAACCGGCGCTGAAATTAATTAAGGGTAATACCTATTATCTGTCGACCTCGGCACACTCTGTTGTGAAGCAAACCATAAACGGGCAGGTTAATAATATTGATATGACCATCGATGGTAAAATGTCGTTCAAGGTGTTAAATGCCGATTCTCTTTATTATATGGAGGTTAACTATACCAAAGTAGGCATGAAAATGCAGCTGCCTAACGGTAATGTGGTATTTGATTCTGATAGTAAAGACACTACAAATATTATGGCCCGGATCATGTCTGCTTTAACTAATAAGCCGTTTAGTGCAACGATAACTAAAAGCGGCAGGATCAAATCAATAGCCAATGCCGAAACCATGATCACATCTATGATAGATGGTTTTAAGGAGGTTCCGGCTGCACAAAAAGAACAGTTAAAGACACAGTTGAGCCAGTCCTTCGGTTCCGGGGCACTTAAAGGCAACCTGGAAATGGCCATGTCGGTACTGCCGGAAACAGCCGTTGCAAAAAATGATAAGTGGACCATTAAAAATAACCTGGAAGGCGCTATGAGCGCTAAGATAGTATCCGTTTATCAGCTGATTGATATCACCCCGCAAAGCTATGTGATCCACGGTAATGCCACACTTGAAACAGATAATACTGCCGATTATAAAACCATCAGTAATATGCCTATGAAATATAATATGAAAGGCACTATGGTAGCTGATGTTATTGTTGACAAGGCTACCGGCTGGATCTCAAGTTCAAAACTAAAGCAAAACATTGATGGTACTGTAGAAATAAAAGATAATCCCAAAGTACCGGGCGGTTTAACCTTCCCGATGAGTGTTACCAGCGAAACGTCAAGTGTTGATCATTAATTATTAAACAGCCATAACAAAAAATCCCTGCCTAAACCGGCAGGGATTTTTTTATTGGGTAATACCATGTATTACAGCGTCCACAGGCCTTCAAGATAAAGTTTGTACCGTGTTGGCTGAAACTCGCCATATGCAAAAACGGCAAGGGTATTTCCCTTTTTTGCATAATATAGCCTGAGCCTTTCGCTGCCCTTGTATAAATTAAGAAAGTCGGCGTTGAAGCCGCCTGTTTTTACAATGGTGTTAAAGTCGTCAGGGGTAATTACCTTATGCAGATCTTCAAAATTGTTATTGGCAAAATCACTGAACTTTATATCACCGGCAGGCAGGTTAAAAGATTTATGCACAGCCTCAGCTTCGTCTCCATCAAATAACAATGACTTTGTTATTTCATATTTTGTGATCATATTTTAATAATAATCGCTTTTTTATTGTTTCACTTCTTCTATGTAACCGCCTGTTTTGAGGTCGTTAACAGTAGCCGGTACTTCATACTGGATACCTAAACCCGGTTTGCCAAACCAGGGGATGATCTTCCCTTGCCTTACTTTGGCTATCGCTTTCAAAACTTTATAAATTTTGTAAGGCTTGGTCAACGTATTATCAGGCAGGGCGCGTTTTGGGAAAGGTACACCTTTTGGCGATACAAATGTGCCTTTATCCTGGAAGGTACCGGTAGAATCGCTATAACCCCCGTAACGGTCAATCAGCACACCTTTTGGAAGCGTAATGATAACCAGGTTTACGGCTCCGCGGTTTGGCGGCCAGCCACCGTTAAGGTTGTTCCTGGTGAAGAATTTTTCGAGGGCGTCCCATTTCTCTGTTTTAAAGAACAGCCAGGCCGAGTCAGCAAGAGGCTTTTTTGTGCTGTCGGCAAAATCGGCTACGGAGCTTTTGAAATCTTCGTAGGTAACTCCACGTACCGGCAGGTGGTGCGCTTTTGCAGCATGGTGTGGTTTGGTTTGCGCTGTTGCAAGGAAAGGCATCAGCCATACGGAAAGGATCAGCAGTTTTAGTGTTTTCATTCGATGTAAGTTTTTGGTGTGATAAAGCTAATAGGAGTAAGGCGGATATTAAAGCATTTTATGTTATTTATTTTATTCAATATTATAATATGAAATATCAAACAGGTGAGGTTGGCCTGTCCGTCCGTTTTCGGGTAAGGGTAGTTGAGGACAGAAAGAGGACACTGCCGCCGCACCCCTCCCAAGAAGGGAATTAAAAATCTCCCGAACACCTATGGTATCAACACTAACAACGGCTGAGCTAAAAAATCTCATTGTGAAAATCTCTGCCATCCTATATTAATCTAACCAAAACAAACCAATAAAGGAAATTATTACCTTCGTACCTATGTCATCAGCTGAAGCAAAAAAACAAATAGAGGCATTAACAGCCGAACTTAAACAGCACAATTACAATTACTATGTGCTGGCCATGCCAACCATTTCTGATTTTGATTTTGATAAAAAACTGGAGGTGCTTAACAAACTCGAAAAAGAATACCCGGAATTTGCCGACCCTGATTCGCCAACGCAAAGGGTAGGCGGGGATATCACCAAGGAGTTTGTAACCGTTAGGCACCGCTGGCCTATGTTATCATTAGGCAATACTTACAATGAACAGGAACTGATTGATTTTGACCAGAGGGTACGTAAGGCTATTGGCGATAACTTTGAGTACGTATGTGAGCTTAAGTTTGATGGTTTGAGCATGAGCCTCACTTATGAAGACGGCAAACTGGTGCGCGGCGTTACCCGTGGTGATGGTGTACAGGGCGACGAAGTGACCACCAATATTAAAACTATCCATACCATACCCAAACGCCTTCATGGCGAAGGTTACCCTGCCTATTTTGATATTCGTGGCGAAGTGTTCATGCACCGTAAAGCTTTTGACAGGCTTAATAACGAGCGGATTGAAAGCGGCGAAGTGCCTTACGCCAATCCACGTAATTTTGCTTCAGGTACGGTAAAAATGCAGGATTCGGCTGAAGTGGCTAAACGCCCGCTTGATTGCTTCCTGTACTTTTTGTACACCGAAAAAACAGTATTTAAAACCCATTGGGAAAGTTTGCAGGCTGTTAAAACCTGGGGCTTTCATACCAACGAGCATAGCGAGCTTTGCCCGGATATTAATTGTGTGCTGGAGTTTATTAATAAATGGGATAAAGAGCGATTTAACCTGAGCTATGATATTGATGGCATTGTTATAAAAGTAAATAACTACTCACAGCAGCAGGAGCTTGGCTTTACCGCCAAATCGCCGCGCTGGGCTATCTCCTATAAATTTAAGGCCGAAAGGGTAGAGACGGAGCTACTTGAAGTGACTTACCAGGTAGGCCGTACCGGCGCTGTAACACCGGTTGCCAATTTAAAGCCTGTATTGCTTGCCGGCACCACGGTAAAACGTGCTACGCTGCATAATGCCAATGAGATCATCCGCCTGGATTTACATGAGGGCGATACTGTTTTTGTTGAAAAAGGAGGTGAGATCATCCCGAAGATCATCAGCGTAAACCCCGAAAAACGGAAGGCTGATGCTGTGCCTGTTGTTTACCGTACCAACTGCCCCGCTTGTGATACCCTGCTTGAACGTAAGGAAGGAGAAGCAGCGTTTTACTGCCCAAATGATGAAGGCTGCCCGCCACAAATTGTTGGGAAAATGCAGCATTTCATCGGCCGTAAGGCTATGAATATTGACGGACTGGGTGATGAAACTATTGAAACGCTGTACAGCAAAGGCTTTATAAGCCACATCAGCGATATTTATGAGCTGCATACCCATGCTGCCGAATTGAAGCAATTGGGGCGCTTTGGCGAAAAATCGATCAATAATATGCTTGACGGTATTGAGGCATCTAAAAAAATGCCTTTTGAAAAAGTGCTGTTTGGATTGGGCATCCGTTATGTAGGCGAAACTGTTGCCCGTAAACTGGCTTTCCATTTTAAATCGATAGATAAACTGATGGAAGCATCGGTTGAAGAATTGACAGCCGCCGAAGAAATAGGCGAACGCATAGCCCAAAGCATAACTGAATATTTTGCAGGGGACATCCATCGCCAGGAAATACAAAAACTAAGGGAGCAGGGCCTGCAGTTTATTGCCGAAGAAAAAGAAGTTGTACTGGACAGCGAAAAACTTAGCGGAATGAATTTTATTATATCGGGTACGTTTGAGAAGTTTTCGCGCGATGAACTGAAGGATATTATTGAACAAAACGGCGGCAAGATCCTGAGCAGCATATCGGCTAAGCTTAACTACCTGGTTGCCGGCGATAATATGGGGCCTGCAAAGCTTGAAAAAGCCAACAAATTAAATATCCCCATAATTGGCGACCAGGAGTTAATGGAATTGATAAAATAAGTATTCCTGAGTTGTTTATTTTATTCATTGGGTTAAAGTTTTTATTTTTTTAGCGTAAAAAACAGTTACTTTGCTTACCCAAAGGGCCCCCCATAATTAATTAAACGTACTATGTTCGAATAATTTACTATGGAAAAATTTATACCGATACAAGCAAATATTTTTTGCGAACCGTGTAAGGAATGTGGAGAAAGGCCTGTTATTGAGCAGGTTAGGGGTAAGTTTGTTGTGAGGTGCCCTAAAAGCAAATCGCACTATCAAACAAAGCCAGGGTTAATTGATATCAACGACTGGAATATTAAAAATAAGGCCCATCCGCCTCTTGGTAATAAAGAAACTTCAAAGAAAAAGGCATCCTAAGCGGGGTGCCTTTTCACATTATTTAACAATTTGGCGTTGTAACAATCAAGTAATAAGTTTCATCTTAGCATAAACATCCGCTAAATGAAGCCAGCCTTAGTTGCGTTATTTTTAATACTAAATTTTTCCTCATATGCCCAGCAATTCAGCATCAGCGGTAAAATAACCAACGAAGAAGGTAAACCAGTTCCTTTTGCATCTGTATTTATAAAAAATACTACCACTGGAGTATCTGCTAACAGCGAGGGCACATACCTGCTGCGTTTAAATGGCGGCAGGCAGGAAATTCAATATAAAGCGGTTGGATATGCACAGCAAAGCAGGGTTGTTAATCTTGCGGCTAACCAGCTGATCAATATCAGCCTGCAAACAGAAACCTACCAGCTTAAGGATGTAACTGTGCACGCAGGAGGCGAAGACCCCGCTTACGCTATTATGCGTAGGGCTATCAAAAAACGTAAAACCTATCTTAACGAAGTAAAAGCCTATACCTGCGATATTTACATTAAGGGTTTGCAAAAACTGCTGGCTGCCCCTAAAACATTCATGGGCTTTGATGTGCAGAAGGCTACCAGCGAAGCCGGGCTCGATTCAAACCGCCGCGGGATAGTTTACCTTTCCGAGTCGGAATCAAAATATAGTTTCATCAGGCCCGATAAGGTGCATGAAGAGCAGGTATCGTCGAAAGTGTCTGGCCGTAACAGGGCGTTCAGCTTTAACCGGGCGTCGGACATGGCGGTTAACTTTTACCAAAACTATGAAACCTGGCAGGGCATGAGCAATCGCCCGCTGGTATCGCCGGTGGCTGATAATGCCATGTTTTATTATAACTACAAATACATAGGCACTTCTGTTGAGAACGGTGAAACTATCAACAAGATCCAGGTGATCCCCAAACGGGCGCACGACCCGTGTTTTGAGGGGTATATTTATATTTTGGATGATAGCTGGCGCATTTATGGCTTGCAGCTTTACATCACCAAAAAGGCCAACATCAATTTTGTTGATACCCTTAAAATTAACCAGCAGTTTTTTCCTGTTAGCGAAAAGGTATGGATGACATCATCCGTAAAGTTTGAATTTACAGGAGGCTTGTTCGGGTTTAAATTGGGAGGGTATTTTATTTCGATCTATAAAAACTACAACCTCGATCCTTCGGTAAATAAAGCTGATTTTAACGAGGTGCTCCGGATTACCAAAGGCATCAGCAAGGATACATCCTACTGGAACCAGGCCCGGCCAATTCCACTTACTGCCGAAGAGGTTACCGACTATACCAATAAAGATAAATTAGCCAAAAAACGCGAATCCAAAGAATACCTTGATTCGCTGGATAAGGCCAATAATAAATTTAAGCCGGTAAACCTGTTGTTCACCGGCATCAATACCCGTAACCGCTATAAAAAGGAATATTTTCATTACGACCCAATTATTGGCTCCCTGCTTTATAACACGGTTGAGGGTTTGGCTATTGATTACGGCGCATCATACAGTAAGCTGGTGGATACCGTTAACAATCGCTATTTTAGGTTGAACGGAAAGGTGCGCTATGGTTTTTCAAATCATTTGTTCAATGCTTCGGCAGGTGCGGCTATTCCAGTGCTTGAGCGCTTTACGCTGGGTTTAAACGGTGGGTCGGATGTGGTTGATTTAAATGACCAGGCACCCATGTCGGCCTTTGTAAATACCGTTCACAGCCTGCTTTCGCAGCAAAACTTTAAGAAACTGTACCAAAAGCAATTTGCATCAGCATCGCTTTCGGGCAGGGGAACCGGCGGCTTGCGTGGTAGCGCTTCGGTTGAATGGGCTAACCGCAAGTCACTACTGAATACGGCATCATTCAGTATTTTTGATCCGCATGCTCACCAGTTCACATCCAATAACCCCTTAGATCCTGACCATAATACGCTGCTGTTCCCCGAAAATCAGTCGCTCACTGTAAATCTGCAGGCCAGTTATGATTTCAGCAATAAGTATGAAACCTATCCATCAGGCAGGCGGTATCTGCCATCCAAATACCCAACCATCAGCGTAAACTATACTAAGGGTATCAACAATGTATTAGGCTCGGATGTTAATTATGATAAGATCAGCGCTGACATTTCCAAAGCCGATATCAGTTTGGGCTTTTATGGCAGCAGCTCATTTTTTATAGGTGCGGGTAAATTCCTGAATGCTAAAAGCGTATTCTTTCCTGATTATTTCCACTTTGCAGGTAACGAAGTATTATCATACAAACCAAGGTTAAACCGTTTCCTGCTGCTTGATTATTATGATTTCAGCACACCTGATAAATACATCGAAGGGCATTTTGAACACAACTTTTCGGGTTTCATCACCAATAAAATCCCGCTTATCCGCAAGTTTAAACTACAGGAGATCATCGATGTAAATTACCTGTACACGCCTACGTTAAAAAACTACACCGAGTTGGGCTTCGGCTTGCAGTACCTCAACTTCCGGCTGATGTACGGCATATCGTATAATGGAGGTACGGAAGCTAAATCAGCATTGAGGTTGGGGATAAATTTGTAGATTGATTCTACCTTTTACAAGCGTCATTGCGAGGCACGAAGCAATCCCCAACAGGCAGAGGGGCTAAGCAAATCCACCCTGTACAGTTCGCGATTGCTTCGTACCTCGCAATGACGGGATTTTAATTTGTGCGTCCGTCCGTTTAGGGGAGTAAGCCAATTTTAGCCAGCGTGTGGACAGAAAATTAAAAAGCGTCATTGCGAGTATCCACCAGGGAACACAGGAAAAAACCGTAATGACGTAGAAAAAATATATTTTAGGGATGTTGTGCAGGGGCCGCGTTAGGGATTGCAGTGAAAAGCCCACAGCGTKTGTARGGGTTGCGGGTAGGAAAGGCGAGGACTTGTAACGGAAAGCCCGGCCGCAGGCAACGCCCATGTTATAAAATCGATCACAAAAACATACTTAATAATCAATAACTTGCGGTCACGTCATTATAAGGCACGAAGACAACCCCAACAAATAGAGGGGCTTAACCAATCCACCCTGTATAGTTCGCGATTGCTTTCCCGAAACAAGTTCTGGACAGGCTGAGCCTCGCAATAACGGGATTTTAATTTGTCTGTCCGTCCGTTTAAGGGAGTAAGACAATTGTAGCCAACGTGTGGACAGAAAGGCTCCAGTCATTGCACGAAGCAATCCCCAATAGGCAGAGGGGCTAAGCAAACCTACCCTGTACAGTTCGCGATTGCTTTCCCGAAACAAGTTCGGGACAGGCTGAGCCTCGCAATTACGGGATGGATATGATGGCAACCAACCATTCACCTAATCAACTCAATCAACCACTCACCAATACTTAAAAATCACCAGCATTAAATTCAAATCAACGGTTTAACTTTGCCACATGACCAAGAATATTTTTCCCTGCTTAATAATCATGCTTGTGGCTTTTGGCTGCACTAAGAAAAACGTACCACATTATACCATATCAAGGGTTACCAAGTTAGATACCGCTACCAAACTCACCGTTAAAATAGATGGCAGGCTTAAGTGGAACGAGCTGCTGAGCATCACCTCACAAATTAAGGCTGATAGTGCCAAGCTGAGCAACCTGCAGCTTTACTTTTTGCTGCCTGGTCATAATGATAAAAGCACCGGTGCCAATAGCTTTTATGCAGTAGCCCGTTACCCGCAGGGGGATAAGGTTACTATTCAGGATACCACTAAAGATGCCGATGGCAATACGGTGCGGTTAAACATAACCGGTATAAGCGCCGAGGTTGCTAAGCATTTGCTTACACTGGATCCTAAAGAACTGGCAGGCAAAAGTATTGTGGGCCGCTTTGTTGACGATAATAACCATACCCTTATTGTACCTTTTACAGATATTGTTGGTGGTAAAAAGGAATTATATGTAATTGAACTGGATGCTACAGGCACGGTGGTATCAGCAACCATACCCGAGGTTGATAACAAAGATGGCGTGGAAAAATACCTGGTAACCCACCGTGGCGACTATATCACCATTAAAGATAGTGTGCTTACCCAATATTCTATAGATGATTTGGGTTTACCTTATAATAGTATTAAAGCCGGTATTTAATTGCCGGTTTGCAAATATGCTGAAATCACCACAGGCTTAAATTTGTGTTAAAAAATTGCGGGTAGACGGTTAAATCATTCATTTATTTGAGATTATACCGATATATTTATAGTGTATAAAACATTGTAGATATATGAACCGAAATTTTATCAAAATTTTTGCATTGAGCGTAGCCGCAGTTTTTAGTGCCTGCATGGCTACTGCCCAGGTGAGGCTGCCGGAAGGTTACTTCCTTAAAACGCTGCCAAACGGATTGGACGTGCTGGTTATTGAAAACAGCAAAGTGCCTTTAACCACCATTGAAATAGCTGTTAAAAACGGAGCCTATACCGAAGGCCCGGAATACAGCGGTCTCTCGCACCTGTTTGAGCACATGTTTTTCAAAGCCAATAAAGACTATCCAACCCAGGAAAAGTTTTTAAAACGCACACAGGAACTTGGCGCCATTTGGAATGGTACCACCAATACCGAGCGTGTAAATTACTACTTTACTTTTGACAGGGATAGCCTTAAAGCCGGTTTAAAGTTCATGAACGCGGCTATCCGTTTCCCTATTTACCGCGAGGAAGATATGAAGAAGGAGCGCCCTGTGGTTGACGGCGAGTTTCAGCGTGCCGAAAGTGACCCGGGTTTCCAGCTTTGGTATGGTATGCAGCAAAAGCTTTGGGGCGATCTCATCACCCGTAAAAACCCTATCGGTGTTCATGAGGTGATCAACACGGCTACGCCCGAAAAAATGATGATCATTAAGGATAAATACTATTTCCCTAATAATAGTCTGCTTACTATTTGCGGCGATGTGAAGCATGACAATGCCTTTGCCCTTGCCGAAAGCATTTTTGGCGATTGGGCCAACAGTGGTTTCGATCCGCAAACCAAGTTCCCTATCCCGGCATTTAAGCCTTTAACCAAGCCCGAATATTTTGTTAAGGAAGCTACCATTGCCCAAACCCCCTATATGGAGTTTACCTGGCAGGGACCGTCATACCCAACAGATTCGGCGGGAACGGTTGTTGCTGATGTGTTTTCGACCATTGTGGGTTTAAACTCATCAAAACTACAGCAGGCATTGGTTGATAAAGGCCTGGCCACCGGTGTTTATGTAAGCTACACTACCAGCCGTTATGTAGGCCCTATAGATATTTTTGTAGTGCCTAACCCTAACAAGCTGAAAGAGTGCTATACCGAGCTGATGAACCAAATTAGCATGTGGAATAAGGACGACTATTTTACCGATGAGCAAATGGCTACCGCTAAAGCTATCCTGCACCGTAATGATATCCACGCTAAAGAGAAGCCATCATCATTGCCAAGCCAGATCAGCTACCAATGGTGCAGCACCTCGTTTAATTTTTATACCGATTTAGATGCCAACTATCAGAAAGTTACCCGTGCCGATATTAAAAAGTACCTGGAGACTTACGTAATTGGCAAGCCATATGCGGCAGGTTTGATCATAGCGCCTGAGTTAAACAAAACAGTAAACGCGGCTTCATTTTTTGCAGCTAAGTAATTTAAAACTACCTCATCATGATGAAAAAATATATAATTGCCCTGCTGGTAGCAGCGGCTATAGGAAATACCGCCAGGGCGCAAAAACAGGCCTACGAAACTACGGTAGATGGCGTAAAGGTTATTGTACAGCCAAGCGGTAACGATATTGTGGAAGTGCAAACCATTATAAAAGGCGGTGTGCAAAACTACCCGGCTACAAAAGCGGGGATCGAATCGCTGGCGATGAGCGCCCTTACCGAGTGCGGTACTTTAAAGCACGATAAAAACAGTTTTAAAGATGAGCTGGATAAAGTAAGCGCCACTGTTTACGGCAGCAGCAACAAAAACTATTCGGTAGTGCGCATGAACTGTATTAAAGGCGATTTTGATATTGTTTGGCCCCTGTATGTTGAGGCTATAACCCAGCCTAAATTTGACGAAAAGGAGTTTACCCGCATTAAACAGGATGCTATTAACAACATCAAGCAGGAAGATTCACAGCCCGATAACGCTATTGATAAATATGCCGATAAGGTAGCCTTTGCCGGTACCAACTATGCTAAAGACCCAAGCGGCACTGTGCCTATTATCACAGCTTTAACCCCTGCCGAAACCAAGGCTTATTACCAATCGATACTAACCAAATCGCGTTTGGTGATTATTGTGGTTGCCGATCTTGACCAGGCAACTATTGAAGCTAAAGTAAAAGCTATGCTGAGCGGCATTAAACAAGGCCAGTCGTTTGCATTTAAAAAATCCACCTTCAGGGCCGAAAAAAATACCATCAATGTTGAAAAGCGTGACCTTGCTACCAATTATGTAGAAGGTATTGCCAGTGGCCCTGCTGCCGGTACGCCCGATTTTAATGCCTTTAACGTAGCTATGCGCATTTTCTCGAACATGCACTTTTTAGAGGTACGCACCAACAATGGTTTATCATATGCCCCGCAGGCCTGGTTCAGTGCCGGTCAAACATCAACCGCCAAGTTCTCTGTTTCAACAACCGAGCCTGATAAATACATAGCTGTGTTTGATAAACTGGTTGATAAAATTAAACGCGAAGGCTTTAAAGCTGAAGACGTAGCCGATATGAAGGTTACTTACCTAACAGGTTTCTACTATAAAAACGAAACCAACAGCGCCCAGGCATCATCAATAGCCGCTAACGAAGTATTGCACGATAACTGGAAACGCTCGTTAACCCTGGTTGATGACGTGAAGAAACTAACCCCGGATGATGTAAGCAACGCTTTCCGTAAATACATCAACAACATAGTATGGGTATACCAGGGCGATCCTAAAAAAGTAAACCAATTGCTGTACATCAACGGCACACTGCATAAAGGCGAAAACCCGGTGAGCCATTAGGCTTTTTAGGTAAAAGGTAAAAGGCGAAAGGTAAAAGGTAGCACACCAGCGGTGATCTTTTGCTTTTCGCCTTTTGTTTTTTATACCTTTCGCCTTTTACCTTTAGCCTTTCGCCTCCTCCTCGGGTAACACCGCTTTTTTCCTTGTACGGGTCCAGCCGGCGCCTTTGGGTTTGGTGGGTACGGTATCGCCGAGGAGCTTGCCCCAGGGTTTGAGACCGTCAATCCTGTCGAAAATGATTTTGAGTACGGCTACGAAGGGAATGGAAAGGAACATACCCGATAATCCCCAAAGCATATTGCCTAACAATACCACCACAATGGAAATAAGCGCATTGATCTGCACTTTTGATGATACAATGCGCGGCACCAGGATGTTGTTATCAATAAACTGGATAACAAGGTAGGCTATGATCACGCCCAGCTGGGTTGTGTAACCATCTTTGGTAACCGTTGCCATCAGTACAGGTAAAGCGATGGCTATGATACCGCCGATGTAGGGGAGCAGGTTAAGGATAGCACCTATAACGCCTATCAGGATGCCGTATTTAACACCCAGTAACACCAATGCCAGCGAGTTCATGGCGGCTACTATCAGCATCTCAATCAATAAACCCTGGATATAACTTTGTATAGCTGTTTTGGTTTCTTTTAGCACTTCGGCAACCTGTTTTGAGTTTTCTTCGGAGAATACCTCGAAAAGGAAATTTAAGATCAGTACTTTATAAAACAGTATCAGAAACACATACACCGGCACAACAAATACCAATCCGAAGGTGCTCAATACATTGCCCAGCGTGCGGCCTACCAGTGCCTGGCTGTTATCCATGGCATCTTTAATAAGCTTGTCCTGCTTTTGAACAGAGTAATTGAAGGTGGTGGCTACCCAGTCTTTAAAGGTGATGAACAGCTCGGCAAACTTCTTTTTCAGCATGGGCAGCGAGTCGCCAAACTGAATGATCTGGGTAGAGAGGAAGTAGAACAACCCTGCCAGTAAAATGGCGCCGAGCAGCATGGTCAGCCCTATAGCTAATATTTTAGGCACCTTACGTTCTTCAAGCCAGTTACTTACCGGGTTAAGCAAAATGGCAATGAAAGCGGCAAAGGCTAATGGGATCAATACATCTGCCAGTTGGGCAAATACATAAACCAATAAAATCAATCCAAAAAGTATAACAGTACTTTTAAGGTAAAAGGGGTATTCTTTAACAGCAGGCATGGGTGCAGGGTTTTTACACAGAAAGGAACAAGATAAGTAATTGTTTGCTTTGCCGGTAATTAGACGGTTTTATGCTGATTGGATTGGCGTGTCCGTCCGTAGGGGGGAGTAGGTAGTTGTTGGCCAGGGGAGTGGACGGGAAACAAAAAAACGTCATTGCGAGGCACGAAGCAATCGCGAACTGTACAGGGCGAACCTGCCAATTGGGGATTGCTTCGTGCCTCGCAATGACGTGGTGTAGATTATTTGCTTATGCCCGGCATTATCACCGAACCGCTTACTTATGCTAACACATTCCTCCAGCTAACCAGATCGCCAATGATCTTATCCAGCTGATCGGCGGCTACGCGCTCCTGTGCCATGCTGTCGCGGTGGCGGATGGTTACGGTGTTATCTTCTAACGTCTGGTGATCTACCGTGATGCAGAAAGGCGTACCGATGGCATCCTGACGGCGATAGCGTTTACCGATAGCATCTTTTTCCTCGTACTGGATATTGAAATCAAGCTTCAGTTTATCCATGATCTCGCGGGCTTTTTCGGGCAGACCGTCTTTTTTGGTAAGCGGGAAAATAGCAGCTTTAACCGGTGCAAGGCAAGGGTGCAGGCGTAGCACGGTACGACTGTCCTGTTTCTCTTCCGTGCTCAGGTCTTCCTCTTCGTAAGCGTTGATCATGGTAAGCAGGAACATCCTGTCTAAACCTATCGAAGTTTCAATTACGTAAGGGATATAGTTACCGTAAGGCTTGCCTGTTTCAGGATCAACCTCCGGGTCAAAATATTGCATTTTTTTGCCTGAGAACTCCTGGTGCTGGCTCAAATCGAAATTGGTACGGCTGTGGATCCCTTCAACCTCTTTAAAGCCAAACGGAAACTCAAACTCAATATCATAAGCAGCATCGGCGTAATGGGCCAGTTTGGTATGCTCATGGTAACGGTATTTGGCTTCATCGGTACCCAAAGCAAGGTGCCATTTTAAACGTGCTGCTTTCCACTGATCAAACCATTCTTTTTGAGTGCCGGGGCGAACAAAGAATTGCATCTCCATTTGTTCAAACTCGCGCATGCGGATAATGAACTGGCGGGCAATAACCTCGTTACGGAAAGCTTTACCAATTTGCGCAATACCGAAAGGGATTTTCATCCTGCCCGATTTTTGCACGTTAAGGTAGTTTACAAAGATGCCCTGTGCAGTTTCCGGGCGCAGGTAAATGGTATCGGCATCATCAGCTACAGCGCCCATCTGGGTGCTGAACATCAGGTTGAACTGGCGTACATCGGTCCAGTTGCGGGTACCGCTGATAGGATCTGCAATTTCGTGTTCCAGGATCAGTTCTTTCATGCGCGGCAGGTCTTCGGCTTTCAGGGCCTCATCCATATCGTGCTGTAGTTTTTCTGCCTTATCGGTTTTGCCGTCTTTGCTGTAGCGTTCTATTTTATCTTCCAGCAACTGATCGGCACGGTAGCGTTTCTTTGAGTCTTTATTATCGATCATTGGGTCGCTGAAGCCATCAACGTGACCGCTTGCTTTCCAGATCTTCGGGTGCATAAATATGGCCGAATCAATGCCCACAATGTTATCATTCATTTGCACCATGGCTTTCCACCAGTAGGCTTTGATGTTGTTTTTGAGTTCGGCACCATTTTGGCCGTAATCATAAACTGCGCTTAAGCCATCATAGATCTCGCTGGAAGGGAAAACAAAGCCATATTCCTTGGCGTGTGAAATAACATTTTTAAAAAGTTCGTCGGTTGATTTGCTCATAATAGCTGCAAAGATACAATTTAGGCACAAAGCTAAAAGCGAAAGGCGAAAAGCATAAAACTATAATATTCATATGGCAGATTAAAACCACGTCATTGCGAGTAACCACCAGGGACTCTCTGGAAAAAACGTGATGACGTATGAAATATACTTTGGCAGTGGTGCGCGGGGCTGCGTTAGGGATTGCAGTGAAAAGCCCACAGCGTGTGTAGGGATTGCGGGTAGGCAAGGCGAGGACTTGTAACGGAAAGCCCGGGCCGCAGGCAACGCCCATACTATAAAATCTATTTAAAAAACATGCTTAATAATCAATAATTTACGATTACGTCATTGCGATGCACAGCTTGTCCCGAATTTGCTTCGGGAAAGCAATCGCACGGAAGCATAGCCACCCTGTACAGCATGCGATTGCCACGTCGCGTCCCGGTGCACATTGCCGTTTTGCTCCTCGCCATGACATGTGTGGGTTATGGCCTGTCCGTCCGTCGGGAGGGGTCCATTGCTGATATGCAGGCCAGACATGCCCGGGCACGAGTTGGCATTGATGCCGACGCCTGTCTGTCCAATAGTTTATTTCAGGAGTTTGACACAGTGCGACGGACGGACGTACATACAATGTTGATGATAGATTCTTTAAATTAAAGAAATTTCTTTATATTTGTATTGCCGGGTTACAATCTCTGATAAAGCCTTGTCCGTTTTTGGCCCACCGGGTACGGTACTTCTTTCCGGACGGACAAGCCAATCCAAAGTTGTTATATCTCCACACATCTTCTACAGATCGGTAGCATCCGCTTCCCTTCAAGGTTAATATATATAATATTAGCTAATGGAGGGGTATTTTCTAAAAAGCGTCATTTCTTTTCAATCTTCTCCAATCCGTCATTGCGAGGTACGAAGCAATCGCGAACTGTACAGGGGGACTGGCTTAGCCACTCTGTAAGTAGGGGATTGCTTCGTATCTCGCAATGACGTGGTGTAGAAGGGCTTTGCAAGTGTCTCTGTACAGTTCGCGATTGCTTCGTGCCTCGCAATGACGTGTTGGTGGAGATTGCTTCGTGCCTCGCAATGACGTGTTGGTTGGGATTGCTTCGTACCTCGCAGTGACTTGGTGGAGAAGGGCTTTGCAAGTGTCTCTGTACAGTTCGCGATTGCTTCGTACCTCAGCATGACAAAGGGGCAAATGTCTTTTCCTCTTCAATGTCCCTGGATCTTACCTACTCAGCATGACAAAAGGGGGCGTATTTGTAAATCCTTTGCAATTAATTAAATCAATCAAAACCATCCGCTTATTTCTGAGCTTAATATTGTATCAAATCAAAAACGGCAATGGAACAGATAGTAAAAATACTCTCCGCAAAATACGTTACTCATAATGTAAGGCAGTTCAGGCTGGAGAAACCATCGGGCTATAGCTTCATACCAGGGCAGGCTACTGAACTATCCATTAACCTTGAGCAATGGAAAGAGGAGAAACGACCGTTTACTTTCACCTGCCTCAATAGTGATGATTACCTTGAGTTTACTATAAAAACCTATACCGACCATGATGGCGTTACCAATCAACTGGGTAAGCTCAACGTAGGCGATGAACTGATTTTACGTGATGTTTGGGGAGCTATTGAGTATAAAGGCGAAGGTTATTTTATTGCAGGAGGAGCAGGAATAACACCATTTTTGGCTATACTGAGGCAGCTCAATAATGATGGCGCTATAGGTAATAACAAGCTTTTCTTCAGCAACAAAACCGATAAGGATATCATTTTAGGCGATGAACTGAAAAGTATGCTTGGCTCAAATGCTGTGTTTACGGTTACAGGTCAAAAAGATAGCATGTACGATCAACGCCGCATTGATGCTGAGTTTTTAAAAGCTGAGGTCAAAGATTTTTCAAAGCATTTTTATGTATGTGGCCCTGATGCTATGGTTGAGGAGATCAGTGGTTTACTGGCAGGGTTAGGAGCCGATACCGAATCGGTTGTGTTTGAAAGGTAGGGGTAAATATCATCATTATAATACGGGCGTTGCCTGCGGCCCGTGCTATGCGCTCATACTGCACAGGCATTATCCGTTGGCTAACGGACGGTATCCGCTCCTATCACTAACGCGGCCCCCGCGCACCGTGGTTAAAGTATATTTCATATGTCATCATGTTTTTTTCCAAAGGGTTCACTGGTGCTTACTTGCAATAACGTGGTGGAGAATGTCTGTCCGTCCGTTCGGTTGGGTCCAACTCCCGGAAAATGATATGGACAGGTTTCTTCATCTATACCGAATCCAAAACCGAATATCAGAAGTTTTAAATAATGGGCTTGTCCGTCCGTTCAGGGGTAACCCACTTATGATCCAAAAGCAGACAAGCACCGGAAGTCTACCCGTCCGCCACCTGTCTATCAAACCCTGTTACCCCTTTCCGGACGGACGGGCACACCAAAATCACAGGTACCTAATCTCATATCAATTTTACACAGAAGTATCAGTTAAAAAGCTTAATTTTCGCCAACTTTAACTTTGTCACCTTACCCGATCAAAACAATAATGTACCGCTTATTTTTTGTTTTGCGCGTTACAGCGTTTCTGCTTGTTTCGCTAATTTATTATACCCCTTTATTTGCCCAGGCACCGGTTATTAAATATACAACGCCCCGTACGTATAAAATCAATACTCCTATTACACCGTTAGTCCCGGTCAATACAGGGAGCGCAGTACCTGCAACTATTTATGGACAGGTAAGTACGATAGCAGGTTCGGCCACGGTTTCAATTTTTCATACAGTAACCGGGGTTGCTGTTGATGAGGCAGGGAATGTATTTATAGCAGATTGGGGCGATAATAAGATTTACAAACTAACTCCAACAGGAAATTTATCGTTGTTTGCCGGAGGTGGAAACTCAGGCTGGGATGATGGGCAGGGTACCACAGCATTGTTTTATGAACCAGATGCTCTTATTTCGGATGCTGCCGGTAATATATATGTCAGCGATCAGGCTAATAACCTGATCAGAAAAATAACGCCCGGGGGTTTTGTTACTACACTTGCCGGCACCGCGCACACGCCTGGCTTGGTTGATGGTACAGGTTTAGCAGCACAATTCAATGGCCCCAGAGGTTTAGCTATTGATAATGCCGGCAATCTGTACGTTGCCGATCAGGCAAATAACGTGATCAGGAAAGTAACCGCGGCCGGTGTGGTTACCACTTATGCGGGCAACGGCACTATGGGCGCACAAAATGGCGATGTTCATTCTGCTTCATTTAGTACGCCAACAGCAGTTGCACTGGATGGCGCCGGTAATTTATATGTTTCTGATGTTGGAAATAACGCCATTAGGAAAATAAGCCCTGGAGGTGTCGTTTCTACTTTTGCAACAGGTTTTCGTTTTCCACGTGAGCTTAGGGTAGATGGTACAGGTAATGTTTACGTTACTGAGCAAGAAGGTAATACTATAAAAAGAATAAGCCCTGCGGGAGTGGTAACAATTATAGCCGGAGGTGGCGCAACTGATGCCGGCGGAGCAAGGGCATCATTTTACGGCCCGCTTGGAATGGCAATTGACGGAAAAGGTAATTTATATATTGGCGAGAGCGGTAACAACGACGTAAGAAAGATTGTAATAACAGGCTATACCATTAATAAATCTTTGCCGGCAGGTATGGTATTTGATCCTAAAACGGGTGCTATTTCGGGCACGCCCACTGTTTTATCGCCGCCCACAGTTTATACCATAACGGCTTATAATGCCAAAGGTAGTAACCCTACTACAGTGAATATACAGGTGGTAGAGGATATCGTGCTACAGCCGTCGGTTATTACTTTTCCGCCTCCTGTAGTTGTTCATATCGACGCTGATAACATCCTGCATCCCGGTGCTACCAGCACCAACACCGAAACGCCAATTACTTACACCAGCAGTAACCCTGATGTGGCTTATGTAGGTGCCGACGGGCAAATTCATGTAATTGCTCCCGGAGTAACCAATATTACGGCTTATCAAACAGGTAATGATACTTATTCCCCGGCAGTTCCTGTACAAAGACCGTTCACCATTACGCAGGATCAGGTGATAAGTTTTCCGGCTATAGCAGCTAAATCTACTTGCAGCACCGATTTTCCGGCAGGGGCAACAAGTTCTAACTCAACAATTCCGCTTACTTATGTAAGCAGCGATCCGGCGGTAGCTACCGTTTCGGCAACAGGCGTTATTCATATTATTGGTGCCGGTGTTACTACCATCACAGCATCGCAAAGCGGTAACAGCTTATATAACGCAGCCATACCCAAATCGCAAATATTAACAGTTGCTGCACCGGTTGTGCCATCAGTAACCATAGATCCGGCGGGCGTGATAGCAGGGTGCGATGGCATGGAGTATGAGTTCACTGCCGATGCTCAAAATGCAGGTAGTAACGCAACCTATCAATGGAGGTTAAACGGGCAAAACGTTGGCGGTAATTCCAATACTTATAAAAGTACATTACACACAGGCGATATCATTACCTGCGTAGTTATCAATAATGACGGATGTGCGCCAGTAGCCTCGCCGGTATCCAACACATCTACCATTGTAGCCGATCCATATGTTACGCTTACCCTTACCATTAGCTCATCAGTTAGCGGAACAGTGATTGCAGGCACACCAGTTACTTTTAAGGCGCAACCAGTTAATGTGCAGGGTACTCCTGATTATCAATGGTATGTTAACGGGCAACCCGTGGGTACAAACAGCGCTACATT
This sequence comes from Mucilaginibacter sp. P4_A11, assembly GCF_056402535.1. Classification (NCBI taxonomy): domain Bacteria; kingdom Pseudomonadati; phylum Bacteroidota; class Sphingobacteriia; order Sphingobacteriales; family Sphingobacteriaceae; genus Mucilaginibacter; species Mucilaginibacter sp. P4_A11. The sequence continues at coordinate 801,107 of NZ_JBFUHE010000001.1, forward strand.
CACCAGTAATACTTTAGCTGATGGTGATGGAATTACCTGCATCATGTCATCGGGAGGTAAATGCATTGCTAACCCTGTTGTAACTTCAAATACCATAGTTGTTTCTGTTGTAGTGCCCGAAAAAATTGTGGTACCCAATACTTTTACACCCAATGGCGATGGATATAATGACACCTGGTTTATCCCCGGCTTACTATCCTATACCAATTGTACCATAAATATTTATAACCGCTATGGCGCTATGATGTACCGCTCGGTAGGGTACCAACACCCCTGGGACGGGACAAGTAACGGCAAAGCTGTGCCCACCGGTGCATATTATTATGTAATTGACACCAAAAGCAGCAGCGGCAAGCTGAGTGGAGAAGTAACCGTGTTGCGGTAGGTGGGTGAGTGGGTGATTAGTTGATTAGTTGATTAGTTGATTGGGTGAGTGGTTGACTGAGTGATTAGGTGAGTGGTTGATTGGCACAAAGCAATCTTTCATCACCTTTCATAACCCCGTCATTGCGAGGCACGAAGCAATCCCCTACTTACAGAGTAACCATGCATGTGCCCCTGCACAGTTCGCGATTGCTTCGTGCCTCGCAATGACGTGGTTGAGGGCATAGTTCGTGATTGCTTCGTGCCTCGCAATGACGTGGTGGAGAGCACAGTTCGCGATTGCTTCGTGCCTCGCAATGACGTGGTTGAGAGCATAGTTCGCGATTGCTTAATGCCTCGCAATGACGTGGTGGAGAGCACTGTTCGCGATTGCTTCGTGCCTCGCAATGACGTGGTGGAGAGCATAGTTCGGGACAGGCTGTGCCTTGCAATGACGGGGTTGAGGGCACAGTTCGTGATTGCCTCATGCCTTGCAATGACGTGGTGGAGGGCATAGTTCGTGATTGCTTCGTACCTTGCAATGACTTAGTGGAGGATGCCCGTCCGACACCTGTCTATCACTACCCTGTTACCCCTTTCCGGACGGACGGGCACACCAAAATCTCACGTCTTATCTCAAATCTCAAATCTAAAATCTATTTTTACAGCATGAGTATCAGTGTTGAGGCATTAACCAAGGTTTACGGTGTACAAAAGGCTGTTGATGGCATTAGTTTTACTGCCCAACCCGGTGTATTGGGCTTTTTAGGGCCTAATGGCGCTGGTAAGTCAACCACCATGAAAATCCTTACGGGCTTTATCCCGCAAACATCGGGTAAGGCATCGGTATGTGGGTTTGATGTGGCTAAGCAGCCCCTTGAGGTTAAGCGCCGTATCGGCTATCTGCCCGAAAGTAACCCGCTGTATACCGATATGTATGTGAAGGAATCGCTGGGCTTTGTTGCCGGGATTCATAAAATTCATGAGCCTGCCAAACGCATTGCCGATATTATTGAGCAAACAGGTCTGGGGCCCGAGCAGCATAAAAAGATAGGGCAGCTATCAAAAGGTTACCGCCAAAGGGTAGGGTTGGCGCAGGCTATGCTGCACAATCCCGAGGTGCTGATACTGGATGAGCCAACCTCCGGCCTCGACCCAAACCAGCTGATTGGGATCCGTCAACTGATCCTCGACCTGGGCAAAACTAAAACCATTGTGCTTTCAACCCATATTATGCAGGAGGTTGAGGCTGTATGCAGCCAGGTTATCATCATCAATAAGGGTACTATTGTAGCCAATGATAGCTTGCAGCAGCTCCGGAAAAATAATGGCGGCAAATCGTTGGAGGAGGTGTTTATCAGTCTTACCAATGATTAAAACACCCTGCTCTTTCAGCCTTTTTTAATTGATGCTCCTGATGCGCTCATGGATCTTCTCCCTAAGTTTATTAAAAAAGATACTTCGCTCTTTGGCACCTACCAAACTGATATGTGTTGATTTGCTGATGATGTTTTGCAGGTTTTTATAGGTATAGTCGCAAAAGCTTTGGTCTTGCGTACCCATAAAATTTAAGCCATTATGGTTAAGGTAGGTAATTTGCCTCCCTTCGGCCTGTACAAAAATGGAGTTATCACCAAGCAGGCATTCATTAATATAAATATGATAAGGTTGGCTGTTAGGCAAGGCCTGCTGGTTATAAATAAACTTACGACCAATTTCTGCCTGCATCTCCAGGTGGTTCAGTAGTTCGTTTAACTGGTGATAAACTTTCAGCAGCATTTCCGTATTAATAAAGATGTTTGTATACCTGTAATATTCAATTTGCCTTATGGTAACGTGAATGCTTTCTTCGGTCCATATTTCGGTTGATGAGATCCCGGTGTAAAGGTTGATCACATCGGTAGCGATCTGAAGGATCTCTTCATCGCTCTCGGCCCCGGTAAATTGCTGCTTGGCAAGCTCCGGGTAGCCTATAAGTGTGCGTTTCCAAAAAAAGAATTTGAAAGCGCTTAGCTCCGGGAACTGCATAAAATGGAATAAGGGCACATCCTTGTTAAAGAAAAAGATCTGCGCGTTTTTCAGCGTTTTAAACAGCCTGAGGTTATTAGCTACATCCTGCAAATATTCGTTAAACCTAAAGTTGATGCTATCAACCCTGTTACCCGAAAAAAGCACAGTGTTGTTTTTGTTATGCAGCAGCTGATCAATCGAAACCTGGAATTTATTGCACAATACACGGGTTTCATCAAGGCTGATTGGTTTTTCGCCCCTGATGCGCCGGTAAGCACTATCGTTGCTGATGTTCAGTAGCTCGGCTATCTCATCAACAAACGAAAGATGGCTGGCATGCTTTGATTTAATATGGTTGAAAAATGATTGCTGGGCACTGTTGTTATCCATAACGCAGGGGATGTTACGTGAAAGTTTTTAGCAATTATCAATAATCGGTTTGTTGTTTTTAGTAAAAAATGCAAAAGCCGGCCTTAACCTTCAATAAATTTAGTGAAAAATGCAATTGTTTGCAAATGATTGTTTTACAGTTAATTAATTGTTACGTAATGTTCCCTCTGGTGCCGATTTATCCATTTTAAGCCGGGTGGTAATGGTTGTAGTTTTATTCAACAATTAATCATTATTAACCTTAAATCGAAACATTATGAAAAAGTTATTCCTGCCATTATTACTCGTTTGTACAGCATTAAGCAGTTTTGCGCAATCATCAAACGGGCAAGGCAAATTCAGTATTGGTGCCGAAGCAGCCCTTCCAACAGGCGATGCACATGAGATTTTTAACTATGGCATAGGCGGCTCACTTAAGTACGAGTACCCTGTTTCAAAAACGGTTTTCGTTACGCTATCGGCAGGCTATGAGTCACTGCATGTTAAAAGCGAATTTCAGGAACCTGATAGTAAATCGTCATTTGGGTTTATCCCCGTAAAGGCAGGTATTAAACCCTACCTGGATGGCGGCTTCTTTTTTGAAGGACAGTTGGGTACCGTGTTCTCAACCGAAAAAGATGGAGGTAACTCCTTTCTTTATTCGCCGGGTTTGGGCTATACTTTTAACGGAGGTTTTGAAGTAGCTGTGCGTTACGAAGCATGGTCAAATAATGGAACAATAGGGCAGGTAGGCGCACGCCTGGCATACCGGTTTTGATATAAAAAGATAAAGGCCTTAGCAGGCCTTTATTTATTTTATAGTATTACTAATGGCAATCATCATGAAAAATATAGCAATAATTTTTGCTGCGTTTGCCGGTTGGGCATTCTTAAGCAGCTGTAGTAAACAGATCTATTCGCATAAAGAGGTCATGTTTAGTTACCATACCAAAGATGACGTGATAAGGCAGTTTGGGCAACCTGACGAAATAATGGTTGTAAATGATACTGCCAAATGGCTTTACAATTGCAGTGATCCCTCGGTTTTTAACGACACAAAAACCCGGGTGAAGATCAATGGCGTGTATAATGCCGCCAGTGGTTTTAATACCGTTCCGGTAATGGTAAAGCAGTTTTCGCAACATGATAAGTACGTGAAATTTATATTCGATAAGGATGGAAAGGTGCTTAACTGGGGTTCATCGGGCGTTAACTTTGCACAAAGAAAAACCAAGGTTTTAGCCACAGTAGCAGTAGTGGCGGGGGTAGTGGTTGGCGTTGTTATTATAGTTGGTGTTATTGATCTTCTTTCCCATCCCTGGAAACCCTGGTCAACAACACCCGTTAATGTTGATTTTGAGTTTTGATATTGCCTTTTGCATAAGTTTAAACTTATCTTGTATTTTCGGGCCGATATGAAAAAACTGATATTGCTGTTGCTTATCCTTCCTGCCTTTAAAACTTATGCCCAGGACGGGCCGAAACCTTCAACCGCTTTTAGTGCCGGTGTTGAATTTGGTATCCCATCGCGCAATTTATACAACGTAGGCGTTGGCGCTTCGCTTAAACTGGAGCAGCCTATTGTAAGTCCGGTAAGTTTTACGCTTACAGCAGGGTTCAGCAGCTTTTTTCGTAAAAACTCACTTTTAAATGAGGGGCGCTCCGGTGGCGATGTTTTTGTACCGCTAAAAGCCGGATTAAGATACAGCGTTAGCTCGGGCCTGTTTTTGGAGGCTGAAGCAGGCAGCGCTATCGAACTTAATTACGATGAGCGTAAGCTGTTTGCCTTTTCAGTTGGCCCGGCTATCATGATTCCTACAGGTACTGAGAACCGTAACTTTGAGTTGGGCTTAAGGTACGAAAGCTGGTCGGCCCATACCTTGCAGCAAACGGCTATGAGGTTTGCTTATCGCTTTGGCAGGTAGAAGCTGGCCGAAATTGGCTGCAAGTGGTCGGTTCCCGGAGCGGACGGACAATGCTGCTTTTAATTATTGTGTATTGTATTTTTGTAGCGATATATTATTGAAGATGGTATTATCGTTAAATAGCACTTATAACCTTTATTACATGACTAAAAAACCTATCTGCATCACACTAATTTTATTATTTACGGTATTTTCATTTGCAGCTAAAGCACAGCGTGGCAAGCAAACATCGGTAAGCGTAGGCACCGAAATAATAGCACCGCTTAATATGGATTACCGCAATGATAACGGCACCGATTTTAACGTAAATGCCGGCTTTAGCATTAATTTAAAGCTGGAAAAGCCCATAACCGAAACCCTGCGTTTTACAGTCGCCACCGGATTGGTTTTTACCGAATCAAGCCCGCAGTATTTATTTTCAAGCAACTCTTCAAACGTTTTCTACGATAGTGACTTTCATAATCTTTACGCCTACCTGCCCGTAACTGCAGGTTTAAAATATTACTGGGCAAAATATTTTTATGTAAATGCCGAAGCAGGTAGCGCTTTCAGCATCAATAACAGGGCGCGTACCTCGTTTATCTATTCGGGAGGGGCAGGAGCTGTTGTGCCGATTGGCCCTCATCATGGGCTTGATTTTGGTTTAAATTTTGAACGGGGCTATAAAAATACCGATTATGATCACGCAATCAGTCAGCTTGGTTTAAACGTTGCTTATAAATATCGCTTTTAGGGATAGGCGCATTATCAAGTAAAATGTCCTCCACTGTCTGTAGGTAGCTGTTGCAGAGGAACGGACGGACACTTTCACTCCCTTTAGCCGGTATTAGTCATCATAAAACCTTAACCCAATTGCTTTGCTTTGGCGCAATATTGTTGTAATTTCGGCGCTTAACACTACATATTATAACGTGCTGAGCATCCTTAAAAAAGAAATAATATCCTACCTGAGTTCGCTGGTGGCTTACGTAACTATAGGCGTATTTTTATTGGTGCTGGGCTTGTTTTTGTGGGTATTTCCTGATTCAAGCATCCTTGAGTATGGATATGCAGGCCTCGATAGCCTGTTCAGCACTGCTCCATACCTGTTCATGTTCCTGATCCCGGCTATCACCATGCGCTCCCTTGCCGAGGAACGTAAGGAGGGTACCTTTGAACTGCTGTTCACCCGCCCTTTAAAAGATTGGGAAATTGTGCTGGGTAAATACCTGGCCTGTTTATTAATAGTGCTTTTTGCTTTACTGCCTACGCTGGTTTACTACTATTCAGTAAGCGCGTTAGGTACGCCGCAGGGTAATATCGATACCGGGGCTGTAATAGGTTCATACATCGGGTTGTTTTTATTAGGTGGCGTATTTGTGGGGATAGGCTTGTTTACCTCGTCCATCACCAAAAATCAGATCATTGCCTTTACTATATCCGTTTTCCTGTGTTTCTTTTTTTACAGCGGGTTTGATTCAATCAGTCAGCTGTTATCCCTGCAGGACCTGGGCTTGCAGAACTTAGGCATCACCCAGCATTATGAATCGGTAAGCCGGGGCGTACTGGATACCCGTGATTTGGCTTACTTTATCATTACTACCGGCATTTTTATATGGCTTACGCTATTTATATTGGCAAGGCAGCGCCAAAAAGGTTTGGGCGGCACGGTCATGATCAGTGTATTGGGTGTTTTGCTTTTTGTGGGGATACTATCCTCACTAACCTTTACCCGTTTTGATTTTACTGCCGAAAAACGTTATACCATATCGCCCATCAGCAGGCAAATAATGGATAAGCTGCCAAAGCGCGTAAAGGTGGTGGTTTACTTACAGGGCGATAACCTGCCAGGCGGCTTTAAACGCCTGCAAACCGCTACCCGCGATATGCTGAGCGACCTGCAGGCCTATAGCCATGGTAAAATCCAATTCGAATTTCGCGACCCTTTGAAAGGTTTGAATGACGATCAGCAAAACGAGATGATCCAGAATATGGCCGCTGAAGGTGTCGAGCCAACCAACCTGAGTGTTAAAACCGATAATGGGGTATCGCAAAAACTCATCTTTCCTTCGGCGCTGGTATCGGCAGATGGAAAGGATATTCCTGTAAAGTTATTGATGAGCAGGATAGGCCTCTCGCCCGATGAAGTGCTGAACAACTCTATCCAAAATTTAGAATACGCGTTTTCATCGGCTATAAAAAAGGTTGTTAACGGGGGCAGGCCACAAATAGGCTTTACCGAAGGCCACCATGAATTAACCGACCTTCAACTGAACGATGCCATGAAGAGCCTTGCCGACGGCTTCCAGGTAGGCCGGGTAGATTTGAATGCTATCTCCACCGCCGATCTGCAAAAGATCAAATTGCTGGTAATAGCCAAACCCGATCAAAAGTTTTCAGAGATCGAGAAATTCAAGCTTGACCAGTACATCATGCGCGGAGGCCGTGTGCTATGGACTATTGATCAGGTAAGCGCAGAGCTTGACAGCCTGCGCGGGCATGGCGGTGAGCAGTTGTCATTCCCCAAGCAGCTTAATTTAGATGACCAGCTTTTCCGCTACGGCATCCGTATCAACTATGATCTGATTGCCGATATGAACTGCTCACAGATCCCCATCAGCACAGGCAATGTTGGCGGGCAGGCGCAGATCCAGATGCTGCCATGGCTGTATTACCCGGTGTTTATTCCGCTAAGCAAACATCCGGTAGTGAAAAACCTTGACGGTATCAGCAGCGAGTTTGCCAGTACCATAGATATCCTCGATACCAAGGATGTAAACAAAACGGTGTTGTTAACATCATCACCATATAATAAAAAGCTAACTGCCCCGTATATGCTGTCGTTACAGGCTTTGGAGCAGGAACCAAACCCTAAAGATTTTCAAAGCACACCCAAAATAACAGGCGTATTGCTGGAAGGCCGGTTTGTAAGCGACTGGCAAAACCGCCCCCTGCCCGCGGGCATTAAGGAGCAGGTTGCCATACAGCAGCAAAGCGTGCCAACCAAAATGATAGTGATAAGTGATGGCGATATTTTAAAGAACCAGGTAGGCAGTGACGGCTCACCATATCCCTTAGGTTATGACCATTACACGCATCAAACCTATGGCAACAAAAACCTGCTGCTTAACATAGCTGACTACATGACCGATGATTCTGGCCTTATCGCCTTGCGTACCAAGGAGATAAGGATCCGCCTGTTGGATAGGGCAAAAATCAGAGGGGAAAAGATGGTTTTTCAATACGACAAATTCAATATTAGAATTGTTGTAAATGAAAAAATATACTGGCAATTGGTTAATACCATTGTTCCGCTGCTATTAGTGTTAATATGTGCTATTTTTCAACATTATTTACGCAGGCAAAAGTATGCCCGTTAAATTTTCTATTTTTGATAGATTAATTACAACCATATGAGATTTATTGTTTCTACATCAACATTACTCAAACAACTGCAGTCGGTAAGTGGTGCGTTAAGCAGCAGTACTGTGCTGCCGATACTGGAAAACTTTTTGTTCGAGATAAAGGATGGGAACTTGACCATTTCTGCTACCGACCTGCAAACCAGTATGACAACCTCCCTGCCTGTTGAGGCTAAAGAGAATGGAAGGATTGCTATACCGTCGCGTATATTGTTAGAGACCCTGAAATCATTACCTGAGCAGCCTGTTGCTTTTTCGGTTGATGATAAAACCTTCGCCATTGAAATCAATGCCGGCGATGGTAAATACAAACTAAGCGGTGAAAACGGCGAGGATTTCCCGAAGATCCCGGTTGTTGAAAATGCATCATCGGTAAACCTGCCTGCTTCAGTTTTAGCCGAAGCTATCAACAAAACCATTTTCGCGGTAAGTAATGATGAGCTTCGCCCGGCTATGACAGGCGTTTACTGCCAGCTAACAACATCGGCCCTTACCTTTGTTGCTACCGATGCACATAAACTGGTTCGTTACCGTCGTAAAGATGCAAAGGCTGCAAGCACTACATCGTTCATTTTGCCTAAAAAGGCTTTAACCCTGCTTAAATCATCATTACCAAGTGATGATGTGAATGTATCGGTTGAGTATAACAACACAAGTGCATTCTTCAAATTTGGCAATATTAACCTGGTATGCCGTTTAATTGACGAGCGTTACCCTGACTACGAGGCGGTTATCCCTCAAAATAACCCTAATAAATTAAATATCGACAGGCTTACTTTCCTGGGTTCGTTAAGCCGTGTAGCTATCTACGCTAATAAAACTACCCACCAGGTAAGGCTTAAAATAAATGGCAGCGAGTTGAATATATCGTCAGAAGATATCGACTTTGCTAACGAGGCCCACGAGCGTTTAAGCTGCCAATATGAGGGCGAGGACATGGAAATTGGCTTCAATGCAAGATTTTTAATAGAAATGTTGAAGAATTTAAGTTGCGAAGAAGTATCTTTGGAAATGTCAACTCCAAACCGTGCCGGCTTATTGCTGCCACAAGGTGGAGATGAAAATGAAGATGTGCTGATGCTGGTAATGCCGGTGATGCTCAATAGTTATGCTTAAGTGTAAACTTAAATTATAAATCCAAAACTAAGTCCGGTATCATAAACCGGACTTTTTTTGTTCAACACCCAATACCAAAAATTACAGTAAGCAGTTATAGCTTATAATTGTATATGAATATAAAGGTTAAAGTTTTATTGATGATGGCGGTAGCGGCGGGTTGCCTTGCATCATGTAAAAAAAATAACGATAAGCCCGATGCGGTAGATTCGTCAACATCATCGTTAAACGTTATTAATGCTACCTTTAATAATATTAATGTTTACCTTAATGGTATAAGGATAAACAATACTACCACTTTTTATTCGGGTGGCACGCTTGGTTATATTTTGGTAAAAGCCGGCACTCAAAACTATTCGGTTAAGCTGGATGGGCCTAATAATCCCAATCCGCTGTTCAGTCTGCCGCTAAAATTAAGCAAGGACTCGATATATTCATTTTATGTAGCAGGTAATACTGTAGACCAGGTTTTCAAAACTACCGATATATTGGTTGCTGACACCGGCAAAACCGCTATGGCAAAGATCAGATTTGTGAATGCATCATCTGATGCCGGTAATATAAGTGTGCATTTTGAGGGTTTAACTGCTGCTGCTGATACCGAAAAAGTGAAAGATCTGGGTTTTAAAACTACTTCGGCTTTTTACCTGGTAAAGCCGGGAGAGCATAATATGGCACTGCATTCGGCAGCGTTGCCAACTACTGTTGTAAGGGATACAGTGGTGTTAACAGGCGGTAAAATTTATACCTACTATGGATATGGTAATAAAAGCGCCGGATTGGCAACCGGGCTGTTCACTAATCAATAATAATATTAATGGCTAATAGAAATAAAAGCAAGGTACTGGTTTCGTTTTTTATAGCGGTGATATGCGGCCTTTTTATCTGTGCTGTTTCATCATGCGGCAAGGGAGGCAATGCGTCATCGGTTGGTTTAAATACACAGTTTCAGATAGTTAATTTAAGCCCCGATATTCAGCCGGTGTACCTTTATCAGCATTATATCAGGTATAGCACAACTACTTATACTTACCCAACAAGTTCGGGATATTTTTATCTTTCAACCCTCGAGCCTCCATTGCAATTACGTACAGCCACCGCGGCACCTGTAATTTTGCTCCAGTTTGATACCACACTGAAGGTCAACAGGAAGTATACTATGTTTATAACCGGCTTTAAAAAAGATAATACCTTCGCAAACTCATTCATTGTATCAGACAGCACATCGCTACCCGCCATTGGCAAAGGAAAGGTACGTTTTGTGCATGCATCGCCAAATACACCAACCCTTGATCTGCGGGCAAACGATACGCTTGTGGTAAGCGGAACGGCTTTTAATGGTGTATCTAAATATGTAGAGCTCACCGCCGGTAATTATAATTTTACCATTACCGCTACCCGAACGCCTACCAAAATTGAAACAACCCTGCAAAGTATAACTATACAAGATGGCCGTGCCTACACTATTTATACCAGGGGCATTGTTGGCAGCGCCGACTCTTTGGCCTTTGGTGCAGGCGTACTTACTAATAATCTGCTTAGTAAGACACTTCAATAGCTGCTTTCTGTTTAATATTTATATTTTTGGGCAAAAATTAAGCCTGTGGAAGTAATAAAAAGTATAATCGATTTTATATTGCATATTGACAAGCATCTGGTGCAAATAACCAGTGCTTACCAGGGATGGACCTACCTCATCCTTTTCCTGATCATATTTGCCGAGACAGGTTTTGTAGTAACCCCCTTTTTACCCGGCGATTCACTGCTGTTTGCAGCCGGTGCTTTAATAGCCGGAGGTAGCTCGGGTTTGGATATCTGGTTGTTGGGCATCATACTGATTGCCGCTGCTTTTATCGGTAATACAGTGAATTATCTTTTAGGCAACTATTTAGGCCCCAAAGTTTTTAAGGAAGAAAACAAGATACTTAAACTCGAATACTATCTTAAAACCAAAGCTTTTTTTGATAAGCATGGTGGCAAAGCGGTGATTTTTAGCCGCTTTATGCCCATTATTCGCACCATAGCGCCATTTGTTGCGGGTGTTGGCCGCATGCCTTTTTTAAGATACAGTCTTTATAACATTATTGGCGGTGCTGCATGGATCATTGTTTTCCTGTTTGCAGGTTACAAATTAGGTCAGGTGCCTGTCATTGCTAAAAACTTTTCGCTGGTAGGGGTGATCATTATCCTGCTATCGATATTGCCGCCAATTTTTGCGGCTATAAAAGGCCGTACTGCCAAGGTTCCTGAAAGCCATTAAATAGCGGTTCAAATATTTTCAAATATCAAAAGCCGGTGCCGGATATAATTCCAGGCACCGGCTTTTGCATGTTAAACGGGGTGATGGTTGATTTAATCACCATCGGTAACCATTACGTTAAAGCGGTGGCTTCTCGAAAATGGCGTTTTGGATTTGTCTGAAAATCCTGTTACTTCCAGTTCTACCGTGTAGCTTCCGGCCTCGTGCGTTTCGTGTATTGTGCCCGTATACCCACCTTGCTTTGCCACTGACAGGATACTTCCGCTTTTGAGGTGTGGCAAAAGATCCTGATCCTCATCTGCTAACCGCTGTTTGTAAAGCAGATCGAGCTTTGCCAAATCCGGATGTTGTATAGTATCCATAGTTTCTTCAGACAGCTTTATGCTTTTAAGTTCTGATGCATAGGCTTTAAGAGCACTGTGCTGACTGAGCTTTGGACGCGTAACAAAAGCATGTACTTGTTGCCCGGTTACGGGCTTACCATCATCCGTTAGATGTGCGTGATAGGTAATAGGCTGCCCCTTGCGCACAACCGCCGGTGCCTCAACACTAAGCTGAAGAGGCGCGGTGTTACCTGAAGGCGCGTACTCAAAGGCACCTCCTGTTAAACCCTGCGGAGTTGTACCACCATACATGATCTGGATGTACCAAAGGCCTACCGCGGGGTTAGGAATATTAAATACCACATAGGCTCCGCCTTGTAAAGTAGGCATTGGTGTAGTTACCACGCCTGCCGGCGTTACAAGTGTTACACTTAATTGATTAAGCCCGGGCTGACCGTTTGTGAACGTGTATTTAGTATCGCTCCATACAACCGAAAACTGCCCAAGGTCGTTGCCGGCAGATATGGTGGCCGGAATCAGCAGGTAATCGTAAGCCTGGGCTACCTTATATGCGTTGGCAAGCAATTGTGCTGCCGGAGTTTGTGCCCTGATCTGGTTATAAATTTGCATCATATTGTAAACGTAAGGCGCGTAATAATACTGACCGCCGCTTTGGGTTGCAATTTGCTGCATTAAGTTTTGGTCAGACGATGGCCCCATTGCGCATGAATATACAGGAGGGGTTCCGGCAGGTAACGGCAGGGGATTGGTGCCGCAGTTTTGATAGCCGTCGGAAAGCAGGACCAAACCTTTATTTACACCGGCAGGTGCGGTTGAAAGCATGTTTACTGCTGTTTGGAGCCCGCCGCCCATATTGGTGCAGCTTCCGGTAAAATTAAGGTTTTGTACAGCAGCAGCAGCGGCAACAGGTACGGTGAGGTTTTGATCAACCAGGGTCAGATTGTAGGTTACCCTTCCGTTAACGTCATAGGAGGCTACGCCAATATAATCGCCGGGGAGCGCATTGTTTAGAAAAGCCTTGGTGTCGATGACGGTGATAGCAACATAATTGTAATAGGTCATGCTATTTGAAGTATCTACTACAGGTATAGCGACGATAGGTGCTGAGGTTGGCATAGCTTATGAATTAAAAGAAGGTGAAACATTAGTTGATTGAAGAAGTTGACCGCAGGCGGTATTGTATTTAAGTGAAAGTATGGTAAGCTGAGTGGCCCATACAATAAAGCCGGCAAGTATGGCTGCCGCCTCAAGGCCCGTTACAATGGCTATCACTTTACGTAGTATCCAGAACAAGGCGTACCACCCTGCAGATGTCAGTACAAATTTGATGATGGTCCACATTAGCCCTTGCTGGTACACAACACCTACAAAGCCAATAGCGGCGGTAGCGCTGATTGCTTTTCCGGCCATCGAGCTCATAGCGTTCATTACCGTTTGATTTGCCCGCAACAGGTTATAGATGCGGGTGGCAATATTGCCGGTGGTAGGTGCCAGCCCCACAGCCTGCAGAAAACCTACGGTAAGTGCAAAGATGAACTGGATCCACCAAAGCGTACAGTCCGATTCGGCTCCCACGGCCCCCTCGTAAACAAGCATATCTGCCTTTACACCATGATAAATAATGCGGGTTATACCATTAGTGTCGGTCCGGGTAAAGACACGGGAAAGGTTGGCATTTTCGTCAAACATTTGCCTTGCTTTTTCATAAGCGTTATCAAATTGCTGACGAAAGTTTTCGGTTTCCGGGCCTCCATTTTTGGTGCCGAACCAATCTTCAAACTGAGCCCAGCTTTCCTCCTTATGATCTTCGGTAAAAACTTTAGGCTGGCTGGCAAATAGTATATCTGTTGGCGGCGGTACCGGCGTTTCCACATTTTGGTTAAGATAAATTGCATTGATGGATTGCGGAATCCCCAAAAGGGCAATTTGCTCGGTGGTTAAAACGTTTACGGTTTGTAGTTGCTGCACGGCGCCGTTATCCAGCTCCAGGGTTGATTTATCGGTTGTATCTATCGGAGGGTTAACGGTGAAATCAAAATTGGAAATTAAACGGTTATCGGTTATTACGTCATTGTACATCCATTGAACAATTTCTGATTGCTCCAGGCATACATTCCAGATCCGCAGGTTTTGGATAGAACCGCCGAAGTTGTCGATGATATTTCCGTTCGAGTCGTATTGAGCGCCCACGAGCACATGACCGTTCGGAACGGCAACAACCGGCGAAGGAAAGTAATCGATAGCCTGAAGATTGCCGTTTACATACAAACTAAGTGCTTTGACATCGCTATCATAACTTATTGCAAAATGATAATAACTTAGCGGCAATACGGAGGCTGCTGATGCTAAAGAAATACTGTCGCTGTTGCGCTGGCCTATAACCTGGTTGTTTTGATAGCTTACCTTGTATTCCCATGCGCCGTTCAATCCATAACTTAGCAGGATACCGTTGCTGCTGCTACCCGGGAAAAACCAGCCCTCAATAGTGTAAGGTGCATTGCCGGGAATACTGTATTCAGGGAATGAGCCGCAATCAACATAGCCATCTGCCCCCAGTACAACCGAAGGCACGTTGAAAGCATATTGCACATTGTTTTTGAAATTAAGAGCGATGTTATTTCCCGAGCTGTCCACCCCTGGCATTTCGGAAAAGTCGCTGTAAAATATAAGGTTTGGATTTTGCACAGCGCTGTAATTATTTACCTGTACCGAATCATTAAGGATATCCTCAGCACCACGCACGCTATTCCAGATCATAATTCGTCCAATCTGCCCCTGTAAGTACCATATGGGGCTGTTTTGCTGCATTACCGCGCCCAACAACATATTGGTGCCACTTGTGGGCAGCGTTCCTGAAAAGGTACTTTGTGCAACAGCCACGCCATCAACGTACAGCGATAAACTGGAACTTGTACCATCAAATACAGAGGCCAGGTGGTGCCATTCATTAATAGTAATTGGTAAAGTAGATTTGATCAGATAGGGTGCAATGCCTACGTAGGCATATACATAACCAGATTCAATAAATAACTGGTACTGCCCGCCTACCGCGTTATCGACATTGCCCACCACAGACTGAAATCCGTTGAGGCTCGATATATTTACCCAGGCTTCCAGGGTAAATGACGTTAAACTGTTAAGTACGGTTGGTTTACCGCAATCTACATAAGCGGTGTTTCCGAGTTGTAGCACACTTGATGCCCATCGTGGTGCTAAAGTTAAATTTGCCATAAGATGATAGTTTATAGATGTAAATATTCAGTGATACAAAATCTCAGTCATCGATATAGGCGCCTGTTTATTTAGGTTCTTTTTGGGCTTTGGGCCTCTGGCAACAAAGGGCCTGTAATCAATTTTCTGATTGATACATCTAAGTTAGGAGGGTTGTAAAACGACTTATAGCGTATAAATACCTAATCAAAAAGTTGCGTATAAATACCGCAAATCGTGGAATAATAATAATGGCAGGAGGGTTCTTTTTGATAATATCCGATTATCAGTGGTGAAATAACAGGAAGGCATCAATAAGTAAGCATGATTTGAAGATGCAGACCTAATGATATCGGTTCCGAAAGTCATTATCATTGTAGAAAGTGCAGGTTAAGAAAGGCTATGTTAAAGCAATATTGACGATGCTTTTTCGAATTCAGCTTTTAGCTATTCGTGAGTATTTAGCAGTACTTTACCAGAGCGATAAAGTGTTTCCTCTTGCTGAAGCTGAACTTTTTGCTCCGTGCTTAATGGCTGTGCGATAAGCTTGTTCACGTCCGGCTGGCCAGCATCAACCCAGGCCGAATACCAAAAGCTGCCCACAGAGAGGACCGACGATCTCATTTGCCTTGCAACCATCCCTTTCAGCATTTTGTGATAAGCCTGGCTGTACGCGGCAGAGTAATCATTTACCTGTTTTTTGCCATGCTGCACCAGTTCATATTTTTTATCCTGTGGATAGCTTTTGTTCAGGATGCGTTCAAAGCGTAAAACAGTATCCACGCTTTTATAAGAAGCCCTGCAGATACGGAATGCCTCGTTGAGCGGGTTTTCGACATAGCGAGCTTTGCCAACATAGTAATTATAATGATCGGCAAATAATTCGGGCAGGCGACTTTCCCAAAGGGCGTGGATCCCGGTTTGCCCCGTAAGCTGACCGTTGTAGTTTTGGGTTAGGTGCAAAGGTACGTGGGCATCTGCAATATAATGCCCTAAATAGGCAGATGCATTGAGAATAGCTGTTGTATCATGCGCTTTGAAGGCCCTCACCAGCCTGTAATACTGGTACTGAATGGCCCATGGAACGGTGCCATATTTAATGATGGTATCTTTCGAATATCTGGCAACTGCATCCTTCCATTTTTTAGGCATACCCTCAAAAGGCTTTTTGCCATAACGGTCGGCATCAAAGAAATGGCGGGGCGCTTCTGTCGAGTCAACGTAACGGCGTTTGTCGGGGCTCACCGCATGCTCGGTTATATAATCGATATTGGCCTTGTAGAAACCGGCCATGGCCTTAGGGAGCGTGAAAACAGCCAGCCGGTTAATGCGGTAATGCGCAAAGAATCCCCAAGATGAGCATAACATAATTAAACAGATGCCTGTTATGCTTAAAATTATATGGCGGTTCATGGGGTAAAGATGCTATTTATAGCGGAGTTTTAAATTACAAATTATACTTCGCCCTCAGCTGGCTGCTTACATTATTGGCTTCATCAATAATGCTCTCCGGGAAACCAACACCTTTCAAAACGGCGATGCCATTCCGGTTTTTGAGTAACCCTTCCTTAATTTTATAATCAAACACGAGCCGGTCATCGCCAATCACTTCCTCAAAAAAGAAAACTTTATAATCACTTCCCAGTAGTTCGGCAAGTTCCAGGTCATGGGTTGATACAAATACAAAGCTTTCATTTTGGATAAAGTAGCTTAAAACCGCTTTAGCGGCTGCTATGCGCTCAATGGTGTTTGTTCCCCTGAAAATTTCATCAATGATCACCAGGCTGTTCACCGGCTTGCTGGCAATGGTTTGCGCTACTATATTTTTAACCGCTAATGCTTCGGCCTGGAAATAACTTTTGTTATCGCCAAGGTCGTCGGTCATATCAATACTGGTAAATATTTTAAGCGGTGGTGCCTGGTATACCGTAGCGAAACTGGTGTTAATGGTTTGCGCTAACAACGCATTGATAGCAATAGCCCTGATGAAAGTAGTTTTGCCCGACATATTAGATCCGGTTACCAAAACGCCCTGTTTATTATCAATAGAAATGGAGTTTGATACACAGTTTTCAATAAGGGGGTGGTAAAGATCTTTAATGACTATATTGATATTGCCTGTTGTTAACTGCGGCCTGCAATAATGGATTGCGCCATCACGTACCGACCGGATGGAAATGGCGACATCAACTTCGGCCACAGCCTTATAAACAACCTTAATATCATTGAGATATTTGTTCACTTTGCCTATGGATTTGATAAATACCATCGGTTCAATAAGCAGGAACATTTTTAACCATTCGGTAACCAGGTAGTAAATATCAGTAGGGTCAATAGCTGCTTTATTTTGCAGGCTGATATAATTTAACGACTTTTTTAACTTGCTTAAATTAGCCATGCTGTTTTGCGTGGTTTCATCATTACTAAGCAGATGATGGTTTTTAAGCCAGTTTGAAACCTTGTGCAAAACCAGTAATTGTGGTAGAGAATGTGTATAGTTTAGCATCTGGGTTTTATTACTGTAATGGATAACCACATTGGCTATCATTAAAATCAGCAATAACATAAGCATAAACTGGTTAGGAACTATAAAAAGACTGATAGCTACCCCGATGATCAAAAACGGCGCTATACTGATATAAAAGTTGCCGATTGCAGGGAAAATAGAATAGTGAGGCTTCTTAAAAAGTTCCGGTAAGTAATAGGCGTCATTGTTACCTAACTCCGATAGTTTGAGTTCAGCCGCTTCTCTAAGCTCCTTATTATTCGTAATGCTGCTGATTCGTTGCTCAAGCGTTTCAAAATAGCTATCTGAAATTTGCGGAGAGTGTAGTTGCTTGTATAAATATTGCTGGCCGGGTTTGGAGTTTGTACGATCGATATATTCAAATACACTATCAATATCCAGGTCGGTGGCGGTATCGGCTGAGATCTCGCTTGAACCACCATCGGCCGTAAGATAGGTGCTGATCGATTTGAGATTTCTGCCCGTAATTATGGGGTTACCCCAGCGTTCCTTTATCTCAGCAAGTTTCTTTTTTTGTTGGTTTTTGCTTTTTAGATGACTTATTAAAATAAATATAAAAGGCAGCGTTATGACAATGAATATCCAATATAGCATGTTTAAAAGTAGTATTAATAAGCAGTTATTTTTACTTATTAGATATTACTTTTCTGCAATTGTTTCATCGATGCAAAATAACTAAAGATTTTACTGATAGGCTTTTACAGTTTACCGGAATAAACCTTGGTATCGTAGTTAATAATGATAGCCCCATCCTGCTGGAATTTATCAAAAAGCGCCTGCAAATCATTGATCATCGGTTCGTATCCTTCCTCATCCCGTGCGGGCATGTATGACGATGAAAGCAGCCTGCCTTTTAATCCTTCAAAATCAAATACCTGTTTATTGGCAAATGTTTCCAGGTGCACTGGCTCTGGATTATAGAAAGCTGCAATATGTTCAGTGTCAATATTGCGGTGATCAACTTTTACATAATCGTTGCCATGTTTTATGATGAGTTCGTCATATTCCTGTTCAAAGGCTGATGTTGTTTTTCTTTCATTCCAGATCAGGGCAACAATGCCATAGGGTTTCAGGATCCTTTTAAATTCGGTACGGGTTTTTACAGCATCAAACCAGTGGAAAGCCTGCCCGGCAATGATGGCACCGACACTATTGCTGTCGATACCGGTATTTTCGGCAGTACCGTTTTTGGGGATAAAACCGTTATATGAATCAAGCAGCTCGATAGCTTTTTCCCGCATCTCCTCATTGGGTTCAACGGCAATTACCCTGTATCCTTTTTTCAGGAACAATTCGGTAGAGATCCCGGTACCTGCACCAATATCAGCAATGAGCTTATCCTGGGTTAAGCCATAGGTGTCATGTAGAAACTTAACAATTTCTACGGGGTAGCCGGGACGATATTTTACATAATCTTCAACCCGGTTGCTGAACCTGGTGGTGCTGTTGGTTACCATAATGCAATAGTTTTATAAATTAATAACGCTGCAAAAATCAATGTGTTGTATGAACACTTTGTGAATGCCGGGTTAACACCTTGTTAAATGGACAGATTTGTAAATAGCAATGTTGATGTCAATGCTGCACATTATCAATTCAATTACATGAAAATATAAATCAAAAAACCACTTGCATATTAAAATTAATCACCCTATATTTGCAGTCCTTAAAATAAGTAGAAAAGAATAACAAGCTATACGAGATGGCAAATCATAAATCATCATTAAAAAGAATCAGGTCAAACGCTGCGAAGCGTCTGCGCAACAGGTACCAGGCTAAAACAACCAGGAACGCTATTAAGAAATTAAGAAACACTACTACCAAAGCTGATGCTTCTGCATTGTTGGGTAAAGTGATCTCAATGCTTGATCGTTTAGCTAAAAAGAACGTTATTCACAAAAACAAAGCTTCGAACAATAAATCAAAGCTTACTAAATTTGTTAACGGCTTAAGCTAATCTTAGCTTAAAAAATATACCAAAGGGGATAGTGTAAAAGCGCTATCCCTTTTTTTGTTTGGCGCTTTTTCATACTTTAATGCCGTGGAAAACTACGAAAGCAAGATCAGTATTAAATCATGGGCCGAGGAAGATCGCCCGCGTGAAAAACTAAGCGGGCAGGGGCGCCGTGCCCTTACCGACGCCGAATTGATAGCGATACTGATAGGTTCGGGCAGCCGTACCGAAACCGCGGTAGAGCTGAGTAAACGCATCCTGCACCATTATGATAACGACTTGAACAAGCTTGGTAAAGCTTCCATAACTGAGCTGTCCAAATTTAAAGGAATAGGGGAGGCCAAGGCAATATCTATTATTGCCGCGTTGGAGATCGGTCGCCGCCGCAACGAATCTGAATCGGGTGCTATAGAAGTAATCACTTCAAGCAGGGATGGCTACAATATTATGCGCCGCCATTTGATGGATCTGAACCACGAAGAGTTTTGGATCATATTATTGGGGCGTTCCAATAAAGTATTAGGGAAGGAGCTGATCAGCAAGGGCGGTTTATCGGCCACTGTATGTGACCCTAAAATTATCTTTTATTCGGCGCTGCAATACCAGGCCAGCGGGCTTATCCTTGTCCACAACCATCCATCGGGGAACCTAAAGCCAAGCAACGAAGATATCCAGCTCACCAAAAAAATAAGCGCTGCCGGCAGGATGCTCGACATCGGTGTGTTCGACCATTTGATCATTACAGATGGCGGCTATTTTAGTTTAGCCGATGAAGGGTTGATGTAGATATGCCAATGTGTAGATTTCAGCTATGCAGTTACAGCTAATTATCCAACAACCGACGATGGTAGTTTATCTGCCCCAAATGGTAACCTAAGTGCATGGCCAGATGAACAAAAAAGTATTCGGTAGATGCATCTTTTAAGAATATCTCGGCTGGATACTTTTCTTTCAACTGATCTTCCGATATCCTATCAAAGGTCTTTTCGACCGTCATGATCGTTTTTTCTATTTTATCCACCAGTTCCGCGCGTGGTACATCTTTCAGCGCAAATTCATCTGCACGGTTCCTCACGTAGCCGGTTTTGCCAAGTTCTGCACCAATGTAGGCGTTCAGGTTACCAACCAAGTGTAAACAAAGGTTGCCTGCAGAGTTTGATATACTCTTTTCCACATACCAGAGCATTGCCTCATTTTGGTAAGCTTCTATCTCTTGCTTTAGCTTTTCAAGGTCGCGGATGATTAGTGTTTTCAGCGTATCTTTTATCATAATTTGGGGTGACTGGCTGCAGTATTTACTAAGAAAATCTTTTGGGTTAATGACGCAAAGTAAGTTATTTTATACGTGACCACTAAAATTTTCAATTTAATGTTTAGCTATTTTTCTGTATAGAGTCCATTGGTTGAATCGTTTAAGCCGCGTTCAATAATCATCCGAAATCTGCACATCTACCAAGCCTCACATCCGAAATCTTTATATCTTTGCCGATTATCATTTCGGAATAATGAAAATATCTTATAACTGGCTTAAAGAATTTATTGATACTGATAAAACGCCCCAGGAAATTTCTATCATTCTTACCGGTACCGGTTTGGAGGTTGAAAGCCTGGAAAAGGTACAGGCTGTTCCCGGCGGACTGGAAGGCCTGGTAATTGGCTACGTAAAGGAGTCTATTGATCACGCCAATTCTGATCACCTGCATGTAACTAAAGTTGATGTGGGCACTGGAGAAGACCTGCAGATTGTTTGTGGTGCTGCCAACGTAGCTGCCGGGCAAAAAGTGGTGGTTGCTGTAGTTGGCGCTACAGTTTACCCAACCAGCGGTGAGCCTTTTGCTATCAAAAAATCAAAGATTAGGGGAGAGGAGTCTCACGGAATGATCTGTGCCGAAGATGAGATAGGTTTAGGGACCAGTCACGCCGGCATTATGGTATTACCGGAGGATGCTCTTGTAGGTACTCCTGCTAAAGAATACTTTAAGCTGAACGACGATTACATGTACGAGATAGGCTTAACCCCTAACCGTGCCGATGCGGCTTCGCATTTAGGTACTGCAAGGGATATTGCCGCTTTCCTTAAAATAGGTATTAACAAGCCTGATGTAAGCGCTTTTAAAGTTGATAACACCAGTCATACTATACCGGTTATTGTTGAGAACGAACAGGCTTCGCCGCGTTACTCGGGTTTAACTATCAGCGGGGTTGAGGTTAAGGACTCGCCAAAATGGTTGAAAGAGCGCCTTGCTGTTATCGGCATCCGTTCTATCAATAATATTGTGGATGTTACCAACTATGTGCTGCATGAGCTTGGCCAGCCTTTACATGCTTTTGATGCCGATGAAATAACAGGCGGTAAAGTGTTGGTGAAAAACTATGCTGAAGGCACGGTATTTAAAACCCTTGATGATGTTGACAGGAAACTGTCTGCCGATGATCTGATGATAGGTAATGCCGAAGAGCCCATGTGTATAGCTGGTGTATTTGGTGGTGCAAAGTCAGGCGTTAAGGAATCGACCAAAAATATTTTCCTGGAGAGTGCTTACTTCAATCCTGTATCTGTCCGTAAAACTTCAAAAAGGCATGGCTTAAAAACCGATGCTTCGTTCAGGTTTGAACGTGGTACCGATCCGGACATGACCGTTTTTGCCTTGAAGCGTGCTGCTTTGTTAATTCAGCAGGTTGCAGGTGGTGAGGTATCATCAGAAATATCTGACCATTATCCAGCCCCGGTTGCGCCGTTTGCTGTAGAGATCACGTACAATACTATTGATAAATTGATTGGTAAAGCGATTGGTCATGACCAGATCAGGGCAATTATTACGGCGCTTGATATTAAGATAGTGAATGAAACTGCGGATTCATTGTCGTTACAGGTGCCGCCATACCGTGTGGATGTTACCCGCGATGTGGATGTAGTTGAAGAGATCCTGAGAATTTACGGTTATAACAACATCGAGATCCCTACACAGATAAGGGCTTCGCTTAATAACTCTATCCGTCCGGAAAAAGATACTGTGCAAAATCAGCTGTCGGATCTGTTGAGCGCGAATGGTTTTAACGAGATCCTGGCCAACTCACTTACAAAATCTGCATATTCAGACAACCTGGATACTGCCGTGAAGATCCTGAACCCTTTAAGTAGCGATCTGGATGTAATGCGTCAAACGCTGCTATACTCTGGTTTGGAAGCCATAGCTTATAATCAGAACCGCCGTAGTGCCGATCTGAAATTTTATGAATTTGGCAAGGTTTACAAACTGGAAAATGATAAATATATCGAAACTCAGCGTTTTAGTATTTTTATTACTGGTGCTAACACAGGTGAGCAATGGAACCAGAAAGCAAAGCCGGTATCGTTTTACAATATCAAGGCTGTGGTTGATGGTGTTTTGCAGCGCCTGAACATCAGCAACTTTATAGTTGAGGATGCAACCTGTAAAAAAATGTCGTTTGGCATTCAATACATGCTTAATGGCAAGCAATTGGTGAAATTTGGTTCGGTAGCAGGTGTTTCACTAAAAAAGGCAGATGTTGATAAAGAGGTATTTTATGCCGACTTTAATTTCGACCTGGTATTGGCTGCTATCCGTAAAAATAAGATCGTTTACCAGGAAGTTTCAAAATTCCCGGCTGTAAGGCGTGATCTTTCTATGCTGATAGATCAAAGTGTATCATTTGGGCAGTTGAAACAGATTGCTCAGCGCACTGAGCGTAAATTGCTGAAGGAAGTTGATGTGTTTGATGTTTACCAGGGCGATAAATTGCCTGCAGGCAAAAAATCATATGCCTTGAGCTTTATCATCCAGGACATTGAAAAAACGTTAACGGATAAGGCAATTGATTCTATTATGCAGAAATTAATTTATAATTTAGGAAAAGAAGCCGGAGCGGAAATAAGAAAATAATAGTGAATGGTTGATTGGGTGAGTGGTTGACAAGGTTGTTTTCTGATAAACCATTCACTCAATCAACCTAATCAACCATTAACCAAAAACATGGCCTCATTAGCAGAGCAGTTAAATAAAATTGTAGATAAAACCGAGCGCCTGATTGAACTGTGCGCTGCTTTGCAGGAGGAAAATGACCTTTTAAAACTGGAGAGCGAGGCCCTTACAGTAGCCCTTAATGCCAGTAAGGGCAAGACAAAAGAACTGGAAGAAAAATTGAAAGTTGTTAAAGTCGCCAAGTCTTTTTCTGAAACAAATGAAAAAAGTGTTGACATTAAGCAAAAAATTAACGACTTTGTGCAGGAAATAGATAAGTGTATTGTATTATTGAAAAAATAGTACAAAAAGTGAAAAGCTCAAATGGGAGAAATCTCAATAAAAATAAATATTGCTGACCGCGTTTACCCCTTAAAGGTGAACATGGAGGAAGAAGAAATAATACGCAGGGCGGCTAAGCTGATCAACGACCGGATAAAAGAATATCAGGAAAATTATGCGGTTAGGGATAAGCAGGATTTGCTTTCGATGTGTGTGTTGCATTATGCCACCTCATCGTTAAAGGCAGAAAAGAAAGTTACCGTAGAAGATACTGAGGTAACCGAAAAGGTTTATCATTTAGATCATTTGTTGACAGAGTTTTTTTCGAAGTAATAATCGTTCTTTATATAATATACATACAGAGCACATTAAGATTTAACCGCAGTTAAATTTTAGGTTTCACTATTAAAAACTTAACGCTTCAATATTAAGCGGATCAAGAGGCATGCGTTAGTTGCGATTAACGTTAACCAACCCATGGTCCCCAATATCCGAAATGAAGTTTTAAATACATGATACTTAAATTTAGTTGCGGTTTTTTATTTACATATACATAACACCACCAAACCTAAAATGGACATATTATTATACGTTATCATCGGCCTGCTCGTAGGCGCCATAATCGGCGTTATGATAGGCCGCTTCCTGCTCCGAAAATTGTTTAAAGACCAGGAAGCCTCGGCTCAGAATAAAGTGAAAAAGATTTTAAAGGATGCTGAAAACAATGCCGAGATTCTGAAGAAAAACAAACTGCTTGAAGCTAAAGAGAAGTTTTTGCAAATGAAAGCCGAGCATGAGCAGGAAGTGAACAATAAAAACAATGGTATCAACCAGCGCGAAAATAGTGTTAAACAAAAAGAGCAATCTTTAAACCAGCGCCTTGAAAACCTTAACCGCAAAGAGAGCGAGTTGGATAATACCCGCAAAAACCTTGAAAAACAAACTGAGATAGTTGTTAAAAAGCAAGAAGATGTTGAAGTATTGAAAAATCAGCATGTACAACAATTGGAAACTATTGCCGGTTTATCTGCCGATGATGCAAAAAACCAATTGGTTGATACCCTACGTGAAGAAGCCCGTACAAAGGCAATGATCCAGATCAAGGATATTGTTGACGAGGCGAAGCTTACAGCTACTAAAGAGGCTAAGAAAATAGTTATCCAAACCATTCAGCGTACTGCTACCGAAAGTGCTATTGAAAACACCGTATCGATCTTTAATATCGAAAACGATGAGATCAAAGGCCGTATCATCGGTCGTGAAGGTCGTAACATCCGTGCTTTGGAAGCTGCTACCGGTATCGAGATCATTGTTGATGATACCCCTGAAGCTATTATTCTTTCGGGCTTTGACCCGGTAAGGCGCGAAATAGCCCGTTTGGCTATGCACCGTTTGGTTACCGACGGTCGTATCCACCCGGCGCGTATTGAAGAAGTTGTTGCTAAAACTAAAAAGCAGATAGAAGAAGAGATTGTTGAAATAGGCGAGCGCACGGTAATTGACCTTGGGATTCATGGGTTACACCCTGAACTGATCCGTATGGTTGGCCGTATGCGTTACCGTTCATCATACGGGCAAAACCTGTTGCAGCACTCGCGCGAGGTTGCAAACTTCTGCGCTACTATGGCTGCCGAACTTGGTTTAAATGTTAAAATGGCTAAACGTGCAGGTTTACTGCATGATATTGGTAAAGTACCTGATGATAACCCGGAACTGCCACACGCTATTTTGGGTATGCAGCTGGCCGAAAAATATAAAGAACACCCTGAAGTTTGCAACGCTATAGGTGCCCACCACGATGAAATTGAAATGACTTCAATGTTGTCGCCGATAATCCAGGCTTGTGACGCGATATCAGGTGCCCGTCCGGGTGCCCGTCGTGAGGTTGTTGAAAGCTACATCAAACGTTTGAAAGAACTGGAGGAGCTTGCACTGTCATATCCTGGTGTTGAAAAAACCTTTGCTATCCAGGCCGGCCGCGAGTTACGTGTAGTTGTTGAAAGCGAAAAGATCAGCGATGCACAATCAGAAGTATTGGCTGCTGATATCTCCAACAGGATCCAGACAGAAATGACCTACCCGGGGCAAATTAAAGTAACCGTTATCAGGGAAACCCGTTCGGTGGCGTTTGCCAAGTAATCATTATAAAATTAAACAAAACCCTTTCGGCTCAAAAACTGAAAGGGTTTTTTATTTTTACAGCGTGACTGCAAAAACATCAAATAGTAAACAGAAAGCATCCGTTAAAACTGCTGCGAGTAGAGACGAACGCCAGGCTGATCGATATTTTAGTGAATATGAAGAAGCCCACCAGAATAGGGTTAATCAAATTATACATTATATCTGTATTCCAGCTTTAGCATTCAGTGTATTTGGACTGATCTGGTCAGTCCCGTTTCCGCATTTAGCTTTTCTTGGCGTTTATAATGGATATTTTAACTGGGCCTCATTTGTAATAGCCATTGCTATCTATTTTTATTTAAAGCTCTCGCCAATTATATCTTACTTTATCTTATTTATTTTATTAGGCTTTAGCTATGGTATAATGGAGCTCGTGGCCTGGCAACAAGCCGGAGGGCCTGCTATGTGGTCATTATGCATTTCTATATTCATTCCTTCGTTATCTGCCTTATTGATAGGTAATAACCGCGAGCCGCTATATGCAAAAAATGGACTCAATATCAGATCATTAGCTATTGCTCCTGCGTATTTGTTAAACCAATTGCTTAATAAGCTGAGAATCAAAAGTTGATCTTAGGTGTTTGCGTATTAAATATTTGTTAATGTGCTCATTAACATGGCCTTCACATACCGTATAGCAGGGTATTTTTTTAGCTGTAAAGAACATAGTTGTGTAATTTATCTCCTGTAGATGATATATAAAAAATTAACATTAATGTATATTGATTTTTTGTATTTTATTGATAATCAGAACTTTTTATTTGGGTTCGGCGGAGTGTATGTTAAATAAAAAAGGAAACATTAAGCAGTTGTTAATATAGTAATCTGATGTTAATATAAACTTAACATTAGTAGGGCAATTTTGTGCAATAAAAAATCACAAATGAAAAAGCTCTACTTTATTATTTTAACACTAATAATTATTGGGGTTGGGGGCGTTGCAAACGCTCAGATCACCACCTCGGTACTTACTGGTAAAGTTACAGATCAAAAGGGTGCTACACTGCCAGGTGTAACCATCACTGTACTTAACACCAGCACAGGTACCCGGTATGGTGCACAAACCAACGCCGAAGGCCGTTATTCAGTTAACAACATTAACGCGGGTGGCCCTTACACAGTAACCGCTACCTTTATCGGTTATAAAAAAGACGAACGCAGCGACCTTACGCTTCAATTAGGTAATGCTACTTTAAACTTTGTATTGCAGGATGAAACTACTACGTTGCAGGAAGTTAAAGTAAAAGCATCGGCTGGTCCGGCTAAAACAGGTGCAAGCACCCGTATTGGTCAAAACCAGATCCGTACGGCTCCATCAATTAACCGTAGCTTACAGGATTTAACAAGGAATACCCCTCAAAGCAATAACAACTCGTTTCAGGGTACCAACTACCGTTACAATAACGTAACGCTTGACGGTGCTATCAATAACGACGCGATTGGTTTCAGCCCTTCATTAGGCGGTCAGAACAATGCTTCAGGCCAGGTTGGTAGCAGCACACGTACAAGCCCTATCTCGCTTGATGCTATCCAGGATATCCAGGTTTATGTTGCTCCTTACGATATCAAAATTGGTAACGTATTAGGTGGTAGTATCAATGCTGTAACCCGTAGCGGTACAAATGATTTTAGCGGTGCTGTTTACGGTTACGGCCGTGGATCGTTCATGGTAGGTGCCAACAATGCCAAAGCTGCTTTAGGTGGCGACGGATCAAAACTTAACGATTTTCATGATTACCAAACCGGTATCCGTTTAGGTTTCCCTATCATTAAAAACAAATTATTCTTCTTTACCAACGAGGAAATTGCCCGCAGGCAGGATCCTGTAATCCGTGGTTTAGATCATAATGGCTCGGCCAATATCCTGAGCCAGGCTGATGGTGATAAATTGGTTACTGCATTTAAAACATTTACAGGTGGTATCGACCCAGGTACATATAATAACACCACGATATTTTCTAACTCAAACAAATTCTTTAACCGTTTGGATTGGAATATCGATGATCACAACCAGTTAACTATCCGTAACAATACTATCAGCTCAAAAGCTACTAACTTAGAGCGTGATCAGCAGAACTTCCGTTTCAGCGGTATTGATTACACTTCGCACAATAACTCAACTTCGACAGTTGCTGAGCTAAAATCAAGATTTTCAGGCAACTTGAGCAATAGCTTGGTATTAGGATATTCTGCGGTACATGATTATCGTGATCCTAATTCAAACCCGGCGTTACCTCAAATCGAGATCACTGGTCGTACTCCTGGTACAACTATATTCATGGGTACTGACCGTGAGGCCGCTATATTTGATATGCACCAGAAAACAGCTGAGTTTACTGATAACCTTACCTGGACAAAAGGTAAACATACGTTCACTTTCGGTACTCACAACGAGTTTTACAACATCACTTATAACTTTGTGAACGCGTGGAACGGTCGTATTGCCTATAACAGCATTGAAGATTTTGTTAATAATGCCCCAGCACGCGTACGTGCCAACTTTAATTACACCGATAACACACGCGATTATATCTTAGCGCACCCTTCGGCTCAGTTTAAAGTTAACTTGCTTAGTTTATATGGCCAGGATGAAATCCAGTTAACTGATAATTTCAAATTGACTGTGGCTTTACGTGCCGATTATGCTGGTGTGCCAAACAAACAACCATTGAGTGATAAAACAACCAATGCTCCGGTTGATCCAAACTATGGCAATACTTTTACATATACAAAGCCAAGAGATATCAAACAAAATTACTTGGGTAACATTGAGTGGAACCCACGTGTATCATTTAATTATGATGCAAATGGTGATCAAAGCGTTATTTTGCGTGGTGGTAGCGGCTTCTTTACCGGTCGTGTTCCGTTTGCGTGGTTTGGTTATGCGTTTTATAACAACGGTGCTACTTATGGTGCATATGATAAAAGATCATCTGCAGGGCCGTTTACAGCCGGTACTAACCCTATACAAGCACCTGCTAACGGTGGTTTAAATTTCGTTAATCAACAAGGTGGTGTTAATACAAGTTCTACGGGCGCTACCCAGGTTGATATGATCGATAACAACTTCAAAATGCCACAGGTATGGAGAAGCAGTTTAGCTGTCGATTATACTACCGACAACCAGTGGAAATTTACTGCAGAAGGTATTTATACCAAGGTTATTCATGACTTGAAATTTCAGCAGGTAAATACCAAGGATAGCGTAACTTATTATCCTTATGATACCCAGCATCTGCAGCCTATATTTATTAACAAAGGCATCAACTCAAAATATACCAACGCTTACCTGTTATCAAACACCAGCGAAGGTTACCGCTACAGCGCGACTGTACAGGTAGCTAAATTTACCCAATTTGATCCGCAGAGTGCGTTAAACTTCTCAGTTGCCTATACCTATGGTCACTCTAAAGATGTTACCAACGGTATCCGTAACTCAATGGAGTCAAACTGGCAGTTAAACCAGGCTTTAAACCCTAACAATCCAGGTTTAGCTAACTCAAACTTTGATATCCGTCACCGTATCGTATCAAACGTAAACTTTAAACACGATTGGGATGCTGCCCACAACTATACAGCTAACTTCTCTTTCTTCTTTAGCGCGCAAAGTGGTAACCCATATACTTATGATACCTATCCAAATGCTACAGATGGAACAGGTCAGCAATTGAGCTTGGCTTACATCCCTAACAGGGGCGAAACATCTAAGTTTATCGTTGATCAGGTAAAAAATGGTGTAGTAGTACAAACTGCCGCACAACAAGTAGCTGCGTTTGATGCATTTATTGATAACGATAAGTATTTAAGCTCACGTCGTGGTCAGTTTACCGAACGTAATGCTGCCTTTACACCTTGGAATAATCAATTGGACTTCCGCTTTACTCAAGACTTTAAATTTGGCAATGGTAAACACAAACAGATGATCACATTTACTTATGACATCATTAACCTTACCAATTTATTGAATAAGAGCTGGGGCCAGTATTATTTCTCAGCAAATACATTCAACTCTTCGGCAAGTGTTGGCTTAACACCTGTAAGCAAATTACCAGGTGCATCTGGCGGCCCTACATTTGTTAAAGATGGTAATGTTACATCATACCCAACTTACAATTTCAGCAACCCAGGTGTACCATACTCAGTTGATTTGTTCGCTTCACGCTGGCAAATGCAGTTTGGTGTACGTTACAGTTGGTAATTGTAAAACAAACTATAGCTAATGAAAACGCCTCCGATGTTCATCGGAGGCGTTTTTGTTTTGGGATGATTTTACTTATTTGAATTATAGTCGTAAAAAAAAGAGAGATTGCTTATTGGGCTTATCTCTCTCTTTTATTAAGTTGAACCAACTATAAATTTTTCCCCAGTTTATCCAGTATATCCTGCGGCACCTTCTCAAGGTCAAGTACCAGGAAGCCGTCAAGGCAATCGGCAAATTTAGGGTCGATGTTAAAGCTGATGATCTTTGCGTTGAGGGCAATGTACTGGCGCAGCAATACAGGTACTTTCATATTGCGGGTTTCTACCTCCGATATCAGGTTATCAAGGCCTTTAAAGCTATCTTCGCCGGCCATGAGCAGGTCGGTATCAATTTTGGAAAAATCAACCTTGAATTTTTTGCGCGGTTTAACATATTGCGCCATTTCATGATCAAAGTGATTGCGGTTGATATAATCAACAATAAGAGATTTGGAAAACTTGGAAAACGAGTTACTGATACTTACCGGGCCTATTAGGTAACGGTACCGTGGGTTATCTATCAGGAATTTCAGGATGCCCTTCCACAGCAGAAATAGCGGCAGCGGTTTGGTCTGATATTCTTTGCGGATCCATGAACGGCCCAATTCAAGGCTGCGGCGCAATACCGGGATAAATTGCGTTTTAAGCTTAAACAATTCATTTACATAAAATCCTTTTTTGCCTACGCTGTAAAAAATTTCATCGCCTAAACCAATCCGGTAGGCGCCTACTATCATTTTGGCCTCAAAGTCCCAGATAAACAGGTGATGATAGTAGATGTCATACTCATCAAGGTCGATGCTTTTATTGGTGCCTTCGCCTACTTCACGGAAGGTGATCTCCCGTAAACGACCTATCTCGCGGATTACGTTAGGGATAGTTGAGGTAGGTACAATAAATACCTCGTAGTTTTTTTCCGTCCAGACTTTATAATTTTCGCGTAGCGGCTCAATCTCTTTTTCCAGAATAGTGCGATCTATTTCAGGAGCTATATCTTCGGCTTCGCGCTTAATTTTAAACAGGTTGCGCGGACTAAAGATCTTCTTTTCCTCTTCTAAACCGGTGCCTAATGCGTAGGTGCGTGCACGCAAAAAGTTAAGGAGCTTGGTACTGTTGGTATACTCCGGGATTTCGGTTACATTGATAGGCTTGCCTATTCGTAATTTAATGGTGTGCCCGTGTTTGTTAAATAACTCTGACGGTAGTTTTGCGGTGCGCAGCGCAGGGTGCAGCAGGCTAAGCAGGTTAAATAGCAGGCCATTGTTGCCATGAAAATAAATAGGCACAACCGGCACTTTAGCTTTAGCTATGATTTTGCCTACAACGGGATGCCACATTCGGTCGGTTACCTGTTTTTGCTCTACTTTGAAGGTTGATACCTCACCTGCAGGGAAAATACCTATCGGGGTACCCTGGTTTAACAGTTCGAGCGTGTTTTTTAAACCGCTGATGCTTGATGAGTGTTCAACGTTTTCAAAAGGGTTCACGGCTACAAAGTAGTCGGCAAGGTTTGGGATCTTTTTAAGCAGAAAATTGGCCATCAGCTTTGAATCGGGGCGGGCCATGCACAGGATCTTTAGCAATACCATGCCTTCGATACCTCCGTAAGGATGATTGGCTATGGCTATAAAACTGCCGTCTTTGGGTATATTGCGTAGTTCACGCTCGTCAAATTCAATATCAATACCGCAACCCTCTAATATAGCATCAACAAACTCAGGGCCTTGCTTGGGCTGTGCCTGTGCAAACAGGTCATTAACCTGGTTTATTTTCATTAGTTCCATCAATAAAGCGGCCAGGCCCGGCATTTTCAACTTATCCAGTTTGGTGGCTTTGGCAAACTCTTCGGTGGTTATAACTTTCATTGTTTATAAGCAGTATGTTTAACAAATAAATATCCTAAATTTTTATTTAATTTAACGCCAGGAATGTATATAAATGAGGTCGCAAATTAAAAGCTACCTATCCATCACTAAAAAGGAATGGAACGGAATGGTAGTGTTGATTATTTTAATTGCAATGGTTTTGTTGGCCCCTTATGCGTTCCAGCCAAACCGCAAAGATAATACAATAAATTTTAAGGCTTTTGATAAAGCGATAGCCAATGCCGATAAAACAGGCGATTTAATATCAAAGGAAAATACTTTTACAGGTGGTCATAATGGCGCGTCAGCCGTACTCTTTAAATTTAACCCCAATAATTTGCCGCTTAACAGCTGGATAAAGCTCGGACTTACTCAGCACCAGGCACAGGTGATCAAGCATTATGAAGAAAAAGGCGGGCGGTTTTTTACCAGGGGCGATGTGCAAAAAATGTACAGCATTAGCCCGGAAACATATAAACGCCTTGAACCTTACATCAACCTGCCCGATGGCCCTGCCTATCATATAAATAAAGCCAAACCGGGCGAATTAATAGAGATCAACAGTGCTGATTCGGCGCGGCTTACCATGATCAGGGGGATAGGCCCGGCCTTTGCCCGGCGTATTGTGCACTACCGCAATCGGGTAGGCGGGCTTTACAGCAAAGAACAGTTGAAGGAAGTTTATGGCATCAACGAAGAAAAATACAACCAGATTAAAGAAGGGATTACTGTTGACGGCAAGCATATAATTAAAATAAATATTAACACCGCTACATTTAATGAACTCAGGCGCTTTCCGTATCTGAGCTTTAAGCAGATGGACGCCATTGTAGCTTACCGCGACGAGCATGGTAATTACAATACTTTGACCGACATGAAAAATATTGCCATACTTAATGACGGAATTTTGCGTAAAATTGGGCCTTATTTAGTTTTCAAATGATAGCTCAGCAAATTAAAGCAGCGATAAGGGATATTCCTGATTTTCCGAAACCGGGGATTGTTTTTAAAGATATTACGCCTATACTCAAAGATCCTGCATTGTGCGAAAATATCATTGATGCTTTTGTTGAGCAATTGCAAGACACAAGGATAGATGCAGTGGCCGGTATCGAAAGCCGGGGCTTCCTGTTCGGGCTTACGTTGGCTACCAAATTAGGGGTTTCGTTTGTCCCTGTACGCAAGGCCGGTAAGCTGCCGTTTACCATAAAACAAAAAGCTTACAAGCTGGAATATGGTACTGCTACCATCGAGCTGCATACCGACGCCTTTGAACCCGGTCAGCATATATTATTGCATGACGACCTGCTGGCTACCGGCGGTACGGTGACTGCGGCAAGCGAACTCATCAAAGAAATGGGCGGTGTAATTGCCGGCTTTTCTTTTGTGGTTGGGCTTGGCTTTTTGAATGGCAGGGAGCGCATTGCACCTATTTGTGATAAGTTGGTGGTGCTGGCCGATTATTAATCATTGTTTTTTTAGTGCTGAAAATGCCCAGGTTAGGGATAGAAGCGGATACCGGCCAAAAGCATAATGCCTGCAGGCATATGAGCAGAGCCTGGGCTGGAGGCGATGCTATGAATAAGAAACAGGCCCAATTAAAAAATAAATTTCCAGCTTTTTTAACCCTTCTTATCATGACTGTCTTGGTAGTAGGTGGGCTATGGTGGTTAGCTGTTGTGAGCGATAGGAACAGGGCTGCAAATTTAAAAGAGATCAATAGCAACCCTGCATATGGTAAGGGTGTTATTACCAAGATTTTTTACTACAAAGGTCATTCGTTACGCGTACAATATACGATAGGTAATGTGACATACGAACACATTGGTGGTTGGACAAAAATCCTAACCATCTTGGTAAAGACGATTCGGTTAGGTTTAAGTATTCGATAAATAAGCCTGAATTGATCATAACAGAGATGGAAAACGAATATTGATTGTCTCGAACTGTTAGAACGGTACCTTACTTTAATTTCCTGAAAAATATTTTTCACCAATTTCCGCTTCCCAAAACCACTCTATTTCAACTAAACCTATAATTCATACCGGATACTAAATCGTTCTTGATTTGCAGGCTTTTACAGGCAAACCAATCTCATTTTTTATACGTTATTTTGTTAATAACCAATTATAAATGTATATATGGATGCTTTGTTAACAGATACCCAGCCAGCCGGTGGGTATGATTTTGCTATGAACGAAAATCAGCAAATGGTTGGCCATATGGCCAAAGACTTTGCCGAACGCTATATTAAACCTCATGTAATGGAGTGGGATGAGGCCCAGCATTTCCCTATAGATTTATTTAAGCAACTGGGCGGGTTAGGCATGATGGGCGTTTTTGTGCCCGAACAATATGGTGGCTCGGGCTTCGGTTATTTTGAATATGTAACTGTGATCAGTGAGATAGCCAAAGTTTGCGGTGCTATTGGGTTATCGGTTGCTGCTCATAATTCGCTTTGCACCGGGCATATCCTGGCCTTTGGTAACGAAGAACAAAAACTTAAATGGCTGCCCAAACTGGCTACCGCAGAGTGGCTTGGCGCCTGGGGATTGACTGAAGCCAATACTGGATCGGATGCGCTGGGCATGAATACCACCGCCGTTTTGGATGGTGACCATTATGTTGTTAACGGCTCCAAAAACTGGATAACCCACGGTAAATCGGGCGATGTGGCGGTGGTGATGGTACGTACAGGTAATAAAGGTGATTCGCACGGAATTTCGGCACTCGTGATTGAAAAAGGTACACCAGGATTTACGCATGGCAAAAAGGAAAACAAACTGGGCATGCGTGCTTCTGAAACTACCGAACTTATTTTTGACAATTGCCGTGTGCTTAAAGAAAATTTACTGGGCGTTGAAGGCGAGGGCTTTAAACAGGCTATGAAGGTGCTGGATGGCGGAAGGATTTCGATAGCGGCCCTTTCTTTAGGGATTGCCAAAGGTGCTTTTGAAGCGGCTGTTGCTTATGCTAAAGAGCGCCATCAGTTTGGACAACCTATAGGCAATTTTCAGGGGATAGCATTTAAACTGGCCAATATGGCTACTGAAATTGAAGCGGCTGAACTGCTGGTGATGCAGGCCGCTGACTTGAAAAATCGCCATAAACCAGTGACTAAACAATCGGCCATGGCTAAATATTTCGCCTCTGAAACGGCGGTGCGTACAGCTACCGAGGCTGTTCAGATCTTCGGTGGATATGGGTATACCAAAGATTTTCCGGTTGAGAAATTTTATCGTGATTCCAAGCTCTGTACCATAGGTGAAGGAACAAGTGAGATCCAGAAAATAGTGATCAGCAGGGAAGTGCTGAAATGATAGACCGTAGGTTACTATTTTGCACTTTAAGTCGGCTTTTCTTTCGATAGTCTACCAAATTGAAGGGAGTAGTTCAGCAACAACGGGCTTAAAAGCGAATTTTTGGATTTACATATTGTCAGCTTTGTGTCATTTAATCTCCGATAAAGTGTTACTTATCTTAGTTTATATCACGTAAATATATTGTTACATTGATTTATCGACGAAGAAAACATGATTTAAATAATGTTTTCTTAAAGTTTTTGTGCCCGAATCAAGTCCCTTCCTGAGCGTTTGATCAAGCGTTTTTTCCAATTTTGACGTAATGTTGCAGGCTTCGGTCTGCTAATTTCTTCCTGTGATTTATCGCTAAAGTTAATTTGGTTGAGCTTTTGATTTACAACGGATTATAAAGCAAATTAGGAAAATGCCTCGCGCATTTTCCTAATTTATAATTAACAATATTAACTGACTTATTACCGGCCGGATCTAATCGGCCATATGGTATTAACGACTGCAAAGGTAATTTCTTGTTGATTATTTCCTAAAATATTCACCATGGTTAAATTATTTTTTGTAAAGGAAATATTACATTATTATGTTGTTTTATTTTACCCTTCGATATTAAGTTTGCTGCCTTAACTATTAGCTAAATTTTTTCTATGAAAAAACGATTACTACTCATTTTGTGCAGTTTCGTATTTGCTGTAACACAGCTATTTGCGCAAAATCACACTGTTACCGGTACGGTAACAGCCAAGGAGGACGGTCTTCCTCTGCCGGGCGTATCGGTTAAAATAAAAGGTACAGTAACCGGTACCCAAACTACCGTCGACGGTAAATTTTCCCTTAGCGTTCCAAACAACGCGGTTTTATTATTCAGTTTTATTGGTTACGCTACACAGGATGTGCCTGTTGGCGGTTCATCAAACCTTAAAGTGGTTTTAGAGGCATCAAGCCGCGGCCTTAATGAGGTAATTGTAACTGCGTTAGGCATCACAAGGCAGCAAAAATCATTAGGTTACGCTGCCCAGCAGGTAAAAGGTGATGATCTTAGCGTTACCAAGCAATCTGATCTTAATACTGCCCTTGCAGGTAAAATTGCTGGTGTGCAGGTGTTAGGCGGTTCTGGTGCAAAATTTGGTACATCAACTATCCGCATCCGTGGTATTAACTCATTATCAGGCGGTAACCCAATTTATGTAGTAAATGGCGTGATTACCGATCCAAACGCGGTGAACAATGATGACATCGAATCAGTTTCGGTGTTAAAAGGCCCTGCTGCTACTGCCCTCTACGGTCAGCGTGCATCTGAAGGTGCTGTTGTTATCACACTTAAAAAAGGTTCAAATAAAGGGGTTGGCGTATCAATTAACCAATCAACAACTTTTGAAAAAGTTTACCAGTTACCTGAGTATCAAAACGAATACGGTGGTGGTACCAGCGTTAAATGGGATACGTATACTTATGATCCTGCTAACGGATCTCCTGCTTCATTCGCTAAATTTAACGGTACAAAAATTTACGATTACGGAGTTGATGAAAGCTGGGGTCCTAAGATGGATGGTACGCTTTATGCTCCATGGTATTTCTGGGATCCAACAAACCCCGACTTCGGTAAATTAAAACCATTTGTTGCGCAGCCTAATAATGTTCGTGATTTTTACCGCACAGGTGTTACCTATAACACCAATGCTGCTTTTTCAAAAGCAACCGACGATTATAACCTGAGGGTATCATATACCAATATTGAACGTACCGGTATCACTCCAAACAGCGATCAAAAACGCAATAGTGTAAGCTTAAACGGCGAATTGAAACTTACAAAAAAGTTAACTGTAAGTGCTAACGCCAACTTTTCGCAGATCAATTCATTCAACATTCCTCAGGAAGGATACGGAACACAAACTGCCGGCTCTTTCAGTCAGTGGTTTCACAGGGACGTTGAAATTGACAAGCTTAAAAATTACAGGAGGGCCGATGGTACATTTACATCATGGAACATTACCAGCCCCGATGATTTAACGCCGCACTACTGGGATAATCCATACACCGAGGCGTATGAAAATACTTCAAAATCAAATAATAACCGTGTTTACGGTAACTTAACTTTAAGCTACCAGTTTACTAAAGATATCTCTGCATCATTTATTGCAAGAGAAGATTTATTGAACCGCGATGCGAGCGCACAGGTAGGTTCAGGTACACTTAACCCTGATGCTTACTCACAAAACCAATATACTTACAAAGAAAACAACTATGTAGGTAACGTATCATACAGCCATAACTTTAAAGACCTGTCTGTAAAAGCCGGTGTATATGCCGAATCACGCCAGGACCGTTACACTTATCTATCTGGTGCAACCGTAGGTGGCTTAGCTATTCCAGACTTGTATACACTAAGCAACTCTGCAAACGCGGCAACGTCATTTAGCTATAACGCTCTTTCAAGGGTAAACAGTTATTATGGTTATACTTCATTTGGTTATAAAGACTTTTTATACCTCGATTTCAATGCCCGTAATGACAGGTCTTCAACTTTACCGGTAAACCACAATTCATATTGGTACGGTGGTTTGTCTGGCTCATTTGTGTTTACCGAACTTATGCCTAAAAACGACATATTAACGTTTGGTAAACTGAGGTTATCAGCAGCTAAGTTGGGTTCTGATGCACCTATTTACTCAACATTTCCAACTTATAACTTAAGTACTACTCCACACGGAAATGATGCTGTGCAAACAGTACCTAATACTTTACCAAATGCAAATTTAACACCAAGTCTTTCAACCTCGTACGAAATTGGTACCGAGTTACATTTTATAAAAGACAGGATTAAGTTTGATTTCAACTACTATACACGTACTACTAAAGATCAAATCCTGTCATTGCCTGTTAATGGTACAACCGGTTATTCAACAGTTGTTATCAATGCAGGCTCTATCCGTAACAATGGTATCGAAATCAGCCTTGGTGGTACTCCAATCAAATCGAAAGATTTTACCTGGAATGCCGATTTCAACCTTTCATTTAACCGTAACAAAATCGTTTCTCTTTACCCTGGTGTAACTAACGTTAAGGTAACTCCTGATGGCCTTGGCGGTTATGGGTTAGCAAGTGGTAACCAGGCTGCGGGTTCACAAAGCTTTGGTTTTGTTGGTTCACCAAGCTTTGGTATTAACGGGTACCTTGGTCAGTCATATGGTCAGATCATTGGTTCAGGTTTTGCCCGCGATGGTAAAGGAAATATCATAATTGGTGCCGATGGTCTTCCGGTAAGGCAGGACAATGTTAACCTTGGCAGCATGTTGCCAAGCTACACAGGCGGATTTACCAACTCATTTAACTACAAAAACGTGGTACTTGCTTTCTCTCTTGATTTCCAGAAAGGCGGTAAGTTTGTATCAATTACCCAGCAAAACCTTAACGGGTCGGGCTTAGGTATCGAAACTATTGGCAACAATGCTAAAGGTAACCCGGTACGTAACCCTGTAGCCGAAGGCGGTGGTACCCTGGTTGCAGGTGTACATGCCGATGGTACCCCTAATACTACTTATGTAGAAACCCGTACCTTATATGAACAATCATATAGCCAGATTTGGGAAAAATGGGCTTATGATGCTTCATACGTTAAATTAAGAGAAGTTAGCATCGGTTATTCGTTCCCTAAAAAGATGTTAGGCAGACTGCCATTCCAAACTGCTTACTTTGGTATTACAACCCAAAACCCATGGATGATCTATTCGAAGGTTAAAGGTGTTGACCCGTCGCAATTGCAAACTTCATTTTATGAAGGAGGCCAATTGCCAAATACCAGAAACTTAGGGTTCAATATTAAGGTAACATTCTAATAAGTTCTTCAATCATGAAAAAATCATATATCAGTAAATATATAATCGGGGCTGGTATGTTTATACTTGCCTCATGTAAAGTGGGCGGCGATTTAAACGTTAACCCTAACCAGTCACCTAACGCGCAAACCGGTTACCTGTTAACAAGCGCGCTGCAGTATTTGGGTGGTATTAACGGTGCTGGTGCAACAACCAATATTAACTCGTTCACCGGCGAATTGTATTCACAATATCTTGCCGAAACATTTTATACCAGTGAATCGCAGTTTTCGTTAAAGCAATATGACTACCAGGGGTATTACACTGGCCCGCTTGAAGATTTGCAAACACTGATCCAGTTTAATACCGATCCGGCTAAGAAAGGCCTGCAGTCAACAATTAAATTTGGTTCAAATGCTAATCAGATAGCAGCAGCGCGTATTTTAAGGGCATTTGTATATCTTACCATTACCGATAGGTGGGGCGATATCCCATACTCTCAGGCATTAAATGGTGTATCTGGCTTAACCCCCGTATTTGATGCACAAAAAGATGTTTACGCGGCTTTGATGAAAGAACTTGACGAAGCACAGGCGCAATTTGATGCAGGCGCTGGCTTAACAAGTGATATTTTATTTGGTGGCGATAACACTAAATGGAAACATTGGGCAAATTCGTTGCACGCTATTATGGCATTAAGGCTTTCAAAAGTTGATCCAACAACAGGTAAAGCAGAATATGCAAAGGCGGTTGCAGGTGGTTTAATGACTTCAAACGATGATAACGTTGTTTATGATTACCTGGCCATTCAAACTAACGAAAACCCTTACTTTACTAATTACCGTAACCGTTATGATTATGCTGTAAGCAGCTTGGTAATTAATACCTTAACCGGTCTTAATGATCCAAGGTTAGCAGTTTATGCGGCACAAACAGCTTCAAAAACATACGTAGGTTTACCTTACGGGACTTTTGGAGATGCTTTAGGTAATTATAACAAAGGAACACGCACTAAACCCGGTAATGTATCATTAATTGGCTTAGCTGTTTCAGGTCAGGCATCACCAACCGTATGGACATCATACGCCCAGATCATGTTTACACAGGCTGAAGCTGCCCACCTAAACTGGATTGCTGGTGGCGATGCTGCCGCTGCCGATTTCTATAAAAAAGGTATGGCCGCATCATTGGAGCAAAACGCTGTTAGTTCGACTGACGAAAGTGCTTATCTTGCACAGGCATCGGTTCAGTTTTCGGCTGCAAATGCGATGAACCTAATCATGACCCAAAAATGGATTGCCGGTTTCTTGGGCAACGGATGGGAATCATGGGCAGAGTACCGTCGTACAGGCTTGCCTAAACTGCTTGATCCGGTTCCGGGTTCACTAAGCCCTGATCAAAAGATCCCACGCAGGCAACAATATCCGCAAACGGAGTTTGACCTTAACAAAACCAATTACAATGCTGTAATTGCCCGTCAG
The DNA here is from genome assembly GCF_056402535.1 of Mucilaginibacter sp. P4_A11. Taxonomy (NCBI): domain Bacteria; kingdom Pseudomonadati; phylum Bacteroidota; class Sphingobacteriia; order Sphingobacteriales; family Sphingobacteriaceae; genus Mucilaginibacter; species Mucilaginibacter sp. P4_A11. The sequence continues at coordinate 841,746 of NZ_JBFUHE010000001.1, forward strand.
GGCCCGGATGCGCTTAATACAAGGGTTTACTGGGATAAACAATAATTGTTGATTACAGATTATGAGAACAACAAAGGCTGCCATTGGCGGCCTTTGTTGTTTATGTGTGTTTTTAGAATGGAGTTTTTATTTGGTATTAACATATTAGATTTAAGATAACTTAACAAATTGTATTTTCTTAATCGAGCTGTCTTAGTTTGCCCTGAGGGGTAATTTATTGACGAGAACTGTAAAGTTGTGACGCTTTACGGACTCGTACCGTCAAACTCCGTTAGAGGATTACCTGGATGGATTCCTGAAAAATAATTAGTCTACTTTCACCGTATTGTTGAGTTTATGTTTAAGATAAGTATTTAAAGGTTTGTATAAGGAGATAGTGTTTGTAAATATTAAATTTGTATTCCTGCAAAAACTTTGGTTTATAAAGCATATTATGACAAGAGAAAAATCAGGGAAAATTATTTTCACTATTGCAGGCACTGTTGTTTTGCTGGGTATAATAAGGGATATTAACTATAAAAGGAACAAAGAAGCTGCATTAAAAGATGGGGTAACGGTTAAAGGGATTGTAGTGGAAAAGCGGAAAACCAGAAGTACTACCATTATTTATGTAGAATACGATTATAAAGGTGTACGATTGCATTCGGATTTTTCCGTAGGGAGTGATACTTTCAAAGTTGATGAAAAAGTTATCCTGAAAATTTCAAAGCAAAAGCCAGGTGAATACATGGAGTTTATTGGTAAGGCGAGATAAACAAAATAGGTAAGAAATTCATTTATAAAGGCAGGGACTGTTTTTATAAGAGATGTATAAGAAAAGACAGCGGGAAAATATCATTTACTAAAAGTAAATGATATTTTCTGAATAATTTCTATTGCATAAGCATCCACGATTTGCTGCTTTTTGGTTCAATGAGTATCTTGTCGTTATTAACTTTTATATGGATGAAATCCACGACATCAACATAATCTATAAAATCAAAAAATAATTCCCGCTCTCTATTTGATATTCAAAACATTGTGATTATCTTTGCCCTCCCTTGAAAGGAGGTATTTTAGGAATTATGATCATTATTAACGTAAAAGACGGCGAATCATTAGACAAAGCATTGAAACGCTTCAAAAAGAAATTCGAAAAAACAGGTGTTTTAAGAGAACTACGCAGTCGTCAGGCTTTCGAAAAGAAATCTGTAACCCGTCGTCATGTTGTTAAACATGCTATATATAAACAAGGTTTAAACCAGGAAACTGTTTAATTCTTTTTTGTTGAAAAGAATTAATTAATTTCTTGACACTATATTAAAACTATTTGTACATTCATCATCCCGGATGTATAAATAGTTTTTTATGTTTTTAGCGCGTTTTATCCAATACATCAAGTATGAAAAGCGGTACTCAGTGCACACTGTTTCCGCATATCAGTCTGATCTGGATCAGTTCATGCGCTTTTTAAACAATCCCGGCGGTGCCGATCCCGCACCTGAGCCGGTTATTACCCATCCATCGCAGGTAAGCTATCATGACATCCGTAACTGGATGGTTGAACTTATTGATCAAAAACTTACAGGCCGTTCGGTTAACCGCAAAATGGCTACGCTGCGCAAATACTTTAAATTTTTATTGCAGGAAGGTGTTGTTGAAACTAACCCCGTATCCAGGGTACGGTCGCAAAAGGTTGCTAAAACTTTGCCCGTAGTAGTTGAAGATGCGCGCCTCACAAAAATGTTAGATAGTGATGACATTTTTACAAATGATTTTCCGGGTTTGCGCGATAAGCTTGTTATTGAACTTTTGTTTGGTACTGGCATGCGCCTTGCCGAACTGTTAGGTATTAAGGAACAGGACCTTAACCTTGATGGGGGAGTGGTGAAGGTATTGGGCAAACGCAACAAGGAACGCATCATCCCTGTTAATAATGAGCTGAAGATCCTGCTGCCTGAATATTTAGGATTAAAGAAAAATCAAAATTTCGATAACAATTCCTTTACATTAATCGTTACAAACAAAGGAGCGGATGCTTATCCGAAATTGATTTATTTAATAGTGCAGAAATACCTTTCCAACATATCAACCCAAAATAAACGGAGCCCCCATGTGCTCAGGCACACGTTTGCAACCACCATGCTAAATAACGGGGCCGATTTAAATTCAATAAAAGAACTTTTGGGGCACGCCAATTTAAGCGCTACCCAAATTTATACGCACAATTCAGTTGAAAGATTAAAATCTATTTATAAACTCGCCCATCCAAAGGCTTAAAAAGGAGGAAACATGAAAATTACAGTGCAGTCAATTCATTTCACCGCAGACAAGAAACTTTTAGATTTTATTCAGAAAAAGACGGACAAGCTTGATACATTTTATGACCATATTATTAGCGGTGAAGTTTACTTAAAGCTTGAGAATGTGGAAGATGAATGTAATAAGATAACGGAGATCAAATTATTACTACCCGGCAATCAGATATTCGCGAAAGAGAAGTGTAAGAGTTTTGAGGAAGCTACCGATCTGGCGGTTGAAAGCCTGAGGAAGCAAATTGAAAAGCATAAACAAAAGAAGGCCCTTGCTGATGCCACAGCCAAAAAAGCTGTTTTAACAGCAGCAGAAGAGGGTTTTTAATATTATAACAAGGCTTATTTTAAGCTTAAATCGGCAGGTTTTTAGCCTGCCGATTTTTTTTGATAAAAAATTTTGACGTGGTGTTATTTTTTGTAGATTTGCAGTCCCTTTCGGGGAGGTATTTAACGCCTTAAAAAAAAGTTAAAATAGTTCTTTAAAATATCAAAAAGCTTATTACTTTTGCGCTCCGTTATCGGAAGCCACTTTAGGTTTAAATAACGAAAAGGCAAATTTAAATATAAGCCTCCTTAGCTCAGCTGGTAGAGCAACTGACTTGTAATCAGTAGGTCATTGGTTCGATCCCGATAGGAGGCTCAGTTTTTTTCGGATTGAGGTGTTTAGCTTCAATTTTGGACATCACAAATCCGGAAACAACTACTGGGGGGATACCAGAGCGGTCAAATGGGACGGACTGTAAATCCGTTGCTTCGGCTACGAAGGTTCGAATCCTTCTCCCCCCACATATTGAGTAAGCAGTTTATAATTCGCAGTTAGCAATAAGTTAACGGGATTGTAAACTGCTGACTTGATTAAAGAGGTTTGAGGAATGGAGTTTCATTAATTGAAGACAACAAACCAAAAGCTTAACAAGCGGAAGTAGCTCAGTTGGTAGAGCGATAGCCTTCCAAGCTATAGGTCGCGAGTTCGAACCTCGTCTTCCGCTCGGTGATATCGGATTTCGAATTTTCGATATCAGATTTGAACTAAGCAAAATAAGATGCCGGGCAGGTAAGTAGAGGAAGGAAAAAAAATCCGAAATCGAATTTCCGAAATCCGAGATCAAAAATAAGCCGACGTAGCTCAGGGGTAGAGCACTTCCTTGGTAAGGAAGAGGTCATGGGTTCAAATCCCATTGTTGGCTCGGTGTTATAAAACATACATTAAAGTTAAAATTAACCTACAAAAATAATTTATAGATCATGGCAAAAGAAAAGTTTGACCGCAGTAAGCCGCACTTAAACATCGGTACAATCGGTCACGTTGACCACGGTAAAACAACCCTTACCGCAGCTATTACTAAGGTTTTGGCTGATGCAGGTTTATCAGAAGCTCGTTCATTTGATTCAATTGACTCGGCTCCTGAAGAAAAAGAACGTGGTATTACCATCAACACTGCCCACGTTGAATATTCAACAGCTAACCGTCACTATGCACACGTTGACTGTCCAGGTCACGCGGATTATGTGAAAAACATGGTTACTGGTGCTGCTCAGATGGACGGTGCAATCATTGTAGTTGCTGCAACTGATGGTCCGATGCCACAAACCCGCGAACACATCCTGTTGGCACGTCAGGTAGGTGTACCTGCACTTGTTGTTTTCATGAACAAGGTTGACATGGTTGATGATCCGGAATTATTAGAATTAGTAGAAATGGAAGTTCGTGAATTATTATCATTCTACGAATTCCCAGGCGATGATATCCCAGTTATCCAGGGTTCTGCATTAGGTGGCCTTAACGGCGATCCTACCTGGGTTGGTAAAATCATGGAGTTGATGGACGCTGTAGATAGCTACATCCCTATCCCTCCACGTTTGACAGAACTTCCTTTCTTAATGCCTGTTGAAGACGTATTCTCAATCACTGGTCGTGGTACTGTTGCTACTGGTCGTATTGAGCGTGGTGTAATCAACTCAGGTGAGCAAGTTGACATCCTTGGTATGGGTGCTGAAAACTTGAAATCAACTGTAACTGGTGTTGAGATGTTCCGTAAGATCCTTGATCGCGGTGAAGCTGGTGACAACGTAGGTTTATTGTTACGTGGTATTGAGAAAACTGATATCCGTCGTGGTATGGTTATCTGCAAACCAGGTTCAGTAACTCCTCACACCGATTTCAAAGCAGAAGTTTACGTATTATCAAAAGCAGAAGGTGGCCGTCACACTCCATTCTTCAACAAATACCGTCCACAATTCTATTTCCGTACTACTGACGTTACTGGTGAGATTTCATTAGAACCAGGTATAGAAATGGTTATGCCAGGTGATAACGTTACTATCAACGTAAAATTGATCAACGCTATTGCAATGGAAAAAGGCTTACGTTTCGCTATCCGTGAAGGTGGCAGAACAGTAGGTGCTGGTCAGGTGACTGAAATCGTTAAATAATAACATTTCAAAAAGGTTAATTTGAAAACATAAGTTTAGCCTCCAACGGCAAACTTATGTTTTCTTATTATAAATGATACACGGGAATAGTTCAACGGTAGAATAGAGGTCTCCAAAACCTTTGATCAGGGTTCGAATCCTTGTTCCCGTGCTTAAGCACAATATAAAAATGGCAGGCGTAGCTGAATATATTAAAGAGTCATACATCGAGTTAACCGAAAAGGTTACCTGGCCTACATGGCGCGAGCTGCAAAGCAGCGCTGTTTTGGTATTGGTTGCCGCTATAATTATTGCGCTGGTTATCTTAGGTATGGACCAGATCATTAATTATTTGCTTAAACTGTTTTACACATCACTAACATAATATCAGGGAGACGGAGATGAGTGATCAATTGAAATGGTATGTAGTTAGGGCTATTAGTGGTAAGGAAAAAAAAGTTAAACAATATATAGATGCCGAAATTAGCCGTTTGGGCATTAGTCATTTGGTACCACAGGTATTAATACCTACCGAAAAGTATTACCAGATGCGCGATGGAAAGAAGATCGCTAAAGAGCGTAACTACTTTCCGGGCTATGTGCTTATGGAAGCTGTTTTAGATGGCGAGACCGAGCACATCATAAAAAACATAAACAGCGTTATAGGTTTCCTGGGTGATAAAGCCGGAAATGCTATTCCGCTTCGCCAGGCAGAAGTTAACCGTATTTTAGGCAAGGTTGACGAAATGAGCTCGCAGGGCGAAACCATGAATGTACCTTATTATGTTGGCGAGGCCGTTAAAGTCATGGACGGTCCTTTCAACGGTTTCAGCGGCGTTATCGAAGAGGTTAACGAAGAGAAAAAGAAACTGAAAGTAATGGTAAAGATATTCGGGCGCCGTACGCCGCTTGAATTGAATTACATGCAGGTAGAGAAAGAATAGTTTTCAAACAATTTCGGATATCGGATTTTCGATTTCGGAATTTTTGAATTTAAAATATAAGATGAAAGAGGAGGGAGATAAATCCGAAATGGAAAATCCCAAATCCGAAATCAAAACAACCTTAAATGTTACTTAGCTTCCACTTACTAACATTGAGTTATAATTAAAGTAAATTAAAATGGCAAAAGAGATCGGTGCAATGGTAAAGCTGCAAGTTAAAGGCGGCGCCGCAAACCCATCACCTCCAATTGGCCCTGCATTGGGTGCAAAAGGTGTGAACATCATGGAGTTTTGCAAGCAATTTAATGCACGTACCCAGGATAAACCTGGTAAAATATTGCCTGTTTTGATTACTGTTTATGTTGACAAATCTTTCGAATTTATCATCAAAACCCCTCCGGTTGCAATCCAGTTATTGGAAGCAACAGGTTTAAAAAGTGGTTCAGCAGAGCCCAACCGTAAAAAAGTTGCCAATGTAAATTGGGAGCAGGTTGAAACTATTGCTAAGGATAAAATGGTAGATCTGAACGCATTTACAGTTGAATCAGCCATGAAAATGGTGGCAGGTACTGCCCGTAGTATGGGAATCACCRTATCAGGTACGGCTCCCTGGAATTAAATTGATTTAGGATAGCGGATTTTTGGTTTTCATTAATCTCTGATCTCAAATCTCAAATCAAGAATTAAAAATTTATACAAATCAGTTTAAGACAGTGGCAAGATTAACAAAAAATCAAAAAGCGGCACTCTCCAAAATTGAGGCAAACAAATCGTATTCATTAGAAGCTGCATCAGCTTTGGTAAAGGAATTAACCTTAACTAAATTTGATTCATCAGTTGATATAGACGTTCGTTTAGGTGTTGACCCGCGTAAAGCCAATCAAATGGTGCGTGGTATTGCAACATTACCTCATGGAACCGGCAAAACTGTACGTGTATTAGTGCTTTGTACTCCTGATAAGGAACAAGAAGCAAAAGATGCAGGTGCGGACTTTGTAGGTTTGGATGATTATATTGCCAAAATTGAAGGTGGATGGACTGATGTTGATATTATCATCACTATGCCAAGTGTTATGGCAAAGGTTGGTCGTTTAGGTCGTATTTTAGGCCCGCGTAACCTTATGCCAAACCCTAAATCAGGTACAGTAACTCCAGAAGTTGGTAAAGCTGTAACTGAGGTTAAAGGTGGTAAAATCGACTTCAAAGTTGATAAAACAGGTATCATCCATACCTCAATAGGAAAAGCATCTTTCCCTGCAGATAAAATTTATGAGAATGCATTAGAAGTATTGCAAACCATCTCTAAATTGAAGCCATCTGCAGCAAAAGGAACATATTTCAAGAGCATTCATATCTCTTCAACTATGTCGCCAGGAATAACAGTTGAAACTAAATCAGTAGCGGGGATCTAATCATGAATAAAGAAGAAAAATACGACCTTGTTGTAGCCCTAACTGAGCAAATGCAGGAGTTCGGTAACTTTTATATTACTGATACTTCAGATCTGACAGTTGCAAAAATCAACGACATTCGTCGTCAGTGTTTCGAAAGCGACATTACGATGAAAGTAGCTAAAAATAGCTTGATTAAAAAAGCTATGGAAGCTGCCGGCGGCGATTACAGCCCAATATTTGATGTATTAAAAGGTTCATCATCTATCTTTTTTTCAAAATCAGCAACAGCTCCGGCCAAGTTGATCAAACAATTAAGGAAAAAAGGTGAAAAACCAATTTTAAAAGCAGCTTATATTGATTCAGCGATATTTATCGGTGACAACCAGATTGATACTTTGATCAAACTAAAATCAAAGGAACAACTGATTGGCGAAGTTATCGGATTGCTACAATCACCTGCGAAAAACGTTATTTCAGCATTACAATCAGGCGGAAATACAATTGCAGGCCTTGTAAAAACATTACAGGAAAGAGGTTAACGAACACCTTTAAGTTCGATAATAACAAACAAAAAGCATTAAAAGTAAAAATTTAAATAAAATGGCGGATTTAAAAGCGTTTGCTGAACAGTTGGTAAACTTAACAGTAAAAGAAGTAAACGAATTAGCTCAAATCTTAAAAGATGAGTATGGTATTGAGCCTGCTGCTGCAGCTGTAGCTGTTGCTGCTGCTCCTGCTGGTGGCGATGATGCCCCTGCTGCTGAAGCAGTACAAACTGCATTTGACGTTATCCTGAAAGAAGCAGGCGGCGCTAAATTAGCAGTTGTTAAATTAGTAAAAGACTTAACTGGCCTTGGTTTGAAAGAAGCTAAAGATCTTGTTGACGGTGCACCAAAAGAAGTTAAAACTGGTGTAACTAAAGAGGAAGCTGAATCTTTGAAAAAACAATTAGAAGAAGCCGGAGCAGTAGTTGAGGTTAAGTAATTTAACCTACTGAAATATAGCATCAAGACTCCGACCATAACGGTCGGGGTCTATTGCTGTTTATAAAGGTTTGGAGTGCAGATATCCGATAGGAGATGATAGATATGAGATTTAAGATATGAGATTTTTGCCGCTTGCTTTAGCGGCATCTGTCTGAATCGTATTTCTGTTCTCAAATCTCAATGCTCATGTCTTAAATCCTAAATCTCACATCTATCAAGTTTATTAATAAACTAAAATTTAAATACCTTGGCAAACAATAATAATCAAAGAGTAAACTTTGCAACCAGCAGAAAGGTGCTTGAGTACCCTGATTTTCTGGATGTTCAGTTACAATCTTTCCAGGAATTTTTTCAATTGGAAACCACTTCCGACAACCGTTATAAAGAAGGGCTGTTTAAAGTGTTTGCCGAAAACTTTCCTATTTCAGATTCAAGAAACATCTTTGTCCTGGAGTTTCTTGACTACTTTATTGATCCGCCACGTTATGATATACAAGAGTGTATTGAACGCGGATTAACTTACAGCGTACCATTAAAAGCCAAGCTTCGCCTGTCATGTAATGATGAGGAGCACGAAGATTTTGAAACAATTGTACAGGACGTGTACCTGGGCACTATCCCATACATGACCCCTAAAGGTACATTTGTTATTAATGGTGCCGAGCGCGTAATTGTATCACAGTTACACCGTTCGCCAGGTGTGTTCTTTGGTCAGAGCCGCCATACCAACGGTACAAAATTATACTCGGCCCGTGTTATCCCTTTCAAAGGCTCATGGATTGAGTTTGCTACAGACGTTAACAACGTGATGTACGCTTACATTGACCGTAAAAAGAAATTCCCGGTTACTACGCTGCTTCGCGCCATTGGTTATGACTCTGATAAAGATATATTAGAGTTGTTTGAACTGGCCGACGAGGTTAAAGTAAGCAAATCAGGCCTTAAAAAATATATTGGCCGTAAGCTTGCTGCAAGGGTACTTAAAACATGGATCGAAGACTTTGTGGATGAAGATACCGGTGAGGTAGTTTCTATCCCTCGTAATGAGATCATCCTTGAGCGTGAAACCTTATTGGAAGACGATCATATTGATATGATCATCGACTCTGGTGTTAAAACCATCATCCTGAACAAGGAAGATGCTTCAACCAGCGGTGATTATACTATTATATACAATACCTTACAGAAAGATACTTCCAACTCTGAGAAGGAAGCGGTTGAGCACATCTACCGTCAGTTACGTAACGCTGAACCACCTGATGAAGAAACAGCACGTGGTATCATCGATCGTTTGTTCTTTTCAGATAAAAGATATGACCTGGGCGATGTGGGCCGCTACCGCATCAACCGTAAATTAAAACTGAGCACTTCGGAAGAAACTAAAGTTTTAACCAAGCAGGATATCATCGCGATTGTTAAATACCTGATCAAATTAATCAACTCAAAAGCCGAGGTGGATGATATTGATCACTTGTCAAACCGTCGTGTACGTACCGTTGGTGAGCAGCTTTATGCTCAGTTTGGCGTAGGTTTAGCACGTATGGCCCGTACCATCCGTGAGCGTATGAACATTCGTGATAACGAGGTGTTCACACCAACCGACCTGATCAACGCGCGTACATTATCATCTGTGATCAACTCGTTCTTCGGAACAAACCAGTTATCACAGTTCATGGACCAAACCAATCCACTGGCAGAGATCACGCACAAGCGTCGTCTGTCAGCCTTAGGCCCCGGCGGTCTGTCGCGTGAGCGTGCAGGTTTCGAGGTTCGTGACGTTCACTACACCCACTACGGTAGGTTGTGTACTATCGAAACTCCCGAAGGTCCGAACATTGGTTTGATCTCATCACTTTGCGTGCATGCCAAGATCAACAACTTAGGCTTTATCGAAACACCGTACAAACGTGTGGTTGAAGGTAAAGTAATGGTTGATGAGCCGGTTATCTATTTATCTGCCGAAGATGAAGACGGTAAAACCATTGGCCAGGCAAACGCAGTGTATGACGATAAAGGTGAGTTTGCATTGCCACGTGTAAAAGCACGTTTCGAAGGCGACTTCCCGGTTATCGAACCAGAGCGTCTGGATTTAATGGACATTGCTCCAAACCAGATCACTTCAATCGCGGCTTCACTTATTCCATTTCTGGAGCATGATGATGCTAACCGTGCATTGATGGGATCGAACATGCAACGCCAGGCCGTACCATTGTTACGCCCTGAAGCGCCAATTGTTGGTACCGGTTTGGAAGGTCGCGTAGCAAAAGACTCTCGTACCCTGATCAACGCCGAAGGCGATGGTGTGGTTGAGTATGTTGATGCTAATGAGATCCGTATTAAATATGACCGTAACGAACTTGATCGTTTGATCTCGTTTGAAGGAGATAGCAGAAGCTACCGCTTAACCAAGTTTAAGAAAACCAACCAAAGCACTACTATGAACCTTAAGCCTATTGTTAAAAAAGGGCAGAGGGTTGAAAAAGGTGAGGTACTTTGCGAAGGTTACGCTACCCAAAATGGCGAGCTTGCATTAGGCCGTAATCTTAAAGTAGCGTTCATGCCTTGGCAGGGATATAACTTTGAGGATGCGATCGTAATTTCTGAGCGTGTTGTTTCACAAGATATATTTACCTCAATCCACGTTGAAGAGTTCGAGCTTGAAGTTCGTGACACTAAACGCGGTGAGGAAGAGTTAACACCAGATATCCCTAACGTATCAGAAGAAGCTACTAAAGACCTTGACGAAGACGGTATCATCCGTGTAGGTGCTGAGGTTAAAGAAGGCGACATCCTGATTGGTAAGATCACCCCTAAAGGTGAATCAGACCCATCACCGGAAGAAAAACTGTTACGTGCTATCTTCGGTGATAAAGCCGGCGACGTTAAAGATGCTTCATTGAAAACCCCGCCGTCAATTGCCGGTGTTGTTATCGATACCAAATTATTCTCACGTGCTAAGAAAACTTCAAAGGCTGAAGAAAAAGCACAGTTAGAGAAATTGGATAACAAGCATGACAAAGCTGTAAAAGATCTTAAAAATACTTTGATCGAAAAGTTATTTGAGATCGTTAACGGTAAAACTTCGCAAGGTGTTTATAACGTTTACAAAGAGTTACAGGTTCCTAAAGGTGTTAAATTCACCCAGAAAATATTAGTTGAGCTTAATTACGATAATATTAACCCAACTAAATGGACTACTGATGATGATAAAAACGATCAGATCAAGATCCTTCTTCACAACTTCAACATTAAGTTTAATGAGGAGCTGGGTGCCTATCGTCGTGATAAATTCGCTATCAGTGTGGGTGATGAGCTTCCATCAGGTATCGTGCAAATGGCTAAAGTTTACATCGCTAAAAAGCGTAAGCTCAAAGTAGGTGATAAAATGGCAGGCCGCCACGGTAACAAAGGTATTGTTGCACGTATTGTACGTGACGAAGACATGCCTTTCCTTGAAGATGGAACACCGGTTGATATTGTGTTGAACCCGCTGGGTGTACCTTCACGTATGAACCTGGGCCAGATCTACGAAACCGTATTGGGCTGGGCCGGTAAAGAGCTTGGTATAAAATTCGCTACTCCTATTTTTGATGGTGCAAGCCATGAAGAAGTGGAAGAGTGGGTTAAGAAAGCCAACTTACCTGAATCGGGCCGTACCTATTTATACAATGGTTTAACAGGTGATCGTTTTGATCAGCAAACTACTGTAGGTATTATCTACATGCTGAAATTAGGTCACATGGTTGATGATAAGATGCACGCCCGTTCAATCGGACCGTACTCATTGATCACACAACAACCATTGGGTGGTAAAGCACAATTTGGTGGTCAGCGTTTTGGTGAGATGGAGGTTTGGGCACTGGAAGCATTTGGTGCATCAAACATACTGCAGGAGATATTGACCGTTAAATCGGATGATGTTATCGGCCGTGCCAAAACATATGAGGCTATTGTTAAAGGTGAAAACCTGCCAACGCCATCAGTTCCTGAATCATTCAACGTATTGGTTCATGAGTTACGCGGCTTAGGTTTGGATATCACTTTAGAGTAATTATTGAATTATTGAGGGATTGAATTATTGAGTAATTCAGTCCTTCAGTAATTTTCGAGCAATCAATAATTCAATAATTCAGTCCTTCAATAATTAAAAATAAAGGAGACTATGTCTTACAAAAAGGATAATAAAATCAAAAGTAACTTTACCACCATTACTATCAGTTTAGCCTCTCCTGAGTCTATCCTTGAGCGTTCAAGCGGTGAAGTTTTAAAGCCGGAAACCATTAACTACCGTACCTACAAACCTGAGCGTGATGGTTTGTTTTGTGAGCGTATTTTTGGCCCGGTTAAGGATTATGAGTGCCATTGCGGTAAATACAAACGTATCCGTTACAAAGGTATCGTGTGTGACCGTTGCGGTGTTGAAGTAACCGAAAAGAAAGTACGTCGTGAGCGTATGGGCCACATCAACCTGGTGGTGCCTGTTGCGCATATCTGGTACTTCCGTTCATTGCCAAACAAAATTGGTTATTTATTAGGTTTGCCTACAAAAAGGCTTGACCTTATTATATACTACGAGCGTTACGTAGTGATACAAGCAGGTATTAAAGAAGGTGATGGAATCAACAAAATGGATTTCCTTACTGAAGAAGAATACCTTGACGTATTAGATACCCTTCCTAAAGAAAACCAGTACCTTGACGACAAAGATCCACAGAAATTTGTTGCCAAAATGGGTGCTGAGGCTTTGGAAGAATTGTTAAAACGCCTTGACCTTGATGAATTATCATTCAGCCTGCGTCACCAGGCAGCAAACGAAACTTCACAACAACGTAAAAACGAAGCTTTAAAACGTTTACAAGTTGTTGAGGCTTTCCGTGATGCAAAAACCAGGATCGAAAATAACCCAGAGTGGATGATCGTTAAGATCGTTCCGGTTATCCCGCCTGAGTTGCGTCCGTTAGTACCACTGGAAGGTGGCCGTTTCGCTACTTCTGATTTGAATGACCTTTACCGTCGTGTAATTATCCGTAATAACCGTTTAAAACGTTTGATCGAGATCAAAGCACCAGAGGTAATTTTACGTAACGAAAAACGTATGTTGCAGGAAGCTGTGGATTCGTTATTCGATAACTCACGTAAAGTTAACGCGGTAAAAACTGAAGGTAACCGTGCATTGAAATCACTTTCGGATATCCTGAAAGGTAAACAAGGCCGTTTCCGTCAAAACTTATTAGGTAAACGTGTGGATTACTCTGCCCGTTCGGTAATTGTTGTAGGTCCTAACCTTAAATTACACGAGTGCGGTTTACCAAAAGATATGGCTGCCGAGCTGTTTAAACCATTTATCATCCGCAAAATGATTGAGCGTGGTGTGGTTAAAACAGTAAAATCTGCCAAAAAGATTGTTGACCGTAAAGACCCATTAGTTTGGGATATTTTGGAAAACGTATTGAAAGGACACCCTGTGTTACTAAACCGTGCGCCTACGCTGCACAGGTTGGGTATCCAGTCGTTCCAGCCAAAACTGGTTGAAGGTAAAGCGATCCAATTGCACCCACTAACCTGTACGGCATTCAATGCGGATTTTGACGGTGACCAGATGGCCGTTCACGTACCACTTGGTAACGCGGCAATTTTGGAAGCCCAGATCCTGATGCTTGCTTCGCACAACATCCTTAACCCTGCAAACGGTACGCCAATCACTGTACCATCTCAGGACATGGTACTTGGTTTGTACTACATAACCAAAGGCCGTAAAACAGATGAAACGCGTGTGGTTAAAGGCCAGGGTTTAACTTTTTACTCTGCCGAAGAAGTAATCATCGCTTATAACGAAAAGAAACTTGACCTGCACGCCTTTATTAAAGTTAAAGCTTTCACTAAAGAGCGCGATGGTAAAATTGTAAGCAAAATTATTGATACCACTGTAGGTCGCGTATTGTTTAACCAACACGTACCGGTTGAAGTAGGTTATATCAATGAGCTATTAACCAAAAAATCACTTCGTGATATCATTGGTGAAGTAGTGAAAATTACCGGTATGGCACGTGCTGCCCAGTTCCTTGACGATATTAAGGAGTTAGGTTTCAAGATGGCATTCCAGGGTGGTTTATCATTTAACCTGAAGGACATCAATATCCCTGCTGAAAAAGTTACTTTGATCGAAACAGCTTCTAAACAAGTTGACGAGGTTATGGGTAACTACAACATGGGTTTCATCACTAACAATGAGCGTTATAACCAGATCATCGATATCTGGACACGTATCAACAACCGCTTAACCGCTAACGTAATGGACATCCTGAGCAACGATAACCAGGGTTTCAACTCTGTTTACATGATGCTTGATTCAGGTGCCCGTGGTTCAAAAGAGCAGATCCGTCAGCTTGCAGGTATGCGTGGTTTGATGGCCAAGCCTCAAAAATCAGGTTCAGGTGGTGAGATCATCGAAAACCCGATCCTTTCAAACTTTAAAGAAGGTTTGTCGGTATTGGAGTACTTTATCTCTACCCACGGTGCGCGTAAAGGTTTGGCGGATACGGCGTTGAAAACAGCGGATGCTGGTTACTTAACACGTAGGTTGCATGACGTTGCACAGGATATGATTGTTGGTGAAGTTGATTGCGGTACTTTAAGGGGTATCTATACAACTGCATTGAAAGATAACGAAGATATTGTTGAGCCATTATATGACCGTATTTTAGGTCGTACCACGCTTCATGACGTTCATGATCCTATTACTAACGAATTGTTAGCTTTAGCTGGTCAGGACCTTACCGAAGAGGTATCCAAAAAGATCGAGAACTCGCCGTTGGAAGGCATCGAAATCCGTTCCGTATTAACTTGTGAAAGTAAACGTGGTGTTTGTGCATTGTGCTATGGCCGTAACCTTGCAAGCGGTAAGCGTGTGCAAAAAGGTGAAGCTGTCGGTGTAATTGCAGCACAGTCAATTGGTGAGCCGGGTACACAGTTAACACTTCGTACATTCCACGTGGGTGGTACCGCGTCAAACATTGCGGCTGAATCACAGATCAACGCTAAATTTGATGGTATCATTGAATTTGAGAACGTACGTACTGTTACTTATGAAACTGCCGAAGACGGCGCTGTTGATGTGGTATTAGGCCGTTCAGGCGAATTCCGTATCATTGAAGCCGGAAGCAATAAAGTAATTGTTACCAACAATATCCCATACGGTTCATACCTGTATGTGAAAGATGGCAGCAAGATCACCAAAGGCGACCGGATCTGTTCATGGGATCCGTACAACGCGGTAATTATATCTGAGTTTGCGGGTATTACCCAGTTTGATGCCGTATTGGAAGGTATTACTTTCCGTGAGGAGTCTGACGAGCAAACCGGTCACCGTGAAAAAGTGATCATCGATACCAGGGATAAAACTAAAAACCCTGCTATCCAGATTGCTGATACAAAAGGTAACGTTATTAAAGGATATAACATCCCTGTAGGCGCCCACATCGCTGTTGATGAAGGTGACAAACTGCAAACAGGCCAGGTTATTGCTAAAATTCCTCGTTCAACCGGTAAAACGCGAGATATTACAGGTGGCTTGCCACGTGTAACCGAGTTATTTGAAGCACGTAATCCTTCAAACCCGGCTGTAGTAACCGAAATAGACGGTGTGGTAACTTTAGGTGGTGTAAAACGTGGTAACCGCGAAATCACCATTGAATCAAAAGACGGCCAGGTTAAAAAATACCTTGTACCGCTTTCAAAACACATCCTTGTACAGGATAATGACTTTGTTAAAGCTGGTATGCCACTGTCAGACGGTTCAATATCTCCGGCAGATATCCTTGCTATCAAGGGCCCTGCAGCAGTTCAGGAATACCTTGTTAACGGTATTCAGGAAGTTTACCGCTTACAGGGTGTGAAGATCAATGATAAGCACTTTGAGGTTATTGTTCACCAGATGATGCAGAAAGTAGCGATTGAAGATGCGGGTGATACCCGTTTCTTGGAGCGTGAAGCTGTTGACGGATGGGATTTCATGACCGAGAATGATGAAATTTACGACAAGAAAGTTGTAACTGATCCGGGTGATTCAACTACATTGAAATCTGGTCAGATAGTTTCATTACGCCGCTTACGCGATGAAAACTCGATTTTGAAACGCCGCGATCTTAAATTGATTGAAGTGCGTGACGCTATCCCGGCTACATCTAGCCCGATACTGCAAGGTATCACCAGGGCATCGTTAGGTACCAAATCATTTATCTCAGCGGCATCGTTCCAGGAAACAACCAAAGTACTGAACGAAGCAGCTATAGCAGGTAAAAAAGATTTAATGCTTGGCCTAAAAGAAAACGTTATCGTAGGTCACTTAATACCTTCAGGTACCGGTTTGCGCGAGTATGAAAATATCCGGGTAGGCTCACAGGAAGAGTTTGACCGCCTGATGGCTTCAAAAGCAGAAGAGTTAGAAGCTTAACCTTTAGTTATTCAAATATTTATCAAGCCTCCCGGTTCTCCGGGAGGCTTTTTTTATGTTTTTTTAAAAATAGTTAAAACAAAAGCGAAGCAACACTGTTCTACGTTCGACCTTATGCAGAAAGAATATAATATGGACTTATATTCTTAAAAGCTATATTTGCCCGGCATTTACCCCGCAAAAAGACAGTTTATGAAGAACGTCTTTTTGTTATTTTAGTAACATGGAAGAACAAAATGAAAATCAGCTCAATATCGAGCTTTCGGAAGAAATTGCAGAAGGTACCTATTCAAACCTGGCTATCATTACCCATTCAAATTCAGAATTTGTGTTGGATTTTATCCGGGTTATGCCAGGCGTGCCTAAAGCCAGGGTAAAGTCGCGGGTCATATTAACTCCGGAGCATGCCAAGCGTCTCTTGTCGGCATTGGAAGACAACATTGAAAAGTATGAAACTATTAACGGCCGGATCAAAGTACAGCCCGATCATCCAGGTTTTCCGATGAATTTTGGTGGCACAATGGGACAGGCATAATTAATAATATTATATTAAAATGGTCCTTTGGTTAAGGAAAAGTTATGCTTATGCCTTGTTTATAAAAAATTTAATAATAGTGTGTTGCATTTGAGAAAAAAGTGTATATATTGCAACGTTTTACAACTTATACCTACAAAGACATGGGAGTCCTAATTTTATGAGAAAATCCTACATTGTAAATTCATTTTTACTACTCTTCGTTTTGTTTCTTGTTTTCAACATTTTTTCTTGTAGCAGCACAAAAAAAACCAAATACTTTCAAGATATTCCAGATTCTGGAGCGTTGAAAACTATTGGTGTAAATACATATGTTGCTCCTAAAATTCAAGTAGACGATATTTTGACTGTAATTGTACAAACTATCGATCCAAGCGCTACTCAGATGATCAATGCTGGCAATGTTCCTATTTCCGGCGCGCCATCCTCTGCATCTCCCAATTCGCCGTCTACATTAAGTCAGCTATCGGGTGGGCTTTCTGGCTCTGGTTCGGGACAGTCGCCGATAGGATACTTGGTTGACAAGGATGGAGATATCGATGTTCCTGTACTTGGTAAGATTCACGTGATAGGACATACGACATCTGAATTGAAAGTTATTGTAACAGAATTGGCTTCGAAATACTACAATAATCCAACGGTAATTGTTCGTTATGCTAATTTTAAGATAAGTATTGCCGGAGAGGTGGCAAAGCCTGGAGTATATATATTGCCAAATGAGAAAGTGGGTTTATTGGATGCCATTACTATGGCAGGCGATTTAACAATTTATGGTAAAAGGGAAAATGTGCTTTTGATAAGGGAAAATCCTGATGGTTCAAAAACGCCGTATAGAGTGAATTTGAAAAAAAGTGATTTGCTGACAGCCTCTTATTATTATTTACGCCAAAATGATATTATTTATGTTGAACCCAGTAAGGCAAAGGCGGCAGCTACCGATGCCACACAAGCGCGTAACTATACTATATTGGGATCGCTTTTATCAATCATAGCTATTTATATAACAAGAAAATAATCTATTAAATGGAATTTCGTACTCAAGAATCTAATAAATCTTTGGATAAAGAAGATAGCTTCAATGTTAAAAAATTTGTTGGAAATATTGTAGGTCACTGGCACCTGTTTTTAATTGGTTTAATAGGTTGCTTATCCTTAGCCTTTTTATATTCCCGATATAGTACTCCATCATATGAAATTGATAGTAAAATTACCATCGACGATGGGTCATCGGGTGGCCTTTTAGGCGGTAAAAGCAGTAGTAGTTCCTTAATGGATTTTTCTGATCTGTTGGATATGTCAAGCAACGTTTATAATGAAATAGATATATTAAAATCTAAATCATTAATGACAAGCGTTGTTAAAGATTTGCACCTTGATGTCACCGTATTTAGAAGAGGCAGATTGAATTCGATCGAATTGTATAATGAATATCCATTTTACGTTAAAATTATTCCTAAAGCGGATTCGATAAAAGCGAGGGATTATTTGTTAGACATTAATAATAAAGATCAAATTCATCTTGTAAACGGGAAGGACAATATTGATACAACTTTTAAGTATAATGATGTTGTGCGACTGGCCGATTATGACCTGGTTTTTTTGAAAATCCCGGGACAGCCTATCGAAGCTAACGGTTACAAATTGAATATCAATTCTATTGATGGACAAGTAGAAAGGTTAAGTAAAAGTCTTAATGTTGATTTAACTGATAAGAAAAGTACTACTGTTGCCCTTTCTTTTCAATATTCAAATCCTAAGAAGGGCGAAGCAATCGTTCAGAAATTGATGACTTTATATTTAGAAGGAAACCATCAAAATAAAATTGAGATCGCAGATAGTACATTGAATTTTATAGATAAAAGGATACAAGTTGTCAGCAAGGAATTGGCTGGGGTTGAATCTAATTTTGAAAAATTCAAACAAGAGAATGAACTTGCGAATGTTAATGCTCAAGGTGAGGCTTTAGTTGCAAATGTTTCTGATTATAACAATAAGCTAAATGAGCAGGAAATTCAATTGTCACTTGTAAATGAAATCGAAAAATATTTGACGGCTTCTGGTAACAAAAGAATTATTCCCAGTTCAATGTCGGTTCAAGACCCGGTTTTTGCAGCAGGTATAAGTTCGTATAATCAATTGGTGATTAATAGAGATAACTTAATGCTTTCGTATAAAGCGGACAACCCGGTTATTAAAAATATTGATGCCGAACTTGAAACAGCGAAAGTTAGCCTAATAAAAAGTTTTGATACTTATAAAAAGAGTTTATCAATAGTTGTAAACCAATTGAAATCTAAGAATGCTGGTTTATTAACAAAGGTAAAAAAAGTTCCAAAGCAGGAACGCTTGTATCTTGATTTTTCAAGGCAGCAAGATCTTAAACAACAGCTGTATCTATATTTGTTGCAAAAGCGCGAAGAAACAGCTATCGCCAAAACATCTACGTTATCGACAGCAAGAATTATTGATCCGGCTAAATGTGAATATCTACCCTTTAAGCCCAATAAATCACTCATATATCTAATCGGTTTTGCCTGTGGTTTATTGATTCCATGGGGCTACCTGTACGGTAAAGATCGTTTAAACATAAAGATCATTAATAAAGAGGATATAGAAGCTGTAACTAAGATTCCAATATTAGGCGAGATTGGAAATAATCCTGAAGGTAATTCATTAGTTGTTATAAATAATTCCCGTTCAATAATTTCAGAGCAGTTTAGAGCATTTAGAACAAACTTACAGTTTGTATTAAAAACTGGTGAGTGTAATGTTATTATGGCTACTTCCAGTATGAGTGGGGAAGGGAAGTCATTTATTTGTACCAATTTAGGTAGCGTATTAGCTTTAAGCGGAAAAAAGGTTCTGCTAATAGAATTGGATTTACGTAAACCAAAACTGTCAATGAATTTGGGCTTGGATCCTAATAATGGTTTTACCAACTATGTGATTTCCGAAAGAATGGATATTGATAGTGTGATAAAGCAGAGTTATTTTTCCGAGAACTGTTTTGTTTTATCTTCCGGGCCGATTCCTCCAAATCCGTCAGAGTTATTAATGAGCGAACGTCTTGGCTTAATGATCAATGATTTAAGGAAGAAATTTGATTACATAATTATTGATAGTGCGCCAATCGGCTTGGTGTCTGATGCGCAAATAATAGAAAAATTTGTTGATGTAAGCTTGTACATAGTACGCCAGGAGTATACTTATAAGACTCAATTAAATATCATTAATGATTTATCAAATGATGGTAAGTTTAGGAAAGCTTACCTGGTAATTAATGATATAAAAACCAGGAAAGGTGGCTATTATGGTTATGGTTACGGCTATGGTTACGGTTATGGCTATGGCTACGGCTACGGTGAGGGCGTTGCGGTAAGCAAAGATAACTGGTTTAAAAAACTATTTAAGAAATAGATACTTGATCGCTTTTATAATAATAATCGAACATCATTAACCCAAATTAACATAAATGAAAGTAGTATTGCTTGCAGGTGGATTAGGAACCAGACTATCCGAAGAAACAGTTTTAAAGCCTAAGCCAATGGTTGAAATTGGAGGCATGCCGATATTATGGCATATTATGAAGATATATTCTTCCCACGGATATAACGATTTTGTAATTTGTTTAGGATATAAGGGATACGTTATTAAGGAGTATTTTACGAATTACTTTTTGCATAAATCAGATGTAACTATAGATTTAAAAGATAATACGGTGAAGGTTCATGACAGCCAAGCTGAGCCGTGGACTATAACATTAGTTGATACGGGAAACGAATCAATGACAGGAGGCCGAATTAAACGCGTTCAGCCTCATATCGGTAACAACCCATTTTTGCTCACTTATGGGGATGGCGTAAGTAATGTTGATATCACCAAACTTGTTGAATTTCATAAAGAAAACAAGAAGCTTTGTACGGTTACTTCAGTACAACCATCCGGGAGATTTGGTGCCTTAGATATCAATCAGGACAATCTTGTTCACTCTTTTATGGAGAAACCTAAAGGTGATGGTGCTTGGGTTAATGGAGGTTTTTTTGTATGTGAGCCGGCTGTTTTTGATTATATAGAGGGAGATGCCACAACCTGGGAGCGTGAACCGATGGAACAAATTGCCTATAAAGGCGAAATGGTTACCTATAAGCATGAAGGGTTTTGGAAGCCAATGGATACATTGCGCGATAAACACGAGTTGGAAGCTGATTGGGTTTCCGGGAAAGCTAAATGGAAAACTTGGTGATTATATAAAAATTGAAATCATATGTTTAATAATATATACAACGATAAAAAGGTGCTTGTTACCGGCCATACCGGGTTTAAAGGTGGTTGGTTATGTTTGTGGTTAAAGCTTTTAGGCGCAAAAGTTTACGGAATATCAAACGAGGTTTATAAAGACCCGTCTCTTTTTGGTATTGCCGATATAGAAAGCCAGATGGAATCATATATCGCAGATATACGTGATCTGGAAGAGATGAAGAAAATCATAGGTGAAATTGAACCTGATTTTGTTTTTCACCTGGCGGCACAGCCAATCGTGAAATTAGCTTTTGAACAACCAATAGATACCTTTACTACCAATATTATAGGTACTGCAAATATTTTGGAGGTATTGAGGCTTATAAACAAGCCATGCATAGCTGTCATGATTACAAGTGATAAATGCTATGACAACGTGGAATGGGTTTGGGGATATAAAGAAACCGATCACCTCGGTGGTAAAGACCCATATTCGGCCTCAAAAGGAGCTGCTGAATTAATGATAAAAACTTATTTTCATTCTTATTTTAAAAAGGACGAAAAAATAAAAATAGCTTCTGTAAGAGCAGGCAACGTAATAGGTGGAGGCGATTGGGCAGCCAATCGTATAGTACCCGATTGTTTCCGTGCATGGGCTCAGGATGAAAAGGTACTAATCAGAAGCCCTTACGCAACGCGTCCTTGGCAACATGTCCTTGAACCACTCAGCGGATACTTAAGAACTGGTCAGTTTTTGGCCGACCCAGAAAAGGACTCAATAAATGGCGAAGCATATAATTTTGGCCCTCCAACTGATCAAAATTATACTGTATTGGATCTTCTTAAAAAACTTGCAGAAAACTGGGATGAGGATAATACCGATATATTAAATATTGAACCATCTAATTTCCCTGAATCGGGGTTATTAAAGTTAAACATAGATAAAGCGCTGTTTGACATGCAATGGGTGCCGACTCTTAATTTCAACGAAACAGCTGTTTTTACTGCAGATTGGTACAAAGAATTTTACCAGCAGCATAACGATAATATGCTGGATTTTACGCTAAAGCAAATAAACGAATACACTGAAGTAGCTAAAAGGAAAAATATCGTATGGTCACTGAAATAATTAGTGGTGTTTATTATTATCCTTTAAATGTTATAAATACTACCGGGGGAAGTGTAATGCATGCCATTAAAGGATTGGATGATAATCTTCCTGAATTTGGAGAATGTTATTTTTCAACCGCTCAAAGCAGGAACCCCAAAGCTTGGAAGAAACACTCATTAATGATATGTAATTTATTTGTACCAGTAGGCGCAGTGAAGTTTGTTTTCTACGACGACAGACAAGAAAGCGAGCATTTTGGTAAAATTACTGAGTTTACACTATCGCCGAGTAATTACGGAAGATTAGTAATAAATCCTGGAATATGGTTTGGATTTAGCGGGATTGCAGATGTTGACAGCTTGATTTTAAACGTTTGCAATATAAAGCATAATCCTGAAGAGAGCATAAGGTTGGAACCGGAAGCCTCAGAAATTCCTTACAACTGGATATTTTAAGATGAAAGTATTTTTAACAGGAGTTTCTGGAATATTGGGAAGCGAGATATATAATCAGCTCCAATCTTTTGATAACGAGATATTGGCTTTCAATTCCCAAAATATTAATTTGAGTAGTTTTTCAGATGTGAAAAGCAAGATCACGGATTTCAGACCAGATGTTGTGATTCATTGTGCTGCCATGACTAATGTTGATTTATGCGAGGATGATAAAAGCGCGGCTATTAAAACCAATATAATTGGTTCGCAAAACATGGCCCGTGCAGCTGATAAAGTTTGTGCTAAAATTGTTTACATCAGCAGTTGTGGGGTTTACGGTAATGCAAAATCTACGCCATATAACGAGTTAGATGACACCAACCCTTTAACTTTTCATCATTATACCAAGTTAGAAGGGGAAAAAAGGATCAAGGAACATAATAAAGATTTTTTGATAATAAGGCCCGGTTGGTTATTCGGCGGGACACTTCAGCATAAAAAAAATTTTGTAGAAGCCAGGCGTAAGGAAGCAGAAAAGTCTGCAGTTATGAATAGTGCTATTGATAAAATTGGTTCGCCAACTTATACATTGGATTTAGCCAAACAAATTTTACTATTGATTAAACAAGACCTTGGGGGAGTTTTTAACGCTGTAAATGAAGGCAGCGCATCGAGGTATGAATATGTTAGTGAAATTGTTAAACTTTTTAAGCTTGATACCATAGTTGAACCAGTAAATTCCAATGCATTTCCTCGTAAAGCTAATATGCCCGATAACGAGTGTTTACACAATATGAACCTTGAACTCAATGATGTTCATCAAATGCGTAACTGGAAAGAAGCGTTAAAAGAATATATAACAACTACTTATAATTTGTAATGTATACAATACTTGGAGCTGGTTTAAGTGGATTAAGTTTAGCCGATCATTTGACTAAACGCAATATTAATTATAAATTGTATGAAGCAAAATCCCATGGTGGTGGCCACATTCATAGTGAAGTAGTTGATGGCTTTACTTGGGATGAAGGACCTCATGTATCCTTTACCAAATATGATTATGTAAAGAAATACTTTGCGGATAATTGTGATCAGGAATTTTTGGAGTACCCCACTAACCCCACTAATTATTATAAAAACGCCTGGATTATGCACCCTGCTCAATCCAACATGTATGCCGTACCTGAGCCTCTGCGTGCCAAATGTATTGAAGATGTTAAGGCGATCCGAGCAGAGTTACCCGGAGATTATAAACCTGAAAATTATCAGGAATGGATTGATTATGCATTTGGTAAAACATTTGCTGAAAACTTTCCCAAAGCTTACACCAAAAAATATTGGACTACAGATCCTGAAAATTTAACTACTGATTGGATAGGAAAAAGAATATATTTTCCTGAGATTACAGATATGGTTGAAAGCGCCAAGGGCCCCCTTGCCAAACAAACACACTATATAAGCAAGGTAAGGTATCCAAAACAGGGAGGGTACTATTCTTATATTAAGAAAGTAGAGGAGGAGTTAACAATTAGCTATAACAAAAAACTTAAATATATATCTTTTCAAAACAAGGAACTATTATTTGAGGACGGTGAAAAGGCTAATTATGAACATTTAATAAGTACACTTCCATTACCCTACCTTATAATAAATAGTGATGCGCCGGAAGCTATAAAGTACTCTGCAAAAAAATTGAAATGTTCGCAGGTGTTAATTTTGAATATAGTTGTTAAGCATCCCGCACCTGTCGATAATCATTGGATATATGTTTACGATGAGGATTTTTACTCAACCAGGATCAACTTTACAGATTTGTTGGCACCAGCTAACGGTGAACCCGGAAAATGTGGAATACAGGTAGAGGTTTATTTTTCTGACTATCATCCTTTAACGGAGGCAATTGATAAAATTTCAGCTGCGGTATTAAGGGAGCTCGTAGAAATGAAGCTGATTGAAAACCCAGAAGCTATTCAGAGTTATCATACTAAATGGATTGATTGGGCAAACGTGATTTTTGATAATGAGCGCATTGAGGCCCAGGATACAATTTTTAATTGGCTTGAAAAAATGGGAATGGTTCGTGAGAAAGATGATCTTGAACCGATGACAGATTGGGATGAGAAACCTGTTCAACAACTGGGAGAAATAATTTTGGCTGGAAGATTTGCTCAATGGAAATATTATTGGACAGACGATTGTGTAATGCGTAGCGCTGCAATTTCTCAGTGTTTAAATTTTTAGGTATGATATTTACAATTGCAATTCCTGTTTACAATGGAGGAAGTTCGCTTGCGGAGACCATAGAAAGCGCAGTTAATCAGAACTTTGATCTTCCTTATGAAATTTTGATAAGTAACAATGGTTCAAAAGACGATTCTGCTCAGCTCATAGCTAAGTATGCTGCGTTGTCTGAGAAAATTAGAGTCATTACAAGGACGGACACCGTGCCCATGTATGAGAACCATAATATTTGCCTGCGTGAAGCACAAGGAGATTACGTTGTATTTTGTCACTCAGATGATTTTCTTATTGAAGAATGTTTAAGTAAATTTTATAATATTTTACAAAAGCGGAATTTTCCTGATAAGTACGTATTGTGGGGGCGCAGTATGTTCAGAGATTTTTACCAGGCCTGGTTAACTGGTGGTGTTGGTCTGAACAATATTTTAAGTGGCCAAAACTCAATAATACCGTTTTTGCACGGTGGACTTGCACCTTCAGGTGTTTGTTATAGCCGCAGATCATTCGTCAATTTAAACGGATTTTGCGGTGCCAATTTGAAACTAACGCCATTTGATATGACAACCATGTTAAAGCTGGCAATTGAAAGTTTTGAATTTGAAATGTCAGATCGGTTATTCTTCATAAGACGATATGCCACCACTTCAAGGGTGTTGTCCACCAAAATAATCAATGAAAATGTTTACGATGGTATGTTGTGCCTTAAAAAGGAACTTAGTGCAGAGAAATTTGATTTTTTAGTTAAAAACATCATCGAATTTAATAAATACACTCATTTTGTATTGAATTTTCTCGTCAAGGAAAAATTGATCCCTCAAAAAGTTGCTTTGAAATATATAGTAAAAAAAGTATTTAAAAGCCCATTATTATTGTTTAACAATAAACTTCACAATGAAGTTGCGAGCGTTCTGTGAGATATTTGGGGAAGAACTTGACCAATAATATAATAGTTCATAGTAGTAGCTGCGGTATAACTGAATTTGTCATAAACAGTTAAATGTTTTTGCTGTTGTTGCCTGTTTGATATTAATGGATACAAGCTTAAGTTATATTTAATAAAAAAATGACAAGTTTTAAAAAGGGATTATATAAGAATATTTTAATATCAGGGGGATTTAACTATTTATCGCAGTGTATAAATTTTCTTTCAACTATAATAGTTTCACGGTTGTTATCACCTGAAAGTTATGGTATAGTTGGCTTAATTACAGTGTTTACCAACTTTATATTGGTATTTTCAGATGGTGGGCTGTCATATGCACTCATTAGAAGTGATTACGGAAGGACCTATCAAAGAATATTGACCAATTTAGCTTGGATATTAGGAATAGGGTTGTTTCTTATAACTATTTTAATGGCCTATCCCATTTCTGTATTTTACAAAAATCCCGCGCTTTTTCTTCCAACCGCGGTTTTGTCAATTACGTTTTTACTTCGCGGTTTAAGTTTGGCTCAGGGAGCTATATTGGCCAAGGAATTAAAGTTTGCCTTTATTGGTAAAATAACGTTACTGGGAATGGTTGCATCGGTTTCTGTAACCATAATATTGGCTTATTGGGGAGCGGGATACTGGGCTTTGATCTTTTCGCAGATAATTAATGCTGCTATTATGGCAGTTTTTTATGAAAGGGAAGTAAAACTCGGGTTTAAAATATATCCTCTTAATTATTTAAAAGTAGGTTTTAAACATACGCGTAAACTTGTAACAAGTGTTATAGGCTTTAATACAATTAATTATTGGTCAAGAAATTCTGACAATATGATAATTGGAAAGTGGTATGGCGCATCGGAGTTGGGCTTGTATAGTAGGGCCTATTCGTTATTAACATTACCTCTAACATTAATAACTGGTTTGTTTTCAAATATACTTTTTCCAAGTTTAAAAAAGTTACAGCAGCAAGGTGGGGATATTGAGAAAGAGTATTTTTTTGTGTTAAGGATAATAGCTTTTTTAAGTTTTCCATTAGTGGTAATACTGATATTATTACCCAATCAATTGGTATTTCTTTTATGGGGTACCAAATGGCTTCAGGTAGCTGCGTTTTTACCCTATTTTGGTTTATTGATTTTTACACAGACTATGCTTTCGAGCGTTGGACAGCTTTTGATTTTAAAAGAGAAGGAGAAGACGTTTATGATATCAGGATGGGTAAGCGCATTATTTATGGTGGGAGGCATAGTATTTGGAGCAACTATTTCATTGATTGGTATAGCTCAATGTTACGCGTTAAGTTATATTTCGCTGGTGTTGGTATTTAATGTTTGTTATGTTTATATCAATGCATTAAAGTTTAATGTTAAAAGTGTGCTTTTGTTTTGGGTACCGAAAATCGTATTGTCTCTATTGTTATGGGGGGCTATTTTTTTTAATATGTTTTTAATGAAGGTCGCTTTATTGTCCGTACTCTTATGTATCATCCTTTTTGAGGGGCGGGACGAAATTTCTAAGATTCTATTTAAGAAGAAAAATAGTGGGGTATAAATTTTATTTGAACATTATAGTAAGTTAAGTTGATGAAACAAATACTTAAAAGATTGTGGTTTGTTTTTTTATCGATAAGGTTGATACCTCACATCCTGGTATTTGTAATGCACCCGAATCGTAAAATCATAAAAGAGGATCTTTTACAATGGTTGTTGGTATTACGAATTAAACGTAAAGGTATTTATGGTTTTATATATTTATTAAATTTTATTAAGGAGTATAGAAACATATTTTATTTGAGGATCGGATTTGTGGGTAAAATATTGAACGTGTTGGCGGGGAAACTAAATCCTTCCTTTATTTACATGGAGAGTAAGCATATCGGTTCTGGCTTTGTTTTGCAACACGGTTTCAGTTCAGTGATAAATGCTATAAATATAGGCAAGAACTGTCAAGTATGGCATAATGTAACCATTGGTTTAAGTGAATCAGGTACTGATAAAAAGCCTATATTGAAAGATAATGTTAAAGTATGTGCTGGGGCAATTGTTGTTGGAGGAATAACATTAGGTAATAATGTAACAGTAGGTGCGGCCGCTGTTGTTACCAAGAGTATACCTGATAATTGCACTGTAGTTGGTAATCCTGCCGTTATTGTTAAGAAAGATGGGATTAAAGTTTATGAACGTTTATAACATAAAAGTATGTTTTATCTTTTTGTAGTTTTAATACTAATAATTCTTTTAGCGATAGGAGATAATAAACATACCTTTCTTATTGGTTTTTTGTTTTTGCTTATTTTATCTGCCCTGCGCGCTAAAACAGTTGGTACAGATACAGAAATGTATGTAAATATATTTTTAGGCCGCGAAGCATATTTCCGGGATATAGAGCCTGGTTATGCTTTAATGATGCAAATAATTAAGTTAATAAGTGGTGATCAACAGTTTTTTCTGTTTGTTACTACATTAATCATCTTCGTACCTATTTATTTTTTCATTAAAAATAATTCGCCTAAGAAGTTGTTTTCGCTATTGTTATTTGTTTTGGCCTTTAACTACTATTTTAGCTTATCCGGTTTAAGACAATCAATTGCTACTTCATTTATTTTACTGGCCTTAGATAATCTGACTATCAAGAATATCAAATATTTTATTTTTTGGATACTTGTTGCAACAACCTTCCATACATCTGCAATTATGGTGTTACCAATCGCATTAATCTTCTATACTGTAGAGGTAAATACAAAATTAGCTTTCGCTTTATTGGCGATTTCTTTTGTGGTTGGATGGGGGGATTTATTTCACGTAAGGGATGCCGTGAGTAATCTGAAAAGTGTTGGAGGTGGTTTGGTGGATGTATCTAAATACAACACGTATGCAGACTATAGTTTTGGCAACTCGGTAAACAATGTCAATGCTAAAATATTCAGTATGGTTCCCAACACGCTTATATGTTTAACCCTATTATATTTTTCAAAAAAGACAATAAACTTTTATACCAGTTTTTTTTGGTTAGGTACTATATTAATTAATTTGTTTGTAGACATTCCTATCGCTTTCCGGGTGGCATATTATTTAACTTTTATGCAGATTACCCTTATCCCAACAATATTTGAAAGATATAACAGACCGAGGTTAATGTACATTTTATACACCATTGCATTTTTAGGGTTCTTTACTTTCCAAACATTTAAAATCGCTGCCTATAAGTTGAAAAACCCTGGCAGAAACGACGTTGTACCTTATAAAACATTTAATGAATAAACCTTTAAATATTTTATACATAGCACATGTACCT